>CAWHDE010000009.1:0-43208 GCA_963827925.1 uncultured Pseudomonadota bacterium | reverse complement strand
TCGCGAGCCGCCGAAACGCGTTGCAAATAAACATCGCGGCGCAAACGGCTGCGCTCAATAATCCTCGACGTAACCTCGGCTATAACAGGGTGAACCATCTCAGGGACTCCAATCAATCCTTGTGTCAGGCCGCCAGATGCAATGCGCTGAGCACCTCATTGACGAGTTCGCCCGCCGGTGCGCCGGTCTCCAAAGTAATCGCCGGTTCGTCCGGGGCAGGTTCTTCAAGCGTTGCGAACTGGCTGTCAAGCAAGCTGGCAGGCATGTAATGGCCTTGCCGCGCGGCAAGGCGCTGCTCGATCAAGGAGGCCCCGCCACGCAGATAGACAAAACGAACATCCACGGCACCCGCCGCGATGATCTCGCGGTAACGCCGGCGCAGGGACGAACAGGCGACGATGCCAGCCTGCCCGCCGCGCGCCAATCGCTGATCGTGCGCGCGATTTCATGCAACCAGGGCTCGCGGTCCGTGTCGTTTAGCGCAATGCCTTGTCGCATCTCTGACATTGCTGGCCGGGTGCAACGCATCGCCTTCCGAAACTCCCAGCCCAGCCGCCCCGCCAGGAGTGCCGCGACCGTGGATTTCCACAGCCGGAGACACCCATGACGAAGATGAAGCGGATGTCGCTCATTCCGGAGACGGGATCGGCTCGATCCGCCCCAGCACGACGACATAGAAGAAGATACCAACCAGCAGCACGATGCCCGCGACCAGGAACGCGGTCTCGAAATTATCGGTGGCGCCGACGATGAAGCCGGTGGCGATCGGCGCGATGACGCCCATCATGTTGTTGAGAAGTTCATGATGCCGCCGATCGTGCCGGTGCCGCCTTTGGGTGCGATCAGCGAGGGGATTGACCAGCCGATGGGGGCCGAGCCGCCAGACCGGAAGCGCAATGGAGATCCAGAAGATCGCCCAATGCGGGTCGGTGGTCCGGGTGGCGCCGAACACGGCCAGGCCGAACAGCATGCCGATCACCAGCACCGCTTTGCGCACCTTGGTCTCATCCCACCCGGCGGAGACCAGACGGTCCACCAGCAGGCCGCCGAACAGAATGTCCGACACCGTGGCGCAGGCCCAGGGGATGGCGGCAAAGCCGGCGGATTTGATGATGCTCATATGCATGGTCTGCACCAGATAGCCGGGCAGCCAGGTGAGGAAGAGATAGAAGCTGTAGCCATAGGCCGCGAAGCCGAGGCTCAGGCCCCAGACCTTACGCTGCTTGAGCAGGTAGGCCAGCATCGAGCCCGCGCCGGCGGCAAACTCGCCCTCCGGCGTGGCGCCGCCCTGGATGATATAGGCATGCTCCTCCGGTGCGAGCTTCTTGTCCGCGGAGGGGTCGCGGTAGAGCCAGTAGAAGGCCAGGAAATAGGCAAGGCTTAGGATCGCCGTGATGCCGAAGCCCCAGCGCCAGCCGAAACCGACGGTGACGAAGGCGACCAGCGGCACGCCGATGACGTTGGAGAATTTCGCCGCTGCGTCGAACAGCGAGGTGGCGACCGAACGCTCCTTGCGCGGGAACCAATAGCCTGTGGCCTTGGAGTTGGCGGGAAAGCCCGGCGCCTCGGCAACGCCGAGCAGCATGCGGGCCACGAAAATGCCGCCAAAACCGCTGGTGAGCGCCACGGCACCTGAGGCCAGCGCCCAGAGGAACGCGCCCCAGCGGCCGATACGGGTGACGCCGAAACGGTCGAGAATCAGTCCGGCGGGGATTTGCAGCAGCGCGTAGGACCAGAAGAAGGCGCTGAACAGCAGCCCCATATCGGCGGTGGTAAGGTGGAACTCAGCCTTGAGCTGCGGTGCCGCGACCGAGAGATTAATCCGGTCGATATAATTTATGAGTACGCCCGCACCGAGCAGCCCGCCGATCATCCAGCGGCGCCGGGGGATACGCGTGGACAGACTGGCCATGCTTCCTCCAAATACGCTTGTTTGGGACGGGCTGTTAGCGCTAACATTACGGGCTGTAAAGCAGAAACTGAGGAAACGACAGGAATGGCCGACCGAAAACCGCGCGCAACCGCCACCGGGCGCGTGACAATGCAAGACGTGGCGGTGGAGGCCGGAACCAGTATGATCAGCGTTTCGCGCGCCTTTCGCGGCGCTGGCTCGGTCAGCCCCGCGCTGCGGGCACGGATCGAGGACGCCGCCGCGCGGCTGGGCTATGTGCCCGACCGGGCCGCGAGCGCTCTGGCCTCATCGCGCTCCATGAATGTCGCGGTGGTGATCCCCTCGATCACCAATACGGTGTTTGTCGAGATGCTGGCGGGGATTGACGAGGTGCTCTCCCCCCACGGCTATCAGATGATCACCGCCACGACGGGCTATTCACCCGCCGAGGAGCTGCGCTTGTTGCGCGGGCTGCTGGCCTTCCGGCCGGATGGGGTGTTGCTGACCGGCACCGACCATCTGCCGGAGACGCTGAGGCTGCTGGAAACCCCCGCCTTGCCCGCCGTACATATGATGGAATTGAATAACCGGGCGGGCAGTTATTCGGTCGGCTTCTCACAGGAAGAGGGCGGGGCGGCGATTGCGCGGCATTTCATCGAGCGTGGCTATCGGCGAATGGGCTTTGTGGCCGTGCAGCTCGACCCGCGCACGCTCGCGCGAGGGGCGGGATTCCGGAAGGCGCTGGAGGCGGCCGGGCTTGGGGCGCCGCGGGAGCTGCTTGTGCCGGACCGCTCCTCCATCCCGCTCGGCGCCGACTTGCTCGACCGGATGCTGGAGGAGCATCCCGACACGGAGGCGCTGTTCTTCTGCAATGACGATCTGGCACAGGGCGCGCTGTTCCACTGCCAGCGGCGCGGCATCCCGGTGCCGGAGCGGCTGGCCATCGCGGGGTTCAACGATCTGCCCGCCTCGGCCTGGACCATGCCCACACTCAGCACCGTGGCCACCCCGCGTTATCAGGTTGGGCGTGAATCCGCCGCTATGCTGCTGGATCTCATGTCCGGCCGAGTGCCAGCCAGCACCCGGCTAGATCTTGGGTTCACCCTGCATGTCCGGGAGACCAGCTAGGCGGGCGGTAGTGCCAGAATCACGCGGCCATCTTCCACCCATACCTCATAGGTGGCGGTGGCCCCTTCATCCGGCGGTTCGGCTTCGCCGGTCTGCAGCGAGATAATCCAGCCATGGAGAGGGCAAATGACGGATGTACCCTGCACAACGCCCTGGCTGAGCTCACCCTGAGCGTGCGGACATTCGTCCCGCAAGGCAAAGAGTTCGTCGTCCGATGTCCGGAAGATGCCAATGGCGCCTTGTGCTGTTTTCACGCACCGCGCGCCGGGACGGGGAATATCCTCCAGCGCACCGGCATCGAGGCGGACCGTATCTTTCATGGTCGTATCCAATACACAGGTTCCGCCGTAGGCGGCGGTACGCGCGGAGACTAGCCTGTGTTGCGCCTCAGTCCCAGGGTTTGTCACGCTGCCAGACCGTGATGTCCTTGATCTGCATGATGACGGGTGATTTGAGCCCGGAGATGGGCCAGCCGCTGCCCAGCGCGAGATCAGCCAATACATACATTGGCTGGCGGTACTCCGGCGGTGTCGGGGTGGACCAGAATTCATGCCGGTTTAGATAGAAGCTGGTAGTTTGCGGGGTGATCAGCACACCGAACTGATTGAAGGCGGAAGAGAGCTGCCCCGCCGGTACTTCCGGTTTGATGGCACGCAGGAATTGATTTTTTCCATTCACCCAGACGTGTTCGGTTGCATGAAAATATTTCGGGAAGCCGCCGTAATATTCGATGACATCGATCTCCGACGCGGACCTGCGCTTATCCGAGCCGATTAGCCAGAAGGCAGGCCAAGTCCCCATGCCATCCGGCAGCTTGGCTGTCATTTCGAAATAGCCGTATGTCTGCGTAAAGCCGGCATTCGGGTTGTTATCCGCCCAGGCTGAGCTGATAAGCCCAGAGCGCCATTTTCCGTTTACCCCCTTGCTGGCGATAATCTCCAAACCGTCAGGCGTTGACTTGAACACCGCCGGGTTTGGATCGGAAAAGGCGGCATCGCCGAAATCTCCATGCCAGGGCGTATGCGTGGTCCAGCGCGCACCAGGACCATGCGCGTTCAGGCTGAGTTTGGAAAAATCATCGGAGAAGGTGACGTGATAGCCTGAAAGATCCAGCACGGCAGCGGGGGGCTCGCTTTGTGCCGCGGCAAATATGGGTGTTGCGGCAAACGCCAGAGCGGCCCCCGCACAGAACACAAACCGCGCCATGCCGGACGGAATGTTGAAAATGTTCATCTCGGGCACCGTTTCATTGGATGTTGACCATGAAATACCTCTAGCGTTGCCCTGGCACGCGCTGGCTCAACGGTATGCGGCCGCGCGCGCGTGACGAAGGAAGCGCCATGGGGTCAGCCTGGCCGCCAAGAAGATGAAGGAGCCCCGCCCAATTCCCCCTCAGCCGCCCCCAGCGATCGACATAAGGTTCGGGCCGGAAAACCTTCACGTGATTGGCGATGAGATTGCGTGACATGAGCGTCAACGCCTTCTGTGGGGTCATGGTGCCCTTGCGGACAAGATAAACGGGATTGATGATCTGCGAAAACCCTAAATCAACGCCTTGGCCGCGCCCCTTTTTCACACCGCGATGCACACCGGCGAAGGCATTCGTCCTGAGGACCTTGCCAACGCTTAAGAACTGACCCGCGAAATCCATATCCTCCTGCCAGGCGTAGCGTGGCAGGTTTTCATCAAATCTCTTTGTTCCAATCGCCGTACAGCGGAAGGCCATGTTGCAGCCATAGGCGCAGAGAAAATCCTCATTCACCAAACGCGGTTTTGGATTCGTCTCGTAAACGGTAAGGATATCAAGAGCCTCTGGATAAGACAGGCCATGACCGTTGATGCCATCAGCCAGAACATGCCCCGTTGCCCCTGCTATATACGGGTGAGACCAAAAAAATCCTGAAATCTTCTGCACGGAGTCCTGAGCCGGAAGAAAATCGTCATCGTAAAACACAACAACGTCGCATTCCGCCTGTATGTGATCAAGCCCGCGATTGCGCTGCGCGGGCAAGCCGGGCGATCCCGTAACGACTGTTACACCGTAAGGCAGATCCGCCGGCAGGTCCCCTGCCTCCGCCACCGACAGAACGATGGCCTCAGGTGCCTTGGTCTGCCGCGCAAGCGCATGCAGCAGCTGACCGATTTCTTCAGCTCGCCCCACCGATGCCACAACGACAGAAACACGCACATCAGCTCCACTCATGCTTCACGATCTTTTCTAAATTTTCCAGGAATATCATCGGTTAGCTCGTGCCGGAATAAGCATATCGCAAACGCTCCTCGACGGATCGAACGACGCTCCCGCCCCCCAGGGCCAACTCGTCCAGCTGGTCACGCATCGCCTCTGCAAAGGCGGCGCGGCTGAACCGCTCTGCCCAGATACGGCAATTTCGTGGATCGAACCGCAGTGACTTCGAACCGGATGATGGCCGCGCAAACCGCTGCCGATGTCTGCTCGGCAAAGAACACGCCCGTGCCCGGCATGCCCAGCGGGTTGCCTGCCGGAAGCACCGTCTCCAGAGACCCGCCCGCGCCGTAGGCGATCACCGGCGTACCGCAGGCCTGCGCCTCGACGGGCAGAATCCCAAAATCCTCTTCCGCGGCAAACACGAAACCGCGCGCGCGTTGCAGATGGTCCCGCAGCACGGAATCTTCTTGATACCCCAGAAATGTGATGTTCTTAGTTCCCATTGCACGAAGCTTTGCCATGTCGGGGCCATCGCCGATTACGATCAGGCGCCGCTCGGGCATTTGCGCGAACGCCTCTATGATAATATCGATCCGCTTATAGGGAACCATGCGTGAGGCGGTGAGGTAGAAATCCTCCTTCTCCAGCCACAGTGGAAATGCCTCCACATCTACCGGCGGATGCACGATGACCGCGTCGCGCCGGTAGGTCTTGCGGATCCGCTTCGCGATATAAGCGGAGTTGGCAATGAACAGATCAACCCCCGCGGCGGTGCGCGTATCCCAGAGGCGAATATAATGCAGCATGAGCCGCGCCAGGAGGCCTTTGGTGAGACGGGTTTCGCGCAGATATTGGTGCTGCAAATCCCAGGCATAGCGCATCGGCGAATGGCAATAGCAGACATGGACTTGCGCGGGCCCGGTTAGCACCCCCTTGGCGACGGCATGGCTGCTGGAAATGACCAAGTCATAGCCTGAAAGGTCAAACTGCTCGATGGCCAGCGGCATGAACGGCAGATAGGACCTGTAGCGCCTGGCGGCAAAAGGCAGGTGCTGGATGAAGCTCGTTTGAGCCCGTTTGCCCTGCAATTTCAATCTGTCTTCGCCGGAAAGGAAGTCAACAACCGCGAACAGATCGGCAGCGGGGAACAGGGCCAGCAGCTCGGCCACAACCTTCTCAGAGCCTCCGAACGTTACCAGCCATTCGTGAATGATCGCGACCCGCTGCTCAGCCATCTGTCACAATCCTTGACGACGAACCTAGACGAGAGTCATGGCAAACCAAGCACCGCCTGCGCAATTGCCCTTTTGTACATCATCACAAGGGAACAACGCCGTACCAAATTTGATCCGCTCATCCGAATTGCGAGGTTCTCCCGGCAGGGGGTAGCGCGCTATGGCATTATATGTGCCGCTTTAATCTATGCGGCCGATACTGGCGACAAGGCGACTGTCGGCAACATACGTAATGGCCCCCGGGGGATTTTCACCATGACCGACGAAGAAATCCTAGAACGCCTGACAGACATCTTCCGTTATGTCTTCGATTACGACGGAGGGATTCTGACGCCGAAAATGACGGCGGACGACATTGAGGCGTGGGATTCCATGTCGAACATCACGCTCGCCATCGAGATCGAGAAGCGTTTTAAGATCAAGATAAAGATGGCGGAGATGGAGAGGCTGAAGAACGTCAAGGATCTGGCCGCGTTGGTGAAATCCAGCCTTTCCCTTTCCACGCCCTGACGCAGGCAAATTGCGCCATGCTATTCAATTCATACAGTTTTGTTTTTGTATTTCTTCCGTTGTCGCTTGCCGGCTTCTATAGTGTCGGCCGGTTTGGCCGAGGCTATGGCGCGACTTGGCTGGCGCTTACCTCACTCGCTTTCTACGGCATCTGGAACCCCCGGTTCGTTCTGCTTTTGCTTGCCTCCGTTGCCTTCAATTTTGGCGTCGGTGTGCTTCTGCATGCCAGCCGAGAACGCCCCTTGCGCCAGAGGGCATGGCTTGTTTTCGGCATCGCTGTAGACCTCGGTGTTCTCATTTATTACAAATACCTGGTCGCCCTTATCGGTTTCGCCGCTGGTTTAGGCCTGACAGGTCTGCACGCGCCTTCCATTCTGCTGCCGCTCGGCATCTCCTTCTTTACCTTCACGCAGATCGGCTATCTGATCGACGTTCAGCAAGGTGTTGTCCAAGACCGCAGCCTGCTTAACTATATCCTCTTCGTTACCTTCTTTCCGCACCTCATCGCCGGGCCGATCCTGCATAACCGCGAGGTCATGCCGCAATTCGCGCAAGCGCGGACCTATCACTTCTCGATTGAAAACCTCACCGTCGGGTCTGTCATCTTCACCATCGGCCTGGCCAAGAAATGCCTGCTCGCGGACCCTATCGCGGGCCAGGTTGCCGCTGGGTTCGCGGCACCTGGTCATCTCACCCTGCCCGGCGCGTGGCTGCTGATGCTGACCTACGCGGTTCAGCTCTATTTCGACTTCTCGGGCTATACGGATATGGCGATCGGTATCGCTCGCATGTTCAACGTGCGTTTTCCGGTCAATTTCAACTCGCCTTACAAAGCGTCTTGCATCATCGATTTCTGGCAGCGCTGGCATATGACGCTGACCCGCCTTCTGACCCTCTATTTGTTCAACCCGATGGCACTGGCAATCGCCCGGCGGCGGGCGGCCCGTGGCTTGCCAATTGATCGCAAGGCGCAAGCCAGGCCCGCGGCGTTTTTGACGATGATTGCCTTTCCGCTTCTCATCACCATGGGACTCGCCGGAATCTGGCATGGCGCGGGATTGAAGTTCCTTATCTTCGGCCTTCTGCACGGCGTTTATCTCATGGTGAATCACGCCTGGCGGATTGTACGGCCAGCCTTGAAAGCCAAGCCTGGAAAGCTCGAACGTCTCGGCAATTGGTGCCTGACACTTGCAGCGATATTGGTGGCTCTGGTGTTTTTCCGTGCGCCGACAATGGCGGTGGCGCTTACGACGATCGGCGCCATGGCGGGCGCGCACGGTATGGGCAACATTACCTTACCGACGGGTCTTCTTGGTGGGGCTGGGTCGCTCAGCATGATCTTCGCGCAGCACGGCGCCGCGGCGGCGACAGCCGGGTTAAAATCCATCGAAGCGGCCGTGCATACCGGCCAGGTCGCCATCCTCTGGCTCATTGTCCTGGTCATGCCCAATAGCCAGCAAATTCTGTACCGTTACGAACCCGTCCTCGGACGCGTGACGCCAAGCCGTTTGAAGAGTCTGACATGGCGGCCCACGGCCGCCTGGGCCGCGGCAATCGGCGTTGCTGGCGCGTTTGCAGTTATGGCCATCGCCGGAACGACCGATTTTGTCTACTTCGAGTTTTAACCAGGTGAAATGAAATCGACGCCGCAAGACGAAATGTGATGGAGACCCTGATGCGGATGATGCGTGCGAACAGAAAAAATGCCCCCCTGCGGGAACTGTCGTTCGCGGGTTTCATCCTCGTGGCGGGTGTGGTGTTCCTCGTCACCTGGGGTGCGGTTTGGATCTATATCGCCGCCTTCCCAATGGCCTATGAGGACCGTGATTATCCGCTTGCAATTGCCAAGGAACGGCTCATCGCGCAATGCCGTCCAAACGAGGTGGCGGTGTTCGGAGACAGCAAGGTGGTGGCCGGCGTCCTGCCCACCGCCATGCATGTACCGGTGGAGAATCTTGCTTTTCCCGCCGCCACGCCGATCGAGACCTATTTTCTTGTCTCGCGCCTTCTACGCTGCCCTGAGACACCACGCCTCGTCGTTATCGCGCATTCGGCCTCCATGTATCCAGAGGACAAGTTTTTCTGGTCCTTGATCGTCAGCTCGGGTCTGCTGAACACCGCCGAGATACGCAGTGTCGAAGCCAATGCCCGCGCACTTGGTGATGACGAGCTAGAGCATGCCGAACGTTCCAAGTCTGTGCCTTTTGCCCTCTTGCCCGAGCTTTACCCGATGCACTTTCCGCCGCTCTATTTTGGTAGCCTGATGGGCGGCTACGTGGTGGCGCGATGGCGATACAACGTGCGCGCCTTGCATGAGGCCATGGCGTCTTCCGGTCGCTCTTCATTCGGTACAGCCGATCGATCCGACGGTATTTCCGATGAGGCGACGATGGCTGACTGGCACGTCTCGCCGCTGATCAATTTGTACCTGAACCGTACGCTCGCCCTGCTTGCCGCGCGCCATGTGCCGGTGCTGATCATGACCCTGCCGATCAATGATGCAACCTGTAAACATCTGCCGCCGGCACTTCAGCAGAGGTTTTCGGCCTATCTGACCGAAATTGCCCAGACCAACCCGAACGTGGAGTTGGCCGATGCGACAATCCCCTGCTGGCCAGACCAGTTTTACGGCGACGATATGCATTTCAACCTGTCTGGAACCCTTGCCTATAGCCGAAAGCTGCAAAGCGTTCTGGCGACGCTCCTGCACAACGATGAGGAAGCATCCAAGCCCCGTGACCAGGCGGTGATGGCGGCTTTGGTGGAGGCACGGGTGCAGGCGCCAAACGGGGTGGGACGTGATGGAGAACCGGATGCGGCCGATGCGCGTGAATAATGAGGATGGCGCCGTACGGGAGCTGTCGTTCGCGGGTTTCATCCTCGTGGCGGGTCTGGCGTTCCTCGTTACCTGGGGCGCGGTGTGGATCTATATCGTCGCCTTCCCGATGGCCTATCAAGGCCGGGATTATCCGGTTGCCCTCGCCAAGAACCAACTGATCGCGCAGTGCCGGCCCAATCAGGTTGTCATATTTGGGGACAGCCGCGCGGTGGCTGGCGTGCTGCCAACCGCCATGAATATGCCGGTGGAGAATCTGGCGTTCCCCGGCGCCAGCCCGGTCGAGACCTATTTTCTCGTCCAGCGCGTGTTGCGCTGCCCGGAACCGCCGCGCCTTGTTGTTATTGCGCATTCGGCCTCGATGTATCCAGAGGATAAGTTTTTCTGGTCTTTATTCGCCAGCTCTGGTCTGCTGAGCACCGCCGATATCCACGCCGTCGAGGCCAATGCCCGTGCGCTGGGCGATGATGAGCTTGAGCATGCGGAACGCCCCAGCGCGGTGCCGCTTGCGTTTCTGCCGACGCTTTATGCGGTGCGCTTTCCGCCCCTCTATTTTGGCGTTCTGACCGGCGGCTACGTAGCGGCACGGTGGCGCTACAATGAGCGCGCCTTGCACGAGGTCATAGCGTCTTCCGGCCGGTCTCCCTTCGGCACCGCCGATGGATCCGACGCTGTTTCCGATGAAGCCCAGATGGCCGACTGGCATGTGTCTCCGCTGGTGAATTTGTACCTGAGCCGCACGCTCGCCCTGCTTGCCGCGCACCATGTGCCGGTGGTGATCCTGACCATGCCGATCAACGCCTCGACCTGCGAACAGATGCCGCCTGTGGTTCAGCCTCGGTTTTCGGCCTACCTGACCAAAATCGCGCAAGCCAATCCGAATGTGGAACTGGCTGATTCGACAATCCCGTGCTGGCCGGATCAGTTTTATGGTGATGCCTGGCATTTCAACCTGTCCGGCACCCTCGCCTATAGCCGGAAGCTGCAAAGCGTTCTGGCGACGCTCCTGCGCGATAATGAGGAAGCATCCAAGCCCCATAACCAGGCAGTGATGACGGCTTGGGTAGAGGCAAGGGTGCAGGCGCCAACCGGGACGGACTCCCCCGATGAATGATTTTGATCCACCAGACCTGGCGGAGGGCATGGTGCCGGTCGTGTTCGGCGGGTGCTTCGGCTGGTTTCATCCCGCGCCATCCGGCTGGCCCAGCAGCACCGCCGCCCTGCTCTGCCCCGGTGCCAGCGAGGATTTCAGCAATGGCTACCGGCCCTTCCGGTTGCTGGCGGACCGCCTGGCCGGAGCCGGTTACCCTACGCTGCGTTTCGATTATCCGGGCACCGGCGATTCCGCGGAACCCAGCCACTCAAATCTCTGGGAGGCGTGGCGGGAAAGCATCGCCTTGGCGGCGGACTGGGTGCGCACCCAGACGGGCGCCGAGCGCCTGCTCCTCATCGGCCTGCGCATCGGCGGCACGCTCGCTTCCATGGCGGCGGCACAGCGCGGCGATGTTGCCGGGCTCGTGCTCATCGAACCCTGCCTGACCGGCCGCTCCTATGTGTCGCAGCTTGTTACCGAGGCCCGGCTGCGCGGCACACAGCAGCCCGGCGGCGGTATCGAGGTTGGTGAGCTGGTTTTCACGCCTGAATGTCTGGAGCAGATGCGCGCCGCCGAGCTGGCGCGTCTTGCTTTGCCTCCAGAGGTTCCCGTCGTGATCTTTTCCCGCGCGCCGGAGGAAAAGATCGCCGCCCGCCTGGCATCCTGGAAAGAGCGCAACAGCAGTTTCACGGCCAATAATCTCGGCGGCCTGGATGCCATGCTGCGGCCCAGCCATCATGGCGGGGAGCCGGAACTTGAGGCCGCGCCGCTGCTTGATTGGCTGCGCCGCGAAATACCGCCAAATGCATTAGCTCTCCGCGCTGTACCAGCCCCGCCCGAACCTGAAGCACTCATTCTACCCGGCTGCATGGAAACGTTGCTCCGCTTCGGCACCGCCTGGCATCTCAGGGGCACATTATGCCGTCCAACGCTGAACCGCTTTCCCGGCTTTGCCGTGCTCATCTGCAATGCCGGCGGCAATCCGCGCCACGGCTTCGCCCGATTTGGCGTGGAATGTGCGCGCGCGCTTGCGCAGGTCGGGATTTCGTCACTGCGGTTTGACTTCGCGGGGCTCGGCGACAGCATCCATTATAGCGGCGGCGCTGATCTCCAGACCGATGTTTTCACCGAGAACCGCACTGGCGATGTCTGCGACGCTCTGGACGCGCTGCAAGCTCTTGGCTTCCATCGCTTCGCGCTTCACGGTCTCTGCTCCGGCGCCTACCACGCGGTGCATAGCGCCTGCGCCGACCCGCGCATTAGCGAACTCATCGCCGTCAATCTACCATGGTTCTCGCTACGGCATGAGCGGCCAGGGCCGGATAGCGTGGCGCAAAGCTGCGTGAACACGCTGGTTTCCCGCAATGCCGCGTCCCTGTTCCTCTTTGGCGAAAACGATGCCGGGCTGAAGCAGTTCGAGCGGCATTTCGGCGTGGGAGGAAGCCTGCTGCCGGCTTCAGCCTCCATCGGCCTCTGCGTCGTTCCCGGCCTCGATCACGAACTCACCGTGGGCAGGATGCGCCAAGCCGTTACGGCCGAGATAATTCATTTTCTTCAGAGCCACCAAGCGGAAACCTGTTCCCTGAATGCCGAAGGAGGGCATCGAAATGGCCATACGTGACACGATTTTGGAAATGATGACGACCATCGCCCAGCAGCAGAAAAAGCCTCTCGCCCCGCTGCAAGATGATCTGACACTGCTCGGCAGCGGGCTCAACTCTCTCTGCATCGCCATTCTGGTGGCGGAGCTCGACGATGAATACGGGGTCGACCCGCTTTCATCGGCGGATGAACAGAGCCTGCCGGTGACCGTGGGCGATTTCATCAGGCTCTACGAAAATGCGGTACATTAGCCGGGAAACGCTGGAGGAGCTGATGAAGGCGCGGGCCGCGCCGGCGGAGCGCTGCATCGCCGACGCCAGGCGGCACTTTCCTCTCTCCTCGCTGGACGCGGCAAGCAGGCTGCGCGGCGGCGCGGCGGCATATTCAGGCCGTAATGTTCTTATACGCACGCGCGGGCAGCTTGCCGCCGTGCTGGCGGTACTCGCCCTGGACGGCGTTGCGCGACGCCTGCTGCTGTGCCCGCCTGATGTCCCGGACGGGCAGATCCCGCATCTCATGCAGAGCGGCGAGGCCGAACTCACGGTCACCGATGCCGATATCGACATGGAAACCGCCACGCCACCCCGGCACGGCTTGGCCGCGCCACCGCGCTTTGACACGGAATGGGTACTGTTCACCTCCGGCACATCCGGTGCGCCTAAGCTCGTGCTGCACA
The DNA here is from genome assembly GCA_963827925.1 of uncultured Pseudomonadota bacterium. Lineage (GTDB taxonomy): Bacteria > Pseudomonadota > Alphaproteobacteria > Acetobacterales > Acetobacteraceae > Acidocella. The sequence continues at coordinate 30,049 of CAWHDE010000009.1, read as the reverse complement.
ACCTTGCCAGCCTCACCGCGCCACCGCGCGATGGCCTTGTGGTGGAAAATGCAGTGTGGAGCACGTTCTATGACATTCGCCGCTATGGCGGCCTGACGATCCTGCTGCGGGCGCTGACCGGCGGCGGCTCCATGGTGCTCTCCGAGGCTGACGAACCTGTTGCCGCGTTCCTCGCGCGCCTCGGTAATGCCGGGGCCACGCATGTATCCGGAACACCATCGCATTGGCGGCGCGCGCTGATGAGCGGTGCCGCGGCCAGAATGGCGCCCGCCTATGTACGGCTCTCCGGCGAAATGGCGGGGCAGGATATTCTCGACCGTCTCGGCGCGGTCTATCCCAAAGCCAGGATCGGGCACGCCTTCGCCTCGACGGAAGCTGGTGTCGTCTTCAGCGTCAATGACGCGCGGGCCGGTTTTCCCGCCACTGTGCTGGACGCGGAACCTCCCTGCCCCATTGTGCGGATTAAAGACGGCACGCTGCGAGTACGCTCAAACGCCACGGCATTGCGTTATCTCGGCCAGCCCTCGCGCACGCTTGCCGATGCCAACGGATTTGTCGACACGGGCGACGTGGTGGAACGCCGTGAGGACCGCTATGTTTTCGTTGGCCGGCGCGAAGGCGTGGTCAATGTTGGCGGCCTGAAAGTTCACCCTGAGGAGGTCGAGGCCATGATCAACCGGCATCCTGGTGTCGCGATGTCCCGCGTCTGGGGCCGCCCCAGCCCGATTACCGGGACATTGATCGCCGCGGATATCGTCCTTGCCTCGCGCCCGGACGGGCAGGCTTCCGACTTCCCCAGCATCCGCGCCGAGATCATGGCCACGTGCCGGGCCACGCTCGCCCCGCACAAGGTGCCGGTGCGGTTGACCGAGGTAACGGAAATTCCTGTGATGACATCTGGAAAGATCGAGCGGCACCATGCGTAATATCGTCGTCACCGGGGGCAGCCGCGGCATCGGCCTTGGCATTGCCCGTAAGCTCTCCAACTCCGGGTTTCATGTCATCGCCGTCGCGCGGAGTTCCGGCGCGGCGCTTGAGGCCGCGATCGCCGAGGCGGAGGCCAGGGGCACGGGGCGGATCAGCTTCTTTGGCCAGGATCTTGCCGAGATCGAAGCCCTGCCTGAAACCGCGCGGGCGCTGCGCAAGCAATTCGGACCTATCTACGGAACAGTCAATAATGCCGGGCTTGGTACAAGCGGCCTGCTTTGCAATATGCGAGAGGCAGACATTGAACGTCTCACCCGCCTGAACATCGTCTCGCCTTTGGTTCTTACAAAGCATCTTCTGCGATCGATGCTGGTGGCGCGCAGCGGGCGTGTCATCAACATCGCCTCCATCGTTGCCATCACCGGGTATCAGGGCATCTCTGCCTACAGCGCCACCAAGGCGGCCATGCTTGGTTTCACGCGCTCGCTCGCGCGCGAGGTCGGGTCGCTCGGCATCACGGTCAACGCTGTTTTGCCAGGATTTGTCGATACAGAAATGACACTCGATATGGACGAGGCAGCGCGCCGTAAGGTTGCCCATCGCAGCGCGCTTGGCCGCCTGACGGCGGTGGAGGATATTGCCAACACCGTTGATTACCTTGCCAGCGATCAGGCGCAGGGCATCACCGGAAGTCTCATGGTGGTTGACGCGGGATCGACGGCGTAAGCCGCCGCTCTGGAATTGGTCAAAACGCATCAATATAAACTCGCCTATTTGGGTGAGGCGTGACGAGTAATTGCTCCCTTTGTTCAAGTTGTTTTACGAAACAAAACCGGTTCATTCTGCTTCATAGCAGAGGTCAACGATATCCTGTATGCACAAGATAACGAGAGCGACACGCAGAAATTTGTCCTCACAACCGCAAGGAACTTCGCGCATGTTGCCAGAAACTGCGGCGGTACATGCCGGCTATGAGATGGATCCGGTAACACGGGCGCTCGCCGTACCAATCTATCAGACCGTGTCCTATGGATTTGAAAGCGCGGAGCACGCCGCGGCATTGTTCAATCTGGAAATCGAGGGCCACAGATACGGGCGCATCAGCAACCCAACCACCAGCGTTCTTGAACGCCGCGTGGCCGCGCTTGAAGGTGGTCTGGATGCTGTGTGCGTCGGCTCCGGGCAGGCGGCGATGTATTTCGCCGTCATGAACCTCCTCGAACCCGGGCGCAATATTGTCTCCGTACCGCAGCTCTACGGCACCACGCATACATTGTTCGCGCACATACTGCCCAATCTTGGCATCAAGGCGCACTTCGCCGAAAACGGCACTCCCAGTGCCGTTGCCGCACAGATCGATGCCAATACACGCGCCATCTATTGTGAAAGCGTCGGCAACCCCGCAGGCAACATCGCCGATATCAGCGCACTGGCTGAGATCGCCCATCTCAGTCATATCCCGCTGATCGTTGACAATACCGTCGCTACACCGATCTTGTTACGGCCGATCGAATATGGCGCCGACATCGTCGTGCATTCCCTCACAAAGTTCCTTGGTGGCCATGGCACGACGCTGGGCGGTGCCATTGTGGATGCAGGCCGTTTCGCCTGGGAAAATGAAACCGAACGCTTCCCCATGTTCAACCTGCCGGACGCTGCCTATCATGGCCTCGTCTATAACGAGCATTATGGGCGCAATGCCTATTTGGGGCGCCTACGCAGCATCTATCTGCGCACAATCGGCGCAACCCTTGCGCCACTCAGCGCCTTTCTGCTCCTGCAAGGCATAGAGACCGTGGCCGTGCGGGTTGACCGCCATGTCGAAAATGCGCGCCGTGTTGCCAAATTTTTGCAAACGGACGACCGGGTTGCGTGGGTCAATTATGCCGGTTTTACGGACAATCCCCATTACCAACTGGCACAGCGTTATCTAGGCGGACGGGTGCCCTCACTTCTTACCTTCGGCGTGCTGGGCGGATACGAGGCCGGCGAGCGCTTCTACGACGCGCTGAAGCTGATCCGCCGTGTCGTCAATCTCGGTGATTCCAAATCGCTCGCCTGCCATCCTGCCTCGACAACGCACCGGCAGATGACAGAGCAAGAACAGATCAGCGCGGGGGTGAGGCCGGAGACCATCCGGCTGAGCATCGGCATTGAACATATTGACGATATCATTGCCGATCTTCACCAAGCGCTGGCGGAGGCGGTGCCGGCCACAGGGGCAGCGCAGCTCTCCACCATCGAGTCCGTGCCATGACCGCGGCAAGATTGCCCAACCGGCAGGATCCGGCTCGGCGGCCGCTCGTTATCGGCCTCGTCAACAACATGGCCGTCGCGGCGATGGCTTCAACCCAAGCGCAATTCGCGTGGCTGCTTGGCGCGACTGGACGTTTCACGAAGCTGGAATGTTTCACGATGCGCAAATCTCAGGACGGGCTGCGTGATTATCTGCCTATCGAGGCAATCGCGGACCGCGCCATCGACGCCATCATCGTCACCGGCATGGAAGTCACCACCGGCAACCTGCGCGACGAATGGATCTGGCACGATTTCACGCGCCTGTATAACTGGCATGAGCAGAAATCGGTGCCCGCCATCTGGTCCTGCCTTGCCGCGCATGCTGCGGTTTTGCATCGCGACGGCGTCACCCGGCAGCCCCTTGGCGCAAAACTCTCCGGCGTTTTCGACTGCCAGCGCACCAGCCCCCTCCACAGGCTGACAGATGGTCTACCGGCACGCTGGTGCTGCCCGCACTCACGTTACAACGGTCTTTCCGCTGAGGCGCTGGATGCACGCGGCTATACCGTCCTTTCGTGCGGCAAAGCGGCCGGCGTGGATATTTTCACGCGCAGGGATGACGCCACGAGTTTCTATTTCCAGGGCCATCCTGAATACCAGGCGGGGACTTTGCTCCAGGAATTTCTACGGGACCTGCGCCGCTACGTGACAGGCCAGAGCACCGCCTGTCCGGCCGTGCCCACTTCCTATCTAGACACCATTGCGGAGCAGGAATTCGCGGTTCTGCGCAAGCAGGCACAGGCGGGGCATGATGTCATGGAAGCTGCGCGTGCCCGCGCCGTGCATGCCAGCTTCCGGCGCACCTGGACCGATGGGGCGGTGCGGCTCTATACCAACTGGCTCGATATTGTGGCCGAGCATGCGCTGCGCCGCTCGGATTGGACAATGGCGGTGGATGCAGCGCCCGCGCCAGGAGCAGCCCCACAATGACCGGAGAGCTCACCGATATGCCGGTTGAGGCGCTATTCCCGCCTCAGGCCGAGCGTGCCAGGCTGACGGCGCTGCTGACCGCCGAACTGACTTCCGTCTTTGAAAACATGCGCACGGGCCCGGTGGCGTCGACCTCCGACCGCAAGCGCTTCGCTGCCGAGCTGTCCCGCTTCACCTTCTCCTCACCCATCGACCTGGCGGAGCTGCTGCCCTGGGTAGTGCGGCAGATGCGTGACGGGGTCGTGCAGATAACCCATCCACGTTATTTCGGCCTGTTCAACCCCGCTCCTGGCTTTCCCTCTATCCTCGCGGACCAAATCACCTCCAACTTCAATCCGCAGCTTGCCGCCACCAGGACCTCTCCGGCCGCCGTCGCGATCGAGGCGCATGTCATCCGCCAGATAGCGCATCGCGCTGGCCTGCCAGCGGGCAGCGGAGGCCATTTCACCAATAGCGGCTCGGAGGCGAATTTTACCGCGCTGACCTGTGCGCTGATCAAAGTCTGCCCCTCCTACCGTGAAACGGGCGCGCGTGCCTTCCGCACCCCACCGGCTGTCTATATTTCTCGCGAGGCGCATCAGGCGTGGTTCAAGATCGCGCATCAGGCGGGGATTGGCCGCTTGGCCATAAGGCTCATCGAGACGGACGGGATGGGGCGGATGAGCGCGACCGCGTTGGCCGAGGCTGTGTGCGCCGACACCGCAAATGGTGCAGTCCCCGTCATGGTGGTGGCGACCGCGGGCACGACCGTCGCCGGTATGATCGACCCGCTGGGCGCCTGCGCGGACATCGCCGAAAGTGCAGGGGCCTGGTTTCACGTTGACGCGGCCTGGGGTGGCGCTGCCATCGCCTCCGACCGGCTGCACACGCTGCTCGCGGGCATCGAGTTCGCTGATTCCATAACCATCGACGCGCATAAATGGTTCGCCACCACCATGGGCTGCGGCATGTTCATCATCTCGCAGCCTTGGATCCTCAATGAGGCGTTCGACATATCCGCCTCGTTCATGCCTTCGGCGCAAAGCTCTCCGGACCCCTACACGACATCGATACTCTGGTCGCGCCGGTTTCTCGGCCTTCGCCTCTTCCTCAATCTCGCCACCGCCGGTTGGGGGGGGTATGCGCAGCATGTCGAGCGGACCCTTAAACTCACCGATCTGTTGCACACACAGCTTGTCGCACTCGGATGGACGGTCGCCAATCCCGGCTCCCTTGGCGTACTCTGCGTGGTGCCACCCATGCCGCACCGGCCAGTGCGCGACATTGCCGAGGCCATCGTCTCCTCGGGCGAAGCCTGGATCGCCGCCGCCGCCTTCGAAGGGCGCGACGTGATCCGGATCTGCGTCACCAATGGCCAGACCGACTGCGACGATATCGAGGCGCTGGTCGAACTTCTACAGCGTCATACCGCGGTTTCCAGAGCGCAAATCAGCCGCCCGGAACCCGCGGGACAGCCAAGACATCCGCAACAGTATTAACAATGGAGGCGTGACATGGAAAATATTTTTGTTCCGCAATACAAGATCGCCATCGCGGAAATAGCCAATCTGCGATGGACCGAGCTCGACGCCCAGGAACTGCACGCGGTAGCCACCGCTTATTATTATTTCTCGATCCAATTCCGGGAAAACCTGCTGATCGCCGTTTCAATGTTCCCGAATGACGAGAAGCTTCAACACCTCAAGTCCGAGGAATGCGAGACCTCCAACCTGTCGCCCTGGCCGTCCGTTGCGGAGCCGGGAGAGCGGATGAATCACGACGAGTTCATGCGCCGCACGCTGCTGCTCTCGTCCCTGCCGCCGGAGACCATGGAAGCGGCGAAAGCAGCTGGCCTTGCCTATCTGCAGAAGTCCCGCGGCTATGATTTCGAGGTGCGGGCGTGCAGCATCGGCAGCTACGAGGATGGCGGCCTGGAAGCGACCTTCCGCGCCATGCTCACCGCGCCTGAATGGGATACGCCGGCACTTCAAGCCTTCCAGCATTTCCTGGCCGAGCATATCCGCTTCGACAGCGACCCGGACCAGGGGCATGGCGCACTCAGCCGGCATTTGCAGGCCGACGACCGGGTGCTTCCGTTGTGGGAGGATTTCCGTGACCTGCTCATCTGCGCCGCGCCTCGGCTCTCGACCAAGGTTGCGTATCCGGCCCTCTGACCGATGGGCGCGTCTCCTTCTACCTCACGCCTCTGGCTTCAGGCGATGGAGGCGGTCAGCTCCATCGGGCGTGACACGTCGCTGACATTCGGCGGCGTGCTGAACGATCTCGCTGATCGTTACGGTGACTCTCCGGCCTTGATCGACGACGAGGAGACACTGAGCTACAGCGAGCTTGCCAAGCGCGCCAACCGCTATGCCGGATGGGCGAGGACAGAAGGCCTTGCCCCTGGCGCCACCATCGCCCTGCTGATGCGCAACTGTGCCGATTACGTCGCCATCTGGGCCGGTTTGTCGCAGGCGGGGTACACCGTCGCCCTCATCAACACCAACCTCACCCATAGCGCCCTCACCCATGCGGTCCGCGCCGCCGGTGCGTGTGCGGTCATCGTTGAAACGGCGTTGCAGGACAATCTCGCCCCCCTCGCACCGGGCTTTCCTGAACTGCGCCTCTGGCGCCATGGCGAGGGAGAGGGCGGTTGGCCACGGATTGACCTGGCCGCCGCCGCGGAGGACGGCGCCCGGCCCCCACCCGGCCTGGCGGCTGGCGATGCGCCTGCGCTGCTGATCTATACCTCCGGCACGACCGGCCTGCCGAAAGCGGCCAAGGTCAGCCATGCCCGCATATTGCAGTGGAGCTACTGGTTCGCGGGACTGATGAACACCCAGCCCAGCGACCGGCTCTATAACTGCTTGCCGATGTATCACAGCACCGGCGGGGTTAGCGCCATTGGGGCTGTGCTCGTCCATGGCGGCTCCGTGTATATCCGCCGCCGCTTTTCCGCCCAGCGCTTCTGGCCTGAGGTCGTGGAGTCCGGCGCCACCATTTTTCAGTATATCGGCGAGCTGTGCCGTTACCTGCTGCGGGCGCCACCACAGCCCCTGGAGACGAGCCATCAGCTGCGCCTGTGCTGCGGCAATGGCTTGCGTGAGGAGGTGTGGAGAGGCTTCGAGACACGCTTCCGTATTCCCCGGATTATCGAATTCTATGCCATGACCGAGGGGGCCGTGTCGCTTTACAATTGCGCGGGCCGGCCGGGTGCTATCGGCCACGTGCCTGGGTTTCTCGCGCACCGCTTCCCCGTGGCGCTCGTCCGCTGCGACCCCGAAACTGGGCGCCTCATCCGCGACGAAGACGGACGGTGCATCCCCTGTGCTACCGGCGAGATTGGCGAGACGCTCGGCAGGCTCGATGCAAAGAGCGCCTCGCCGGCACGGCGTTTCGAAGGCTATACCGACACGGCGCTTTCCGACACCAAATTGGCGCGCGACGTTTTTTGCGCTGATGATCTCTGGTACCGCACTGGTGACCTTATGCGCCGGGACAAGGACGGATTCTACTATTTCGTGGACAGATTGGGCGACGCCTTCCGCTGGAAGGGCGAGAACATCTCCGCCTCGGAAGTCGCCGATGCGATCTCGTCCTTTTCGGGAGTCATGGACGCCGTGGTGTTCGGCGTTCACATCCCTGGCCAGGAGGGCCGCGCCGGCATGGCGGCGATTGCAGCCGAACCTGATTTCAACCTGGCGGCACTCCGGCACCATGTGCACGAAAACCTGCCCAGCTATGCCCGCCCCGTCTTCATCCGGCTGTGCTCTTCCATCGAGCGGACAGGCACCTTCAAGCTTGCCGCGGGACGGCTGGCGGCGGAGGGTTATGGCGGCGTGGCGGTGGAGCAGCTCTGGTTCGATGATCGAGCGGCGCAAGCCTATATACCCTGCACGAACGATCTTCTGGCCGACATTAAGAGCGGCGCCCTGCCCCTCTGAAATTTTTTCAAAACATACTAGCGGTCGTATTATGCACTGAAAACCCCGGGCATGTCGTGCCCAGGGCCTTCAGTGAAATCATTCCTCAATATCGTTATGAATTAAATACGGGCGTCTCCTGGCTGTCGTTAAACTGGCGTGCCTTATAAACGGCCTGGGTCCGGTTAGTCGCGCCCATCTTGCGCATGATATTACGTATGTGCACCTTCACAGTGCTTTCGCTCATGCGCAAATCGTGGGCGATAATTTTGTTCGGCTTGCCCTGGCGAAGATGCGCGAGCACGGCCATCTGACGCGATGTCAAGCCAGCGGTAATTATCTCCTGGTCCTGCGGTTCGTCATATTCCGCCTTATCCAAGAACAGAATATCGATTGGCACGACCGTTCCACCCTCAGAGACATACCTGATCGCTGCCGGAACAATCGGCATTTCGATGGTTCGCGTCGGGATGAAGCCGCGCGCTCCCGAGCGAAGGACGGCTCTCGCCATTCTCGGCTGCGAAGCCATCTTGGCATCAGACAGAACAATAATCGGAACATCCGAAAAGGCTTGACGAAGCGTTGTAACTTCCTGCCCCGTCAAATGTTCAAGCGAGTTATCGTCATGGCAGTAATAGACAATGATATCGAGATCGTTTCCAAGATAAGTAATGCACTCGCAGATCGACGAAAATGGAACGATATTGATATCGCTTCCTAAAGCATGAATGGCACCAATGATGCAGTCCCTGCTCAGACAATAACAATCTACCAAAGCCGCCTTGATTCCAGCAGCTTGGCGCGTCTGCGTCCCTGAGCTGCCGGCCCGCCATGTTGAAACGTTCACCGGGGGTATCACCCCGACAGCGCTACTTCTCAATTTCCGCTGCGCTGATCCAAGTCCTGCGGATGCTATATCATTTTTCATAGCGACCCCCATTTTTTAGATACATCACCCAGATGTATGCTGCTTCGATATCACAGATTTCCACTATATTACTATTAAAAAACGTATTTCGACCCAAAATGGTTACAATTGTTCGAATAGGCCCAGAAAGGCTTTCTGAAATTCTTGGACCATTATCATAATTATTTACACATTTCTAACGACTACAAGGCCTTTCCTCGCGCAGTTCATTTCATGCCCGATCAACATGCTTGAATTGATGAACGCGGCCGCAGCGGCATCGCCTACTCCAGAGCGGGCAACGATTTGATTGAAATTGAAGTTTCTTTTTGGAAAATCGATAAGTTAGACGGCGTATTAAATGCACAATTCTGTTGCCTTGCAGAATTCCAAACGCCTGGACATAAATGTCCTAATTCAATTCGTACACGAATTACGCATGAACACTCTACCTTTAATTGCGCCGAGAGCTGGTGTGCGACCGCACTTTTTACGTCGCTATCAGGCGACAGAAACAACGCCGACCATGCCAGCGCGACACCGCCGACATTTCTCCGCGCACTGATATCAGCACGCCGCACCAGGTAAGGTTCTAGACGAGGGGCAATAGGTCAGCGCTGGTGAGTGAGGTGCTGAAGGCCACACGCCCTGCCGCGGCGTAATGAGCGCCGCCATCAACCTTTAAACGGGCCGGCTATTTCACCAACTCGCTCACCTCGGCTGCCTGCACAAAGCGGCGATATATTGTGCGCCTACAATATCGTTTTCTATTCGCATCAATTACCATTGTTCCGTGACAGATATGTAATCTGTACGAATGGATTAAGTAAGGCAGAAATCGTCTCCAACGACGGAAGCGCCATGTTGAGGACCTCATTCCAGGTCGCAATTCCATTCGGCGGCACGAAGACAACGTCTCCCGGCTCCAATAGGAACAACGCCGCCTTGCCGTCAAGAATTGCCCGCGCATTAACGATCATATATTGCGCGGTGTATCCATGAGACCGGAGGATATGGACGTTGGCTAGCTGCGCCTGGGAATAGCTCGTCAAATCAAAGCCGGATTGGCTTAAGGCCTGCAGGAGCGATAGGTTGCCATTGGCGAAGGGCACGGCGCCCGGCTTACCAACCGCGCCCAAGACATAGACATTCTCGTTGGATGATGAGGGAATAACGATAGCATCTCCTGGCGTAAGCGTAACATTCTGAGTCAAGTCACCGTTGACCAGCAGCGCATGAAGATCAACTGGAAGTTTCACTTTACCCTGCGCGACATAGGCCTGGTAGAGATCCGCCGTGGATAGATTAACACTCCCTCCCAGCGCCAAGGCGTCGAGTAAAGTGAGCGAATGGACCGGATATTTCACTCCAGGATCAGTGAATGCGCCGAGGAGATAGTAGCGCAGGCTCTGTGCCTGGGCGAGTTCTACCGCCACTTTCGGGTCATCGATATAGGCGCCGTAGGCCGCGGTGATGGTCCTCTGAGCCTCCGCCAATGTTTTGCCACCGACATTGACGTTGCCGACGAGAGGCAACTGTACATCGCCATCTCCGGTGATGAGCGCGCCATTGATGGCGCCGCCACTTGCCTGCTGAGGCACACTCAATTCGGGATGCAAATAGATTGAAACGGCAATAACATCGTTGGGCCCCAGATGGTAGGCGGTACTGGTCCGCTGGTCCAGAACTTGCGACATTTGTTCCGGAGAAAGGGATTTCGTTTCGCTAGAAACAACCGCACTTCCCAGTGTTGACGACAGGTTTCCGGAGGCCTGATCGGAGGTTGAGGCGCAGCCGGCCAGCACCGTACAAGCCGACAGGACCGAACAGAAACGCCTGAGCAGCAATGCGCGACCCGTGCGTGAGGGACAGAGAACTGAACGAGGCATTTAGAATACGTCCTTTCCAAAAAGGACAAAACATGTCCTCAACATTATCAAGAGATCAAGAAACAGAGACCAGTTTTCGATGTAATAGAGATCATGCGCGACACGGGCTTTGATCTGATCGATTGTTTCCGTCGGCCCGCGCCAGCCATTCACTTGCGCCCACCCGGTAATGCCTGGCTTGACACGGTGACGCGCTGCATAGTCGCTGACAGCTTCGAAATACAGCCGTCCGGCGGCAGTTGCCTGTGGCATATGAGGCCGCGGCCCAACAAGCGACATCTCCCCCCTCAGCACATTGAAGAGTTGCGGAAGTTCATCGAGGCTGGCCTTGCGCAGAAGCTTCCCGAATTGGAAAACTCGTGGATCGTTCTTCATAGTCAGCTTCACGTTCGGACGCTCCGATACATGCATTGTCCGGAATTTGAAGATCATGAAGTTTCTTCCCTTGTAGCCGATGCGCTTCTGGCGAAACAGGATCGGCCCCGGGCCAGAGAGGCGGATCCCGGCGGCACAGATCAGCATCACCGGTGTCAGGACAATAAGAAGCAGCAACGCCGTTAACCTGTCGACCGCGCTTTTGACAAGCAGCGACATCTCATTGATCGGTCTGTCAACAAGCGGAAAGAGGTTGAGCCCGGGCAGCATTTGGCTGTCTTGCCAAGCGCGCCCCAGCGGCGCGAAGGCGATGGCGCCAGGCATCAGATAAATACTCAAAGGCTGCTGCCTGAGCTGCTGAACAAGAACGAGCAACTGATCCGCCGGCATTTCCGGTTCGGCGATAATTACGGTATCAATGACATCCCGGCCCGCAAGCTCAAGCAATTCCGCGACACCACGGGTGCGCACCCCCTCTGTGGGCTGATGATCGCTAAACAGGCCGGCAAGCTCTAGCCCCGCCGCATTGCCCGCCAGACGGCCAGCCAAGTGCTGGGCAAGCTCCCCACTGCCAACGATGCCAATGGAATGCACGTGATTACCTTGCGCGAGCCAGCCGCGCACCAGTCGGGCGAGGATGAACCGCTCGGCACACAACCCCGCCAGACCGACGCTATAGAAAAGGAGCAGCCAAAGCCTCGCCTTTTCCCCGCTATGGTGAAGAAGCACGGCGGAAAGTGCGAGCAATAGGCATAAGGCGCTCCATCGCACGAACATCGCCTTGATCACGCGCGTTTCATTCCGAATCGCGCAGATTTCGTACATCCCTCCGTAACGAAAGCTGAAATAGCAGGCGAAACCAACGGCATTGGCGCCGACAATACCGACAAGGGAGGACATCCCGCCATCGTGCTGCAGCGCGGAATTGGCGGCCAAAGCTGCCACCTGGACCACGATAAAATCCGCCCCTTCGGCCGCCAGAGAAAACATCACGGTAGGCGCACGAGCGAACGCAGTACCGACCGACCGCAGCATTCCTTCGGCGTAAATGGGTGTTCTTTGCAAAACACCGATGAGGTTCATGAACATGAACTTCCTTCCTTCCTGCTTTCAACCAACGCCGAAGCCAGCCGCGCTCGCTCGGAAATAGGTCCAGGTAGTGCCGACATTGGAAGACGAATTCAAAACAGTTGTCATTCGATAGGAAAGCCGCTTATCGTTGCGATCCGCTACCGCGCTGCCACATGAACATCGTCTAAGAATGCTTGAATGGACTATGAATTATCTTAACGCTTTAAAAACAAACCGGGAATATGGCTTTAAGGTTTATATGCAACGCGCTTAGACTTTTGACGCATGGCAAAATCTCCGAAAGGCTGTTGCTCCGGTGACCGGCCAACTCATCAATCTGGACAATACCGGCCTCATCCGGCACGGCATCGGAACATCATGATCTCAACGACCCAGAGCCTGCACAAGCTCTCCTGGTTTAGCCTTGTTCACCTGAAAATGAAGATGATACCGAGAGAGTATGGCTGTGCGGGCATTCTGGAGCCGCACTGAGTGTTTTCTTGGGCTTACAGCATTTCTGCGTAGATCTTCTCCATATCTCGGCAGACGCGCTCAACCGTGAACCGTTCCGAACCCTGCTTCGCACGGGCGGCGTAACCGCGGAGCAAGGCCGGGTCGTTAAGAAGGCGACGCAACGCCGCGGCCAGAGCTTCCGGCTGGTGCGGCGGCACCAATATTCCGGCCTCGCCATAGTCAAGCATCGCCGGAATACCGTTCACATTCGTGGCAATGATCGGCAATCCGGCACTGCGCGCCTCTGCGATCACCAGCGGGCCGGGATCAGCATGCGAGGCAAGAACAAAAATATCGGCCGCGAAGAGATATTGGCGCGGGTCGTCACAGAAGCCCAGAAAAATGGCTGAACTACCGAGACCAAGCTGTGCAGCAAGCTCCTTGTATGCCTCCAGCATCGGCCCTTCTCCGGCAAGATAGAGATGCGCCTCGGGGTTGGTTAGGCGCAGCTGGGCAAATGCGCGCAGCAGATCATCGATCCCCTTGCGCGGATGCATGCCACAGACGGTGAGAACCGCCGGGCGAGCCAGCTCGGCCAGGGAGAAATCCGGGCGCAAGCGTGGTGAGCCGACAGAACCGTTCTGTACAATATGGATGCACTCTTCCGGCACGCCGCGCCGGCGCATGGATTCATAGCCCGTCTGGCTAACGGTGACGACACGCCCGGCCAGCCCCATCAGCCAGGCGGAACGATCAAATTCATTATGCAAAGTGGTAACAAACTTGTAGCCGAGCAGCCGGTAAGGCTGCACCAGAACGCTCTGCGCGGCCATATGCGCATGCAGCACATCTGGACGGAAATCGCGGATTGCCCTCAGCAATTGCCAATTGGCGCGCAAAAAATCCGGCAGATTGCGGTGCGGCTGTTCGATCCGGTAGAGCCGCACACCGGCACCGCGCAGTAGCTCAAGGAAATCACCATCGGCGCAACCATATGCAACGGCGTGACCCATCCGCGCTTGCGTGCAGGCGAGATCTACCGAGACATTCACGTGTCCGTTGGCCTTACCGCAATGATTCAGAAGATGCATGATTCGCATGGCGTCCCTCTGCCTTCAACTACCATCCATGCAGGATGGCGATCTTCATGCCTGCGCCTGCAGATCTTTGGCAATGTCATCCAGCGCGGCGGCGGCACGCGCCCAGGTGAAGGCCGCGGCGCGTGCCTTACCGGCTTCGCACAACTCTTGCCGCCGGGCGGGTGAATCCAGCACGGCCAGCACTTGCGCGGCTATATCCTCCGGCGAGTCTGGGTCGCAGAATTGCGCCGCATCGGCGCACACCTCGCGCAAGACGGGAATATCAGCGGCGACAACCGGGCAGCCACAGGCCATGGCCTCCAACGGCGGCAGGCCAAAGCCCTCATAGCGCGAGGGAAAGACGAAGCAACCCGCCCCCTGGTAAAGGGCTTTCAACTGCGCATCGCTGACCCGGCCTATATAGCGGGCCAGTTGTGGCAGCCGTGCCGCATGGAAGGCCGCCCCGCGCATGCCACCGGCTATCACCAGCGGAATGCCGCGTTCCTGCAACCGCTGGGCCAGAAACCCCAAAGCGGCCAGGTTCTTATGCATCGCCGGCGTACCGACGCCGAGCACAAAACGCCCAGGCTCAAGCCCGTGCTGGGCAAGCATCCCCGGCTCCGCGCCAATGCGCCGCATATGGTCCGCACCTTCCGGCATCACCCGCACCTGCGCTGGGCGCGCAGGCAAATGGCGCAAAATCTCCTGCCGGGAGAATTCAGAAACGGTGATGATGGCGGCGCCCCGCCTAATCAGTGCAGACTGCAGGAATTTGTACCAGAGGCAAAACTTACGCGAATAGGCCTCCGGCGTACTGAAGACCCCGGCATCATGGATGACGACAAGTTGCCGCCGGGCCAGGAGCGGGCCGGTATTGCCGAGATTAACCAGCAATCCGCCAGAAGCGGCACGGGGAAGGTCCAGCTGTTCCCAGCCCTGGCCCTGACGTGCCCCAACCTCGCGCGCCCCGAGCCAGGAGGCGCTGCCACCCGGCGGGGTGAGCAGCGCGTAGCACGGATTACGCGCCTGCAAAGCCCGTGTTGTTTCCATAGCAAAACGCTGTACGCCGGAGAGCGGTTGGGTTGCAAAACGGCCGTTAATGAACAGACTCATGCGCCGATCCGCCCAGCTCGGAGGATCCCCGCCGCTGGCGCCTTGCGCCGCTGCGTTATGGCCTCACGCTGCGCACGTGCCGTAGCGGCCACCAGCATCGCCAGCAGCAGATAGAAATCCGGCGAAGAGATGGTGGGACCTGCAAGCAGGGCGGAGATCAGGTTCGAGATCAAAGCTGCGGCGCTGCCGCGTATGGCATAATGCAGAGTGGGGTCGGCGGTCAGACGCATCGCCCGGCGTGCCCGGTGAGTCAGCAAAAGCGCGAACCAAACCAGCCCGCCAATACCCCACAACCCGATGGCGGCGCACAACCCAGGCAGCAGGCTGGAGGAACGGTTGCTGCCCCAACCCACTCCAAGCCCGTAGGTTGCGCCCATTTCCTGCAGACTGTCCTGGTCGACAGTAGAGCGCGCCTGGTAGGAGGAAGATTGTGTCTTGTTCAACGTCGACTCCAGAACCAGCGCCGCCTCCCTGGCCACGCCCGGCGCAGCAACGGGCACCAGCCCCACCGCCAGCCCGCCCAGAACCAGCACAAGCGCCAACCCAGCCGCCATGCGCCAGCGCAGGGCCGGACTGGCGGCTAAGGTGCTGCGCAGCACCAGCAGCGTGCCCATAGCCGCTAATGTGATATAGCCGGTGGAAGCCGTGGTCAGCAGCGCCACAATGAGTGCGCCCCAAAAGGTTAGCTGCGGCAGCAGACGGCGGTCGCCATTAAGCACCACCCAGCCCGCAGCGCTGAGTGCGCCGCACATGTAGCCGGAGAGCGCGGCGGGTTCGCTGAACGGACCATTCAGACGGTTGAGCCAGCCCATCGTCTGGTCGGAGAGGATGGTCCAGCCGGGATTGGAGAGAAAAATCTGGTCCGGATATGGAATATGCAGCATCGCCCCGGCGAATTGCCAGAGCGCGATCGCGACGACGATGAGAGCGCTAACGAAATAACAATCCACCAACCGCGCCAGCAGCTTCCCAGGGCGCGTGAGATACAACGCGGCCGTAACGGTCAGCAATGCGTCGGCCAACAGATACATGTCCTGGGTGATATTGCCGGCATTGGGTGCCAACGGCGAGCGGACAAAGAATGCTGTTACCTTTTGCGGCCAGACCAGAACCTCGCCCTCAAACAAACGGGGCATAACGATGGAACTGGACAGAGCGCCGCAGATGACCAAGATGAACGGGAGCAACAGCAGCAAAGCCGGCCGCTCGGCGGGATAACGCACACCATTAATGGCATTGAACAGAAACAGCCCAATGAACATCGACGTCGGCATCAGGGCCGGTGTAACGCCAAAGCCGCCAATCACCACCAACGCCGCGGCGGAGAACACGGAATAGACAAGCACCAGCATCAGCAAAACGGCGGGGCGGCGCCAGAACCACAGGCAAAGTGGAAGCAGCAAACCGCCAATTACGGTGATCATTGACGATAAGTCCTCCCGGAAATTCGGCAGGCAAGGCGTGGCGGGATAGCCGGAACAACGCCATTACGTTAAGGCACGTAAAGTTGGCGTACAACACATTCATTTCTCCAAACTTATACGCCGTTATGGTGTAACGTTACGGCCAAATGGTCTATTGTTTTATGTTATTCGGCCCGGGTATTACAGTGGTAAGTCTTTTCTTTATTCCACGACGGCTTCGACTTTGCCGTAGAGATCAGGAAGTGAGAAGAACATGTCTCCGGATTTGTACAACCCGCAATTCCCTGCAGTACGGCGACATCAGGACGAGTTTATGACGTCTTTCGAAAATACTTGGATGTTTTTTAAGTATTTTGAATTCGTCCAGAAATTTTTTGGTTCTGTTAATGGCCACAGACGCTACCTCAAGTTGTTTAGCTTCGTCGACAATATCCCATGACGTTACAAAGACACAGCGACGTGCCGGCCTTCTGTTCATGCCACTCACCGCAGTGGCCAACTGGAGCCTATTAATTCTACCCTTGCGCGCCACCTTGATGGATCTCCTCGATCCGTTCGTGTCGAGCAACATACCTGTCGTAGCGAACAAAGGAGAAGACGATGACGGCGCAATTGCCTGCCATTGAATTTCGTGAACCCTATGACACGGCCGATATCAGCCAGTTCATCCGCACTTTACGCCGCCGCGCGCGTACTGTCCTGCTCTTCACGGCCCTGGCCGGGGCGCCGCTCTTCTGCATGCGCTTTTTGCGACACCGCAATTCACCGCCCAGGGCGCGCTCTATCTGGGTGAAACCGAACAAAGCGGCCCCAACGCGGGCGATGCCGACGGCACCGTCAATCTCTCCGCCTATTCCACGCAGAGCGACGTGGAGACTCAGATAGAGCTGCTGACCACCGGCACGCTGATCAAGCGCGCGATGCTGGAAACAGGGTTAAACACCACGCTGCGTCCCTCTGACAAACCGCGTTTGACCTATTGGCGCTGGCTCTTCTACGATGGCGGTAAAACCAGTTCCTTCCAGCCCGGTCCTCAATCCCTTCAGGTGGTGAACGCCACTCTGACTGGCCATTACCGGCTGGAGACGGGACCGGACAACAGCTACAGGCTTTATGCCGTCGGTCGACCTGTTCGGCGCCGCAAAGCCCGTACTCACTGGAACCATCGGCCAAATGGCGCACAGCCCGGCCGGCGCGCTGCTGGTGCGCTTTGCCCCGCCGGATGAGGATAATGCCGCCCCCAGCAATCTGGAAACACCCACAGCCGCGCCGGCCAAAGTGAAGCCGGGCCTCAGCTATAGTCTCGACATCGTGTCACCGGATGCGCTGGCCAAAAAATTGATCGGCGGGGCGTTCAGCGTGAATGCCGGCGGCCCACCCACCCAGCCAACGAAGCTCGCCGCACTACAGTTCCGCTGGTCAGACCCTTACCAGGCCAAGCTCTTCGTCAACCAGATGATGCAGGATTATATCGCTACGCAATTGCAATGGAAAACTGAAGCCGCCACGGTGACAGAAAGCTTCGTCACCAGTCAGCTCGCCAAAGTCTCCCAGCAATTGGCGGTAGCAGACAGCAGCCTCTCTAACTATCAGGCGAAAACGGGCATCATCGACCCACAGCAGAGCACGCAGGCCGCGGTAACGCAAATGACCGACCTGCAGCACCAGCGCGCCGCCCTGTTGCTGAGGATGCAGGCGCTGCAGCAAATGAACAGCATGCTCACCGCCAAGGGCGGCTCGGTGAACCAATATCTGATCAGCCAGACCGACGATAGCCTGCTAGCCTCCCTCGGCACCTCGCTCTCGGAGGCCCAGGTAAAGTTAAGCCAGCTGGAGGCTGAATTTACGCAGGGTGCACAGGATGTGAAAATCCAGCAAGCCCAGGTGGCGCAGCTGCGCACCTCCATCAAATCCCTCATTGAGAACGACCTGGAAGCAGCTTCCCATAATCTGGCCGACATCGACAAGCTGATCTCCAGCTACCGTGACCAGCTAAAGAATCAGCCTGCGGAATTGTTACAAGTGGAATCACTGAAACGTACCTCCGGCGAGCTCGGCCAGCTTTATGATCTGCTGACACAGAAAGCAGAGCAGGCGCAGATTTCCGAAGCCGCGACGATCATCGATACGCGCATCGTTACTCCATCGCAACTACCACTCGGCGTCACCTCACCGCACCTGGTGCTCACTGTTATCGCCGGGACGCTCGGGGGCTTCATTGCGGGGTTGGCCCTGATCTTCGCGCAACAGAGATTTTCCGGCCGTTATGAGAGTGAAGAGCAAATCCGCCGCAGCGTCGCACTGCCGGTCTATGGCGCGGTGCCGCGCCAGGATCCGGCACTGCCCGGCAGCATTACCCAGGCCAGACTGCCTGCGCCGGGCAGCTTCAACGCCTTCTCCGAATCCTTCCAGATGATCAAGCGCAATATCTACCGTCATACCGATCCGAACCACGACGCCACCACCATCCTGGTGATCTCGGCCAATCCGCAGGACGGCAAGAGCACCATCGCCGCCAATCTCGCCAAGAGCCTGGCCGAAGATGGCAAGCGCGTGCTGCTTCTGAATTGCGATATCTATGCCAGCCGTTTGCAAAACCTGGTGAATTTCGCGGGCCTCCCCGGCCTGACGGACTGGGTGCGCACCGGCGTACGCCCGGAACTGCAACCCTGGCCGGGCGGGAACTTCCAGGTGCTAACCGCCGGCTGCGCCTGGTCGGTGTACAGGGCGCGGCTGGACGAACCCACGCTGGCCAATATCATCAAGACACTGGCAGCCGAATTCGATTATCTGATTCTCGACAGCCCGCCTCTGCCCATCGTCTCTGACGGGCTGTTGCTGGGCAGTTTCGCGGATCTGATCCTCTCGGTGGTCAATGTCTCGCACACCATGCGCCGCGCCTTCGAGCTGCATAAAGAGCTGATTGAGACGTTGGACAAGCCGCACGGGCTGATCATCAACGGCGCCGATGTCGCCAGCTATGGCCACACCGATACCTATTTCCTCGGCACCATGCGGCGCCGGCCGCTATTCACCAACTGGTTCCGCATCAATTGACGCCAATGCCAGTCCGGAACGAGGGAACCGCCGAAGATGGGGGATTTCGCCCACCGTGTGACCGACGCGCTGCCGCGCGGTGAATTTCTGCCCGTGAAGCGCGCATGTGGCTCATGGGCAGCGAGTGGAGGAGGAGGCGCCAGCCACCAATCTGGAACAGGCATGCTAGGCCATAAAACCGCGCTCAGCGGAGCACTTATGGTCGCCGCGCGTCTGCTTAGCCGGGTCATCGATCTTTGCGCCATGCTGATTCTGGCGCGGTTGCTGACCCCCGTGGATTTCGGCCTGGCCGCCATCGCCATGACCATGGTGACAATCCTTGAAGCGGCGCTGGAGCTGCCACTCAGCCAGGCGCTCGTACAATTGCCGCAAATAGAACCGCACCATTTCCACACCGCCTTCACCATCAGCCTGCTGCGCGGCCTGCTGCTCTGCGCGCTCTGCACCGGCCTCGCCGTCCCCTTCGCGCGCTGGTACGGACACACTGAGCTGACCCCGCTGATTCAGATCCTGAGCCTGGCGCCGGCGGCGCGCGGACTGCAGAATCCACGCCTGGCCGAATATGCAAAAGCGCTGAATTTCAGATATGAGTTCTGTTTTGAACTGGGCGGCAAGGGGCTTGCGTTTCTGGTCGGCAGCGTCGCCGCTTATCTCACACGCTCCTACTGGGCCATCGCGCTCTGCACCATCGTCGCACCGGTCAGCATATCTTTGCTCGGCTATATCTTCATCCCTTACCGCCCGCGCCTGTCACTACGGGATTGGCGGCTGTTCAGCGGCTTCCTCGGCTGGATCAGCCTCTCGCAGATCATCATGGCGGTGAATTTCCAATCTGACCAGCTGTTGCTGGGCAAACTAATGCCGGTGGCGAGGCTGGGGCTGTTCACCACGGCCAACAACCTCACCTTCATTCCACTCAATGCCTTGTTCGGCCCCGTGCTGCGGCCTCTGCTCTCCGCCTTCGCGCTGATGCGCGAGGACAAGGCGCGGCTGCGCGAAAGCTATCAGAGCGCGGCCAGCGCCGTCGTGACCATCGGCCTGCCGCTGCTTGCGGGCCAAGCGGCGGTCGCGCAGCCTCTGGTCATGGTGCTGCTTGGGCCGAAATGGGCAAGTGCGGTGCCGCTGTTCAAATGGCTTTCGCTCAGCCTCATTCCTTATCTGTTCGGCATATTGCTTACCCCTCTGGGCATGGCGCTAGGGCAAACGCGGGAAATCGCATGGCGCAACACGGTGCAGCTTCTGGTGAAACTTCCCTTGGTCATTGTTGGTGCAATTGAATATGGCTTCGCGGGGGTCATCGTCGCCAGGCTGGTCTCGGAAACGGCGACGGCTTTGTTTTGCATGGCGAGCATCCGCAAACTCTCCGGCCTCTCCCTCGCCACGCAATTTGCTGTGAATCTGCGTGCTATTATCTCTTGCCTGGTGATGCTGGGCGCGGTGCTTTGGGTGGATGCCTCACTGCAAATTCATCACGCTACGGTCTCTCACGTTCTGCGGCTACTGCTTCTCGTTGGCACTGGGATAACGGTTTACACCATCTGCCTGCTGCTTTCCTGGCGTCTGGCGGGGTGCCCGCACGGGCTGGAGGATACCGTATTGCGCGGCCTGCGCGCCCTAAGTCGGCGCCGCCTCTCGGAAGGACAGGCCGTTTTATGACCGCACAAATACGTGTATTGCTGGATGGACGGGTTCTTCCGTGATCCAGGCTTGCAGGCGGAACGCCCAGCCGAAAAGGGGCGACCGTGATGCCGAGCTGTTGCATTTGTTACACGACCGATCCAGGTTATCTGTTCCCGACCTTCGTCAGCGCCATGCAGGCCCGGCTGCATACGCCGGCGGACATCGCTGACGTGGCGATCTTCAGCATTGGCGGCTCAGCACAGCAGGAAGAGGCTTTCGTACGAGCCAGTGCCGTGGAAGGAATCCGCTTCCTGTCCGTGCCACCAGACCGGCTGGACGGTGCCGATGCGATGCTGGCGCGCCTGTTCCTGGACCGTATCGTCCCCGCTGATTATGGCCAGCTGCTCTATATTGATGGCGATACGCAGATCACGGGCGCGCTCACGCCGCTGCTGCAGGCCCAGGTGCCAGCAGGGCAATTCTGCGCCACCAGCGACCCTATGACCTTCTCCTTACGGAGCGATGGGCGGAGCGACCACAAGCTGGTCAGCTATTTCGCCTCACTTGGGCTGGATGGCACAAGGCAGCGCAACTATTTCAATAGCGGCGTGTTGCGTATCAACCGTACGGGCTGGGACGAGATCGGCCGTGAGTTCCTGGGCGCTATTCCAGAAACTGCACGGCCGCTCGCTCTATCCGGACCAGGATGCGCTGAATCTGGTCGCGATGGACCGGCGTATCCCAATGTCCCTGACCTGGAATTTCCCAATTTTCCTGCGTAATGCCAGGCTTGAGCATGCCATTGCCCCGCGCATCATCCATTATATGGGCAGCCCGAAGCCCTGGCATGGGCATTTCTTGCCCTGGGGACCGGCAGAATATGAAACATATCTGGCCGTGGCACGCCGGCACCCCGCACTCGCCCCGTTCCTCACCCGCATGCCCTGGCCACGCAAGCTGAAATATCTGCTCCAGCAACGCTACAAGCAAATGCAGGAAGCGGCGACCTGGGGAAATGGCCGCCGCCACCATGAAATCCTGTATTACGAGGGCTGCATGAGACACGGGCTGGTGCCGCCGGCCAGCGCCATCTCCGCCGGTTGAAGCCGAATATCGGCACGGTTTTTGCTTTGTTTTATGCATGACAAAGTGGGCTTCTTTCTTTCCCGGCGCGCCTGCGCGCCTTTCGGCACCGTGCGGCCTGCATTATCCGCAGAAACCGTAGGAAGCCGTTCGTTTTAATCAGCCCACTCAATGTGCAGACTATGGCTAACCGCCCACTATGTGGGCAAAAAGGAATCTCGAATGACGACGACTAACCCGATGACCCGCTGGCTCCAACTTGTATTGGGGCTGGTCTGCATGGCGGCAATTTCCAGCCCTCAATATGTCTGGGCGTTGTTCACCAAACCGATGACGGCGGGGCTTCATGTCGGACTGCCGACCCTCCAGGTGACCTTCTCAATTCTGGTCGTGCTGCAAACCCTCGTGGGCCCCTTCCAGGGCTGGCTGATTGAGAAATTCGGGCCGCGCCTGCTGCTCTCGGCGGGCGCGCTGTGCACGGGGCTGAGCTGGGTTCTGGCCGCGCATGTCAGCACGGTGATGGGGCTCTACCTTACTTACGGCCTGTTCGGCGGCATCGGCACCGGCATGATCTATGTCGGCGTGGTGGGCCACATGGTGCAATGGTTCCCTGACCGGCGCGGCTTCGCGACCGGCATGGTCGCCGCCGGCTACGGCTTTGGCGCTGTCCTTACCACCTTCCCGATTTCCGAGGCGATCAAGGCATCGGGCTACCAGCATGCACTGCTGCAGTGGGGCATCATCCTTGGCGTGGTTGGGATTGCCGCGGCGCTTGGCCTGAAGCGCCCGGATCCGGCCTGGCAGGTGGCGATGGAGCGCAAGACGATGGCCGCCCACCCGGCGGTGAAGGAGAGCACCCGCAGCTACACCTCCGGCCAGATGCTGCGTACCCCGATCTTCTGGCTGATGTTCGTGATGATGACGATGATGGCAAGCTCGGGCCTGATGGTCATCTCCCAGTTCGGCGCTTTCTCCCGCGATTGGGGCCTGGCTGACTCCCTGGTCTTCGGCCTGCCGGCACTGCCCTTGGCGCTGTCGATCGACCGTATCACCAACGGGCTGACCCGCCCGTTCTTCGGCTGGGTGTCGGATCGCATTGGCCGTGAAAACACCATGTTCCTCGCCTTCGCCATCGAAGGGGCGGCCATCGCCATCTGGCTGCTGACGCGCGGTGACGCGACGCTGTTCGTGCTGCTGTCCGGCGTGGTCTTCTTCGGCTGGGGCGAGATTTTCTCCCTCTTCCCCTCGACCCTGACCGACACGTACGGCACCGAACACGCCACCTCGAATTACGGCTTCCTCTATTTGGCCTTTGGCGCGGCTTCGGTGGTGGGCGGCCCGCTCGCCGCGCTGCTGCATAAATCGACGGGGTCCTGGATGCCGGTGTTCGAGCTGGTCATCGCGATGAATTTCCTGACCGCCATCCTCGCCGTGTTCGTGCTCAAGCCGATGCGCCGCCGCTGGCTTGCTTCGGCAGGCGTGCAGGCCAAGGTCACCGTTACCGGCCGGGACGCTCTGAACCGGGTCTGATCGGCAGACCGCATCCACAAAATAGGGCGCTGCCAGTTACCGCTGGTAGCGCCCTTACTGTTTAAACGTCTTGCGGTTCGGCCCATGGTCCCTATATCCCCGCGGACCGGCAGTTTCGCCCTTTGCTACCCAAGGATTTTTTGATGCGTCACTCCCTGCAGGCAACCCGCGGCATGGCCGTCGCCCCGCATGCGCTTGCCTCCCAATCGGCGCTCGCCGTCTTGCGCGATGGCGGCAATGCCGTCGAAGCCATGATCGCCGCCGCCGCCACGATCTCCGTGGCCTATCCGCACATGAACAGCATCGGCGGCGATGGTTTCTGGACCATCTCCGTCCCTGGCCAGGAGCCGCTGGGCATCGAGGCCGCTGGCACGGCTTCCCACGCCGTATCGCGCGATTTCTACCAGTCGCGCGGCCATGCTTCGATCCCGCATCGCGGGCCGCTGGCGGCCAATACGGTGGCGGCCACCATCTCCGGCTGGGACGCGGCATACACATATGCACGCGAGATCGGCGGCAAGCTGCCGCTCTCACGGCTGCTCAGCGATGCCATCCATTACGCGCGCGAGGGCGTGCCCGTCACGGAATTGCAGGCGGAAAACACGCGCAAGAAACTGGCCGAGCTGATCGGCCAGCCGGGCTTCCGCGAGACCTATACAGAGGACGGCCAGGTTCCTGCAGCGGGGGCGCGCTTCCGCCAGCCGCGTCTGGCCGTGACCTTTGAGCGCATCGCCCAGGAGGGGCCGGATAGCTTCTACCGTGGCGCCCTGGCGCAGGACATCGCGGCGGATCTGGCCGCCGTCGGCAGCCCGGTCAGCCTGCAGGATCTGGCCGCCTACCGGGCGCAGCGCGTGACACCGCTGCATCTGCGGCACTCGCTCGGCGATGTCTACAACATGATTCCGCCCACCCAGGGGCTGGTCTCGCTGATCATCCTGGCGCTGCTCGACCGGCTCAATCTTGGCCAATACGCCGCCGACAGTGCCGAACATGTGCATCTGGTCGTCGAGGCCACCAAGCAGGCCTTCCGCATCCGCGACCAATACATCACCGACCCCGGCCATATGAAGGTCGCGGCACAGGATTGCCTGACCGACGAATTCCTCGCCCCCTATCTCGCCGCGATCCGCACCGACCGCGCGCTGCCCTGGGGCAACGGCAAAGGCCCCGGCGATACGGTCTGGATGGGCGTGGTCGACGGCGAAGGACGGGCGGTGTCCTTCATCCAGAGCATCTACCATGAATTCGGCAGCGGCATCGTCCTGCCCAAGACCGGGATCACCTGGCAGAACCGGGGCTGCTCATTCTCCCTCGATCCCGCCCATATCAATACGCTCGAGCCGGGCAAGAAGCCGTTCCATACGCTCAACCCGGCGCTCGCCCGGTTCAACGATGGCCGGGTGATGGTCTATGGCACGATGGGCGGCGACGGCCAGCCGCAAACCCAGGCGGCGGTGTTCACCCGCGTCGCCGTGTTCGGGCAGCACCCGCAGCAGGCGATCACCGCGCCGCGCTGGCTGCTGGGCCGCACATGGGGGCATTCATCGGAGAGCCTGAAGCTGGAAAGCCGGTTCAGCCCCGAGCTTATCGCCCAGCTCAAGGCGCTCGGCCATGATGTCGAACAGATCGCCGATTTCGACGAGAGCGTCGGCCATGCCGGGGCGATCCTGCGCCACCCCAACGGCACCTTCGAAGGCGGTGCCGACCCGCGCAGCGACGGAATCGTCGCCGGCTTCTGACTGTAAGGGACGTTTTGCGCCGTCTGCCGAGACAGGGCGCAAAACGTCATCTTCCAAACCGGAGATTAGAGTCCGGGAGGGGTAGATTCCAGAAATTGCGCGAATTTCTGCGCGTAATCCTGGTGCCAGCGCGACAGAGGCGGGCGGTTCTGGATGATATCCTGCGCCGCCCAGAGGATGCGCTTGTTGTCGGTCTCGCGCGTGACCTCGTTATCCGGGCAGATGATGTAGAAATCGCCATTGCCCATGCCTTCGAGCAGCATGTCCACCACCTGATCCGCGGTCCAGGCGCCTTCCGGCTTGTCCTTGAGGCCGGCGGCCGTCATGGCGGTGAGGGTTGAGCCGGGCACCAGCAAATGCGCCGTGATCTTCCCGCCCTCTTCGTTGCGCAACCCATGGGCAAGTGACTCGGTCAGCACCTTCACGCCCGCCTTGCTGACATTATAGGCGGTGTTGCCGGGGGGGCAGGTGATGCCCTGCTTGGAGCCGGTATTGATGATCGCGCAGTCGCTCTTTTGGGCGAGCATACGCGGGGTGAAAACCTGAACCCCGTTGATCACGCCCCACAGATTGATCTCCAGCAGCCGGCGCCAGATGTCGATCTTGTTCCACGGGCCGGCGCTGATGCCGGTGCCGGCATTGTTCATGAGGATGCCGACCTCGCCGAACGCGGCGTAGACCTGGTCGCACAAAGCCTGGACCTGCGCGAGGTCGCTGACATCGGTGGCGACGGTCAGGATGCCGGCGGCGCCGAGCGGGCTGGCGGCAGCAGCGGCGGCGGCCGCCTCATCCAGCGCCGGGGAGGCGAGGTCCGCCAGGCAGACTTTAAGCCCGAGACTTGCGAAGCGCAGCGCGGCGGCGCGGCCGATGCCGCTCGCAGCGCCAGTAATTACGGCAACGCGGCCGGGGGTAAGGGCGGGGTGATGCTTCATCATGCGTCTCCAATGCTTCTGCGGTGTCGAGGCGGCCACTGGCGCGTGGCGCCAGCGGGATATAGGGTTGGGGCCGTTCAACGCCAACTACTTATCAGGATGATCCGACCGCCATGAATTCCTGGGAACCATCCCCCCGCTACCCCGACCCCGCGATTGAAATCATCGATCCGAGCTTTCTGAAATACCGGATATTCTCGGCCAGCGTGGAACGGCTGGCCACGGGCACACGCTGGGGCGAAGGGCCGGTTTGGTTCGGCGATGGCCGGTATCTGCTGTGGAGCGATATTCCGAACAACCGGGTTCTACGCTGGGACGAGGCAAGCGGCACGGTGGCGACGTTTTGCCAGCCCTCCAACATGGCGAACGGCCATACGCGCGACCGCCAGGGCCGGCTGCTGACCTGCGAACATCTGGGCCGCCGCGTGACCCGCACGGAATATGACGGCACGATCACCGTGCTGATGGATAACTGGCAAGGCAAAAGGCTGAATTCGCCAAATGACATCATCGTGAAATCAGATGGCAGCATCTGGTTCACCGATCCGCCATTCGGCTTGCAGACATATTATGAGGGCGTGATCACGGAGCAGGAATTGCCTGCCTGCGTCTACCGGATTGATGCGGACGGCACGGCCAGCATCGTGGCTGATGATGTGCGGGGGCCAAATGGGTTGTGCTTTTCGCCGGATGAAAGCGTGCTCTATGTGGTGGAATCAAGCGCCAAACCGCACCGGACGATTCGCGCTTTCGACGTGGTTGATGGAACGCGCCTGACAAATGGCCGGCTTTTTGTCGATGCCGGCCCGGGCGGCACGCCTGATGGCATACGCTGCGATATAGACGGGAATTTGTGGTGCGGCTGGGGCATGGGCACGCCCGAGCTGGATGGCGTGAATGTTTATAATCCGGCCGGACAGCTGATCGGCAGGATCGCGCTGCCCGAACGCTGCGCCAATCTCTGCTTTGGCGGCGCCATGCGCAATCGGCTTTTCATGGCCTGCGGTCACGGGCTTTATGCGCTCTACGTAAACACCCAGGGGATCTCGTACTTTTAGATCGCCTAGATAAAAGTCAGAGCATTGATCTACAAGATCGATGCTCTGACCCAAACGCTAAATTATGCGCCTTGGAAATTGGTATTCACGACCTGATCAAAATTGATATCCGGTCCCACCGGCACGATACCGCTTGGATTCAGCCAAAGGTGACTGCCGTAATAGTGCCCCTTGATGTGGGCGAAGTTGATCGTCGGCTTGATGTCGGGATGCTGGTAAAGGGCGCGCGTGTAATGCCACAGCGCCGGGTAGTCCGTCAGCGCATGGCGGTTGCACTTGAAGTGGCCGTAGTAAACAACATCGAAACGCACGAGCGTCGTGAACAGGCGAATGTCCGCCTCGGTCAGTTCGTTGCCAACGAGATAAGGTTGCTGTGTGAGGCGCGCTTCGAGCCAATCGAGCGTGTCGAAGACGCCGGCGACGGCTTCTTCGTACGCTAACTGATTGGTGGCAAAGCCCGCTTTGTAGACGCCGTTATTCAGTGTCTCATAGATGCGGGCATTGATCGCGTCGATCTCGGCGCGGTGGGCGGCGGGATAGTAATCGCCGGGTCGGGCACCTAGATGATCGAATGCGGTATTGAACATCCGAATGATGTCAGCCGATTCGTTCGAGACGATGGTCCTCTTCACGGTATCGAACAGTACCGGCACCGTGACCCGTGAAGTGCAGTCGGGATCGGCGAGGGTATAGATATCTCGCAGCATGGGTACATGAGCGACGGGATCGGGCACGACGCCAGGGCCCGGCCTAAAACTCCACCCGTCCTCACCCATCAGCCAATGGACAACCGAGACGCCGATCATACCCTCCAGCGCCTTCAAGTTGCGCATGATGAGCGCGCGGTGCGCCCACGGGCAGGCAAGCGACACATACAGATGATAGCGGCCGCTCTCCGCCTTAAAGCCACGCGCACCTTCTGGCGCCGATCCATCGGCTGTTACCCAGTCGCGAAAGACGGAGGGGGGACGCTGGTGTCTTCCATCAACCAGAACGGAATCGACGCCCGTCCGGCACCAATGGCCCGCAACAAGCTCGCCCATTACAATTTCTCCATCGGAGCGCGTAGGGCTGGCGTGAGAGGAGGTTGTTGTCGGTGATTCGGCATTGGCCTTTATTTCTCATGGGGCGCCCATGTGAATAGCCATTATATTTCGATACTATCCATCGAAATGGACGATGGATGGGCGCATCACGCTCTTTCAGCACGAGATAGGCGATGCTCGTCTGCTACGGGGAAGAAGCGGTTTTTGCCGATCTCCCGCCTAAATAGTGAGACACGTCGTGAGTGGCCACCCCCTCGCTCTTGGCGGCGATCGGCACGGTGAATTGGAAAACGGCCCCTTGGGGAGACGCCGGCGATACCCAGAGACGACCGCCATGGGCATTGACGATCGAGCGGCAAATCGAAAGCCCCATACCCATGCCGCTGTGCTTTGTTGTAAAAAAAGCCTCGAACAATCGCTCCATAATTTCAGGCGCGATCCCGGGACCTGAATCCTCAATCGTGATCAGCACTGCGCCCTGCTCGTCGCCCCAAGATTGTACGCGCAGCACCCGCGGCCCGTTTGTATTCCCGCTCATCGCCTCGATGGCGTTCATCATCAGATTCAGGATGACCTGTTGCAACCGGACCCGGTCACCCATGATAGGGGCCAGCCCGTCGGATAATTCAGTTTCGAGCGCGATGTTATGTTCGTGGAGCTCGCTGCGGGTTAGGATGAGGACTTCGCGAATCGCATCATTGATGTCGATTTCTGTCATGTCCGGCGCGGAAGTTCCGAGCAGGGAGCGGATGCTTTTTACAATATCGCCTGCACGATGGCCGTCCCTGACGATGCGTTCCGCGGCCCGTCGCGCATCATCGAGTTGTGGTCGGTCTTTCGCAAGCCAGCGTAAGCAGGCATTGCCGTTGGCAACGATTGCACCAAGCGGCTGATTGATCTCGTGGGCAATCGACGCCGCGAGTTCGCCGATCGTCGTCAGCCGCGCCACCCGGGTGAGATCTGCCTGTGCGGCGCGCAGCGCATCTTCACCCCGCTTGCGCTCGGTAATATCCATGGTCGTACCGATATAATCCTCAACGTTGCCAGCCGCCGACAATACGGGGCGCCCCACACCGTGGAGATATTTAATGGATCCATCGGGAAGGACGATACGAAATTCAAGTGAAAAACCGCTTCGCTCACGAATGGCCTCATCCATGGCTTGCCGAACCAAAGATTGATCCTCTGGATGAATCCTCTCCAAGAATAATTGGAATGTTGGCTCTGCCGCGTTGGGATCAAAGCCAAAATCCGGCGATGTTCCTCCGACCACACCAGCTTTCCCGTTGCGATATTCCATCCCCAACTACCTGTGTGGCTAATTCTCTGACCTTCAGCCAGGAACGTCTCACTCCGGCGCAACGCCTCCTCGGCACGTTTACGCTCGGCGTGTTCTCGGGTTTCGCGCAGTGCACGTTGCACGGAAGGCACCAGCCTCGACAGCCGCGACTTCACGACATAATCCGTGGCCCCGATTTTGATCGCCTCGATCGCCACTTCTTCGCCGAGCGACCTGGAAACGAAATGAAAGGCAGATTGGGGTGGGCTTCGTGCGCAAGTGCAATGCAAAAGGCCATCGAGAGGAAGGGAGTTTGTAATCAGCGAATGAGGTTAAT
>CAWHDE010000008.1:0-60045 GCA_963827925.1 uncultured Pseudomonadota bacterium | reverse complement strand
GGCAAGCCAGAAGTGTGCCTATGCCTCCAACCGCGCCTTGTAGAATTGTGATGGTCGACCACACCATTACCGATAGCCCATAGGTGAGTTTGGAACCAAAGCGATCCAAGAATATTCCGCATGGAATTTGACCCGCCGCATAGGTCCATGAAAATGCCGAGAATATCAGGCCCATACCGCCGGCCGCGAGACCAAGATCTTTGGCCATTGTCGGGGCCGCAAGCCCTAGCACCGCTCGGTCCAAATAATTGACCACGGTGATGAGGGTTATGAGAGCGAGTACGCCGAGACGCGCTTTTGTTGCAACTGGCGTTTTGGCTTTAGGCGATTGTTCTGAAACCACTGTGCTGTCCATTGAATGGATCCTTCCAAATGACTACGCGTTAGAACACGATTTTTATTTTTAGGTCGTCTGGTAATCATAATAGTCAGGTCATGCGCAGGGCCGTTCGAGGCGCGGGTGCCACCGACATTCGCACAGTTCCCTGGAGACGGCGCGAGCGTGGCATGCGCCAGGGGATCAAAGCGAAAATTCGTTGTTACGAGATCACTGAGCCGTCCATCCACCATCTATCATTAAGGAGGCGCCGGTTACGAATGCAGATGCATCAGAAGCAAGCAGGAGAATGGGGCCAAGCATGTCCTCTAGCCGCCCGAAGCGGTTGAGAGGAATCTTTCCCTTGAACCACTCGGCTTTCTGAGAATCGGCAAGAATCGGCGCCGTCATCTCGGTTTCTATAAGGGCCGGGCATAGACTGTTTACGCGAATGCCATGTGGCGCAAACTCGATGGCCATGGCTTTGGTCAGCCCCTCGATTGCGTGTTTTGACGTCACGTATACGGTACGGTTCGGGCCGGCGATATGGCCCATCATCGAAGAAATGTTTACAATCGAACCACGCGTCTCTGTTGCCACCATCTTTTGGGCTACCGCCTTAGCCACGAAGAATGCACCTTTCACATTGGCGTTCATAACGTAATCAAAGTCGTGTTCGGTGACGTTCGTCATCGGCCCCTGCCGGTTCACGCCCGCGTTGTTAATCAGGATATCGAAGGCTTCCGTACGTTCCAGGGTACTCTCAACTGCTTTGAAATCCTGAATATCCAGAAATAATGCTTCGGCAGTTCCTCCGCTACCATGTATCGCCCGAACCGCTTCCTCTAAAGCCTCTTGAGAGCGCGCAGCGAGCGTTACATGCGCCCCCGCCGAAGCGAGGACGGTGGCCGCGGCGAAGCCGAGCCCGCGCGAACCGCCAGTGACAAGAGCGCGCCGTCCGTCCAGACGGAATGAGGGGATTAAAGGAAGCGTTTTCATATCAGTGATCTCGCGTTTAAATTATTGAGTGGGCTGGAGAGCCTTCTCAGGCGTCACGAGCTGCATCGGCCAGGATCATCGAAGCGCCTTTTTCCGCGATCATCATCGTTGGAGCGTTGGTGTTACCAGACGTACAGGTTGGCATGACGGAAGCATCAATAACTCTCAGCCGTTCGACGCCGCGAACTTTTAAGGCAGGATCTACAACCGAGTCTGTGTCGCCACCCATCCGGCAAGTACCGACAAAGTGAAATCCGACGACGCCGAATTCTCTTGCGTAGGATTTAATCTCTTGGTCTGAGGAGATATGTAAGCCGGGCAATACTTCACCGCGATCATATGTCGAGAAAATATGGCTGGAGAGTATCCTTCTTGCCAGTTTCATGCCGACCAGCAGGGCGTCGAGGTCTGAACTGGCCGACAGATAGTTTGGATCGATCAGTGGCATATCGTTGGTATGACTGGTTCGAGCTCTCACGGTCCCGGAGCTTTCTGGATAGCTATGATAAACGGCAATCGTCATCCCACCGTCTTTTTCTAGCTTGTAAGTGCCGGGTTGAAAGCTTCCCGCGGCAAAACTGAGTTGTAAGTCGGGCCCTTTGAGATTAGGCCTGCTGCGGGCGAAAACAGCCGCGCTGCTTGCCCCGAGTGTAAGCAGACCGTTTCCAAACAATGCGTAACGCGCTAACTCGCGCGCCAGGGGGAGCACTCCAGAGCGTTCATTTAACGTGACGATACCACTGATTCTTTGGGTAAAACGAGCGTAGTAATGATCCCGTAGATTGGCGCCAACCGATGGCCGGTTCGCGATAACGTCGACGCCGATGGAGCGCAAATGCTCTGCGTCCCCGACGCCGGATACCTGTAGCAACTGCGGCGAACGCAAAGCGCCATTCGAGATGATAATTTCACGTCGTGCAAGGGCGATTTGCTGGTGCCCATCTGATTCGAACTCAACGCCAACAGCAGTGCGGCCATTAAACAAGATGCGCCGACACAGAGCGTTGACAAGAACCTTGAGATTGCTCCGTTTCCTGGCACTTCTCAGATAGGTTTGACCGGCGCCAGCCCGAAATCGTCCCGAACGGGTTTGTTGGAAGAGGCTCACCCCCTCGCGTTCGGTTCCATTGAATGTCGGAAGCTTGGCAACGCCCTGCTCCATTGCGGCACGCATGAACAGTTTTGTCAGCGGGTGAACTTCTAAAGAATCGCTGACAGGAAGAGGGTTTTCAAAGCTTGCCGGAGAGTTTGGAAGTTTTTCAATGCGATTATAAAATGGAAGAACGTCTTCATAGGACCAGCCATCGCAACCTAGATCAACCCACTTTTCGTGCTCCGTTCGAAAGCTGCGGACATAAAGCATGCCGTTGATCGAGCCGGTTCCACCGATCACCTTGCCTTGTGGGATAGCGATCGAGCGTCCTCCTAGAGACGGCATGGGGATGGTCGACATCATCCAATTGATTTTCGGATTCTTGAGAATTTCCAAAAATCCAGCTGGGATATGAATAAAAGAATTTCTGTCGTTAGGTCCTGCTTCGATCGCCAATACGCTGTATCGACCATTTTCGGAAAGCCGGTTTGCCAGGACCGATCCTGCGCTACCGACGCCAACGATGATGAAATCGGCCTCATGATCCGGTTTCCGATGGGAACGGTCCACTATATCTGATCTCCCCTTCACGTTATTCCGCTCGCATTCACGATCAATCGATTGAAGCGCGTCATCTCAAATACTCGCCTCAGGCAGCCCTCTGGCTAGAATAAAAAGCAACGGTCTGTGCGATCCCGTCGTGCAGGGATGTCTGCGGCATGGGTCCTAGCAGGGTGCTAAAGGGAGTGGCGGCGATGTCCGATGCCATCGGCACTTCCGGGCCTGCCACCGCGATCTGAGCCTGCGGGAGATGTGCACGAATGGTGGCGGTCAGCTCCGTTACGTCGACCGTGCCGCCAAGGAGCGAAAATGCGTGCGCTCCGGTGTAACGGCGTGTAGCGGCGGCAGCAAAGGCGGCAGCTACGTCGCCAACATAGATGAAATCCTGCCGGCCGGAAAAGCCGACGGTGAAGGGGCGTCCAGCCGCCGCTTCGCGGCAAGCCAATGTAGCGTCAGCCGTCAGGCCGGATTCTCGGCCTGGTCCATAAACGATGGTTGGGCGCAATCCAATGCTTGCGATGCCTGCATCGAGCCAATAGGCGCGGGCACAGCCTTCGCAGGCAAGTTTAAAGGCGCCATATTGCGTTACCGGATGAGGTGTCGCTCCGTCGTCTGGGCCAAACACCGCCGCGCTGCTCGCATAGGCGATGCGCGTGATGCCATGTGCCTTGGCTGCCTCGAAGACATTGAGGGTGCCGATCAAATTGACCCTAGCGCCCAGAAGCGGATCGTCCTTGCAGGCTGGCGTCAATAGCGCGGCCAGGTGAATGATGAAATCGCAACCCTCCGCCGCCTGCCGAACGTTCGCCGTACTTGTTACGTCGGCGGTTTCCCATTCAACTGTGTCGGCGAACTCCCCGGCGATGGCACGAAGCATTGCGCGGTCGCTTGAACGATCGAGCACGCGCACCGAATGGCCGTCGGCAACCAATGTCCTGACGACCCAAGCGCCGAGAAAACCGCCGCCACCTGTTATGAGAACAAGGCTCATGCCGCGCCTTTCATGTCCTCGGAAGTAAGTGAATAGCCGGTTTCGTAGATCTGCCCTGCCGGCGCCGTCAGCACGCCGGTGGCAAGTGCCAACTTTTCCATTTCCTGCGACGCTGAATTGAGGCCTGCACGCGATGAACCCTCGACGAGCAACACGACATCGAAACCCTTCTCCGACATCCGGCTTCGCAGCTCGGTCTCGCGTGTTTCGACGGAGGAGATCTTATTGCGGGCGATCCCAAGATGCACCGCGCAAACACCGCGCAAGGCGAGAATATTGTTCACCAGATCTTGTCCGCAGGCACGTAACTTGGCCTCGTTGTCTGGTTCCACGTAGTCGAAACGCCACGTTGCCATTGCGCCGCCGTCGCCGTTGCCGGCATTCGCGACACGATCGCAGGCGACACGCAAAAAATTCTGAAAGCTCGGTGCAACTGCCGCCGTCCAGCGCGTAGGATTATTTAGCCGCTCCAGATAGGCCGGCGAACGGAACACCTCGACATTATCGCCCGCATATATGGTGCCGAAAACATAACGGTCAGCGTTGGAACAATGCAAACGCTTGCCGGTGCGAAAGCCCGCAATGGAAAGACGCTCGGGCATGTGCTCACGCGTGTGCCACTCGGTGTATTCTTCATGCGCACCCGCGGCGATGTCGTGCCAAATCGCTAGAAATGCAGATCCTCTTAACCCCATGACAAATATCCTCCCCGTAATCACCTTCGGTGCGCTCATTCTTATTCGACCGAGTTCAACCAAGCTTGACAGCCGGCGGCGTATACCCGATCAATTAGGATACTAGAATACCAAGATGTTAGAGGTCAAGACAACTGTCATTTTTCTACACGACAGAAAGGAAGCAACCCGATGCAGTATGGCAACCAACATGGCGTGGCCATCGTCACCGGTGGCGCCGGGGGACTTGGTTTTCCTATCGCCCAACGAATTGCCAAGCAAAGCAACAAGATCGCGATTTGGGACATCAGCAAGGAGCGCGCGGAAGAAGCTGCCTCCCAACTCCCCGGAGCGCGTGGCTATACCGTCGACGTGACCGACCCCGAAGCCGTTAACGCGGCAATGGCGCAGGTGGTTAGCGATCTTGGTCCGCTGACGGTTCTCGTTACGTGCGCCGGCCATAACGGCCCGTTGGCAGAGTTCGCCAACTACCCCACGGACGGTTGGCGTTTCGTTCTTTCGCTCAATCTCGATGCCGTTTTCCACTGCTGTCAGGCGGCGGTGCGGGAGATGCTCAAGACCGGCTACGGACGTATTGTCAACATGTCCTCCATCGCAGGCAAGGAAGGAAACCCCAACGCAGTTGCCTACTCAGCCGCGAAGGCTGGTGTAATCGCCTTGACCAAATCGGTGGGCAAGGAATTGGCCGCCACCCAGATCCGTGTTAACTGTGTCACCCCTGCGGCAATTGAGACCGAAATGCTGCAACAATTGACTTCGGAATTCCAGGCCTATGTTACGTCGAAAATCCCTGTCGGGCGTCTCGGCCGGCCAGATGAAGTCGCCGCCCTGGTCGCGTGGCTCGCGTCGGAGGAATGTTCGTTCTCGACCGGTGCGGTCTTCGACGTGTCGGGCGGTCGCGCGACATATTGAGGTTGTGCGGTTCCGGTCAACGATCAGATAACGTCAAGGCAGGGCCGCGCGACGTACGGCCACCGGGGGACGGCTGTGAATTGGGGGCAACGTCGTAACGCTCGGCCATTTTCATGATATGAATACCCCAAACTTCCAGTGCCACTGACATATCGCCCCCCTCAAGCAGGTGAATGATGTGATGATGCTCGGCATTGGCCAGCTGACGTGTGGGTAAATTGGATTGGTGCGACCGCAGCGCCGCGATTTTTCCCGACACCAGCTTATATGCGTTGATCAAATAGGGGTTTCCGCTATTCGCGATGGCGGCGTCATGAAAATCATCGTCCGCCCGGGCGCTGCGCAGGTGATCGCCTATCCCGTAAGCCTGGTCCATCATCGCCGCCGCGCTCTTTAACGCAGCCAATGTTTCCTCTCGCTTACATTGCATGGAAAGGCGTATGGCTTCGAGTTCAATCGTACGCCGGAAAACGCACAGATTAAGTGTGTCCTCCCTGCTCGGTAAGAAGACGAACGTGCCTCGTTGCGGCTTTACGTCGATCAGCCCTTGCTGTTCGAGAACCGCGACAGCACGCCGGATTGGGCTGCGGCTAACGTTGAGTGCGGCAGCCAGCCTATCTTCTGACAGCGCTTCACCCAACTTGAACTCACCTTCAATGATCGCGCGCCGCAAACGCTCGGTTGCCTGGTGGGCCAATGAACCACGTAATTTAGTCTCCACATTAATTACCCCGATAGCGACGGATATTCCGCCAATATTTGCAAAAATCTTCGGCGCACCGCAAGTCTGCCTGGCTGCCAACAGATTGAGATCATTCTAAATTATTACCCTCGTTTCTCGCAGCGGCCGGCTGATGCCAAGTCAGGGTACAACAAGCGCGGTGTCCTTTTCCGAAAGCGGAAGAAGAAAGCGCAAAACCATGTCGGTCATGGTTGAAAGGCGGGCCTTAACCGCTGCCGGTGCCAGAAGATCTCTGCCGAATATTGCTTCGAGTGTGTGGTGGTTTGCGACATAGGTGAAGCTCAGAGCCGAAATGGAGATATAGAAATCCAGAGGATCCACGTCAGCTCGGAAAACGCCCATCGCCGCGCCACGGGAGAGAATCGCCGCAACCTTGTCCAGGATCGGAGCGTTCAGAGCGGATATGTTGCCCGCGGCTTTCAGGTGAATGGCACCATGCAGGTTCTCTGTGTTGATGATCCTGACGAAAGTGGGATGCTCGATGTAGTAGCGCAGGGTAAACGCGACGAGGGTGCGTATCGCGGCGGGTGGGTTGGACATCTCAAATTCAACCTGGTCCTCGGCGGCGCGAATACCAGAATAGATCTCATGCAAGGATGCGCGGTAAAGGTCCTCTTTGCTGTCGAAGTAGTGATAAAGCATCGCCTTGTTCGTATTCGCGCGTTGAGCGATCCTGTCGAACTCTCGCTCCGCCGAATCCAAAATTTGAAAACTCCTGGATTGCCGCTTCGATAATCTCACGGCGGCGTCGCTCCGCATCGCGCCAGTTTTGAGTGGGGCTCCTGCTTATGGTCACGTCTTCACTCATTTGATTCTTCGTTACACCTTTCGATTTGACCGTAGATCCTTGCCGCACCTGTACGAATTAAAGCGCCACAATTCATTCTCCAAGCGTTGTAGGCGTCCCCCGGGGCCTCCGACAATCCGCTATTTTAAGACCGCACGCAACGCCAGGGCTAATTCATCGCTTGACATGACCTACCAGTTAGTTAGTTAATGGGCAATAATTAGATACCTCGCACCGCAAAAGCGGTCACGAGTCAAAATAAAGGGGATCGGAAAGGGAATGTCTTACAAAGGCTTTTACCGTCGTGGTGTGCTGGCCGGGGCCTCTGCCGTCGCTTTGGCCGGGAGCATGCGCGCGGCTGTTGCTGCGACTTCGACCATTGAGAAGGTCAAGAAGGCCGGTGTGATCCGCATCGGTGTGATGGCCGAGCAGCCACCCTGGGGCTCCATCGACGGCTCGGGTCAGAATATCGGCTATGATGTCGATGTCGCCCGCCTCATCGTGCAGGACCTGGGCGTGAAAGGCGAGTTTGTCCCCAATGCCGTGCCAGCTCGCATCCCTAATCTGCTCACTGACAAAGTCGACCTGCAGATGGCGGTGATGGGCATGTACCCCGACCGTGCCAAGGTCGTGCAGTTCTCGGAGCCTTATGCCGGGCTAAAGATCATTCTCATCGCCAGTAAGAAGATTAAGATCGAAAATATTGAGGACGCTCGCAACCTGCGCATCGGCGTGGCGCGTGGCGCGGCACAGGACAAGGCGATCACAACTCTGCTTGGCAACATTCCCAACATCCGTCGGTTCGACGACGATGCCTCCACCATGCAGGCGTTGGTCTCTGGTCAGGTCGATACAATCGGTGCCAGTACGACCTACGTGATGGACCTCGATAAAGCCGCGCCGGGAAACGATTTCGAGCAAAAGCTCGTCTTCGGTGAGCAGTGGATGGGGGTGGCCAGCCTGTTGGGCGACGCTGAGACGAACAAGTGGCTCAACGCCTTCATCGACAAAATCAAGGCTGATGGCCGTCTCGACGCGATCTGTGAAAAATGGATCGGCCAACCGCTGCCGGACTTTCCTAAGTCCCTCAAGGGTGTTCCATTCACCGTTACTGCATAGGCGCTGACGATTCGTTGTGGTGACATGGAGGTTTTGTTTATCCCCTGCGGGCGACGGCCATCATGCCGTCTGTCCGTCTGGGCAGTGACGCTGCGCCATTTAGTCGGAGAGGTCGAGAGTATCGGTTCCTTCACCTCCTCGACCATCATGGAATTAGCTGTGGAAGATACGGCAAGCTGGCAACCTTCGTCATCTCGCATGTTACGATCGGTCCCAGGGCTGTATTGTCGATCTTGGAAATATATCTGTGGCATCATGCTAACTCCGATGAGCGTTGGCAGGGCCCGCTGGTACGTATCTGTTGATTGACCGCATGCCGGCTTAGGTCAATCAGCTCGAACATTTTTGCGACGTGATGAGGCCTCGACCGCAGGGGCCAATCGTTAAACGGTACGCTCAGCCTGGATCTGGGCATGGCCGGTACCATCGTTTGTATCCATGTGAAAGGAAACAAAGAGAATGCCGTTTGAAGACGGGAGGGACAAGGATGAATCTCGATTTTACCGTTGTTTTCAACGCCTGGCCGGCCCTACTGTCTGGTGTCGTGGGGACGATGTACTTGGCCATTACCGGGATGGCCCTGGCGCTTGTCATTGGCATTTTCGGCGTGCTGGTGCTGCGTTCACGCCAATTCATAGCCTCACTGCTGGTCAATATCTTCATTGAGATCATCCGTAACACTCCCTTTCTGATTCAAATCTACTTTATTTTTTTTGCGCTTCCGCTGGCGGGTGTCCGCCTTAATCCGACAGCGACTGAAATCATCGCACTGGGGTTCAACGGAGGCGCCTACGCCATTGAGATCATCCGCGGCGGTGTCGAGAGCATTCCGAAGGGGCAGACAGAGGCTGGTCTGGCGCTTGGACTGCACAAATTCGAAATATTTCGCCTCATTATACTCAAGCCAGCGCTGCGGGCGATTTATCCGTCGCTGTGCAGCCAGTTCGTGCTTCTGACTTTGACGACTGCGATCTGCTCTTCGATTTCGGCTTACGAACTGACCTCGGTCGGTGAGCAGATCGAATCAGAAACCTTCCGAAGCTTCGAGGTCTATTTCAGCCTGACCGCCATCTATCTGCTCATTTCCTTCGCCATCATGTGGCTTCTCGGCGCTGCCGGGCGCCTGGCATTCAAGTATCCGCAGCGCTGAAGGGCAGATAAAATGATCGGAATTCAGGAGTTCACCTATCTGTTACATGGGCTAGTACAACATCCCGCAAATAGCTTTAATAATTATCGGGCTGCAAGTAAGGCTGCAGGAGCGTGACGACGAACTCGGCCATCTCGTCGAGCGACCCTGTGCCGGGCAGCGGTTCCCATCGGCCACTGTGGCTACGAAAGGCGGCAGTATAGCGATTGCGGCTGAGTTCGGTGAGGCGCGCCACAACAGTTGGCTCCTCATCGTCGAGACGTTTGATCAGCAGGTGACGCCCGTAGGCTTGCGTGACGATCTGCTCATGGCCGAGCAGGCTGCGCAGTTGACGCTGGAGGTCGGCCGCGTCGTGTTTGGCGGGTAAAGCTGGCATGTCGAGGTCCTCGATTACGATGTGCCGGTTTGCAGCGGATAGCCCCGGAAACTCCATTTGAAGGGGCGTGCCGCCTGATTATGCTCGTGGATGAACTGCTCGGTGCGCTCGCGCAGGTGCGCGGTGCTGGTGTGGCTGGCGTGGCGTAGCACCCGGCGCGTGTAGCGGGCGAACCACAGTTCGATCTGATTGACCCAGCTCGCATGCAAGGGCGTGAAGTGGAAATGAAACCGCTCGCCGTGCCGTGTGTTAAACGCCTGCCAGACAGCCCGCGCGCAATGCGTGTTCAGGTTGTCCCAAATGACGTGTATCTGTTTGTCCGGGACCGCGAGCGCCACGCGCTCCATGAAGGCGACCAGGTCATCCTGGGTGCGCCGGTCGCGGCATTCTGCCAGCGCCTGGCCGCTGTGGACATCCAGTGCGGCGATCAGCGTCTGAGTGCCATGGCGGACGTATTCGAATTCACGACGACGCAGCCGGCCCGGCGCAGGCGCGCGTCCCGGATGCTTGCGCTCAATGGCTTGAATTCCCGTCTTCTCATCAATGCTGAGCACCACTGCGTTTCTGGGCGCCTTGCGGTACAGCTTGCAGATCACATTGACCTTTTCGCGAAAGGCTGGATCAGGACTGTGTAACCATTGCCTGACCCGGTGCGGGCGCACATCGCCGGCCTGCAGGATACGTTGCACATGGCTGCGGCTGATCTGTTCGACGATGCCGCGCTCGATGGCGCGCACCACAATCTCGTCCAGCGTTGGTGTGACGCGCCCCTCGGGGTCTTGCGCTTCACATGCCAGCGCAATCAACTGCAGACGCGTTTCCTGCGTGATCCGTGCCGGGCGGCCGCTGCGCTCACCCTCGCGTAGGCCCTGCGCACCTTGCTGGGCGATGCGCTGGCGCCACCCGCTAACCGTCTGCGCTGAGACACCCAGCTCCCGCGCAATCATGGTATTCGAACGTCCCTCGTGAGCCCACAGGGCGATCCGCGCCCGCATCACATCCCGTTGGGCCGCTGTCTTGCGTTCGATCAGCGACAGCAGCTCGGCTCTTTCCTTCTTGGCCAGCTTCACTGGCGTTGCGTGACGACCTCGGCTCATCCCGACATGTTAGCCCAGGCACTTAAATATTCAAGCTATTTACGGGATGTTGTACTAGTCTGGACACTCGGCCTGACGGCGATGGGATTCGCCGGCGGAATTCCCGTCGGACTGGCAATTGCTTTCATGCGCGTTTCGAACAAGCGCTGGTTGCGGGTATTAGCCAGGGTTTGGATCGGCTTGTTCCAGGGCACGCCATTGCTGATGCAGTTGTTCGTCGCCTATTTCGGATTGTCGCTGCTAGGCATTAATATGCCGGCTTGGGGGGCGGTTGCCATCGCCCTGACGGCGAATGCCTCGGCCTTCCTGGGCGAGATCTGGCGTGGCGCCATTGAGGCAGTGCCCCGTGGACAGACAGAGGCCTCAATGGCGCTCGGGTTGCATTACCGCAGCTTGATGCTCGACATTATTGTACCTCAGGCGTTGAAGCTGTCGTTACCAGCCACAGTCGGTTTTCTTGTCCAGTTGTTGAAAGGCACGTCTCTCGCCGCGATTGTCGGTTTCATCGAACTCACCCGTGCCGGTTCAATCGTCTCGAATCAAATCTATCGTCCGCTGCTCGTGTTCAGTGTTGTCGGGGCGATGTATTTCGCGCTGTGTTGGCCGCTTTCGCTGCTGGGACGGCGGATCGAACGGCGACTTACCGTTGGCGTGTCATGAAGAGGAGCCCCGTTGCCATGAACAATGCAAACGAACAGACTATGCCGGCGGCCATCTCCACCGAGACGATGATCACACTTCATCAGGTCGAGAAATGGTACGGTAACTATCACGCGCTTCGGAACGTTAATCTGTCAGTGCGTCAGGGCGAGAAAATCGTTCTGTGCGGCCCTTCAGGCTCGGGCAAATCAACGCTGATCCGTTGCATCAATCATCTGGAAACGATCCAAAGCGGCGAGATCGTTGTTGTCGGCCATCGGCTGAGCGATAGTCAGGCGGTGGTGGACACCGTACGGCCCGAAGTGGGTATGGTATTTCAGCAATTCAATCTGTTTCCGCACAAAACGGTTCTTGAGAACTGTATCCTTGCTCCGATGCGGGTACGCAAGCTCTTGCGTGCAGAGGCAGAGGCAATCGCAGGCAAATATCTTGAACGGGTTCAAATCGGCGATCAGGCGCACAAATATCCGGCGCAGTTGTCCGGTGGCCAGCAGCAGCGCGTCGCCATTGCACGGGCGCTGTGCATGGAGCCGAAGGCCATGTTGTTCAACGAACCGACATCGGCACTCGATCCAGAAATGGTCAAGGAGGTGCTCGACACAATGGTCGCGCTGGCCCGGGACGGTATGACCATGATCTGTGTGACCCACGAAATGGGCTTTGCCCGCGAAGTCGCGGACCGGGTGATATTCATGGCAGACGGTCAGATCGTCGAAGAGAATGATCCTGAAGGCTTTTTTAAGTCTCCCAGGCATGAGCGTTCGCGAGCTTTCCTGGGCCTGATTCTGGCTCATCACTGAATTTAACCGCCCGTCGTTAGATCATTTCACACATAAGGTTTGGCCCATCTGGTGGGTTAAGCTCCTATTGCAACCAGTCCAACCCGATACGGTTCCCTGGGATGGCGCGTTGGCAACGGCTGCCATCTGGACATAATGGAATATAGTTCTAAAAAAGAACAAAAATCCAAATCAGAGGGAACATGTCCAGTTTATCAATTGCGGTGTGTGGCGCGGGGGTTATAGGGCAGGCGCATATCAGGCTGATTCAGGCGCTTCCGGCTGAGGAAGGGCGGCTGGCGGGGATCGTCGATCCCGCCCCCGCGGCTAGGGTTCAGGCGGCTTCGCTAGGCGTGCCGCATGAAGAGGATTTGCAGCAGGCGCTGGAGGATTGGCGGCCGGATGCGGTGATCATCGCCTCGCCCAACGCGCTGCATGTGTCCATGGCGCGGGCCTGCATCTCCCGTGGCATTCCCGTGCTGGTGGAAAAGCCGCTGGCGGATGATGTGGCGGAGGCGTTCGCGCTGGCGCGCCTGGCGGAGGAGAAAAACGTGCCGCTGCTGGTGGGGCATTTCCGCCGGCATAATCCGGTGATGGGCGCGGCGCGGGAGCTGCTGGCCAAGGGCGGGCTGGGGCGGCTGGTTTCGGTGAATGCGGATGTCACTGTCTGCAAGCCGGAGGCTTACTTCAATGTTGCCTGGCGTACCCAAGCGGGGGGCGGGCCGGTGCTGATCAATCTGGTGCATGATATCGACGCGCTGCGTTATCTCTGCGGTGAGATCGAGAGCATACAGGCCGTGACCAGCAACGCGGCGCGCGGTTTCGCGGTGGAGGATACGGCGGCGGTATTGCTGCGCTTTGCCTCCGGTGCGTTGGCGACGCTCACATTGTCCGACACAACGCCCTCGCCCTGGTGTTGGGACCAGCTTTCCGGTGAGAATGCGGATTTCACCCGGCATCGGGGGCAATGCTACCGGCTTTGCGGCACCGAGGCGGCGTTGGAACTGCCGGGGCTCATACGCTGGCATTATGCAGGCGGGCGGGGTTGGGCGCATCCGCTTACCGCCGAGGCACTGCCTTATGAGCCCGGCGACCCGCTAAACCTGCAGCTTCGGCATTTCCTGCGCGTGGCGCGGCGGGAGGAGGCGCCCATGGTCTCGGGTGAAGATGGCGCGGCGACCCTGGCCGCCACCATGGCGGTGCTGGAGGCGGCGCGCACCGGCCGTGCCGTGGCCCCGGCGCGCGATTGCCAGCCGGCCTGAAATTTGGAAAGGATCGGGGTATGTCCTCCGTGCTAGACCGTGCCCTGAATATCCTGGAATGCCTGGCCCATAGCCCGGGCGGCTTGCAGCTCTACGTAATCGCCGAACGGCTGGACATGCCGCGCAGCGCCGCGCACCGGCTGCTGGCTGATTTGGGCCGGCTTGGCTATGTCGAGCAGGACCCGGTTTCGGAAGTTTACCGTCTGACGCTGAAAATCTCAGCGCTGGGGCAGACGTTTCTCTCCCTGAACGGGATTCTCGACATTGCCCAGCCGATTCTGGAACGGCTGGCGGACAAGGCTGGGGAGTTGGTGCGGCTTTCCATCGTCAGCGACCAGCGGCTGACCTGGGTGGCCAAGGCGCAAGGGGCGCGCACCGGCTTCAGGTATGATCCCGATGCCGGGGCGGAGGCACATCTGGCCTCCACCTCCTCCGGCCATGCCTGGCTCTCCACCATGTCCGACGAGGAGGCGGTGCGCCTGGTCAGCC
Source organism: uncultured Pseudomonadota bacterium (assembly GCA_963827925.1). Lineage (GTDB taxonomy): Bacteria > Pseudomonadota > Alphaproteobacteria > Acetobacterales > Acetobacteraceae > Acidocella. The sequence continues at coordinate 46,017 of CAWHDE010000008.1, read as the reverse complement.
GCCAGGGGTTTGGCGATCCGCGTCAGTTGGGGCCGAATGCGGTGATGACGGTGCAGGCGCTGCTGAAGCAGATCGAGAGAGCGCGGCGGGATAATTATGCGCTGGTGATCGAGAGTTCCGCGCCGGGGCTTTCGGCCATTTCCACCCCGATCCGCACGCGGGATGGGGCACGGACGATTGGGGTGTTGAGCATTGCCGGACCGTCGATGCGTTTGCCGGAGGCGCGGCTGCGGGCTTTGGCGCTGGATCTGCTGGCGGCGGCCTCGGAGCTTTCGGCCGCGAGTTTGGGTTCGGTCTATTTCGGCGGCACTTGGCGGCTGGGGCAGCAGGATGCTGCCCCGTAACCTTCAACCACCCAGCAGATGGGTGGCGGCAGCATAGGCGAAGGCGAGGCCTGGCCCGATGGTGATGCCGGGCCCAGGATACACGCCGCCCATGACGGACTGCATGTCATTGCCCACGGCGTAGAGGCCGGGGATGGTGTTGCCATCGCGCTTCAGCACCTGAGCATTGCCGTTCGTCACCATGCCGGTGGCGGCCCCGATATCGCCCGGCAGCAGCCGCACGGCGTAGAAGGGCGCGGTGGCGATGGGGCCGAGATTTGGGTTGGGGCCGTGCGTGGCATCGCCATTGACACGGTGATAATCAGTGCTGCCGCGGCCGAACTCCGTATCCACCCCGGTGCGGGCGAATTCGTTCATGCGCTGCACGCTGGCCTCCAGCCCCGCCGCGTCGATGTCGAGTTTTCCCGCCAGCGCGGATAGGGTGGGGGCTTCGACCAGATAACCGTCTTCCAGGAAGGGCTTCAGCCCCCGCCCGCCGGGGCGCACCATGCCGAGACCGTATTTGCGCAGCGCCTGCGCATCCGCGATCAGGAAGGCCGGGATGGTCGGCACGCTCTTGTTGGACTTGTACATGGCGCGGGCGAAGAGATGGTAGGAGGTTGATTCATTCACGAAGCGACGCCCCGCCGAGTTGACCGAGATGGTGCCCGGCTTACCCCGGTCCAGCACGAAATGCGGGAAGATTGCCGTGCTGCCATCCGCGCGGCGGCGCACGGAGACGGGCGCCCAGAAGGCATTGTCCATGGCGCCTTCGCCGTAATGCGCGCCGAGTTCCAGAGCGAGGTCATGCACCGCGCCCGTATGGCCGGGTGCGCCGGGGGAGTGGGCGGCGGTGGGATGGTGCAGCATCTCCGCACGACGGGTGGGGTGGCGGTTGAAGCCGCCGGTGGCCATCACCACGCCGCGGCGGGCACGGATTTCCACGCTTTGGCCGTTCTGGCGTAGTGTTATGCCGATGACGCGGCCAGTTTCGGTCAGGAGGGTTTCGGTCTCCGCCTGGGTGACGATGGCCGCACCGGAGGCATCTAGCGAGGCCAGCAGGCGGCCGATGAGAGCGTTGCCCATGACAAGCCTGGTGCCGCGCTTATGGCTCAGCCGATCGATACCATAGCGGCCGATGAGCTTTGCCGCGTAGAGGAAGCTTTCCGGGGTTTTCGTCATCTTCAGCAGATGGGCGATGTCGTCACGGTCGATCATCAGCCCGCCCAGGATGGTGAATTCCGGGATGGGTGGGCGGATGAGGTCGAGGCGCTTGCCAATCTTGCGGCCATCGAAGGGCAGGGGCTCCAAAGCGCGGCCTCGCAGGGCAGCACCTTGCGCTTCCTGGAGATAATCCGGGTGTAGGGGGCGGGCGCGGAATTGCACCTGGGTTTCGCCCTGCAGCTTGGCGATAGCCTGCGGGCCCCAATGCAGGAAGGCATCGCGCATCGCGGCGCTGGAATGGTTGCCCACCGTCTCGTTCAGGAAATGTCTGGCGTGCTCGAGATCATCCGGCGGGGCACCAACGCTGGAGGCGAGAAATGTGCCCGGCACCCAGGTGGTGGCGGCGGAAAAAGCGGTGGTGCCGCCGAGATATTCCGTGCGCTCCACCAGCAGGGCCGAAAGCCCGTTGAGGCGTGCGAACAGGCAAGCCGCCATGCCCGCCCCGCCGGAGCCGAGTACGATAACGTCGTAAGCGGAGTTGAGCTTCATGCCAGGGCCTTCTCGGCGATTTTTTGGGAGGCTTGCAGGCAATCCTTTGCCCAGCCCAGCGGGCCGCGCGCGGGAGCGAGGTTTATGTTTGGCAGCTCGACGCTCAGCGGCAGTTCGGACGGCAGGGCACGGAGCATGGCGGCGATGTCGATCCCGCCCGTGCCGGGCAGCAGGCGTTCCTGCCGGGCGGTGTGGATCAGCCCTTCATTGGTGGCGGGAATTTCCGCTGGGGCGTCGCAGATCTGGGCGTAATGCAGCAGATGACGGGGGATGGCGGAAACCGCCTCCGGCCCGCCTGAGCTGCGGGCGTAATGCAGCGCATCCACCAGAATGCCGGCATTGGCGGGGTTGCCAGACGCTTCCACCAGGCGCCGGGCGGCGGCGATATCCGGCACCTCCGTCCAGGGCATGAATTCGATATCGCCGGTGAGGTTGCGCGGGGCGGCGGCCGCGCAGAAAGCGGCGTAGCTGTCGGCGAGGCGGGCCGGATCAGGATCGTCCCCGGCCACCAGAACGGCGCGAGCGCCCAGGGCGGCGGCGGTGTCCAGGAAGGGCAGCACGGTTTCAACCAGGAAATTTGGCCCGAGGCGGACGATCTCGACATCGAAGAGTTCGATCCCGGTATCCTGCATGCGGGAGAGTGTTTCGCGGTGCATGGGGAGATCGTTCATCAGATCATAGAACTGGCCGCCGGGTGAGGTGGGCAGCAGGCGCAGCCCGGCATGGGTGTAGCCGGCGGCGCGGGCGGTCTCGATCACCGCCGGGGGCGGCAGGTCGAGCACGGTGAGATGGGCGAGGGAGTAGTTGCGCATCAGGCGGCCTGCGAGGCGCTGGCGGCTTGTGTATAGAAATCCAGCATCAGCGCGCATACGCCGTTGAACATGTCCACGCCCGTGCGGGTGCCGCAGCCCAGTGCCTTTGCGGCTTGCAGGAAGGGCGTTTCCACCGGGGCGGTAATGACATCCGCCGCGAAGGCGGTGGGGGAGAGGTGGGTGACATTGACGGGCAGAGGATCACCCGCGCGCATGCCGGACGGGGTGGCGTTGACCACGATCTCGAAGCCTGATGGGTCGGCGCTGCCGGGGCGCAGCCGCCCGTTGGCTATGGGGCTGAGCTGGTTGATCAGCGTGTCCCGCCGCGTGGCATCGTTGTCATGCACCTCAAGTTCGCTAGCGCCGGCTTCCAGCAGCGCCAGTGCGATGGCAGTGCCTGCTCCGCCCGCCCCCACCAGCAGCACGCGTTTGCCTCTGGGGGCGGTGCCAGCACGGATGAGAGAGACGACGAAGCCCTCGCCATCGAACATATCGCCATACCAGCTGCCATCCTCGTTCCGGCGCAACACGTTCACGGTGCGCATCAGCTTCGAGCGCTGGGAGGTGGTGGCGCAGAGATCATAGAAGGCGAATTTATGCGGCACGGTGACAATGATGCCGCTGACATTCTTGGCGAGCGACAGGCCGTGGACGAATTCCGCCAGCCCCTCCTTGGTGACATGGAAGGGCACGACGATGGAATTCAGCCCGCGCTCGGCGAGCCCGACCGTCATGCCGGCGGGGGATTTTACCTGAGCGATCGGGTCGCCGACAATGCCAATGACGGAGGTGGCGCCATTGAGAAAGGATGGAATGGTCATCGATTTTTCCTCGGTTTTTTGAAATTCAGCGCAGGGGAGAGATGGCGGTGGGCAGATAAAGGCCGGAGATCATTTCCGGCGTCAGCCACACTGCGCTGCGCGGTGGCCAGGTGCCCGCGGCAACGGACTCCGCGCGCTTGGCGAAGCGGGCATTGGCATCCGCATAGGGCCAGATATGGGTGATGCGCGGCGTGCCATCCAGCGCGTAGAGCGCGATGATAAGCGGGGAGATGGTGGTGCGGCCGGGCAGCTTTTCTGCCCAGCCCTCGAAGGTCGGCAGTAGACCACCAGTTTTCAGAACATAGCTGCGGATTTCGTAAATGGCGCCGAAGTTTCCGGTTTCCACGGGCGGCATGTCAGGGAAGGGGGCGTAACTGTCCATCTCCAGCCGGGTCAGCACCTCGGCGGCGCCGAACGGGTTGGCGGCGGTGAGGCCGCGCTGGCGTTCCCGCAGCAAAACCGCATCATCCTCGAACTCGCGCAATACGACGAGCTTATTGAGGCTGCCAACATCGCTGGCCCAGACGCCGAGCAGGCGGCCCTGGCCCTCGGCAACATAAGCCTCGATCCCGGGCAGGATTTTTGGCGCGCTGCCCATCTGGATGGAGAGGGTGGCGAGTTCGTAGCGTTTGGTCATTCTCTGCTTTCCTGACTGTCTGCGATGAAATTGGCGGCGAGCCAGCCGAAGGTCATGGCAGGGCCTAGCGTGATGCCGCCGCTGGGGTAATGCCCGCCCATGATGCTGGACATGTCGTTGCCCACGGCGAACAGGCCTGGGATGGGTGCGCCTTGAGTATCCAGCACCCGGGCGTTTTCATCCGTGTCCAGCCCGGCGAAGGTACCGAGGCTGCCGGGGACGATTTTCACAGCATAGAAGGGCGCACGGGCGATGGACGTCAGGCAGGGGTTGGGGCTGATATCCGGGTCGCCATTCACGCGTTGGAACAGGGTGGAGCCGCGGCCGAATTCAGCATCCTCACCGCGCGGCACGCCTGCGTTATGGGTGGACACGGTTTTTTCCAGCGTGGCTGCATCGATCCCGCAGACGGCGGCAAGGTCCGTGAGGTTTTGCCCGCGCTTGAGATAGCCGTTGCGTAGATAGAAGCCTTTCGGCACAGGGAAGGGTTTGACCGCGCCGAGGCCGTAACGGTGGAGAAACACGCTGTCGCAGATCAGCCAGGCCTGTACGGGCTGGCTGGGTGGAATGGCGGCGAAGAGGCCGCGCATGAAATCATGATAAGGCCCGGCCTCGTTCACGAAGCGCTTGCCGGTGGCGGTGACGGCGATGAGGCCGGGCTTGGCGCGGTCGATAAGATGCGGGAAACGTCCGAACGTGCCATCCGCGCGCGGCGGCAGGGAGACGGGCGCCGAGGCTGCAGCCTCGGCCAGATCATTCCGCACATGCCCGCCCGCCTGTTCGCCCAGCCGTAGCCCGCCCCCATTATTTTCGTGCGGGGCGGCGGAGGCGTGTGGTGTGCCGGATTTGATGTGCGGAAACTGTGCCTGTTGGCGTAGCGCATCATGCGGGAAACCGCCCGTGGCGAGAATCACACCGTGTTTGGCGATGACGGCGAGCGTGCCTTCCGCCCTTTCCAGAAGCGCGCCGGTGACGCGGCCTTGATCCGTGATTAGGCGCGTCGCTTCTAGCCCCTCGCGCAGCTCGACGCCTTTGTCTACAGCCGAGCGCAGCAGCCGGGCGGCCAGTGCGTTGCCGTTGACGAGCTGCATGCTACGCCCGTGCAGCGCGCGGTCCTTGAAATGCCGGGCCACGCGCTTGGTGACATGCAAAAAGGACGAAAATTTTCGTGTGGCGTGCAGGAAATGATAGAGATCGAGCCCTGAGGCGATGCCCATGCCGAGGAAGGTGGTTTCGGGAATTGGCTGACGCAACCTTAAGAGAAGCGGGCCGAGCATCTTGCCGTCATAAGGGGCGGCGACCATTGAGCGCCCGCCCTTGGCCGCACCCGGCAGATGGCCATGGAAATCCGGTATGTCAGAGCCGGGCAGGAATTTTACCTCTGTCTCGCGAGTGAAGAATGCCGCCATTTGAGGCCCAGCGGCCAGGTAGGTGTTGATCTTGCGGTCGTCATACTGATTTTCGAGCACTGCACGCAGATAGGTACGGGGGGCTTCCTCGGGCTCCTCGAGTCCCGCTGCGCGGACCTCGGGATTATGCGGCACCCATAGCCAACCACCGGAAATGGCGGTGGTGCCGCCGAACAGAGGCGCCTTTTCCGCCACCAGCACGGAGAGCCCACGCGCGGCGGCCGTAATGGCGGCGGCCATACCCGCAGCGCCGGAGCCGATGACAAGCACATCCACATGCGCCTGATCGCTGGTAAGCGGCCCGCTTGGCTTCAAAGCGGCGGAATCCTGGTCCATTTCCCCTCATTCTGCCGCACTTCTTTGGGCCTCGGCGTTGCGGTAATTATGCGCATTTCTAGTATCAAGTTATAAAATTGAATTCAATTCCACCTCAACGTTTGATGTGTATAACGAGAAAGTGACATTATATTCCATATTGTACTCTTGTTCCATTGCATGATAGGGGCGGACAAAAGCATCGATTGAACCAAAAGGCAGCAGGGGAGGGTTTCAAAAGCCAACTAAACAGATGTTACATAGAATTATGTCCACAAGTGCCAAGATTGCTGGAGGACCACTAACCGCCCGGTGCGGATGACAACGATAACAAAGCGCAAGTCGAGGGGAACATGGATCAAGATAAAGCCCAGCCGTTTTTTATGACTGGCCGCCGCCGCCTGTTGGGGGCTGCCGCAGGGGCCGCCACGACCTCCGCACTGGCGATGCCGCATATCGCGCGCGCTGTGGAGCCGATCCGCATCGGCCTGTTGCAGGCAAAGGAGGGTTCGATTTCGCTGCAGGCACAATATCTGCAGCAGGGCACCTTTCTGGCGCTGGAGCAGTTGAATAATGAGTTGCTGGGCCAGCCCGCCGAGATTGTGTGGGATGACGAACCCTCCGCCCAGGGGGCGGGACAAAATGCGCTTCAGCTCATCCAGCAGAACAAGGTGGTGGCCCTGCTGGGCGGCTCGCTCAGCTCCGATGCGCTGGCCGAGGAAGCCATTGCCGGGCAGCAGAAGATTCCGTTCCTGATCAATAATGCCGCGGCGCAGGAGATCACCGGCGTCAGGTGCAATCCCTACACGTTCCGTTTGCAGCCGCCGGTGCCGGTGCAGGCGGCGGCGATGCTGCCTTACCTGCAGAGCATCGGCAAGCGCTGGTACTTCCTCACCTCCGCTTACGCGTTTGGCCAGAATATCGCGGCCTCCTTCAAGGAATTGTTGGCGGGGATTGGCGGCACCGTCGTGGGTGATGATTTGGTGCCCTTGGGCAGCAGCGATTTCAGCTCCTACATTCTCAAGATCCGCGCCGCGCAGCCAGACCTGATCATTGGCGGTCTGGCCTCGGCGGATCTGTCGAACTTCCTGAAGCAATGGAAGCAGTTCGGCATGAGCGACAAAATTCCCTTCACCGAAATCGCCGTGGGTGACACGGATCTCTGGGCCGTGGGCAAAGATAATGTCGCCGGCACCTATACCACGCTATGGTATTACAAGGACCCGAACAATTCCGATGCCGACAAGGCCTTTGCCGCCGCCTATCAGGCCAAATATAACCGCCCCGCTGCCGACAAGGCCTGGATGGGTTGGTACTCGGCGAAGATCATGTTTCAGGCGATCAACGCCGCCGGTTCGACAAAGCCAGAGGCCATTGTCGAAGCCTTGCAGAGCTGGCACGAGACGGATGGTGGCATCACCGTGCATTTCGACAAATGGAACAACCAGCTCGTGCACCGCTTCCTGGTGGTGGGGGTGAAGAAGAACATTCCCGACAATTGGGATTATTTCGACGTGCTGCGTTCGATTCCTGAAAATGACGCGGCGGCGCAAAAGGCCTTCGGCACAGCGGCGGACAGCGCCTGCCACATGACGCCGCTGTAACGGGGAGAGGGAGTCTCCGCCATGCTCGATATGATGATCATGCAGGCCGGAAACGGCCTTGCATTGGGGTTTCTGTACGTCCTCATCGCCCTTGGGCTGTCGATCATTTTTGGCCTGCTCGGTATCGTCAATTTCGCGCATGGCGTGTTCTTCGCACTTGGCGCGTATTTCTCGGTAACCTTGTTCAACTTGATGGGCTGGTGGGGGGTGCCGCTGGCGCTCGTCATCGTCTTCGTCATCGGGATGATCACGGAAGTTCTGCTGATTCGCAGGCTCTATGACAAGGAGCCGCTGATCAGCCTGATCGTCACCTTCGCGCTGTCGCTGCTGGCGGAGGCGGTGATCCGCGCCATCTGGAGCGCGCAGGGCCAACCTTTCAACGCGCCGGCCTGGCTGAACGGCATCATCATCATGGGGCCGTTCATCGTGGCCAGTTACCGTGTGGCCATCATGGTCTGTGCCATTTTCATCCTGGCGGGTTTCTGGCTTTTTATGAATTTCACGCCCTTCGGCCGGGTGCTGCGCGCCGGTTCGCGCGATCCGCAGATGGTGCAGCTGCTCGGCATCAATCTGCCGCATGTGCTCACAGGCACGTTCGGGCTGGGCTGTCTGTTGGCGGCCATTGCCGGGTTGCTCGCGGCGCCGATCTGGACGGTGACACCCACCATGGGCACGGATGCCATCATGCCGGCCTTCGTCGTCGTCACCATCGGCGGGCTTGGGTCCTATGCGGGGGCCATTGTCGCGGGGCTGGCGGTTGGGCTTGTGCAATCCCTCACCATCCAATTCCTGCCGGATGCATCCACCGCCGCGATGTATGTGCTGATGGCGATTGTACTGCTGCTGCGCCCGCGGGGCCTATTCGGCGAGCAATGGGAGCGTTTTGAATGAACGCGATTTTGAAAAACCCTGTCCTGATCACGGGCGCTGTGCTGGTGCTGCTGGGCTTTGTCGGCCCCGCCTGTGGCATGCCGTTGAGCAAGCTGACCGAGATCGTGATCTATGTTCTCTATGGCTTCGGCGTGAATATGCTGGTGGGCTATACCGGGCTGGTGCCGTTTGGCGCCTCGGTGTTCTTCGGCTGCGCCACCTATTTCGTCGCCGTGTTCATGCTGAATACGGGGAGCAATGAGTTTGTGGCGCTGGGCTTTGCCGTCATTGCTTCGCTGGTGCTGGCGTTCCTGCTGGGCCTGCTTATCCTGCGGCGCCGTGGCTTGTATTTCTCGCTGCTTACACTTGCCGCTTCGCAGATCGCCTTCGAGGTCGCGTATAAATGGACGGCGGTGACAGGCGGCGAGAATGGCTTGCAGAATGTCACGCTCCTGGTGCTCACCACGCCGGTGCGGCTCTATGTCTTCACGCTCTGCGTGGCGGTGGCGGTTATCGCGTTGCTCTGGCGGCTGGCGCATGCACCGTTCGGGCGTACCTTGCAGGCGCTGCGGGATAATGAGCAGCGCATGTCCTGCCTTGGCTACAACACCGCGCATATCAAGCTCGCCGCCTTCTGCCTATGCGGCGCGGTGGTGGGGCTGGCGGGCGGGCTGCTGGCGCTGCTGCTGCAGGGTGCTTATGCCGATAATCTCGGCTGGGAGCATGCGGGCGACGCGCTGCTGATGACGGTTCTGGGCGGCGTGCACCAGTTTCTGGGGCCGCTCTGGGGTGCCATTGTTTTCGTCACCTTGCAGGACAGGCTCTCCCTCGTCACGGCCAATTGGTGGTTGATCTTCGCGCCCATCATCATGGGGTTTGCTCTGGCATCACCCGAAGGCATTCAGGGGCTGGCGCAGCGCCTGTTCGGTGTCCAGCGCTGGACACTGACGCGCCACGCTATCCCGCCGCGCCCGGATGTGATCGCGCCTTATCAGCCGAGTGCAAAGGGCGTGGACAGGAGCGAACCCGTGCTGACCGTGCGCAACCTCACAAACCGGTTCGGTTCGCTCTACACGGCACGTAATATCGATCTCGATGTGATGCCCTGTCAGTTGCACAGCTTCATCGGCCCCAATGGCGCCGGCAAGACGACCTTCTTCAATCTGCTCACGGGGCTGCGGCGCCCGACGGAAGGGAAGATCAGCTTCGCCGGGCGGGATATCACCGCGCTGAAGCCCTATGAGCGGGTGCGGCTGGGGCTAAGCCGGTCTTTTCAGATTGTCAGCGTGTTCAAGACGCTCACGGCCTTTGAGAATGTGCGCATCGCCGTGCAGCGCCGGCAAAAACTGAGCATCAGCCAGAAGCTTGGTGATGCCTACAGGATCGACCAGGTGAATGCGCGGACCTGGACGCTGCTGGCCGCTGTGGGGCTCGACGAGCGGGCGAAAGAGATCTGCTCTAGCCTGTCGCATGGCGAGCAGCGGCTTCTGGAAATCGCCATCTCGCTGGCGACGGATGCGAAGCTGCTGCTGCTGGATGAGCCGTTGGCAGGTCTTGCCCAAGCAGACAGGCAGGTGGTGGGCGCGCTAATCCGCAGGCTGGCCGAGGCGCATGCCGTGCTGCTGATCGAGCATGACATGGACCGGGTGCTCACGCTGTCTGACCGTATCACCGTGCTGCATCAGGGCGCGCTGATTGCCGATGGTAAACCAGCCGAAGTAGCGGCGAACCCGGCGGTGATCAGCGCCTATCTGGGCGCAGAGAAGGATGCCGCGCATGAAATTCACGCTGTTGAAACCGGCAAGATCGGCAAGCCTGTGTTGGAGGTGAAGAATCTCACCGCGGGTTATGCCGGAAGCGTGATCATCGATGGCATCAGCTTCACCGTGCGTGAGGGCGAGGCGGTGGCGATTCTGGGGCGCAACGGCGTGGGCAAGACCACCACGTTGAACAGCTTGATGGGCACCGTTGATATCAGCGGCGGCGAGGTGATTCTCGATGGCCAGAACATCATCGGCAGAAAGCCGTTCGAGATCAACCAGGCGCGGCCTTTCGCTGGTGCCGGAAGGGCGGCGGCTCTTCCCCAACCTCACGGTGCTGGAGAATCTGCGTGTGGCCATGCGCCACGGCGGTGCGTCGCTGGAGGAAGTGTATGAGCTGTTTCCGAAGTTGAAAATCTTGGCGCGGTCCCGTGCGTCCTCCCTTTCTGGCGGTGAACGCCAGATGGTGGCGGTGGCCCGGGCGCTGATGGTGCCGAGCCGTGTCATTCTGCTTGATGAGCCGTTTGAAGGTTTGGCGCCCGCGGTGGTCAAGGAGGTGATGGAGGCGGTGGTGAAGCTGCGCAGCAAGGCCAGTCTGATCATCGTCGAGCATCACGCGGAATCGGTGTTGTCCATTGTGGACCGCGCTGTGGTGCTGGTGAATGGCAAGGTTGCATATGAAGGCACGGCCAAGGCCCTGGCCGCGGACGAAGCCCTGCAGGCCAAGCTGCTGGGAGTGGTGCACGCCGATGCCGCGTAGCTGACGATCCAGGCAGCGAAAGCAGAGACTAACCGGGTGTCAGGTTTGGCGCCCGGACGGAAGAGGCTTGTTCAAAAAACCAAAACAACAGGGAATAGTTTATGAAAACGGGGTTTTTGCAGAAGTTTTTCTTGAGCAGCGCGGCAGTGCTGGGGTTTGCCGGGGCGGCGCATGCGCAGAGTGCGCAAGCACAGAGTTCCCAAGCGCAGGGTTCGCTGTTGGACAGTTTTCTGACTCGCCAGACCCTGACGGGCAACTGGAACGGCGGCCGCACGCGTCTTGCGGATGCAGGCCTGACCTTCAAAGGGGCCTATGTGGGTGAATTCGCGGATGCCTTCTCCGGCGGTAACCGTCAGGGCAATGGCTATGCCCAGCAGCTCGGCATCGGCGTGGATGCCGATCTGGGCAAGATCTTTGGGCTGGAAGGCGGCACGCTGCATTTTGGCTTCAACCAGCGTCAGGGCCGTTCCGTGTCCTCCGATTTCATCGGCAACAAGCTTGCTGTGCAGGAGGTTTATGGCGCCGGCGAGACGCTGCGCGTGACCGAGATCTCCTACGAGCAGAATTTTGCCAACAAGGTGGTCAACACCAAGATCGGCTTCTATTCGATGGGCAATGACTTCGGCGGCACGCCGATGCTGTGCGACTTCCAGAACGTGGGTTTCTGCGCGCATCCTCAGAATTTGCCCAATTCTTCTGGCTGGTCGGATTATCCAACCGCGAAGTGGGGCGGGCGCATCAAGATCACCCCGGTGCGGTCCTTCTATGTCGAGGTTGGCGCCTATGATGTGAACCCCAGCTACGCCCTGAAAGAGAACGGGATGAAGGTGAGCACGTCCGGGTCCACCGGCGCCCTCATCCCCATCGAAGCCGGCTACACCTCGGCTCTGGGTGCCGCGAAGATGCCTGGCCATTACAAGATTGGTGCCTATTACGACACTTCGGAAGCCGCCAGCGTGACCGACACCGACGAGATGGAAAGCGGGCGTTATGGTTTCTATTTCCTGGCTGATCAGATGGTGATGTCCTTTGATGGTGGGCCGACGCGCGGGCTGTATGGCTTCGCCCAGGTTTCCTACTCTGATCCCACCACCGCTACCTTCCAGGGCACGGTGGTCGGCGCGCTGATCGCGCAGGGGCTGTTCCCTGCCAGGCCGAATGATTATATCGACATCGGCTATGTCCGCGCCATCATCAATCAGCGCGCCTTGGATGCGGCGGAGGCGGCCAATGCCACGCTCACCGATCTCTCCGACGGTGAAGGCGTGTTGGAATTCGGCTACGGCTTCCAGGCCACGCCGTGGCTGCAAATCCATCCCAACATGCAATATGTGATGGACCCCGGCACCTTCTCCTACAAGCACATCCCCAACGCCTGGGCCTTTGGGCTTCAGGTCAAGGGCACTCTGTAAAAAATCAATCCTGACCGCCCTTTGTCAAAAAGGGCGGTCTTTCGTTCGAGTGACAAGACATCATGAAGCCTGCCATCGATTTCTATAGCTATCATCGTTATTTCGGAGAGATTTATCCGAAAATCGAAACGGATCCTGGCTTTAGGATGAGCGTTGACGATGCACTCAATTGTGCATCGTCCTTGCAGGTTGCGGGCGTTTCCCTGGAATCCTGCTTCTTTCCGGATATGTCGATGAGCGAAGCCGATCTCCTGCGGCAGAAGCTTGACCGGTTCGGCTTCGAGCGTATCTGGGCCTGGGGGCATCCTTCCGGGCTTTGTTCTGGAAGTGCGCCTGAGCAGGTGCAAGATCTAAAATACCATACCGAAATCGCCGCACGAATCGGCGCCAAAGTCATGCGCATCTGTTGCGGAAGTCGCCATACCAGACCGAAAGATTGGCCAAACCATAAGGCCGCTCTTTTGCCTCTACTGCGCGAGGCTGTTGATCATTCCGCGGCGCATGGCGTGGCGTTGGCCATTGAGAACCATATCGATTTTTTGGCGGATGAGCTGGTCGAGCTGATCGAAACAATCAATTCGCCCTGGCTAGGAGTCTGCCTGGACACCGCGAATAATTTGCGCATGCTGGAAGACCCGCTGAAAGCAGCGTTGAAACTCGCCCCCTACGCCCGAGCGACGCATGTGAAGGATATCCGCGCGAGTTCGGGTAATCCACATGATTTTTCCTTCTGGCCGAGCGTGCCGTTGGGGCGAGGCTTGATCGATTTACCTGCTATTTTCGCGGCGCTGCGCGCGAATGAGTATGAGGGTCTGCTTGCGTTGGAAATTGATTATCTTGATCCTAACTATAAGAATGACGAGCAAGCCATTTCCGATAGCCTGAACTATATGCGCGGTCTTTTGTAATCAATAGCCTCGTCGGGGGCGAAGCTCATTAGCGATTGGCTGAAGTCGTCCTTCGAACAACTCATTCAGGTCAAATCGGCGCTGGGCTGACACCGGGCGCCACCCTCACCCAAATTTCGAGCGCAACTCGTCCACCTGATCCGGCGTCAGATGCCGGACCCGATGCCCCTGCAACATGAGGAAGAGACGGGCAGTTTCCTCCAGCTCCTCCATAGCGCCTGAGGCTGCGGCCAACGACGTTCCAGCCACGACGGGACCATGATTCGCAAGCAGGACAGCATGATGCTTGCCAATAAGAGGTCGTACGGCCTCCGCAAGTCGCACGTCGCCGGGTGGGTAGTAGGGAACCAGCGGCAGGCGGCCAATTCGCATGATGTAGTAGGCGGTAATGGGCGGCAGCACGTCGGCCGGGTCCACATCCGCCATACACGAGACAGCGACGGAATGGGTGGAGTGGAGATGCACGACCGCCTTGGCGTCGGGCCTGCCGTCGTACATCACGCGGTGCAGGAATCCTTCCTTGGTCGGCGCGTCGCCCGACACGAGGCGGCCGTTAGAAGTCCAGAAGGGATAGCCGAGCTGGATCTAACTCTCCCAATGACGCATTGGTAGGCGTCATCAGCCATCCGCCATCGTCAAGGCGCACGCTGATGTTGCCGGAGCTACCAAAGGTCAGGCCTCGCGTGAAAATGCTAGCGCCTAGGCGGCAAATTGCCTCGCGGGACTGGGCAAAAGTCATGGCAGGCATTTGAAGGCCTTTAGGAAGAAATCGGGCGAGCCAAAATTTCCGGACTTCAATGCCACGGCAAGCGGGTGCGCGCCGATCACCCAGGTCCACGGAACGCCCGGGTCGATCTCGGGTCCAATCTGGAGCGCAGCGATTCCCATTTCCCAAATCACGGCACCGCTGGTCTCGCCACCTGCCACGACCAGCCGACCTACACCACGTTCGACGATGCCTGTGGCGATCCGTGCCAGGGCATCTTCGATCATCTCTCCCGCCGCCTGTCGACCCAGTTTCGCCTGGACTTCCCGGACCACTTCGAGCGGCGCACTCGCGTAAATCAGGATGGGTTTGTCACCTAGACGGGGCTCGGCCCACGCAAGCGCTTTGGCTACAACGTCCTCGCCAGCAGCGAGCTTGAGGGTGTCTACAGCGAAGGCCTCATGCGTTCGTGTAAACTCAGCGATCTGCCCCAGGGTGGCACGTGAGCACGAGCCAGACACGATGGCGGCAGCCCCGGTCGCTCTCGGGAACGAGTTACCAATTGCGCTAATAGGCAGCAGGCCTTTGTTCCGGAAATTCTGGGGCAGGCCAAGCGCGATGCCGGAACCGCCGGTGATCAGCCTAAGCCCCTGAGCGGCGGCACCGATCGCCAGCAGGTCGGCATCTTCAGTAGCATCTACGACGGCATAGGAGGTGCCGCTTTTTCGCAGCCCATCAAAAGCTGCGGCGATGGCCGCGGCGCCTCTTCGCACCACCCGCGAGGGGACAAGACCGACTTTTGCTTTTGTCTGTCGCGATAGCACCCTTACGAGATCCGGGTCGGTCATCGGGGTAAGTGGATGATTTTGCATGCCGCTTTCCGACAGCAGGCGGTCAGCTACGAAGAGATGACCCTGATAGATGGTGCGTCCGTTTTCCGGGAAGGCCGGGCAGACGATGGTAAAATCGTCACCTAAAGCCGCTAGCACCGCGTCCGCGACCGGCCCGATGTTCCCCTGGTCGGTAAATCAAACGTAGAACAATATTTAAACAAGATCTGGCTCGCCCCCGCAGCCTGGAGCCATTTCAGCGCCGAGAGAGATTGTGCAATCGCCGCTGCCGGTTGAATGCTGCGGGTCTTCAAGGCGATCACCACCGCGTCGGAGGCGGGCAGAGCAAAATCCCCGGCGGGCACGCCGATGGCCTGAACGGTTCTCATGCCAGCTTTCGCCAGCATGCCCGCCACGTCCGTCGCGCCCGTCACGTCGTCGGCGATAACGCCGAGGAGGATAGGCATCTCACAACCCTTCTTGAAGGTTGGGCTGGGAAAGCACCGCCGCAGCAACTCGCTCGCCGAATGCTTTGCACCCCAACGTGCCGCCGACATCCCGGGTCCGGGAGGCTGGGTCAGCTAGGACTCTGTCCACGGCGGTTTCCATTGAGTTGCCAGCCAGCCGCAGCGCTTCGTTCTTGTGGTAGTCGCCCATCCACTGCAGCAACATGGCAACGGACAGGATCATCGAAGTGGGGTTTGCGATGTCCTTGCCTGCAAGTGTCGGCGCCGACCCGTGTTGGGCCTGCGCGCAGCAGATGGTGTCGCTGGCCATGATGGAACCGGCCAGCCCGAGGCTGCCCGATAGCTCGCTTGCCATGTCCGACAGGATGTCGCCGTAGAAATTGGTCGCCACAATGACGTCGAACCGCTCGGGTTCACGGACGATATGTGCCGTCGAGGCATCTACGAGCATGTCTTCGAGCTCGATCTCCGGGAACTCCTTGGCAACATGCCTGACCGCCTCCAAAAACAGGCCGTCCGTCATATGGAAGCTGTTGGCCTTGTGGATGGCCGTTACCTTCTTGCGACGCTTCATCGCCCACTCGCAGGCTCGTCGAGCGATGCGCTCGCTGCAAAAGCGGGTAATCTTGCGGACGGAAAGGGCCATGTCCGGGCTGGGCATCATCTCGCCCCATCCCTGGCTCATGTTGCGATCGGGGTAGAAGCCCTCGGTCGCCTCACGCATGATGACGAGGTCCATTGTCCGGCCTTCCCGCATATTCGACTGCAGGTAGCGGCGGGTGCGCGCCGGCCGGACGTTAGCATAAAGATCAAGGCCGATACGGAACCCACTCGAGACGTTGCGGCCGCCTTTTTCGGGAATGGGATAGTCAGCGTGAGACTGGGTGCCGAGAATGATGCCGTCATAGGTCTTGGCACGTTCCAAAACGTCTCGGCGCAAGGTTGTGCCGAATTTTTCTAGGCTCTCGAACCCGACGTCATCATAATCGAAGGAGAGGTCAAGCTTGAACGCACTATTGGCCGCGCCGAGCACGTCCATAGCTGAGCCGACAATCTCTGGCCCGATTCCGTCACACGGCAGAACGATTAACCGCATTCTTCGCCTCCCAAATTTATTCCGGCGCCTTTAAGGCGGGGTAGGCGCCATATGGCATCAGGTATTGTATAAAGCAACCAATTTGTGCAAACATGGGCCGCACTTGAAGCTTGGGAACGACTGCCCGGAAGGAGAGTATGTTCAGGTCAAAGGAACCCACGTGACGAGCAAGCTC
Organism: uncultured Pseudomonadota bacterium; assembly: GCA_963827925.1. Lineage (GTDB taxonomy): Bacteria > Pseudomonadota > Alphaproteobacteria > Acetobacterales > Acetobacteraceae > Acidocella. The sequence continues at coordinate 29,399 of CAWHDE010000008.1, read as the reverse complement.
CTGGATGACGCGTCGGCGTCATATACACTTCCGTCGCGTTTGGCGGCGCAGATCGTTGAACGGGCCCGCCAGTTGGGGTCCCCCGCGGGCACGCATCTGCCCGAACAGGACCTAGCCGACGCGTTTCGCGTCTCCCGCACTCCGGTCCGCATGGCGCTTAGAGTACTGGAGGACATGAACCTTGTGGAGAACCGCCCAAATCGCGGGTTTTTCCTGAGAAAGGCCGCGCATGAGTTGAGCGGGTCCAAGGGCGTGGCAGTGGCGGCAGAGGGGGCCGATGAAGACGCGCTTTATTTTCAGATCGCTGAAGATCGTCTAACCGAGGCGCTGCCACGGAGGTGCACCGAGGCCGAGCTCGCCCGCCGTTACGGTGCCACGCGGGCCAGGGTGTTGCGTCTCCTATTCCGCATGGCCGAGGAGGGTTGGATCGCACGGCTACCCGGACACGGTTGGGAGTTCCAGCCGCTTTTGACCTCACCTGGCGCCTACGATCAGGGTTACCGCTACCGCATGCTGATCGAACCCGCTGCGCTACTCGAAACGGGCTATAACCTGTCTGTTCAAGTGATCGCCGACTTGCAATTCCAGCAGGAGACGATGCTCGCGGGTGGTATCCGGCGCTGGTCTCGGTCCGAGACGTTCAGCGCCAATTGCGTATTCCATGAGGCGATTGTCGCGGGTGCTAGCAACCCATTCCTGTTGGAGGGATTGCGTCGGGTCAACCGTCTGCGCCGCTTGCTCGAATATCGCACGCATCAACACAAGGACCGCCTGATCCGCGAATGCGAAGAGCACCTCATCTTGCTTTCCCTAATTGAGGCACGCGATTATGCGCAGGCCGCAGAATTCCTGCACGGCCACCTCGATCGCGCACGAAAAGCCAAGGCAAACATTATTGCTAATCCAAGGGATCCTAAGGCTCGCCGGCAGCGACGAAGCAAACAGGCGCTCGACACAGATACTACATCAGGCACCAGTTAGTTCACTCTCGCATGAGGCTGGTCTGTCTCCTAGACGCGCTCCGTCCACGATGTAGCGGTCGGGGTTAGCCCAGGCCGATGAAGGTCCAGAACTCGCGTTCTGTGTGGTGCAGTTTTCGGAACAGGCTCAATTTGATCTCAAACCAGAAATTTGCATGAGAGCCATCCTGTTATTGCAGCTGCACCATAAGGCCCATTTATGGGGCCCCCTTGCAAGATGATTGGACCGCGGCGGGTTTGGCTTCCTACAATATTGGCAAGCTCGCGCTGAGAGCGGGCACATGATGGAGGAGAGACTATGCGGAATTCCATTCGCATCGGTGCTGGCGCGGGTACGTCTGATGATCGCATGATCCCGGCGCTGGAACTGGCGCAGCGCGGGCAACTTGATTTCTTGATCTTCGAATGCCTGGCCGAGCGCACGGTGGCGCGGGAGAACAACGCCCGCAGCAAAGACCCGGACAAGGGCTACACGCCGTCGTTGAACGAACGGCTGCGCATGGTGCTGCCGACCTGCATGGAAAAGCATGTCCGCATCGTCAGCAATATGGGGGCGGCCAATCCGCTCGGCGGCGCGCGTGCGGCGCGGAAGGAGGCGCGGGAGCTTGGCCTGGGCGACGTGCCCGTGGCGGTGGTGCTGGGCGATGACGTGAGTGCCGTGGTCAGCAGCCGGCCGGACTTGCCGCTGATGGAGAATGGCGAGCCATTGGAGTCCATCCTGCCGCGCATGGTGTCGGCCAACGCCTATTTGGGGGCTGATGTGTTGGTCGAGGCGCTGAACACTGGCGCGCCCATCGTGCTGAGCGGCCGGGTCGCCGATCCGTCGCTGTTCCTGGCCCCGATGATGCATAGTTTTGGCTGGTCGTATTCGGATTTGCCGAAGATTGCCGCAGGAACGGCGGCGGGGCATTTGCTGGAATGCACCGCATCGGTGACTGGGGGGTGTTTCGGTTGGCCGGGGCGCAAATTCGTGCCTGATCTGGCCAATAACGGCTATCCGTTCGTGGATGCGGGTGCCGATGGCGCCATGCTGCTGGGCAAGACGCCGGATACGGGGGGGCGGCTGGATACGATGACCTGCACAGAGCAACTCATCTACGAGATGCACGACCCCACCGCCTACATCACGCCGGATTGCGTGCTGGATATTACGGCGGTGAAATTCACCGAGGAGGCGCACGACCGGGTGCGGCTGGAGGGTGCCATCGGCCGGCCCGCGACGGACACGTACAAGGTGACGGTGGGGTATACCGACGGCTACATCGGTGAGGGCGAGGTGTCTTGGGGTGGGATCGACGCGGTGGCGCGGGCGCGCTGGGCGGCGGAGATCATTCAGGAGCGGCTGCGCCGGCGTGGCTTCACCTATGACGATTTCCGCGTCGATCTGATCGGGCTGAGCAGCCTGCATGGCGAGCCACCCGGCGCGCATCGGCCGGAACCGTATGAGGTCAGATTGCGCGTGGCCGGGCGGACGGCAGATCGCAAGGCGGCGCATGCAATCGGCTTTGAAACGCGCGCGATGCACATGCACGGGCCCGGCGGCGCGGGGGGCGCCTGCGAGCCGCGGGTGCGGGATGTGCTGGCCGTGAAATCCGTGCTGCTGCCGAGGAATCTGGTCAATGCACAAGTGATGGTGGAGGGCGCATTATGAGCTTGCACGTCTATGATCTCGCCCATGGCCGTACCGGTGACAAGGGCAACACCTCGAACATCTCCGTCATTTGCTACGAGGAAAAGGATTGGCAGTTCCTGCGGGAGGCGCTGACCCCGGAGCGGGTAATGCAGGAATTCAGCCACATCGCCGCCGGCCCGGTGCGGCGCTATGAACTGCCGAATTTGAAGGCGTTCAATTTCGTCATCGAGAACGCTCTGGGCGGCGGGGTCACCATCTCGCTGGCTCAGGACATTCACGGCAAGAGCCTGAGCAATGTCATGCTCGGTATAAAGCTGCTATGATGTTTAGTTTGTTTAATTAACTCTCTGAGTTTCAAGCCGAGGCCAACGCTGAAGTGGCCCGGCAGGAGGACGCATTCATGAAGCGGCGCTACATCATCTACGGATTGCTGTTCTTTCTGGCGGTGATCAGCTATTTCGACCGTGTCGTCTTGTCGATCTCCATGCCTTCGCTGTCGCGGGAATTCGGGCTAACTCCGGTTTCGCAAGGATGGCTGCTTTCGGCGTTCGTCTGGATCTACATCGTTCTCCAGTTGCCAGGTGGCGTGCTGCTGGATCGCTGGGGAACAAGACGCCTTACCGCTGCTGCGGTGACGTTTTGGTCGATTGCAACGGTAGCGACTGGGTTGTCGTTCAGCTATTTAAGCCTGTTTGTCACGCGCATATTTCTGGGCCTCGGTGAGGCGCCGACCTTTCCCGCCGGCATCCGGGCGGTGCGCGCATGGGCGCCAATGCGTGAACGCGCCTGGGCCACAGCAATCTTTCAGTCTGGGCCAGCATTCGGCACCGCGACCGCCGCAGTGATCGTCGGCTGGCTAGTCAGCGTCGCCGGGTGGCGCGTAGCCTTCGCCCTGTGCGGCGGGCTCGGGCTGATCTGGGTTGTCTGTCTGGCTGGCTTTCTTCCACGATCCGGCAGAGGCGCGATGGCTTTCGGCGCCGGAACGCCAGATGATCCTGGCCGAGCGTAGCCCGGGCGGCACCGCTGGCCATGGTCTGTCGATCGCGCAATTGCTGAAATACCGCACCATGTGGGGTCTGTTCGTCGTCCAGGGCTGCGTCAATTACTCGCAATATCTAGGGTTGACTTGGCTACCGAGCTATCTGGTGCGCAGCCGTGGTATCAACCTGCTGAGTTCGGGCGTGGATATCGCGATCATTTATCTTGGCGCCTGCGCCATAACCCTGATCGCAGGCCGCTTCAGCGACGCCATGCTAACGGACGACGCTGCCCGGAAGGGGCAACGGCGCAACGTGCTGGTGTTCTTCTGCGGTTTGTCGAGCACCATGCTGCTCGTCCCGTTCGTGACGACAATCTGGGGCCTGTTGCTGGTGCTGACCCTGTCGTTGGCCGGGGTGCAGAGCGCGCTGACCAATAGTTATTCTCTGGTCAGCGATCTGGTATATGAGGGCGGTGGGATCGGCAAGGCGGTGAGTTGGCTGCAACTGGGCGGCAACGTGTTCGGCATCTTTGCGCCAATTCTAACGGGCTACATCATCATGGCCACAGGCAGCTACACCAGCGCCTTTCTCTTGGCCGGGGGGCTGTTGCTGCTTGGGGCGGTGGTTGCTCTAACAATGACGCGGCGCCCGGTGGGAGCCGACGCGAACCAGTACGGTGCCACAGACGATGTAAAGCGGAGCGTCGCACCACGTCCTGATGTTTGGATCACGTTGGACAGGCCAAGTAAATGAACTGATCAGAAACTTCATTGGTGTATGCGGCCGCTCCGGCGTCAACAGAACATCTGGGGAACGTGGGAAATCGTCCCTCGGTATCGTGATGCCTCCCGCATGCAACGCAAGATTGGAGGTGGGTCTCCACCGCTCCCTCGTCAGAAGCCGACCGGCTTCTCGACGGTAGAATGTCACGACTTTGCGAGATGGACCAAAGCCGATCCAGCAAGGTTGGCCGCGTATATCGCCTATAACCGCGACAGCTAATACGTATGCAAGGCTACTGGTACCGCGGCGTGGTGGATGCGGAACCACACCAAGTCGAAAGTGTAGGTCGAGCACTGATCGGATATGCCATGTACCAGCGCATGCCGCACAGAATGACTTCTCCCTCCAAATGCCTCCTTTGAACTCGATCGTCATCACGCACTCCGCAAAATCAACGATCGGATTCTATACGGGACAGAAGCCAGACGAGGAATTGCGAAAAAGTCTACGAAAACGCCTTCACAAAGCCCTCTTAGTGAAGTACCTACGAATTCAAATCGCAGCATTTATCCCGAAAAAAGTAAGACATCTTAGTGAAATGTCATAAAAGCGGAGGTAAAATGAGTAATATAAATAATCGTATAGAACGCCTGCCGATTACGTCCGAGCATAAGTTCGCAGTCATCGTCATGGCCATGGCGTATTTCTTTGAACTAGATGACCAGAGTAGTTTCCCGTATGCCGCTACGGGTCTAATTGTACATTGGCATATCGCTGTGAGCGTAGTTGCATTGATTACGTCGGCAACTTTCGGAGGAATGCTGCTTGGCGCCATTTTAGGTGGCCATGCAGCTGGCACTCTGGGAAGAAAGAAAGCATTTATGCTGGCCATTTTAATCTTCTCGGGAGGATCTCTGTTAGATGGACTTTCGTGGAATATCTATTCTCTGGCCATTTTCAAATTCGCTACCGGTTTCGGGATGACAGCGTTAACGATAGTTGCAAACACGTATGTTACGGAGATAATCCCGGCTCGGGTTCGCGGTAAATATATGGCCGTTGTTATGACAATCGGCTTTGTTGGAATACCGGTAACTGCCTTGGTTGCTCAACTCATTGTCCCATTATTTCCCTGGGGATGGCGAGGAGTATTTATATGGGGCGGTCTTGGTATTATAATGTTGCCATTTGTATTTCGGCTGCCGGAGTCGCCTCGATGGTTGGTTACCATGGGACGTGAACGTGAAGCTGAGGATATCGTAAAGAAATTTGAAAAAACGGCAATTAACGAATTCGGTACGCTTGCGACTGCTGTGGCCTCTGAATTTACGGAGCATGACAACGACGAAGGAGGAGGGCAATACAAACAACTATTTTCTAAGAAATACCGTAGTCGTACCATAGTTTTACTCATTACATGGACATTTGTTTCAATGGGTTTCTATGGATTTTACGCATGGGTACCCACGTTACTTGTAAAACACGGATTTTCTGTCGTAAAATCTCTTGACTATTCTAGCCTTATGGCAATCTGCAATCCAGTAGGGGCCGCTCTGGCAATATTGTTTATAGAAAAATTCGAAAGAAAGTTCTTTTTCGGAGCCTGCGCGGCATTTGTGGCGGGATCTGTAATTTTTTATGGTTCTTCATTTCAGCCGACTTTGATCGTTATTTTTGGTGCTCTCGCAATTTTAGGCATGCAAGCTGGAATGGTTGCTCTGTACGCCTATACACCAGAAATTTTCCCTACAAAGATACGATCTCACGGAATGGCTTTGACATTCAGTGGGGGTCGAATATCGAATATAATTGGCGCTTTTGTAATTAGCTCTCTCTACGGATTCGGTGGTTATTACAGTGTGTTCCTTTTTGTTTCGATTTGCTGGTTAGTTGGAGGGGGGCTTGTTGCGGTTTTGGGGCCGTATGTAACTGGACGAGCGCTCGAAGAAATTAGCGAGTTTGACCCGGATTCGCAGCAGCTATTGCCCGCTTCGCCATCATCTGGTCGTCAGCCGGGATAAGGAGAGAACGCACTTATTTTTGGCCACACTCAAGACGGTGTCTCTCGCTGAATGTGTTAAGGAACCTCTGCATAGGGCGCCTTGATTTCATCAGGCGCCTCTATATGGTAGCTCAATCTTGCTGTGTCATAAAATCTTGCCCGAATTCGGAATTGATCTGTCACGCCTGGAGAGGAGGTCAGTCCTTCATCGACTAGGTTTGGGCTGATTTTTAGATTTTTGAAACAGTCCCTAAGAAGAGTGTAATTTGCATGAATTTACGCCATATGGAAGTCTTCCACGCTATTATGCTCAGTGGCTCAGTTACTGGTGCAGCGCGTCTGCTCAATGTCTCGCAGCCGGCAATCAGTGCTACCCTACGACATTGTGAGGCCCAACTTCGCTTAACGCTGTTCGAACGAACGGGCAGCGGCTTGCAACCAACCCCGGAGGCTCGCGCTATTTATCCACACGTCGCCGCGGTCTTCAGAGGAATCGATACAGTCGGTCGGATATCCCAAGACATGAGGGAGGAACGCCGCGGCGAAATCACTGTCGCCAGTGCAGCTCCGGTGGCACACACCTATTTGGCTTGGGCGGTGGCCATGTTTATACGCGAGCACCCGATGGTTCACATCTCCATTCAGTCTCTGACCCATTCCTTGCTGCTTGATCGCGTAATCAACCAGGAAGTCGAGCTAGGTATCACTTACGGTCCAGTATCTGATGCTTTGGTCGAACGCTGGCCCCTCCTGCAGTCCGAGATCGCCTGCGTCCTTCGCTGCGATCACCCTCTTGCGGCGAAGCTGGAGATCGAGATCGCCGACCTGGTGCCGTATCCACTGATCAGCTTCGCGCCACAAACGATTATGCGTACTGCTATTGACCGGGCGTTCCAGGAGGCAGGGATAACACCCGAGATCCGCATCCGGGTTAGTCAATCCTTGACGGCTATTATGCTTGCCAATGCAGGTGCTGGAATCGGGCTAACAGAGCCGATGCTGCTGGAAGCGCTGCCGTTTCCTGATCTCGTTCGCCGTCCACTGCGCCCGCGCATTCCGCTCGAAGCGTTTTTGGTGCACCCCAAGGGGCCACCGTTGTCACAAACGATGAGGCAATTCATCCGCTGCCTGCGTGATGTCGTCAGCCAACGCACGAACCAAGGTCTTGCGCGTGGCGATGCGATTTCAATCTTTGAGACGGGTCCCTGAACAATATTCTCGAGCAGGATCATCGGTTCTGTTGCAAAGTTTGCAACTGGCTGAATCTGGCCCGGAGGACGGAACGGGCCGTCATCGAGAACGCTCTGGGCGGTGGGGTTACCATCTCGCTGGCTCAGGACATTCACGGCAAGAGCCTGAGCGACGTCATGCTCGGTATAAAGCTGCTATGATGTTGGGTTTGTTTAATTAACTATGAGTTTCAAGCCGAGGCCAACGATGAAGTGGCCCGGTAGGAGGACGCATTCATGAAGCGCCGCTACATCATCTACGGATTGCCAACCTTCGAGAATCTGGTTTTCCGCACGATCGAGAATGTCACCGTCAATAAATGGGGCATGAACACTTGAGCTTTCTTCATATCCCGGTCGATCTCGCGCGGGCACAGATCACCGCTATTCTCACCGCCTGGGGGATGCCGGCGGCGAACGTGAAGACCACGGCCGACGTGATGCTCGCAACCGATCTGTCGGGGGTGGACTCACACGGTATTTCGATGCTGATGGACTATGATAACTCCCGTACGCTGGGGAAGATCAAAATCCAGGCGGAGCCGAAAATCGTCCGGGAAAGCGCGGTGACGGCGCTGATCGATGCGGATGCCGGGCTGGGGCATCCGGCGGCAGTCATGGGCATGGAGCTGGCAATCAGTAAGGCGAAGAATGCCGGGCTGGCGGCGGTGGCCGTGCGGAATTCCCATCATTTTGGCGCGGCCGGCTATTATGCGGCTCTGGCGCCGCAGCACGGGCTGATCGGCATGGTGACCAGCGCCACGCGCACCATGGGCGTGGTGCCGACGCGGGGCGCGGTGCCGGTGCTGGGCACCAACCCGATTGCCTTTGCCGCACCGGCGGAGCGGAACCGTCCGTTTCTGTTAGATATGGCAACGTCAACCGTCGCCGCGAACAAGGTCAGGGTCTATGGGCTGCGAGGCCAATCAATTCCACCGGGTTGGGTACTGGATAGCGTAGGAAAGCCGGTAGAGGATTTTGCCCTTGCAACGAACACGATATTCAAGACCAAGCAAGGCGGCTTGACGCCGTTGGGTGGGATCGAGGCAATGGCTAGCTATAAGGGCTACGGCCTGGCAATGATGGTCCATATCCTGGGCGGTGTCTTGTCCGGCGCATCCTTCTCGCCAATCCGCAACCGCATCCAGAAGCCCAGTGACCCTGATGATCTCGGGCATTTCTTCATGGCCATTAACCCGGACGCGTTCCGCATGGATGGCGGTTTCGAGGCGGATATGGACGACGCGATCGATGTGCTGCGCGCGACCCCACCCGCCGACCCGATGCTGCCCGTACTCGTTCCGGGCGACCCAGAGGCCGCGAAGCGTGAGACCCGGTTGGCTAATGGAATTCCCCTGCCACTAAGGCTCGTCGAGAAATTGCGTGATGTTTGCGCGCGGTGTGGGGCGCCGTTCCTTCTCTAGCGCTACAAGTGGGAGTAGAGTTTCAAGCCGGCCATCGGCAATTCTGCGCGTAGAATATGACCGCTGGCGGATTCCGTGATGAACAGTGATTTACCGTCTGGGCCACCAAACGCGACATTAGTAGTTCCCAACCCAGCGCAGGACCGGATCCGAGCAATCGGTTCGCCGAGCTTGCTCCAAAGCCATACCGTGCCCATTCCCACATGGGCCACCGCCAAACTGCCATCTTCGGCCATCGCCATGCCATCCGGCCCAGTGCCGCCATTCATGTGAATGAACACGCCCACGCGGCTAACGGCCCCATTATCGAGGAAGTCCAGCGGCACCCGCCACACGCTGTTGTCGCGCGTCACCGCTAGGTAGAGCACACGTTGATCCGGTGTTAGCACCAGCCCGTTTGGACTGGGGATGTTATCCAGCAGGCGATCGAGTTGGCCATTGATGCGCAGCCGATAGAGGCAGCCATTTGGTGCTTGCAGGCCGCTCTGCCCCTGGTCGGTGAAGTACAGATCACCGTTATTGGCAAAGATTAAGTCGTTCAGGCCACGGAACCGCTCTAGCGCGCCGAATTCCAGGTAGGGTTTGATTGCGCCGGAGGCTGGGTCGAGCAGCATCAATCCGTGCTTGTGATCGGCAACGAAGATGCGGCCATCCTTATGGATCTTCAGCCCATTTGGGCTGCCGTCATAATCGCACGCTACGGAAAATTCACCGCCCGGCGTGATACGGAAGATGCGGCCGTAAGCGAGGTCAACGCACCAGAGATTGCCTTCGTGATCGAAGGATGGTCCTTCCAGGAAGCAATCCTGCGCGTGGCCGAACCGGATAACTGGGTTCTTCGTAACGCGTAGATGATCCGGGACGCGGGCAAAAATTTCGGTTTTTATTTCGGGTGGGGCTGCGAACATGGACGCCTCTCAATTGTCGGGCAGATCTTGGGCGATCGGGAAGAACATGTCTTTCCAATTCGCCGGTGTCATGGTGATTTGCCCTGTTTTATGCATTAAATTAGCGAGTAGCACGGAGTATCCGCTCACCGCAACATTCATGTTTCTTGAGAGCAGGCATGCATGTTCGGCCACTGTCTCAGGAACGCGATCGCTTCCGCCAGATAACGATGGACGACGGTAAACGTCCTGGCGACTGCGATGCTGCCTCGTTGGCCATCGATCAGACGCGCAGGAGACTTTTAAAAAATTTCGTGGAGCTGGTACGAGCAGCACGCGGCGGCCACATCGCAGGGAAGATCAGAAATTAGGCGCGTTGTTATTGTTGTACCTGCACCATAAGGTCCATTTATGGGGCTCCCTAGCAAGATGATTGGACCGCGGCGGGTTTGTCTTCCTACAGTATACGCAAGTTCGCGCTGAGAGCGGGCACCATGATGGGGGAGGGACTATGCGGAATTCTATTCGTATCGGTACTGGCGGACATTCACGGCAAGAGTCCGCAGCAACGTCATGCCCGCCATCAAGCTACCCTAGCCTTCCTGATCGCCGCCTGCACCGCCAAAGCCAAACAGATGCAGGAGTTGACGCCGTGACCGAACGCCCGATCATCCTAGGCGCCCCGCAAACCCCACCAAAGACGAAGGCCCCGCCCGGTGCCTGCGACTGCCACACCCATGTCTTCGGTCCCATCGCGTCCTACCCCTTCGATGCCAAGCGCACCTACACGCCCGGAGACGCCAGCATCGCCGATCTGCTGGCCCTCCATGCGCTTCTAGGAATTGAGAGGGTCGTGATCGTGCATCCTAGCCCCTACGGCACCGACAATCGCTGCACGTTGGATGCAATCCGGCTAATAGGCGATCGTGCCCGGGGCGTCGCAGTCATCGACGAGACCACGGACGACACAACGCTCCGCGACATGCATAATGCGGGGATCCGCGGCGTTCGGTTAAACATGCAAACCGTCGGCAACCCCGACCCGGACACCGCCTTCGCGCAGCTCAGCTGGGCGGCCCAACGCGTCGCCCCGCTAGGCTGGCACGTCCAGGTCTATACCGACCTCGCCCTAATCACTGCATTGAGAGACCGCCTACCGAGCCTGCCAACGCCGGTTGTCATCGATCATTTCGGCCGAGCGAAGGCAGAGGCCAGTCCGACCCAGCCTGGCTTCGACAGCTTGCTGGCGCTCCTCGACACTGGACGGATCTATATCAAGCTGTCGGCGCCGCATCGCATTTCCCACCGGCCCGGCTACGCAGACGCCACGCCCATCGCCCGTGCGCTTATCGCCGCCAACCCGGACCGTCTGGTCTGGGGCACCGACTGGCCGCATCCTGGCGCCCGCCCCGGCGTCCCCCGCTCAATCCACGAGATCGAACCGTTCCGCGGTGAGGATGACGGCGCCGCCCTAGACCGCCTCGCCGGTTGGGCCGGTGACGCGGCGACACTAAAGCGAATCCTGGTCGACAATCCGGCTCGGCTCTACGATTTCGGGCCTATCGCACCATGAAGATCTTCATCCTAGCCCGTTCTTCGAGTCAGGCCCCGCTTACGCCGCCCAACATGCGACCATCGTGCGCTGGGACGACCCGGCCGGCGCCAATTGGCACGAAGAGGCCGATGGCCTAATGATCCGCCTAGCCCGGGAAACTCAAAGGCGTAGCCGCCGAACAACTCGTCGACATGCTGGCGGGCAACCCACCACGCAACCGGGTTGCCTAGACCCATCCCTGTTTATCGGAGAGCAAACACGATGAATTACATGAGCAGCCCGCGCTACAGCGGCGTATTCCCCACCATCCGTGACACCGTCAGCGAAGTGGAGTGGCAGGCCCGCGTCGACCTCGCGGCCTGCTACCGCTTGGTCGACTACTACGGCATGACGGATATGATTTACAACCACATCACTCTGCGCATTCCTGGCACGGATGATCTGCTGATCAATCTCTACGGCCTGCTCTACAAGGAAATCACCGCCTCAAGCCTCGTGCGCATCGATGTCGAGGGCAACATCCTGTGGAAGCCCGATACGGATTACGGGATCAACAAATCCGGCTACGTGATCCACGGCGCCATCCACAAAGCCCGCGAAGACGTGGCGGCCGTGATCCACACCCACACCCGGTCCGGAATGGCAGTGTCGACCATGACCTGCGGCCTGCTGCCGCTGAACCAGACGGCGATCCGCTTCACGGGCCATATCGGCTACCACGACTATGAGGGCCCTGCGATTGACCTGGCCGAGCGCGAGAGGCTCGTACGGGATTTGGGTACGCACGACGCCATGGTTCTACGCAATCACGGCTTGCTGACTTGCGGTGCGACCCTGCAGCAGGCGTTCAACACCATGTACCAGCTCGAGATGTCCTGCCGGGCGCAGGTAGACACGCTCGGCGCCCGAACAGAACTCACGCTGCCCACGGCGGAAGTGCTGGAGCAGACGGCAAAATTATATCAGCCCGGCGTCCGCCGGCCTTACGGCGTGCTGGAATGGCATGCGATGCTGCGGCTGCTGGAGGCTACGTGCCAGAATTCTCCCTATCCACACTACGCGCTCTAGTGAGACTTCAGATCCGTAAAACTTTGGGCGTGACGCACACTTCCGGGTAACGTGGGATCGTGAACATCATCCCGTCACTCATGCTCTGGTTAGATAGGCGGCAATACCTCGCGAGATCGAAGGATCAGAACCATGAACGTCATCTGCGATCATTTACATCTCCGCAGTCCGGCTCCAGAGACGGCGGCGCAATTCTATGCTGAGATGTTCGGTGCGACCATCCGGAGCAGATCACACCATGCTGACGCATTAAGGGTCGTTGTTGATCTCGGAGGCTTGCAGCTCTTCATCGAGCAAGTGCCGCCACAGACCCTGGCGCCGCCAGCGCCGCCATTCCTTGGAATTCGAGCATATTGGCCTAAGAGTAGCAAATCTCGATGCGGTGGTAGAGGATCTACGTGGCAAGGGCGCCCGCTTCGTAAGGGAACCGAGCTCACCAGGGCCGGGCGTCAAGGTTGCCTTCATCGAAGGTCCCGACCGAGTGCGAATCGAACTCCTGGAACGGTCTACCCTTTAGGTCCCACAGGAAGGTTTGGCCCGACGGCTAATGACACACTCGCCCGCGAGTGGATGCGATCGCTGCACAGGATGCGGAAAATGCCGCTGCATTGGCAGCATGAAAGAGGAAAATGTCAAGAGTGACGCCTGACAATACCGTCCCGATTCGTCTGCTTGTGCTGGAAGGCGACGGCATCGGCCCAGAGATTAGCCGTGCTACCGTATCGGTCGTCGAGGCTGTGGCATGCAAGCTTGAGGTCCCGCTTGTGTTCGAGCATGCGACGATTGGATTCGCAGCATTGAAAGAAAGTGGAACGACGTTTCCGGATGCGGTGCTCGCCGCAGCACGCGCGGCGGATGGCGTCATCCTCGGGCCGGTTTCTCACAACGCATACCCACCAAGCGACCAGGGCGGGCTGAACCCGTCCGGGCAACTCCGCAAGCAGCTCGACCTCTACGCCAATATCCGGCCGGCGAAATCACGGCCCGGCTTTCCGCCACGCTGCGGCAAGCCGGTGGATCTCATTACCATGCGCGAGAACACCGAAGGCTTTTATTCCGACCGCTCAATGTATCTGGGTCTGGGCGAGTTTATGCCAACACCTGATCTCGCGATGTCCATACGCAAAGTCACGCGTGCTGCTTCCGAGCGTATCGCCGAGGCGAGCTTTTCGCTGGCGCGCCGACGTCGCCGGAAGGTGACGGCCGTGCACAAGGCGAACGTGCTGCGCATCTCTGACGGCCTCTTCCTGGAATGCGTCCGCGCCGTGGCAGCGAGATATCCGGATGTTGAGTATGACGAGAAGTTGGTCGATGCGATGGCTGCGCTGCTCGTACGCGACGCGAGCGTCTTCGACGTGGTCTGCACAACGAATATGTTTGGCGACATCCTTTCCGACCAGGCGGCCGAAATTTCCGGGAGCCTTGGGCTCGCCGCCTCGCTTAATGCCGGCGCAGAGCACGCGGTGGCTCAGGCGCAGCACGGATCTGCGCCTGACATCGCCGGTCGCGACATTGCCAATCCGAGCTCGCTAATAGGCTCCGCGGCAATGCTGCTTGGCTGGCTTGGCGAGCGTCACAAAGATGCCCGACTGATCTGTGCCGCGGAGATGATTGAGACGGCGCTCGATGCGACGATTGCTGTGCCGGAGCACCGGACCAGTGATATGGGCGGTTCGCTCGGCACAAAACGGTTTACGGCTCATGTGGTCGCCGCGCTGCAGGCCGCGACATAACTGCGGAGGCGTTCTGCGACTTGTCATGTTGTTAAATTTCTGGAGGTCTCGATGATTTTAGGTAGCGGAGATTACCGTTATCGCCCCACGGAAGGTTGGGCGAAATTGCCGCCGGAGATTATCCTCGGCGATGTAGCCGCCATCGCAGTCGATCGACACGACCACGTATTTCTGTTCAATCGCGGTAGCCATCCAATGGTTGTGCTCGATCGGCAGGGTAATTTTCTGCGATCCTGGGGGCACGGCGTATTTAAGAATCCGCATGGAGTGCATATCGGTCCGGATGACATGATCTACTGCACCGACGACGATGACCATTCGGTGCGTAAGTGTACGCTGGACGGAAAGGTGGTGATGACGATTGGAACGCCCGGAAAGCCGGCACCATTCATGAGTGGCCAACCATTCTGCCGCTGCTGCCACACGGCCCTGTCGCCACAGGGTGACATCTATGTCGCTGACGGTTATGGCAATGCACAGATCCACAAATACTCTCCTGATGGGAGGCATATCAGCTCGTGGGGTGGCCCAGGCACAGATGCCGGTCAATTTAACCTGCCCCATAATATTTGCTGCGATGACGATGGCTGGCTCTATGTGGCCGACCGCGAAAACCATCGCATTCAGGTTTTTGATAAAAATGGCAAATACGAGACGCAGATTGGAAATCTTCACCGTGCCGGTGCGCTGGCACTCATTGGCCGGACCCGGCCATCCTATGTCGTTGGAGAACTTGGCCCATATATGAGCGTTAACCGACACACTCCGAATCTTGGACCACGCATCAGTTTCATGGCGCATGACGGCACATTGCTGTCGCGATTGGCAACGGAGCCGGCCGCCGGCAATCAGCCAGGGCAATTCTTGTCGCCCCATGGGATCGCATTGGACTCCCACGGCGACCTCTATGTGGGGCAGGTTGGCTCCAGGGCATGGGGAAATCTGTTCCCAGATCAGCCAATACCGCAATCACTACGGCGCTATCTTAAGCTGGTCCGTGTGGAGAAAGGCACCGATGCCTAACTCCAACGTGGCGGCGCGTCCAACCATCTAGACCACGTGAAAGTTCAAAATGCTAACATCGATTAACCCGACAACCGGCCAGAAAATTGCACAAATCTCTCTGATGGACGTGAACTAGGGCTGCATGGTCTACGAGAGTTCACGAACGTCAAAACGGTTTGGATCGGTCCGGTCAAAACCGCTTGATCAAGTCCCCAGGAGAAATACAAAATGAACGAACTCGATCCACCTCTAGTATCTCATTCCCACGTAGGGGCGGTTGTTCGTATGGAACAGCAGCCGGTAGCTGATCGCGGCAACGGTAACCGGACGATCCCGTTGATTGGTCCGGGGAGTGGTGCTTTGCAGATGATCAATGGCATTACTGAAATCGCCCCCGGCAGTGCGATCCCGGAGCATTTTCACAATTGTGAGGAATCTATTCTAATTCTCTCTGGTAGTGCCATTGCCGTCATCGGTGGTACGCCGCATCATATGAAAGTTTCCGATGCGAGTTGGGTGCCCGCTGGCGTGCATCATTTCTTCAAGAACGCGTCTGATGTTGAGCCACTGCGTATCTTCTGGATTTACGCTTCCATCGAGGCGACGAGGACGTTGGTTGCTTCCAACGAGACGCGATCGATCGCAGCCGAACACCGGAAGCTCATTCAAACGTCTTAGGTGAATGTCGGACGGGCTCGGCGAGTTTGGTTGCCGTGATGGAGCGGCTGCACGCGCCAGATGTAGATGCACTTGGCAGTCTGACCATTGAAGATGTCAAACAGGCCACGCTGTGGCTCGTAGGTATGGATGTCGATGCAATTTTTCATTGCCTGCTCCCAGTTCCCGACGTCGAGCATATTTAAGTCCTTGCGGCACTCCTTTGGAGTGCCGGTTCTTTCTTTGATCCGCGCCACCGCTAGCCAGGTTCTCGCCTGACTGGCAGCTCTGTTGTCTCCACACAACCTGTAAACGGAGGGTATTCAAATGACCGACTTGACCTCTCTTAAAGCACGCCTGCGCCGCGGCGATGCCGTACTCGGCATTAACATTCGCCTTGGTCGCTCTCCAGACATTGCCAGAATCGCGAAGTCTAGCGGACATGACTTCCTGTTCATAGACACTCAGCATGCAATCTTCGACCTTGAGACGATCGTGAATATCGCACACACCGCGATTGCCATCGGTATACCGCCGCTGGTTCGTGTGCGTAGTGTCGATGATCCTGATGTGACACTTCTGTTGGACAACGGCGTTTGCGGCATCGTCTTCCCTAACGTCGAGACGGCGGCGGATGCCCGTCGTGCAGTGGCCTCTGTTCGCTTCGCACCGCTAGGCCGCCGCTCTGTGGGAGGAGCTTATGCGCAGTTTGATTTTAAGGCGATTCCCACTGCCGATCTCATGGCCCGGCTTAACGAAGAGACCCTTCTTGTTTGCATGATCGAGACAAAGCGGGGTCTAGAAAATGTCGAAGAGATAGGTGCCGTCCCTGGCGTCGACGTTCTCCATGTCGGTTCGAACGATCTGCTTATGGACATGGGGATGCCGGGACAGTTCGACAGCCTCGAGATCATCGAGGCACAGGCTCGCGTGATCGCTGCGGCCCGGAAACATGGACTGTTCGCGGGTTGCGGCGGTAATCGGGCGGTAGATCGGCAGGCGGCGGCTATCCGTGCTGGTGCGCAGTTCGTAACGACCCAGGCGGATATCGCATTCATGATGATGGCGGCAACGCAATGGACCAACGGTGTGCACGAAATTCTTGCAGGAAACGCATAGTAACTGCAGTAATCGAGGATGCCGCGCTCGCAAGACAGGATTTGGTCGAAGGCCGCCGATTGACGACCACCGCTGTAGTTTGTGGGGGCGGGCAATACTAACCGCTCGCCCCCTCTTCTTACACCACCCATTCTGCAACAAGAACATTTGTGGTAGAAAACGAGAACGATTACGAAACCGTCGATAAGTTCAATGAAACCAAGCGATATATCGATGCCGTTCCCTGGCTGGCCCAGGTGAACCGGTATAATATTTACGAGGGCAACGCGCAGCGTGTGTACGGGTGGTCCGCATAGATCGAGCGTCAGGCATCTTGGTAAACGGAGCAGAAATTATGCGGATTGCGATTCTCGACGATTGGCAAGGCATCGCTCGGCAAGTAGCGGACTGGTCCGCGCTGGAGCGCCGAGCGGAATTGGTATTTTTCGGCGACACGTTCGCCGATGAGGACGATGCCGCGGGGCAGCTTTCTGATTTCGATATTCTGATCGTGATGCGCGAACGCACCGCCTTTCCGGACTCGTTGATCGCGCGTCTGCCGAAACTCCGGTTGTTCGCGATGACCGGGCGGCGCGGCAGTTCGCTCGATCTTGCCGCACTCAAACGCCGAGATATCACCATCTGCTATGCCGAAGGCGCGGATGCCGGCCAGGCAACGTCGGAACTAGCGCTTGGCCTGATGATCGCCGCTGCCAGGGCAATTCCGGCCGGTGATGCGGCCATCCGGGCCGGTGGGTTTCAGAGCGGCGTGCCGGCAGGAATTCAGTTGGCCGGCAAGACACTCGGTATCATCGGCCTCGGCCGGCTGGGCGCGCAGCTCGCCCGCTCGGCCCTGGCGCTGGACATGAAAGTTCTCGCCTGGAGCCAGAACCTGACCGTTGAGACGGCGGATGCTGTGGGCGCAAGGTTGGTGACGAAATCACAGTTGCTGGCCGGGTCGGATGTGGTCAGCCTGCATCTCGTGCTGTCAGCGCGCACGAGGGGTATCATCGGCGCCGCGGACCTTGCGGCGATGCGTGACGGCGCCATCCTGATCAATACTGCGAGGGGGGCGCTGGTCGACGAGTTCGGCGTTGATCGATTGCCTGCGGACCGGGCGGATCATCGCGGCGCTCGATGTGTATGATCGCGAGCCCCTGCCTGCGGATCATCCGCTGCGCGATCTGCCCAATGTGGTTCTGACGCCGCATCTCGGCTATGGCACGATCGAGACCTTCCGGTCGTTCTACCGGCAAAGCGTGGAGAACGTACTCGCGTATCTTGACGGTGCGCCGATCCGCTTGCTCGACCTGCCAAGCTGAACTGCCTTTACTAACTTTGTGTCGTGCGCTGTCGCCGCCATTGGCATTCCAGGGTCTCCCCAACTGCCGATGGTGCGCAGTCCCAGAGCCGCTGGCCGGATCCTGTCCCAGATTGCAGCCCGGCGATAATTTGCAGCAGAGCCGATACGCTCCTTATGCGGCATCCATATCATCCTTGGAATTTATCCCGATCGCTTCGATAAAGCGAGATACCAAGTTATAGGCGGCGATGGTTGCAGTAAGTTCAATGATCAATCGATCATCAAAGTGCTTCTGCAAGGCTGTAAAAATCTCCTGCTCAACATGGATATGAATGGTCATCGCATCGCAATAAGCTAACGCCGCTCTCGAGCGTTCATCAAAATGCATCGATGTCTTCCAGTTTGGAAGCGCATCAATCTGCGCCTGCGAGATACCTTCACGCAATGCAATCGGTATATGTTGCTCTGCCTCGTAGTGAGCGCCATTCAGGTAGGCCACTTGCACGATAACGAGTTCCCGGATGGCGCCATCCAGCGTACATTCGTGACGGATTGCAGTAAGGAAACGAAGCCAGCCCTCCGCGACCGGCGGGCTGTGAAGTAACATGGCGTAGAGATGTAGGACACTTCCGCGCTCCTTGACGATGCGTGCAGTGATCCCTGAAACTTCAGGGCGGGTCGTATCTGCATAAGGTAGGCGGGCCAATAGCGTCTCCTAAATTTTAGCAGGTGCATCGGTTAAAAAACAGAGATGTCATTCGCCAGTTACTGTCTGGAGCCGGCCAATTACCTCATGAGCTTACCAAGCACCATGCTTACATTAGAATCCATACTCACCCAGTCGGCCGATGGCCGAAGCCCTGACAGCCCTCGACATGGCTGCCGAGCGCGGCCGTACGGCAGAATTCGATCTCGCCCTTTTTCTCGCTGCCGGCCGGATCTTCTTGGCTTAGCTATGCCAGCCGAAAAGCTATTGCCCGAGGCTTAGCGATCGACCATCGCCATCATTTTTTCAGGGTAGCGCGGGCCGGCGATTTTGCCCGGCTCCAGCGCTGCGTCGAGCGCCTGCAGTTGCGCCGCGCTGAGAGCGATGGCGGCGGCGGCAATGTTTTCTTCCAGATAGCTGCGGCGCTTGGTGCCGGGGATCGGGACGATGTCCGGACCCTTGTGCAGCAGCCAGGCGAGCGCGATCTGGCCGGGCTTCGCGTTCAGGGCCTGGGCGATATCGCGCACGGTTTGCGCGGCGGCGACGTTGGCGTCGTAATTTTCGCCCTGGTAGCGCGGGTCGTTGCGGCGGAAATCGGTCTCCGGATAGTCCTCCGCGCGTTTCACCTCGCCGGTCAGGAAGCCGCGTCCGAGCGGGGAGAACGGCACCAGGCCGATGCCAAGCTCGCGCAGGGCCGGAATCACGTCCTGCTCCAGGTTGCGCTCCCAGAGGGAATATTCGCTTTGCAGCACGGAGACTGGATGCACCGCATGGGCGCGGCGGATGTTGGCGACGCCAGCTTCCGAGAGGCCGAAAAACCGTACCTTACCTTCACGCACCAGCTCGCCGACCGCGCCGGCGACGTCTTCCATAGGCACATTGCGGTCGACACGGTGCTGGTAGAGCAGGTCGATATGATCGGTGCGCAGACGCTTCAGTGAGCCTTCGACAGCCTCGCGGATATGCGCGGGGCGGCTGTCTGTCCCGTTAATTTTGCCGTCGCGGATATCGAAACCGAACTTGGTCGCGAGCGTGACCTGGTGGCGCCGGCCGGCCAGCGCGCGGCCAAGCAGCTCCTCATTGGCGTAGGGGCCGTAGACCTCGGCGGTATCGAGGAAAGTGCAGCCCAAAGCGATCGCGCGGTCCAGCGTGGCCAGCGATTCCGTCTCGTCGGCGGGGCCGTAGGACTGGCTCATGCCCATGCAGCCCAGGCCGATCGCCGAAACCTCCAAGCCCTGGCTGCCCAGTTTGCGCGTTTTCAATGTCATTTCGTCTCCTGCGATTTCATGCTCAAATGCCTGCAGCCTGACGTTCAGGACGCCTCGCACGCGAGCGGGTCATCTAATTGCTCCGCTGTCAAGAGTATGATTGAGGTTGCTCGTTCGCTCAGCCACCAATACGCAACCTGCTAGGCAGTTGCTTCCGCTACGCGGAATAATCTCGGCCATGCCCCCTGTAGTGGACGGCTCGGTGCGCCCCGGTACACCGACAGAATACACCGCTGTCACCAGCGGATGTCGGGATTGTATTTTCCCGGCAATTGACACAATTGTACCTCTGGGCAAGCGGTTGGCTTATGCAAAAGGTTAGGGAGCTTGGGAGATGGCGGACCCACGCGGTTTCGGTGCAATGGAAGGTCTGACATCTGCGGGTGGTCGGTGGATCTCAGGCTCCTTTGGAACTCGGCGTATCATTGATCTCCATGCGGCCGGCGGGGATGAACTAGCCCGGATGCCATGGTGCCACCGGGTACTGCTCGAGAATGTACTCCGGCAGCCGGACGCCGCCGTAGCGCAGGCAGGTCGGCTGGCGCTGCTGAATTGGGTGAAGACCGGGCGTAGTCGGGTCGAGATCCCTTTTGCCCCTGGCCGGATCCTGATGCATGACACTACCTGTGGCCCGGCTCTGGTCGATATCGCCGCCATGCGCGACGCACTGGCTGAGGCTGGCGGCGACCCGGAGCGGCTGAATCCGGCTGTCCCCGTCGCGACATCGACGGACCATTCGCTTGCGGTTGAGTATTCCGCTGTACCAGACGCCCTTGCGCTGAATATGGCGCGCGAGATGGAACGGAATGCCGAGCGTTATAGGTTTACAAAGTGGGCTGCTGGCGCGATCAGCGGTTTCAAGGTCTTTCCGCCCGGCACGGGCATCATGCACACCATCAACATGGAGCGGCTTGCGACGGTCGTGACGACCGTGCGGCTGGACGGCGTAGATTGGGCAGTTCCGGATTGTTTGGTTGGCACGGACAGCCATACCCCCATGGTCAATGCGATGGGTGTTCTAGGTTGGGGCGTAGGGGGTATCGAGGCTGAAGGCGTTATGTTTGGTGTTCCGGTTTCGCTGCGCGTTCCGGACGTGGTCGGTGTGAGGCTGACGGGCAGTTTGCCTCCGGGTTCGCTGGCGACTGATCTGGCCCTCACGGTGACCCATCTACTGCGCAAGCACGGGGTCGCGGGTGAGTTTGTGGAATTCTTCGGCCCTGGCGTTGGAGCGCTGACGGTGGGCCAGCGCTCGGTTGTAGCCAATATGGCTCCTGAGTATGGCGCGTCCACCGGGTTTTTTCCCATCGACGAACAAACGATCCTGTTTCTACGATCAACCGGCCGTTCGGCAACGCAGATCGCCTTGGTGGAAGCATATGCCCGCGCGAATGGCCTCTGGTACGACCCGGCGGCGGAGCCGCGCTACACCAGTCGGATCGACATTGATCTTGGAGCAATTCGCGCCTCTGTCTCCGGGCCTCGGCGGCCTCAGGATCGCATGGATACTGCCGAGGTCGCGGCGACGCTCGTGGAAGATACTGCCCCAGTTCAAGGCTTTCCGACCGCTTCCGTGGCAATTGCGGCCCTGACTTCCTGCACCAATACCACCGATTTCGGCATGCTCGTGGCGGCGGGCTTGTTGGCCCGCAAGGCGAGGCAATTGGGGCTGCATCCTCCTGCGTGGGTCAAGACATCGTTGACGCCAGGCTCGCCGGCGGCGCGACGTCGACTGAAAGCCGCTGGATTGTTGGAAGACCTGGAGGCGCTCGGGTTTGGGGTTGCGGGATACGGATGCGCAACGTGCATTGGCAATTCCGGGCCATTGCTTCCAGTGATGGAGGTGGCCATCAAGGAAGGGGCGAAGCCCGTCGCCGTGCTCTCCGGTAACCGCAATTTTCCCGGCAGAGTCCACGCGCAGATTGACCACGCGCTGCTCGCCTCACCGCCGCTGGTCGTGGCGTATGCGCTTGCGGGGCATGCAAAGCTCGACATAGCACATGACTGCCTGGGTAGGACGCCAGCCGGCCGTCCGGTTCATCTGGCCGAACTCTGGCCTACGGCTGCCGAGGTAGAAGCTGTGGCGGGAATGGGCTCCGATCCAGCTGACGTGGTTGCGGCATATGAGGAGGCTGATGCATCCGCCGATTGGGCTGCCCTGGATGCACCGAATGGCGCCCGATATCCCTGGGATTTGGCGAGTACCTATCTGCGGCGGCCGCCGTTCGTCCGTTTCCAGGCGGAGATCACCGCAAAGGCGACGCTTATCGCCCACCCCCTGCTGGTTCTCGGTGACGACATCACAACCGACCACATTTCTCCGGCGGGCTCAATTCCGCCCTCCAGCGACGCTGCCCGCTGGCTCGTCGAACACGGCGAGACGCCTGGCGATCTTAATGTCTTCGCATCCCGCCGTGGGAATTGGGAAGTAATGCTGCGTGGGCTCTTCACCAACAAAACGGTTATCAATCACCTTCTGCCCGGGCTGACGGCCGGGCAGACAGTATTTGCCCCAACCGGGGAAGTGTTACCGGCTTGGCGAGCAGCGAAACTGTACGAGGCGGCGGCGTTGCCGGTCGTGCTGATTGCAGGTGAGCGCTACGGGACTGGCTCATCCCGAGACTGGGCGGCCAAAGGCGCAGGGCTACTAGGTGCCCGCGCGGTCCTGGCAAATTCATTTGAACGCATTCATCGCGCGAATCTCGTTTGCATGGGCATTCTGCCGTTGGAGATGCCGCGAGGCTGGCGGCCTGAATTGCTTGGCGTCGTGCCAGGCGATGTATTCGAGCTCGATTGGGATCTGGCCTCACTGCAACCGCGTGGTGACGTCGGCATCACCCTCAGGCGCCGTAGCGGCGAAGCGGTCCAGGGTGTCGCCACGGCGCTTTTAGACACTAGGCGAGAGGTGGCGCTCGTACAGTCGGGGGGCATCATCCCGATGATTTTGACACGGGCGATTGCGGACGCCGATAGAAGTCGATCACCTGCAACCTGACCATCGCGGGACGGGTGGATCTCAAATCTTTTGGAACTGCGATCGAAGTGGGCTAATCTGGCCGAGTGTCAAACATGCTCATCCCCCCGCGCACGCGGACAGCCTCAGCACCGGGCTTAGCTCGCCGGATCGAGCAGCACATCTATAGCCGCGGTCTTGAGCCAGGAGATCACCTTTCGGCCCAACAACTCGCCGACCTGTTTGCCGCATCTCGGACGCCCGTAAGCAATGCACTCCGCATGCTCGCCGCGCGTGGAATTCTTACCCACGAGCCGCAACGGGGCTTCTTCGTCCGCAGAGCGACCAACGAGACCTCATCCGCGGCGGTCGATGATGTTACGGAGCAGGCATATTTTGCCATGTCCCGCGACAGGCTGGCAGGCGTGTTACCAGACGCCGTCACAGAGAACGATCTGCGACGACGTTACGGCCTGACGAAGGCGCAACTTCACCTATTGCTTTCTCGCGTCATGCAGGAAGGTTGGATCGAGAGGCGCGCGGGTCGCGGGTGGGCTTTCACAGAGATACTCACCACCAGTGACGCGCTGAATGAGTTCCTTCAGGCTCAGGTGCGTGTTGGAACCAGCCGCGTTGCTCGAACAGGGTTATCGGCTGGATCAGGCGGTGATCGACGATTGCCGGAGAATGGAACTTGCCTTGCTGCGAGGATCATATGCAACGATGCCGGTCGACACTCTGTTTGAGCGCGGCTGCCGATTTCACGAGGCGATCGTCGGAGGCAGCCAGAACCGCTTCTTTCTCGACACCATCCGACGGGTGAACCGAATTCGGCGCCTGCTCTCCTACGAAGCGATGGATGATCGTGCACGCTATGTTCGCCAGGCCGAGGAACACCTCGTTCTTTTGGATTTACTGGAACGCCAAAGGAATGCCGAAGCCGCCGCCGCTCTGCTACGCCATCTACAAGGGGTGCAGACGCATTACGCCAGCGTGCTGCAGGAACGTTCCTGAAACGCCTTGTACCAGTCCAGGCTGTGCTCTGTCCCTCCTAATGGTTTGTACTCGCAACCAACGAACCCACTGAAACCTGCCTCATCAATGAGGCGAAATAGATGGAGGAAGTCGAGTGTGCCTGTGCCAGGTTGGTTGCGTCCTGGATAGTCAGCGATATGGAGGTGCCCGATGCGTGCCGCGTGCTCTCGAACGAACTGGCCGGGATCGATTCCAGCATTTGCCGAGTGGAACACATCGAAAAGCAAATGGAGGTTTGGCCTGCCAACTTCCTCCAAAGCCTGCATGGCGAGGTTAGATCGATCCATAAAATAGCCGGAAATCGTGGCCGAACCGATAGGCTCGATGAGGACATCGATGTTGTGCTCTGCCGCCGCATCGGCCGCCACGGTTAGGTTGGCAATATAGGTACGCCAGAGCATAGCGGGGTCGGCGTGCATCGGCACCAGGCCCGACTGAACTTGAATGAAATGGGCACCCGCCGCTACCGCATACTCGATGCCGATCCGCACGCTCGTCAGGAATTCCTCCTCCCGGCCGGGGAGGGCGGCGAACCCCTTTTCTCCCAATTTCGCGTCTCCGGCGGGTAGAGCAAGCTGCACGAACTCGACGCCCGCATCCGCCAGCAGCGCACGAAGCTGGCTGGCTGGCAGTTCGTATGGGCCAGGATGCTCGACAGCTCCGAAGCCGGCCTTGGCCGCAGCCGCGAAACGATCGGCGAGCGGGAGCTCCGTAAACAAATAGCCAAGATGGGCACTGAATCGCAGCATGACATTTCTCCAGGCGCCACCTCTTTTCCATAAAAGGCCTTCGCGCGCTCGGGGCAGGATTGCATAATAGACGCTATACATGCAATTGTTCCTATACGCTACGGGAGGAATGAAATGAACGAAACTACAAGATTCGTCGCTCCAGACGTGTTGTCCGACTTTGCCGCCGCTATTTTCGCGAAGGCCGGATTACGGGCGGCCGATGCCGCGACGATCGGCCGCGACCTGGTTGCCGCGAACCTGCGCGGCGTTGATTTGCACGGCGTCTCGCGTATTCCAATGTATCTCGAGCGCCTGAAACGAGGCGTGGTGAAGGCGCAGCCAAATCTCACGTTCCACAAAGTTGCCGGTGCGGTCGGGTTGGTCGACGGCGACGATGGCATGGGATTCCTCGCCGCTCATCGCGCAATGGACGAGGCAGTCACGCTTGCTGCTGACAGCGGCATCGGCCTGGTGGGGGTCCGCCGAAGCACCCATTTTGGCATGGCCGCGCTTTACGTCATGCAGGCCATCGACAGGGGCTACATTGCTCTTGCTTCCACAAACTCATCTCCTGCCATACCAGCTTGGGGCGGTCGCACCGCGTATCTTGGCGCGAGCCCGTTCGCAGCTGGAGTGCCCGGCGGAGACAAGGCTGACTACGTGATGGATATGGCCATGACGGTCATCGCGCGCGGCAAAATTCGTTTGGCAGCGACACATGGGACCCCCATTCCTCTTGGTCTGGCACTCGATTCCGATGGTGCGCCCACAACCGATGCCGCCAAAGCGTTCGAAGGCGTTTGCCTGCCATTTGGTGGCGTCAAAGGTTCCGCCTTGTCGATGTTAATGGATCTTCTTTCGGGCGTACTGACCGGCGCAAATTATGCCGGGCGGGTTAAAAGCCTTTATTACGACCATTCAGAGCCGCAGAACGTCGGCCACCTCTTCTTCGCAATCAGGCCAGACCTGTTTATCTCTCAAGATGAATACGACCAAAGAATGGACGATTTTGTCGAACGAACCAAGGCTCTTCCAAAAGCCCAGGGGGTTTCGGAAATCCTGATTCCAGGTGAACCAGAAGCTCGCATGGCGGAGAAGCGTTCGCGATCGGGTGTCCCGCTCTCTGAGGAGATCCATTCGCAGTTGAAAGCCGTGGGAGCGAGCCTTGGGGTGCTGCCCCCGGACATGAGCACCCAACCACTGGATCAAGCTGCCTAGTATCCACGATCACCCGGGATCGCGCTGACGGCCGAATAGCGTGCTGTGCTTGAGGCTGTGTTACGTTTCACTAAATCCGAGGTGCGCTTCCTTTCAGGCTGTCGATCAACTCAAGGCGCACTTTCAATAACTTCACCGCCAGCTAAAATGACCATGCCCGCCCGTTCGTCTGGACCAAGAGCGAGGTCCATCAGAAGCACCTGAAACCTTGCTTCGCGCTCCAGTCATTCTGGGTACTCGTCAGCGCTTCGGTCCGTCGCACGTCAGCGAAGGCCGTATTTGCGCCAACCAAACGGACGCGCTCAAGCGCGCCACCATGCCCAAGGAGGAAACCATGACTTCCGCAGCTGAAGCTATGCCCACTGCCGTAGCGCTGGATGACGACGTGGCCCGTCGTGCCTTCAGAAAGGCAATCATCCGCCTAATGCCTATATTAGTTCTGGCGTTTGTCCTCAGCTACATCGATCGCACGAATGTCGGCTTTGCTGCCTTCGCCATGAACAAGGATATTGGCATCTCTAACACGGAGTTTGGGTTGGGCGCCGGTGTCCTCTTCTTTGGCTATTGCGGCTTCGAGCTGCCGAGCAGTTGGGCGCTTTATAAAGTCGGAGCGCGCCGCTGGCTCGCCCGGATTATGATTACCTGGGGCATCCTTGCAGCTCTCACGTCCCTCATCGTGGGGCCGAAGAGCTACTATTTGTTACGGTTCCTGCTCGGAGTTGCCGAGGCAGGGTTCACCCCGGGTGCAATGGTCTTCCTGGCTGTTTGGTTCCCCCCTCAATACCGTAGCCGCATTCTCTCATGGTTTCAGATGTCGGTACCGGTGGCATCTCTCATCAGCGGACCGCTTTCAGTCGGTATCATGCAAGCCAACGGCGCTTTCGGTATGGCGGGGTGGCAATGGCTATTCATTGCGGAAGGCGTGCCTGCCATCGCCGTCGGCTTCGCGTTGCTGTTCATGCTGGCCGACCGGCCGGATGAGGCGCGCTGGCTGACGGCCGAGGAGAAGGCGGCAATCAAGAACGCCGTCGCGGCGGAGCGGCGGGACCGCCCCATCCACGGTTTTTGGGCGGCTTTGGTCGATTGGCGGGTTTTGATACTGGCCGGAATCCAGTTTGGGTTCACGATCGGCTCTTATGGCGTAGCCATTTGGCTGCCTCTCATTCTTAAGGGTCACGACCTTTCCAACGCAGCCATCGGATGGCTGGCAGCGCTTCCCTATCTATGTGGATGCATAGCCACAGTTCTCTGGTCCGGTCATGTCGATCGTACCAGCAATCGAACCGGCAATCTGATCCTGGCCTGCCTGGTGGGCGCGATCGGCCTTATCACGTCAGTGCTATTTTCTTCCCTCGAGCTCTCGCTCATCGGCATTTGCATTGCCCTGATGGGAATTACCGCGGCACGCGGGATTTTCTGGTCCATTCCGCCGCGCTTCCTTGCAGGGGTTGGAGCCGCCGGTGGACTGGCGCTTATTAACTCCATCGGCACGCTCGGCGGCTTCTTCGGCCCCGCCGTTATGGGTTGGCTGAAGGATACCACGGGTTCCTTCACCACTGGGTTGCTTTTGATGGCGGCAGTCATTGCAATGTCGGCTGTCTTAACGCTTGTTTTCCGTTTGGTGTTGAAGCAGGAGTGATCACCATGCAAAATAACGATTCCGATTTGATAGACGTAGGTGTGCTGAAGGGAAACGGCATCGGCCCGGAGATCACGGCAGCCACGCTGCAGGTGCTTGAGGCGACAGGATTGCCCTTCAATTGGGTCCACATTCCGATAGCCGAGGAGGCGATCGCCGCGTACGGCCATCCGCTGGCACCGGAGGTGGTCCGCCAACTAAAGCAGGTGAAGGTGGCCCTGAAGGCACCTCTCATCGTCAACAAGGGGCACGGACGTATCACTTGCCTCCAGGAGGATGGGTCGGAGGCGACCTATCCCTCGTTGAACAATGCCATCCGCCGGGAACTCCGGTTATTCGTGAACCCTCGCCCAGTCCGTGGATTCGCTGGCATCTCAGGCGCGTATGAAGGGATGGACGCCGTGATCATGCGTGAGATTACGGAGGACGTGTATGTTGGTTGGGAGCATCAGATCGGCGAGGTTGCAGCTCAAGCCATCAAACTAACAACACGGGAAGCAGCCATTCGCGTCGCGAGATATTCCTTCGACTACGCCCGAGCGCATGGACGCAAGAAAGTCACTTGTCTCCATAAGGCGAACGTCTTGAACTACACCGACGGGTTGTTTCTACGGTGTTGTCAGGAGGTTGCACGCGAGTATCCTGATATCACGTTCGACGATTACATGATTGATGCGGCATGCTACATGCTGGTGAAATACCCAGAGCGCTTTGACGTCATTGTGACATCGAACCAGTACGGCGACATTATTTCTGACCTCGGTGCCGGATTAATCGGTTCGCTCGGGCTTGCCCCGGGCTCAAATATTGGGCTGCTCGCCTCGGTGTTCGAGGCATCTCACGGTGCTGCACCTGATATTGCCGGCAAGGGCATCGCAAACCCGGTCGCCTTGATCCTTTCAGGAGCCGAACTGTTGGGCCATCTGGGGCATCACAAGGAGGCGCGAGCTGTAACCATGGCGACCCGGCGGGCACTTGGCCCCGACGCCGTCCGGACGCCGGATCTGGGTGGCGACGCAACAACGGCTAGAGTTGCAGATGCCATCGCAACTTTGGTGACCAAAGCGATGCACGACGGCGGATAAATTTCATATTACCTTGAGATTATACGGATCCCTCCGCCATCCGTGCGGGGGACGCCGAATTTACGGAATTTCGCGCCGCGCCGGTTCACCCCTGGCCCGGCGGCAACCTAACGAGAAACTAGGGAGACCTGAAAATGCTGCCGCGTATCGCTCTCATCCATGCCGTAACCGTCGCAATGGAACCCGTCCAGGAGGCATTCCGGCGTCTGTGGCCAGAGGCGAGCTGCACCAATTTGCTGGAAGAACTCGCTGAGCCCCGATCGCGAGCGGGACGGCGTCCTGACGGATGCCATGACCAAGCGGATTACGACGCTGACCAACTACAGTGTTGAGACCGGAGCGACGGGTGTTTTATTCACTTGCTCAGCTTTCGGGCCAGCAATCGATCAAGCCGCTTCGCTATCGACGGTTCCTGTTTTGAAGCCCAATGAGGCTATGTTTGAGGCGGCGCTTGCCGCTGGTGACAACATTGGGATGCTTGCCACGTTCG
>CAWHDE010000007.1:0-239462 GCA_963827925.1 uncultured Pseudomonadota bacterium | reverse complement strand
TTTGTATCGAAGGCGACAACACAGAGGCGTCATGCTGGTGAACCAGTGGCTGATCTGCAAAGATTGGGCCGCTATAAAATTCTTCGATAAGGAACTTTTAAAACTTGGCTATTGAGAACATGGGCTATGGTTTATATACGCAACGAACCAACAACCCCGCTTCTCTGTTGCTCTATGACAAGGAAAATATTAAAATATTATAGAAATTAGTTCAATTTTCTTCGTAAAAAGATGCGCTTATGGGATGAAAATTGACGTTCTGAATAAAGATCAGTTTGATCTCGGAAGATTCTCGATAAATTTTTTGAGGCTTTCCGAGGGCACGACGGTTGCTTTTCCTATTTTTCTCGTTTCTAGCTCTCCGGCTTTCACCAAGGCCCAGAATTTTGTATTCTTGATGCCCAAAGCTGCCTGAGCTTCGTTGGGACGATACATCAATTTATCTAGCATAGCCAAAAATTCCATCCAAGCTTATAGGTGAATTTCTATAAGCTCGTAATGGTTCAAAACCCAAGCAAAACGTGGTCAGAAATTTTCCCGATTTTCGACTGCTTTTTCTGGATCACTAACGACTTCGGACACATGACGAATAGCGTCTTTCAGATGATAAGTGGCATTTGCATTTATGCCGAAAATCTTAAACACTTCCTTCAAAAAGTACCGGAATGCTCCGTTGTTTTTGCCATAATCTGGGATACTTCCGGTCAGAGCATAATAGTATAGGCCAAGCATTTGAGCGGTCATCACGACGCAGACATCTTGAGGACCGAGAAAAGTTGGCAGAGCCACACTAGAAGCGTCAATTTCGCTGAGCTTCTTCAAAATGCCTTTTAGGGACTTCCTGTCTCCTTCACTAATGGGAAGCGCCATCAATGCAAGGACGTGCAAATCTTCGAAGACTGTCTCCAAGGCACTGGCCAATTCGTTGACAGTTTCTAGCTCGGTCCGAAAAGTTGCCTTTGATAATGATGTTTTATCTTTGAACTCAGGGGTATTGGTGAGAATGTTCCAGCCAATCAGTTCTCTGATAATCCCCGGTATCGTGCTTTCCAGCCCAAGCAGCGTCAAAAAAGGGACATTCTTGCCTTCATTCCAGCCCGGTCTAGCAAGCGCTTTGATCTGACCGTCTAGCTGGCCTGCAAGCTCGTCATACTCTGTCCAATCTGCCTCAGCCCAATCCGGCACATCCAGTATCTCTTCAAAAATCTTCCTGACCAATGACATAAGATTTTCACTTCACCTAAGGTACACAGCATAACTAACAGCAGACACATAAGCCGCCCGGTTCGAGACGCAAGAACCTTGCCTTATCCGATTACTTCAATTTTTGGTATGCTACCTATCTACCTCTACAGATAGTGGGTACGGATGAGGTCACAGGGCTTACCTCTAGCGCCCCGGCTATTTGACCTAGAACCATCACACTGACCGAAATTGCCGCACGCTCTATTGAGCGGCATATCGTGCGCTTAGCCTCGCGCGCTCGGCCCTGCGTCAGCTTTTGGTCAGTGCGAAGCCAACTCAGATTGACCGCCAGAGCCTCTTTAAGTCCAGCCCTAGTCAGGGATGGACAGGAATTATATTTCCAGGAATAACCATTTCTATCCGGATTCAGAACGATGTTTAAGCAGCGGCAAGCTAGTCATATCAGGGGGCAAAGTGAAACTCGAAGGACATGATCACAGAAGCCATTTGACCGTCTGGGGCAAGGCCCGTTCCGTTGGTTCCTGGGCTTATCCAAGATTTGTCAGCAAGTCATTGATATATCTGATTTTCTTTACTTCTTTTGGGGTTGATGTTTCTACTGCTCAAGTCCAAGAGACACAGCCAATTATTGTCCCTAAGGGAAGCTGGGCTGTCATCGTCCCTCAAGTCGAAGTCGTTGCCGACTTCCCAACAGCGGCGACTTGCTCAAAGGGATTGCAAAATGCAATCGCCAACAACCAAGCTGTTGCAGACACATTTCAAAACGAATGGGACGCTGCTCTGAATGGTACCGGGTCGGGAAATCCTGTTTATTATATGAACCTTTACAACGCAGCAGCGGCAACCCTTGCGGGTCTAAAAACCGCTTCCTGCATCCAGCAGTGATACTTTGTTGTCACGATTAGACTTGACCAGCAACAACCAGGGATTGTGAGGCGTTTTCTACGTGAAGCAATTTTCTGACGCTGCACACAGATCAAGCAATCTCAGTGATGGCCGCGCTGATACTTAATGGTAGCTTGTCTTAGTGTTTATTGCTTCTCGTTTGGGCATTTGCGCTCCAAGCGCATGAATTTCTGCCCCTCCGCTATGCTACCCCCCATTATTGACGCGCCTGATCGGCACAACCTGGCCGCCCACACGTAGCCGGTCGAGATAGTCGCTCCACCATTGTGCCATCTCCACGCGCTCATCCCAATGCGCGCCGCGATGATAGGCAGCACGCACTTTGTCAGCATCACCATGTGCCAGCGCCCGTTCAATTGCGTCGGGGTGCCATTTGCCGCTTTCATTCAACAGCGTTGAAGCCATCGACCTAAAACCATGCGCGGTTGCATCATCCTTAGTGTAACCCAGCCGCCTGAGCCCAGCGTTCAGCGTGCTAGGGCTCATAGCCCTGGCGCGGCTCCGAATAGACGGAAACACATAACCAGAGGGGCCGGATACGCTAAACGCCTCCCGCAAGATCGCTACAGCTTGCTTGGAGAGGGGAACATGATGCTCTTTACGCATTTTCGTCTTTTCGCTGGGAATCGTCCAAAGGGCCGCATCAAGGTCTATTTCCTCCCAACAGGCGTGGCTTAGCTCACCGGGGCGAACAAACACGTGTGGTGCAAGCTGCAAAGCCAACTTGGTAAGCCCCATCCCCTCATAGCCATCTATGGTACGGAGCAGTTCGCCGACACGGCTAGCTTCGGTAATGGCCCCGTAGTGGGTAACTTTCGGAGTAGCCAGCGCCCCCTTGAGGTCGCGGGTAGGGTCAGAGGCAAGCCGGGCGGTTGCTATGGCATAGCGAAACACGGCACTTGCCAGTTGCAGCGCCCGCCGCGCGCTTTCAAGCGTACCTTTACGCTCAATCTTGCGTACCGCTGCTAGAATGTCCGCCGGTTCAATGCCGCTAATCGGCATCGACCCAATGGCCGTGCCAAGCAGGTTCAACAGATACTCGCTCCGCTTGGCAGTTGCAGACGCCCAGCCTCCTTCTCCATCAGTTTTGCGCTTCCGGCAGTATTCCGTGGACAGCGCCGCAAATGTATTGCCCGCCGCCGCCTGTGCGCGCACTTTCTCACGTTGCTTTTCACGTGAAGGGTCTTTCCTGGCGGCAATCAGTCTCCGTGCCTCCTCCCGGTACTTGCGGGCATCGGATAGGCTTACCTCTGGGTAAGCGCCAATAGTCAGCAGCTTCTCACGCCCATCGACACGGTATTTCAACCGCCACAACTTACCTCCGGCTGGAGTCACAAACAGGAACATTCCCCCACTATCCGCCAGCTTATAAGGTTTTGCTCGCGGCTTGGCGCTCCGAATCGCCACATCCGTCAATGCCATCTCACTTACCCTCAATCTGGGGGCTTGGGGGTATCCTGACGGCCCCCCCCAGACATACCCCCGACTATACCCCCAGCTTAGGCGCTTCTAGGCGAACAGCCCCGAACACCAACAGCCAATAAGTGGCGGAATTCCTGAACTTTTCAAGAGCCTCAAGGGCGCGACGAACAGCCGCGAATGGGAAATTGGAGCGGGTAGCGGGAATCGAACCCGCGCATCGAGCTTGGGAAGCTAGCAGGCTACCATTACATCATACCCGCGCCGTGCGGCGTACATAGTCTGCCAGCATTGACCGCGCAAGCCACGAGGCGTAGGCCGATTTCACCTCGTGATTTGTCCGGCCGGATTGCGGCGAGGCTTCCCCAGCCGGGGAAGGAGCAAAAGAAGCGCGCTAAAGAGGCTCTCGGGGCGGTTTCCGCGCCGGACTCTCCCGTGGCCGGACGAATGTTGTTTTAAGATTGGGCCACGAACAATGTCCGAACCGCTGAAGACCCGCCTTGCCACCGATTTGATCCATGCCGGGCGCATCCGCACCAATTTGGAGGAGAATGGCGAAGCTCTCTTCCTGACCTCCGGCTTTACCTATGAGAGCGCGGACATGGCAGAAGCCGTGTTCGCCAACCAGATCGAGCATTTCCAATATTCGCGCTTCGCCAACCCGACGGTGACGATGCTGGAGAGCAAGCTCGCCAAGATCGAGGGCGCGGAAGCCTGCCGCGCCACGGCCACCGGCATGGCGGCGGTGCATGCGGCGGTGATGTGCGGGTTGAAGGCGGGGGAGCGTGTCGTCGCCTCGCGGGCGCTGTTCGGCTCCTGCCACTGGATCGTCTCGACCCTGCTGCCGCAATTGGGCATTGAGAGCGTGTTCGTCGATGGCAGCGATCTGGACGCCTGGAAAATTGCACTTTCGCAGCCCACCGCGCTGGTGCTGCTGGAGAGCCCCTCCAACCCGATGCTGGACATTGTCGATTTGCGCGCGGTCTCCCGCCTTGCCCATGAAGCGGGCGCCATTGTTGTGGTGGATAACGTGTTCGCCACCCCGCTTTTGCAGAAGCCGCTGGAACTTGGCGCCGATGTGGTCGTCTATTCCGCGACCAAGCATATGGACGGGCAGGGGCGCGTGCTGGGCGGTGCCGTGCTCTCCTCCGCGAAATGGATCGAAGAGGTATTCCAGCCCTTCTTCCGCAATACTGGGCCTGCGCTCTCGCCCTTCAATGCCTGGGTGATCCTGAAAGGGCTGGAGACGATGCATCTGCGCGTGAAGGCGCAGAGCGAGAGCGCGGAGAAGATCGCGCAATTCCTGGATGCCCAGCCCAAGATCACACGCGCGCTCTACCCCACCTTGGCCTCCTTCCAGCAGCGTGAGCTGGCGCTGAGCCAGATGTCCGGTGGCGGCACGCTGGTGGCCTTCGAGCTGAAGGGCGGCAAGGAAGAGGCGTTCCGGCTGATGAACGCGTTCCAGATCATCACGATCTCGAATAATTTGGGTGATACTAAGTCGCTCGCGACACATCCGGCGACCACCACCCATATGAAGATCGGCCCGGAGGAGCGCGCCAAGCTTGGCATCACCGATGGCTGCATCCGCCTCTCGGTGGGGCTGGAGGATGTTGAGGATCTGATCGCCGATCTCACCCAGGCTTTGGAAAAAGTCTAAGCTGTAAAAAAGGCCGGGTTTTCCCGGCCTTTTTAGATCAATATGCGTTTGGATTAATCGCTCAGTTCAATCCAAACGCATGAAATTGATCGCTAAAACAAAGTGCTTTAGTTGGACCAGCGGCCGATTCCGGCCCGCCGGGCGCGGGCGCTCACATAGAGCGTCCAAAGAATTTGCACAGCCAGAGGCACCAGCCCGATCCAGAGCCGAGGCACGGATGGGGTGCTGATGAAGGCGATGGCGGTGACCCCGCCAAGTACCGCGAACAGCCAATGGATGATGGCGACCAGCCGCGCATCCATGCCCGCCCGGCGCACCACCTGGTAGAGATGCCCATTATGCGCGCGCGCGATATTCTCGCGTGCGAGCGAACGCCGGATCAGGGTGAAGGTCACGTCGTACAGCACGCCGGAGAGCAAAAAGGGCACGAGCAGGAAGGACATCTGCACCTGCTCGAACCGCGCGGCGGCAACCCCGAACAAAGCCAGCATGAAGCCGCAGAACTGGCTGCCGACATCGCCCATGAAAATCCGGCCCTTTGGGTAGTTGAAGGGCAGAAACCCCAGCACCCCGCCGGCCAGCAGCAGCGAGGCGGTATAGATGAAATACCCGCCAACCACGCCCGCGATTCCTGCCAGGAACAAGCAGGCAATGAGTGTTACCCCCGCGGCCAGGCCGTTGAGGCCGTCGATGAAATTCATCGCGTTGGTGACGAAGAGCAGAAAGAGAATGGTCAGCGGCATGCCCGCCCAGCCCAGATCGACATAGCCGATGAAGGGCAGGGATATGACATGCACCCATAGCCCGGAGATGATCACCGCCACGGCGGCTATGAGTTGGGTGCCGAGCTTCACGGCGAAGGACATGTCCAGCACGTCATCCAGCATGGAGATCAGCGCGATCAGCACCGCCGCCGCGATCACGCCGATGAAATAAGGTTCCGCCAGCCGCGACACCTGGCCGTAGCGGTAGAGCAGCAGCACCCCAAGCAGGAAGGCACATACGATGCCGACCCCGCCGGATTTGGGTGTGGTCTGAATATGGGCCTTGCGGGCGTCCGGTCTGTCCGGCACGCCGATGGAGATCATGACCCGAACAATGATGCCGGAAAAAATGGCGAGCCCCGTCATCAAGGCCAGATGGCGGGGCAGTGCTAAAACGGAGAGGCTCGTGAGAATCATATGGCGCGAACCATGGCGGAAAGCAGCAGAAATTTGAAGATGTCCGGTTTTGGAGCAGGCGTGCGATTGGGTCGGGTTGAACTGCGGATTGCCAGCTCAACTTAAGGGAATAGGCTGATTTGTGATTTGGGTTCGATCATTCAGGGGGGGTGAACTTAAAGCGATCCGGCAACCGAACCACCTCTGGGGGCTTGCCCTGGCCCCGCGCGCACGCCAGAAGCAAGGCGGTACCAAACCGGAATGGAGGGTTTGAGGTGAGGATCGCGATTATCGGCGGTGGCTATGTCGGACTCGTCTCGGGCGCGTGCTTCGCGGAGTTCGGTGTTTCGGTTGCGGTGGTCGAGGCGGATCCGCCTAAGCGCCAGATGCTGCTGGAAGGCAAGATCCCCATCTATGAGCCGGGACTCGACAAGCTGGTCGCGAATAATGTCGCCGCCGGACGGTTGACCTTTCCCGCCACGCTGGAAGAGGGAATCGAGAGGGCAGAGGCGATCTTCATCGCGGTCGGCACCCCCACCAGGCGCGGTGATGGCCATGCCGACCTCACCTATGTTTTCGCGGCGGTCGAGCAGGTGCTGAAGGCGCTGGACCACCCGGTCGTTATCGTCACCAAATCCACCGTGCCGGTGGGCACGGGGCGGAAGATCCTGGACATGGCCCGCTTGCTGCGCCCGGATCTGGCCGTGGAGGTGGCCTCCAACCCCGAATTCCTGCGCGAGGGCAGCGCCATTGGCGATTTCATGCGCCCGGACCGCGTGGTGGTGGGCGCTGAGAGCGAGCAGGCGCGCGAGGTTTTGCGCCGGCTCTACCGGCCGCTTTACCTGATCGAAACCCCGATCGTGTTCACAGGTCTGGAGACGGCGGAGCTGATCAAATACGCCGCCAACGGATTCCTGGCGATGAAGATCACCTTCATCAACGAGATGGCGGATTTGTGCGAGAAGGCAGGGGCGGACGTGAACGATGTGGCGCGCGGCATCGGGCTGGATGGGCGGATCGGACGCAAATTCCTGCATGCCGGCCCTGGTTTCGGTGGCTCCTGCTTCCCGAAGGACACGTTGGCGCTGATGCGAATCGCCGAGGAGGCGGGGGCGCCATCGCGCCTTATCCAGTCCGTGGTCGCGGTGAACGATGCCCGCAAGGACGGGCTGGCGGCGCGCGTGGTGGCGGCCTGCGGCGGAGACATCCAGGACAAGACGATCGCCGTGCTGGGGCTCGCCTTCAAGCCGGAGACGGATGACATGCGCGACTCCCCGGCCTTACCGCTCATTCGCGGGCTGGTGTCGCGCGGGGCCAAGGTCCAGGCTTTCGACCCCGAGGCGATGCAGACCGCCCGCCCCCTGCTGCCGGACAGCGTGGTGCTGGCCAGCAGCGCGGCCGAGGCCTTGACCGGGGCGGATGCGCTTGTACTCATCACGGAATGGAACGAATTCCGTGCGTTGGCGCCGGTGCGCTTGCGGGAGTTGATGCGCGGCAATGTCGTGGTCGATTTGCGCAATGTCTTCGATCCGGCGCCGCTACGAGCCGCCGGTTTCACCTATTTGGGGATCGGCCGCCCCGCTTCAATGATCCCGTCTGCCTTCCCCTGAAACCCGAGTTGCGAGGACTGATTGCTTTGAACGCCGTGCATGCGCAGTACCCGGATTTCGCCAATCCCGAGCTGCTTGAGAAAATTCCACTAACGGCGAAAACCATTCTGGACGTGGGCTGCGCGCAGGGGGCGCTGGGGGCGGATTATCTGCGGCGCAATCCTGGCTGCCGCGTGCTGGGCATGGAGATCAACGAGGCGGCGGCCGCTCATGCGAAGCAGCGCCTCTCCGAAGTGTTCGTCGGCGACGTGGAAAAGACGCCGATGCCCTTCAATGTTCCTGACGGGATCGACTGCATCATCTATGGCGATGTGCTGGAGCATCTTTCCGACCCTTGGGAGGTGCTGAAGGAGCATGCGAAATATCTTTCCCCGCAGGGCACCATGCTGGTCTGCATGCCCAATGTTGAGCATTGCAGCTTCGTGGCGCGGCTTCTGCTGGGCAAGTTTGATTACGAGGATAGCGGCCTGTTCGACCGCACCCATCTGCGCTGGTTCACGCCCCGCACCATGGCACGGGCGCTGACCGAGGCAGGGCTGGAACTCTCCGACGCCGCGCCGCGCCCGATTGCCCCCGAGCAGGCCGAGCGGGCCGAGCAGTTCGCCAATATCATGGCGCCGGCGTTGAAGGCGCTGGGGGTCGATCCGCAGGAATATCTGAACCGTTCGAGCCCTCTGCAGGTCATCTGGCGGGCGCGCAAAATGGCGATCCCGCGCATGGAGGTGACCGCGACCATGCTGGCGCCGCAGGGTGGTGTTTCAGATGTGCGCGTGCTGGAGCCGTTGCGCGCCCTGCGCACGGATAGCTCGCTGTACACCAGCATCGTCTCCGAGGCGGCGCTGCAGCCGCAGCTGGGCGATGTGCCGCGCATCGCCATTCTGCACCGCCCCTTGCTGCTGGGCGAGAACGGGCTGCTGCGCGTCCGCACGCTGCTGGAGAAGGATTACCTCGTCGTTAGCGAGTTTGACGATCATCCGATGTTCATGGAGGAGCGCGGGGTGAATCTGGGTGAGCTGCTCACCTTCCGCGGCGTGCATGCGGTGCAGACCAGCACGCCCGCCCTGGGCGAGGCGCTGCTTCAGGACAATCCAGAGGTGGCGGTGTTCCCCAACGGCGTCTTTGAGCTGCCGCCAGTGCGTAATTTCCAGGATATGGACCATCTGACCCTGTTTTTCGGGGCGCTGAACCGGCAGAAGGACTGGGCGCCGCTGATGCCCGTGCTGAACGAGGTGGCCCGCGCGGTGGGGGACAGGCTGCGCTTCCGGGTGGTGTATGACGAGGCGTTCTTCAACGCGCTGGAGACCCCGCATAAGAGCTTCGAGCCCGCCATGGTCGATTATGCCAGCTATATGCGCGAGCTGGGGGCGGCGGATATCAACTTCATGCCGCTGGCGGATAATGAATTCAACCGTGCCAAGTCCGACCTGAAATTCATTGAGGCCGGGGCAACCCGGGTGGCGGCGCTGGCGAGCCACGTGGTCTATGGCGGCTCCATCCAGGACGGTAAGACCGGCGTGCTGTTCCGTGACCCGGCAGAGCTGCGGGCGGCGCTGCTGCGGCTGCTGGCTTACCCGGAGGCGACGCGGCGCATTGCCGATGCGGCGCGCGCCTATGTCGCGCAGAACCGTATGCTGGCCTACCAAGTGGCGGCGCGGGCGGACTGGTACCGCGCGCTGTGGGAGCGCCGCGCCGAGCTGAATGAAGCCCTGAAACTGCGCGTACCGGAGCTGTTTGCTTGATGTCTTCCTCCAGCGGAAAAATCCGCCTGACCAACCATTGCGAACTTGCGTGGCTGCCAAACAAGCACGCCGAGGCAGAGTGCCCGAATTGCGGCCATTCCGGCTTGGCGGCTCAGCTGCTCGAGGTGGATTACGATCTGTTGGGCATGACGGGGCATTACAACCTGCTCCGCTGCCCGCATTGTTCCGTGCGCTTCACCGATGCCATGTCCACCATGGATTATGGCGGGGACGAGCTCATCGAGATCGGCTGGCCGGCCTATTACGCGCAGATCGGCGCGGGAATCTGGCCGATTTCCGATCCGCTCACCAGGATCACCAAACTGCCGGGGCGCCGCGCGCTGGAGATCGGCGGGGCCTACGGGTTCGGGCTGGATTTCTGCGTGAATGCCAAAGGCTGGCAGGGTGTGGGCTATGATCCTTCGCCCTTGGCCGGGATTGGCGCGCGGGAGCTGAAGCTCGATATCCGCCAGGGCTATTTCACTGAAGAAACGCTGCGCGACGGCCCTTGGGATGTGATTATCTCGACCGAGGTGATCGAGCATTTGGAGGCGCCGCCCGCGTTTTTGCGGCTGATGCGCCAGGCCATCTCGGATGACGGCATTCTGCTCCTCACCACCCCGAACGCGGACTGGATCACGCCCGCGCTGTCCAATGGTGAGCTGTACGCGCTGCTGGCGCCGGGCGCGCATGTGGTGCTGCAGACGGCGCAAAGCCTGCAAATGGCGCTGGAGGCGGCGGGATTCGTGCATGTGGTGGTGCGGGCCGAGGAGGCCTGCCTGGTCGCCTATGCTTCGCCCTCGCCCTTCGCGCTGGATGAGGATTTCGCCTCACGGCGGACGGTCTATCGCCGCTATCTGAAGGAGCGCGCCGCGGCGGCGCAGCCGGGCAGCGATCTGCAGATCGGCTTTGCCGGACGGGCGCTGTTCGACGCGGTGAACGACCAGGACATGGACGGCGCGGAAGCCGCCTGGGCGGTGCTGAACGCGGCCTGCGAGGTAAGGTTTGGCTACCGGCTGGAGGGGCTGACCGCCCTGCCGCCGGGGGCTGAGAATGACAGCCTCGAAGGGCTCGCCCAGAAGATACCGCTGGGGCTGGGCATGATTTTGTTCGGCCGGGCGATGCAGTGCCTGGCGGCGGGCGAGGACCGGCAGGTGGTGCGGCCGATACTGGTGCTGGCGCAGGAGGGCGTTGCCGCCCTGCAGGCGGCTTTGGGCCAGCGCTCCTTGGGGTATGACCGGCTTTCCGTCTCCATCGCCGGGGTGGTGAGAACCGAGCTGCTGCTGTGCGATGCCGAGGCCGGGAAGCCCGAGATTGTGGACGCTTTGCTGGCGCTGGGCGATAAAATCGCGGGCTGGCGCGGGTTTGTGGCGCTGGTGAATGCGGGTGCCTATGAGGCGGCGGCACGGTTGCGTGAAGGGCTGCTGGAAGAACTGCCGGATGACAGCATTCCCGCGGGGCTGCGGCGTGATGCACTGCTGAGTGCGGCCAATCTCCATCTTGCCGCCGGGCAGGATGCCGCGCAGGCGCTAAAGGCGGCGCATACGCTGGAGGCCATGGGGGAGCCGGTACATAAAATCAGGCTTGGGGTCTTCACCCGCTTGGTGAATGCTGCGCGTTACGAGGAGGCGCAGACCCTGCTGAAACAGGTTGAGCCGCTGTTGCTGAAGCTGACCGCCCCCTACGCGCCGGAGGAGCGTGATGCGCTGTTTGCGGCGGGCATTCTGTTCCTGCAGGATAAGAAAACGTGGCCGCGCAGCGCGGCCAGCTTCACGCGTGTGCGTGATGCGCTAGCCAAGCAGACGCCTCCTGGCGAGACGCCGGACCCGCTATTCTGGCATGCCCTGCGCGGTGAGGTGATGGCGCTGCACAAGCTCAACCGGGGCGATGAGACGCGGGCCCTTCTGGAGGCCTATCTGCAGGCCTATCCGGAGCCGCCAGAGGATTTGCGGGCGCTGTTGGAAGAGGCGTGAGGCAATGAACCGGCGGCTGAAGCGCTGGATCTATAATGGCCTCTTCGGGGTCAAATGGTGGGTCGTGGTGCCGTTT
Source organism: uncultured Pseudomonadota bacterium (assembly GCA_963827925.1). GTDB lineage: Bacteria > Pseudomonadota > Alphaproteobacteria > Acetobacterales > Acetobacteraceae > Acidocella. The sequence continues at coordinate 227,713 of CAWHDE010000007.1, read as the reverse complement.
GCCGTGGCGGTGGGGCGGTTGCGCAGCCAGCGGCAGATCATCAGCGCCTGGCCGAGCGGAGATGTGCCGCTGGGGCCGAAAATCGTGTTGTTCATGCATTTCGACGGGCGCGGGACGGTGCGCCGGCAATTGCTGGACTATATACGCGAGCTCAAGGAGAATGGCCGGGATGTGGTGTTCGTCACCAATGCCGGCCGGTTGCGGCCGGAGGCGATGGAGGCATTGCAGGCGCTGTGCGCGGCGGTGCTTGTGCGCCGGAATGTCGGCTACGATTTCGGCGCCTGGGCGGATGCGCTGAACCATCTGGGCTTGCCGCGCGCCGACACTGAAGAAGTGATTGTGGCTAATGACAGCGTGTTTGGCCCGCTGCTGCCCTTGGGCAACATGCTGCGGCGGCTGGATTATGCCAAGAGTGATGTCTGGGGACTGACCGAGAGCTGGCAGGTTCGCTACCATCTGCAATCTTTCTTCCTCGCCTTCGGGCCCAAGGCGCTGCGCGCCGAAGGGTTCCGCAAATTCTGGGCGGCGGTGCGGCCTGTGCCGATGAAGTCCTACATCGTTAAAAATTACGAGGTCGGCGTGACCCAGGCGATGGTGAAAGCCGGGCTGAGCTGTGCGGCTTTATGGAATTATGAGGCGCTGACCGCGATGGTGGACCGTGAGGTGCTGGGGAAGCTGCTCGCGGAGGAAGAGACCGAGCTGGGCAAGCTCGACCCCGTGCAGGCGATGCGCAAGACGCAGTTGCTGCGTATCCGCGAGGGGATAGCCCAGCGTGTGGCGCTGAACCCTACCTCCGACCTTTGGCGCCAGCTGTTGCTCTCCGGCTTTCCCTTCATCAAGCGGGAGCTGCTGCGCGACAATCCGAGCAATGTCCAGGATGTCGGGGATTGGGCGGAGGTGGTGCGCGAGGTTCTGGGTGCGGATCCGGAGCCGATCCGGCAGGATCTGCGCCTGATGCTAAAGGGCAAGGCGCCCTGATCAGGCTCACGGCCCGTTTCGCCCTTGTGGTGCTCTGGACCCTCGCAGCGGTGTGCGTGCAATCGGTTCTGCTCGTGCTGCCCGGCCGGGGCAAGGCATGGTTCGCGCGGATTTATTGGCGTGTGATGGCGCGCATATTGGGGGTGCGGCTGCGGCTCATCGGGCAGCGCTCGGACCATCGGCCGACCTTGTTCGTCGCCAACCATTGCACGTGGCTGGATATCGTGGCGCTGGGCGCGGCCCTGCCGGGCTGCTTTGTCGCCAAGGCGGAGATTGCGAAATGGCCCGGCATCGGCTTGGTCGCCAAGCTGGGGCGGACCATTTTTGTCTCCCGTAGCCGCGAGACCCTGGCGCACGAGCAGCGCGTGCTGGAAAACCGACTGGAGCGCGGGGACAATATTATCCTGTTTCCTGAGGGCACGACCTCCGACGGCAACCGGATTCTGCCTTTCTCCTCGGCCTTCTTCACTCTGGCCTTCGGCCGGGCGGAGCCCTGGGTGCAGCCGGTGACGATCGTCTATGACGAGCTGGAGAACCAGCAAGTCCGCCGGGGAGACCGGCCGCTAATCGCCTGGTACGGGGACATGGATCTGGTGCCGCATCTGACGCAACTGGTGCGCCGCCGCCGCCTGCGGGCGACCATTCTGTTCGGCGAGCCTTTGCCCCCGGGCAGCTTCGCCAATCGCAAGACAATATGCGCCGCGCTGGAGCAGTTGATCAGCGATAACGCGGCGGCGCTACGCCAGGGCCGGGCCCTGCCGCCAGGCAACGCACCCCTGGTCTGAATCCCGCAGGCTGCCGCGGAATGGAGCAGTCCGGTATTTAGCTTGATCTTGGCCGATTCGGCTTATATTCCTTTAGGCATATAAGAAGGCTTGGAAACGGCCATGAAAAAGAATCGGGACGCAACATAATGACGCGGAGAGATGTATCGGCTCTGAGGCTGGCTGGCATGCTGGCGCTGGTGGCGGCGCTTGCGTTGCATGGGCATTTCGCTTTTGCCCAGGGCGCGGCACCGGACCCCACTGCCGCCGCGAACGGCTATACTGACGCGCCGCATAACTGGCAGCTCTGGTTTCCCGCCGCCGGCAGCCCGATGCAGGCCAAGATCGACTGGCTGATGCAATATGTCCTCTGGATCATGCTGGGTGTGGTCGGGTTCGTGACCATTCTGATGGGCTATGTGATGGTGCGCTTCCGCGCCGACCGGAACCCCAAGCCCAGCCAAACCACCCATAACACGCTGATAGAGATCACCTGGATCGTGGTGCCCTGCCTGATCCTGGCCGTGATCATCATTCCCTCGATCAATCTGATCTATTACGAGGCGGATGACAGCGACCCGTACATGACCGTCACCGTCACCGGCCATCAATGGTACTGGGAATATAAATATGACGCGGTGCCGGGGCTGGATTACACGAGTTACATGATTCCTGACGACCAGATCAAACCCGGGGAGTTCCGCCGGCTTTCGGTGGACCATCCGCATGGTGGTGCCGGTGGGTGAGAAAATCCGCTTTGTCATTACCAGCGCCGATGTACTGCACGGCTTCTATCTGCCCTCTCTTGGCGTGCAGAAATACGCCATTCCGGGCACCAACCAGATGAGTTGGACCATCATCCAGCGTCCCGGCACCTATTTCGGCCAGTGCAACCAGATTTGCGGCCTGAATCACGATGGTATGCCCATTGAGATCAAGGCCGTGCCGATGCAGGATTATCTGGCCTGGACCAAGAGCGCCCTGTCAGCCTACACGGATAATCAGGCTGTAGCCGCCGCTCTCTTCGCCGATGCCCCGTAACCAGTTGGCCGACGCCACGCGCTGAGGAGCCAGATTATGTCCATCACCGCAGACGATCATGCCCTTTTGGCGCATGGCCACCATAAGAAGAGCTTTGTTGCCCGTTGGTTGATGAGTACCAACCATAAGGATATCGGCACGCTCTACATCACCATGGCGTTCATCGGCGGCTGCTTTGGCGGCGTGCTCTCGATGATCATGCGCCAGCAGCTGATGTACCCGCATAACGACATCATCACCAACGGCAATACCTGGAACGCGATCATCACCGCCCACGGGCTGATCATGATCTTCTGGTTCGTGATGCCCGCACTGATCGGCGGCATGGGCAACTGGTTCGTGCCGATGATGATCGGCGCGCCGGACATGGCGTTTCCGCGCCTGAACAATATGAGCTTCTGGTTCCTGGCCTGCGGGTTTCGTGTTCGTGCTGCTGGGGCTGTTCCTGGACACCGGCACCGGGGCGGGCTGGACGCTCTATCCTCCCCTCGACAATTCCCAATATTCCCCCGGCGTGGCGACGGATTTCTCACTCTTCTCGCTGCATCTGGCCGGTATTTCCTCGCTGCTGGGCGCCATCAACTTCATCGCCACCATCCTGAACATGCGCGCCCCCGGCATGACCATGCACAAGATGCCGCTGTTCTGCTGGGCCATTCTGGTCACCGCCTTCCTGCTGCTGCTGGCCATTCCGGTGCTGGCGGGGGCCGTGACCATGCTGATCATGGACCGGAATTTCGGCACCTCCTTCTTCGAGCCGTCCGGCGGCGGCGATCCGGTGCTGTTCCAGCATCTGTTCTGGTTCTTCGGCCATCCGGAAGTCTACATCATGATTCTGCCGGCCTTCGGCATCATCAGCCATGTGGTTTCCACCTTCTCGCGCAAGCCGATCTTCGGCTATCTCGGCATGGCCTATGCCATGGTGATCATCGGCTTTGTCGGCTTCGTGGTCTGGGCGCACCATATGTTCGTCTCGGCCATCTCCACGGACTCCAAGATCTATTTCGAGGTGGCGACGCTGGTGATCGCGGTGCCGACGGGCATCAAGGTGTTCTCTTGGATCGCGACGATGTGGGGTGGCTCCATCGAGTTCAAGACGCCGATGCTCTGGGCGATCGGCTTCATCTTCCTGTTCGTCATCGGCGGCGCCACCGGCGTGGTGCTGGCCAATGCGGGGCTGGATCAGGAGCTGCATAACGACTACTTCCTGGTCGCGCATTTCCATTATGTGCTGTCCATGGGCGCGGCCTTCGCCATCTTCGCCGGGTTCTATTTCTGGATCGGCAAGATGAGCGGCCACCAATACCCCGAATTCTGGGGCAAGGTGCATTTCTGGACCTTCTTCATCGGGGTCAATCTCACCTTCTTCCCGCAGCATTTCCTGGGGCTGGCGGGCATGCCGCGCCGCTATCCTGATTATGCGGATGCGTTCGCGGGATGGAATTTCGTCTCCTCCGTTGGCTCGATGATTTCCGGGCTTTCGACGCTGGTTTTCTTCTATGTTCTTTATGCCGTGTTCACCTCGAAGGAAAAACTCGCCGATAATTACTGGGGCGAGGGGGCGACGACGCTGGAATGGGCCGTGCCCAGCCCGGCGCCGCACCATACGTTCGAGGATGTGCCGATCATCCGGTGAGAGGTTAAGGAGAAGTCTTGTCCAACCAAGCCGCTAAACTGTTTCAAGATGCCATTTCCGCCCCGTCCCTTGGGGCGGAGCCGGGAGACTGGCTGGCACTGCTCAAACCCCGCGTGGTCTCGCTGGTGGTGTTCACCGGCGCCATCGGGCTGTTCATCGCGCCGGGCCATATCAACCCGCTGATGGGGGCGATTGCGATCTTCTGCATCGCACTTGGCGCCGGGGCGGCGGGTGCCATCAATATGTGGTATGACCGCGATATCGACGCGATCATGCGCCGTACCACCACGCGCCCTATTCCGGCGGGCAAGATCGAGGCGGGCGGGGCGCTGGGTTTTGGCATCGTGCTGTCCGTCGTCTCCGTGCTGCTGCTGGCAATGGCGACGAATCTCTGCGCCGCCGCGGTGCTGGCTTTCTCGATCTTCTACTACGCCGTGATCTATACAATCTGGCTGAAGCGCCGCACGCCGCAGAATATTGTCATCGGTGGCGGGGCTGGGGCATTCCCGGCCGTCATCGGCTGGGCGGCGGTGACGGGCCATATCGGGCTGCTGCCGGTGCTGCTGTTCCTGATCGTGTTTTTCTGGACACCGCCGCATTTCTGGGCGCTCTCACTCTACGCCTCCGCCGATTACGAGAAGGCCGGTGTGCCGATGCTGCCCGTGGTTAAGGGCGCGCGGCATACGCGCTGGAACGTGTTCATCTACACGCTCATCCTGGTTCCGCTGACGCTTTCGCCCTGGTTACTGGGGCTGACGGGGTGGATTTATGGCGGCACCGCCTTGGTGCTGGGGGCCGCGTTCATCTATTACGCCTGGGGCGTGCTGCGTGACAGCCAAGACGAGAAAGGTGTCAGCCTGACGAAGGATAAGCCGGCACGCGCGACGTTCAAATTCTCGATCCTGTATCTCTTTCTGCTGTTTGCCGCCTGCGCCGTGGACCGGCTGGTATGATGGCGGCGGAGGACAAGGAGAAGGATTACGCGAAGGACCGCATGCCGCGCGTCGAGATTGTCGAATTGCAATGGAGCGATGAGCAGAAGGCGGAATTTCTTCGCCGCCGCCGGGCACGGAATTTCCTGTTGCTGGCAGCGTTGGGCGGGTTCTGCCTGATGATATATGTGATCGCGATGGTGAAACTGCACGAATACGGACAGATGTGGTGACCACGCGCTAAAGCCTGAGGAAACGCCAAGAAAGGGAGAAACAGATGAGCGGCACAATCCATACCGCGACCGACCAGGTGAAGGGCACTGTCCCGCACCCATACCATCTTGTTGACCCCAGCATTTGGCCGCTCTGTGGCGCGGCCTCCGCCATGGTGACGTTCGCGGGCATTATCCTCGCCGCGCATTTTCATAATTTCATCCTGCTCGCCGTCGGCGGGCTGGCGGATGTGAGCGTGATGTTCCTGTGGTGGCGGGATGTGATCGCCGAGGCTCGCACGCCGGGGCTGCATAAGATCATCACGCAGGTTGGCCTGCGTTACGGCATGGCTCTGTTCATCGCCTCGGAGGTGATGTTCTTCGTCTCCTTCTTCTGGAATTACTTCAATTACTTCTTCTTTCCGGACAAGATGGGAACCGCCTTTGCGCCGGTCTGGCCGCCGCAGGGTGTCACGACCATCGACCCGTTCGCGATTCCGCTGTTCAACACCATGGTGCTGCTGCTCTCGGGCACCACCATCACCTGGGCGCACCATGCGCTGCTGGAAGGGGACCAGAAGAATCTCGTGCGCGGCCTAGGCGTCACCATCCTGCTGGGCTTTGCCTTTCTTTGCGGGCAGGCCTGGGAATATACCCACTCGCCGTTTCCTTTCTATCATGGCGGCATTTTTGCCTCGTCCTTCTTCATCGCCACCGGGTTCCATGGCGCGCATGTGATCATCGGCACGCTGTTCCTCACCGTCTGCTTCTTCCGCGCCCGGGCCGGGCAGTTCACGCCGCAACGCCATTTCGGGTTCGAGGCGGCGGCCTGGTACTGGCATTTCGTGGACGTGGTGTGGCTGTTCCTGTTCGTGTGCATCTATTATCTCGGCCGCAGCGCGATTACCGCCGGATGAATTGCAAAGTTTTTTGGCGCCCCTTTTTTCCAAAAGGGGACTTGCGCCGTCTGATCGCCCCGGCCTGACGGCGCTGGCGGCCTTCTGCCTGTTCATCGCGCTGGGCGTCTGGCAGCTCCACAGGCTGAAATGGAAAGAAGGCATTATCGCCGAGATCCGCGCGGCGCAGGTAGCGCCGCCGGTGAAGATGCCGCAGACGCCGAGCCCGTTCGAGAAAGTGTTCGTCACCGGCCAATGGGTGCCGGGCAAGGCCGCGCTTTATGGGCAGGAGGTGCATGATACGCCCTGATGGGCCGATTTCCGGCGGCGAGCTGATCATGCCCCTGCGCCGGGAGGATGGGCAGAGTTTGCTGGTCGATCTCGGCTGGGTGCCGCAATCCGTACCAACGCCTTTGGCGGACCCGCCCGCACAGCCGGCGGGCTATATCCATGCGTCCATCGCGCGCGGCTGGTTTTCGCCGCCGGATGACCCGGCCCACGGGCTTTATTACACGCTGGACCCTGGGGTGATCGGTGCAGGGATGGGGCTGAAGGATGTGGCGCCTTACATGCTCATCGCCATGGGCCCCTTGCCGCCACCGGGCAGCGCCGCGCCGCAGCCAGCCCAGGATTTGCCGACCCCGCCGAACAACCATTATGGATATGCGCTCACCTGGTTCGGCTTTGCCGGGGTCCTGGTGTTCGAGTTCATCTTTATCGCCCGCAAGAGACTGCTGAGATCATGAGCGCATATGAGGCATTGAAATCTTCCTTCCATCGCATCGCCTGCCTGGACGAAGCCAGCGCCATGCTCGGCTGGGACGCTGCGGCGATGATGCCCGATGGCGGGGCCGAGGCGCGGGGCGAGCAGCTGGCGGTGCTGGCCGGGCTGTCGCACGAGTTTCTCTGCGCGCCGGAGATTGGCGAAAACCTTGCCCAGGCGGGCACGCAAAACGGGTGGGATGGCAAGAATCTGGCCCTGATGAAGGAGGCGCATCTGCGCGCCACCGCCCTGCCGCGCGATCTGGTGGAGGCGCAGGTGCGCGCGGGCCGGGCCTGCGAGACCATCTGGCGCGCTGCCCGCAAGGACAGTGATTTTGCCGCCGTGCGCGAGGCTCTGGCCGAGGTGGTGAAGCTGACCCGCGAAGGCGCGGTGATTCTGGGCGAGGCGTTGGAGCTTTCCCCCTATGACGCGCTGATGAGCCAGTATCAGCGCGGGATAAACGCCGCCCAGGCCGGGGCGATTTTTGCCCGGTATGAGGCGTTTCTGCGTGAGGCGCTGCCCCGCGCGGAGGAATTGCAGGCGCGGCGCGAGCATGAGGCGCTGCCGCCCGGGCCTTACCCTGAAGCCGTGCAGGCGGAGCTGGCGCGCAAGCTGGCGGCGGGGGCGGGGCTGAATTTCAACGCGGCGCGGCTGGATATTTCCGCGCATCCGTTCTGCGGCGGCACGCCCAGCGATATCCGCATCACCACCCGCTATGACGAGGCGGATTTCTGCGCCGCCTTGATGGGCGTGCTGCATGAGACCGGCCATGCGCTCTATGAGCAGAATCTGCCCGCCGCCTGGGCCCGCCAGCCAGTGGGGAATGCGGCGGGCATGGCGATGCATGAAAGCCAGTCCTTGATCGTCGAGATGCAGGCGGTGCGCTCTGATGCGTATCTCTCCTATCTGGCGCCCTTGGCCACGGAGGCGTTCGGCAAGCAGATCACGCTGGCCGGGCTGAAGCATCGCCTGCGCCGGGTGGAGCGCAGCTTCATCCGCGTGGAGGCGGATGAATTGACCTACCCCGCCCATGTGCTGCTGCGCTTCAGGCTGGAACAGGCGCTGCTCTCGGGCGATCTGGCCGTGGCGGACCTGCCGGGCGCGTGGAATGAAGGTTTCACGAAGCTCCTCGGCATCACCCCGCCGGATGATGCGCGTGGCTGTTTGCAGGATATCCATTGGTTCGATGGCGCGATCGGCTATTTCCCCTCTTACACGCTTGGTGCGATGGCTGCGGCGCAGCTCATGGCCTCGGCCCGCAAGGCGCTGCCAGGGCTGGATGAAAGCCTGGGGCAGGGCGATCTTTCGCCGCTCACCGGCTGGCTGGCCGAGCATGTGCATGGGCGCGGCTCGTCTGCGGGTTTCAACGAAATTCTGCAGGCGGCGACAGGGGAAGCGCTGAACCCAAGCCATTTCGAGGCGCATCTCACGGCGCGCTATCTCAGCTGATGCGCGGCGCCGCATCCAGCCTTCTGCGCCGGCGCGGTGAGCCCGCGCCGGTCACGCAAATCGAGTTGTTCTTCGACCTGATCTTCGTTTTCGCCGTCACACAGATCTCGGAATTTCTGCGCGCGCATATGAGTGCGCTGGGTGCCTTCCAGGGGTTGATGCTGTTTGCCGCCATGTGGTGGGGCTGGGTTTTTACCAGCTGGGTGACCAACTGGGTCGACCCTGGCCGCAGGCCGGTGAAACTGCTGCTGCTGGGCTTGATGTTCTGCGCGTTGCTGCTGGCGGCTTCGTTGCCGGAGGCATTCGGTAAGCGGGGGCTTGGTTTCGCCATCGGGTTGGCCGCCATGCATCTCGGCCGCTCCGGCTTTATGCTCTGGGCGCTGAAGCGGCACGATTCCGTGAATTACAGGAATTTCCAGCGTATTTTTGCATGGCTCGGCGGCGGCGCGGTGTTGTGGATCGCGGGCGGGTTGGCGGGACGAGCCCTTGCGCATCTGGCTGTGGATGGCGGCGTTGCTGGTCGATCTTTCAGGCCCGGCCAGCGGGTTTTACGTGCCGGGGCTGGGCCGCTCCACGACGCAGGACTGGCAGGTGGATGCGCGGCATCTGGCGGAACGCTGCGCGGCCTTCGTGCTCATCGCGCTGGGTAAGTCCATCACCGTCATCGGCGCGAATTTCTCGGCGTTGCATTGGGGAGGTGCGACTTTCAGTGCGGCGATCTTTGCCTTGCTGGCGGCTGCGTGTTTGTGGTGGATCTATTTTGACGACGCGGCGGAGCGTACGGCCCATGCTTTCGCCCATGCCAAGGATGTCGGGCGCATTGCCCGCGCGGCCTATACCTACGCGCATGCGCTGCTGATCGCGGCGATCATCGTCATCGCGGCGGGTGACGCGTTTTTGCTGGAAGGGCCGATGGAGACATGCGACGCTGGGGCCAGGGCTGATGCTGCTGGGCGGCCCGGCGGCGTTTCTGCTGGGCAATGGCATATTCCGGCGCTTGCTGCATCCGCGCTTTCCGCCTTCGCATATCTATGGTCTGGCGGTGCTGGCGCTGTTTGCCGTGCTGGCGCCCTGGTGCGATCTGCTCGCGCTGAGCGGCGGGGTTTTGGCAGCGCTGCTGGTGGTGATTTTTGTTTCATATCAGTTGATGGCACGGGCATGAGTACGATCTTTGCGCCCATTACCGGCAGAGGCGGGGCGGTGGCCACACTGCGGCTCTCCGGTTCGGGGAGTTTCAAAATTATCGAGGCTTTGGCAGGTGTTTTGCCAGCGCCACGGCACGCCAGCCTGCGCCGCTTGCGCCATGGCGGGCAGATTCTGGATGAGGCGCTGATCGTGACTTTCCCCGCGCCGCACAGCTTCACGGGCGAGGATGTGGCGGAGCTTTCCATCCATGGCGGCCGCGCCGTTCTGGCGGCGGTGAGCGAGGCGCTGGTGGCGCTGGGGGCACGCCCTGCCGAGCCTGGCGAATTCTCCCGCCGGGCCTTCGAGAATGGCCGCATGGATCTGTTGCAGGCCGAGGCGATGGCGGATTTGATCGCCGCCGAGACGCAGGCGCAGCGATTGCAGGCGCTGGATGGCAAGCTGCATGAAGCCTGCGCCTCCTGGCGGGAGCGGCTGCGGCAATTGATGGCGCGGCAGGAGGCGCTGATCGATTTTCCTGACGAGGATTTGCCGCCCGAAGTGGAAGAGGAGTTGCGTGGCGGCATCAGCGCTTTGCGCGATGAGATGCAGGCGGCTCTGCACGCCGCCCCGGCGGCGGAGCGGCTGCGCGAGGGGCTGGAATTTGTCATCCTCGGCCCGCCAAATGCGGGGAAATCCACGCTGCTGAACGCGTTGGCGGGGGAGGAGGTGGCGATTGTCTCGGACATTCCCGGCACCACGCGCGATGCGGTGGGCGTGCGGGTGGATCTCGGCGGCGTGCCGGTGCATCTGACAGACACGGCGGGCTTGCGCGAAACCGGCGATGTGATCGAGGCAGAAGGCGTGCGCCGGGCAAAGGCGAAGGCGGAGAAAGCAGATTTCGTGATTCTCGTGGCGGCTCCCGGAGAGGGTTTTGCGCCTCCGCCAGCGGGCGCGGCTGCGCTGCGTGTCCGGACCAAGGCGGATCTTGCTAGGTGATGACACGGAGTTTTCTGTTTCAGCCAAAACCGGCCATGGCATGGCGGCACTTCGCGCCAGGCTGGCGGAGGAGGCCAAGGCGCTGACGGACAGGCAAGGGGCGGCTTCACTGTCCCGCCCGCGTCAGGTGGCTTGCGTGCGCGATACGATGATGGCGCTGGATATGGCGCTGGCATTGGATGAGCCGGAATTGCGCGGTGAGGAGCTGCGTGCCGCCGCGCAGGCTTTGGCGAGGCTAACGGGCGGAATCGGGGTGGAGGAGATTCTCGATGCCGTGTTCTCGGGGTTTTGTATCGGGAAATAGATCAGCCCAGCGGATTGATCCCCAACGCCGCCAATCCTGCCCAGCTTGTGGCGCTGAGTGAGGGCCGCCGGTAATAGTTGAACGCCTGCTCCGGCACACCCTTTTGCAGTGAGGGACCGACAGTGAGGCCCGTGCTCAGCACCGGATCGATGGTGGCGTAGACATAGCCTTGCGGCGACAAATTCCCGGCAACCGTATTCAGAAAATCCTGCGCGAGGGGATTCTTCATGCGCTTTAGCGCCAGAGCTGCGAAAGCGGTGCCTTCCAGCCAGATGCCGTTGCTGGCGTCGGAAAACCCGATGCCCGGCCCATGGCGCAGCATGGCGATGGCGTGTTGCGCGCTGGCGGCATCGCCCAAGCCCGCGAGATAGGGCCAGATACCGGCATCGGCCGCCAGCATCGCGCCCGGCTTTCCATCCGGCGTCAGGCCGGTTTTGAACAGGCCAGTCCCTGCATCATAAGCTGCGTGGACGAATGCGGCGGCGTGGGCGGAATCTTCCGCCCGGCCAAGTTTCCTGAAGGCAACGGCAAGGTCGAGATTCTGCTCGGTGCTTTCCCAGGTGAGTTTTTGCTGGGTGGTGTCGAACCCGTAAAACCCGCCATAATAGCCAAGCGGCGCGCGCAGCTGTTCATCCAGGAAATTCCCGGCCTTGTTGGCGGGGGCGGTCATGCCCAAAGCGGCCCAGAGCAGCATCGCCCAGGCCACCGGCCCGGTATCCGTGCCGACCTGATAAGGGTCTTCGTCCCATTGATTGGTCTTGGCGTTCCAGAAGCCCGGCAGCTTGGCGGGTGTGGTCATCGGCCCCGCGGCGTAGCCATTGCGCAGGCGGCCATCGGTGAATTTACGGTCATGCGCCTGGGCGATAGCAAGCGCCTGACCGATGCGCAGGGCCTCCGCCTTGTGCCCCGCGGCGAGGAGCAGAAGCCCCGCCAGGGCATTGTCGTACACATAGGCGGCATTGGCCTGGGTGAGGTCGAAATCATCCGCCCCCGGGCCGCTATTCACGAGATAGGAGTTGAGCAGCACCGGGCCATCGCCCAGTGCCGCCATTTGGCCAAGCACGGCCTGCACCAGGCTCTGCCCAAGCCCAACTTCTGCCCGCGCCAAGGCGGGCAGAAGCAGTGCGCCGGAGCAGAAAACCCGGCGGGTGAGTTTAATCAAGGATTTCGGCAAGCAGCTCGGTGGTGCGGCCATTGGCGATGGTGGCGGCGCGGGCATCGTAATGCACGCCACCCACCCGCGCGAAAGCATGCTGGACGTCCGGATAGATGAAGGCATCGACCCACTCATTCTCCTCGATGCCATCGAGGAGCTTGTCGCGGCCTTCGGCGGGGAAGAACTCGTCCTGATCGGCGATATGCAGCATCAGCGGCGCCTCGATATCGTCGAATTCCGGCAGCAGCGCATCCAGCCCCACGCCGTAGTAAGACACGTTCACATCGGAGTCGGAGCGCGCGGCCATCATCACAGCCAGGCGCCCGCCCAGGCAGAAGCCCATGGTACCGGCGCGGCCGTTGCAGCCAGGCAGGTTCCGCGCGGCGTCAAGGGCGGTGTTCAAGTCTTCCACGCCTTTGTCCTGGTCAAAGCGATTCATCAGGTTGAAGGCTTTCTTCCATTCGGCGTCGGTCTTGTCGGAGATGTTCACCCCCGGCTCCAGCCGCCAGAACAGATCCGGCGCGATGGCGATGAAGCCCTGGTCCGCGAGGGTCTGCGCCGTCTCGCGCAGGGAATCGTTCACGCCGAAAATTTCCTGGATCACCACGACGGCGCCAGCGCTTTTCTTGTCTTTCGGCTCCCAGACGAAGGCTGAGAATTCGCCGCTATTATCCGCGGCCTTCAGTTTGATTTCGCGCATTCTGGTCTCCGTTCACTGGGATGACTGCTCCGGCCAGGATGGCTGGTGCGGGCGGAGTTTACGGTATGCGGAGGACGGGTGCAAAGATGGCAGGAAATGCCTTGTGGCACTATCAATTAGGTGTGCGACAATACGGGGCGTTGCGCGATTTTGTGCGATAAGCCACTGGAAAACCCAAAAACATGGGCCTCATGTGGACTTCAAACACCATGGCTGCAATGTTACAATTTTTCTCAAAGGCGACCCTTAAGCGCCTATGGCGGCTGGCGGTAAGTTCTTCTAAAACAACGCCTAAATCTCTTTTAGATGATCCTGTGAGCCGCTTAATGAACGCTTATTGAGCGGAGCCATAAACACGGTCACCCTCGTTGCCCCGGCAATAGCAGCGTGCGCCAACCGGCACGCTAACCTCCATGGGGCATAAATAATTGCCAGCGTTACAGGATTGCGCAGTGCTGCCGGCGTAGCTTTGCATCGGCACGTGTTGTACCGGCGGGTAGACTGCTGAATGTACCCGGGATAGGGAGAATAGTACCCGGGCGGCGGCGCGGGATAATAGACCGGGGGTGGCGGGTAGTAGACAGGTGGCGGGTAATAATAGGGGTAAGCAGGTGCGATGCCGATGCCGATGCCAAACCCCCAGCCACCGTGGCCCCATCCCCCGCCGTGCCATCCCCCTCCGCCCCAACCCCTCCGCCGCCCCATCCCCCGTGTGCTGAGGCTTGCCCCGGAAGAGCGGCGATCACCGCCGCGAGGAGTACAGCAAAAACCGTTGTAGATGATCTCATGATCCTTGTCCTTGGACGAGGTGCATTCTAACACACGCTGATTTCGGTATTGTTACTTTATTTTCAAGCCCTCGCGGGTGGGCAGAGGGGCGGCGCGCGGTTGATGATTAAATCCGTACTTTTCCAACTGAAAAGCGCCACGCAATCATTTATGGGGGCAATGGCATTGGTTCGTCCTGTTCAGCTAAAGGGCGCGGCTCCCTTAGCGCCATGCAAATAGCGCCCGGATCATATCTAACGGCCAGCATACGGTGATATTATTATCTGTTTACCTGGGTGTTTCTCTGTCTGAAATTACGGCAAAAATCTTATAATCAACTGATAATTCGTCAGAAGAGAGTTCTTCTAGCCGCAGCGGCCATTGTCTTGAGTAGCCTGTTCGGCCCTAAGGCGCATGCAGCACAACTTGCGGGCGTCACTTTGCCCGACACGGAAAAAATCGGCGCCCAGTTACTGGTGCTCAATGGCATAGGCCTGCGGACCTATTCGATCTTGCATGTGCATATATATGTGGCGGGCTTATATTTGACCCACCCCATGGACGACGCGGATGCCATTCTTCAGTCATCCACGCCTAAAATCTTGCGGCTCCACTTTGTCCATAACGTTGACGTATCAAATGTACGCCAAGCATGGAAGACGGGGCTCACCGAAAATTGCCTGGCTCCGTGTGAATTGAACGGCGTCGAACTCAACCAATTCCTGTCCTCTCTTCAGCCTGTTTCGGCAGGTGAAGATATAATGTTTGTTTTCACAGGAACATGGGCTCGATGCGTACGAAGACGGTCAGCTGATAGGGCATATCACTGATCCGCAATTCGCCAGGCTTATGCTGGCGGTTTTTATTGGCCCTCATGTCGAAACGCCACGCCTGAAGAGCGAGCTTTTGGGGTGGGACGGATAAAGCTAGGCTGCTGCCATCAGCGAGACGCTGCCTATTCATGAGAGAAGTTACTCACTTCTAACCTCTCATTTTTGGCTTCTGTATTAGTATAAAGCTGAGCAAGTATTGATCATGTTGCCGGGAACGCTTTCGCTCATAATTCTCTAAAAAGGATAAGGAAAATGGCATCAATACAAGGTTCGACGAATAGCCGTTTGAGGGAGCGCCTTTTTGTAATGTGGGAAGAGGCTGGCCGAGACCCCGATTCTGCGTATCTGCTGTGGCATAAGATCCGCCCCATGCTGATGGAATACGAGCGGTATACGGCGATGCAAAACCGAACGACCCCAACCACCTTACCGTGCGGCACCGACGAATTAACAGCATCATTATCAGCGTCGGGATGACTAGGCTTTTTTGCTCGTGTATCCAGAAAATGGCTGAAACCGTTGGTTTCTGTGGTGCCGGGTGAGGGATTTGAACCCCCGACCTTCGGTTTACAAAACCGCTGCACTACCACTGTGCTAACCCGGCATATGGGTGCCTGTACTGGAAAAACCGGCCCTCATCAACCGGAGCAATCAGCGCTTGATGCGCTCCATCTTCGGGTCCAGAAGTGGCTCCAGGTGTAATTTGGTGGGCACGCGCAGCCCGGCCACCTCCAGCTCATAGGCGCCTGAGAGCAGGAAGGTTTCATCCAGCCCGTCCGGCTGGCGCACATATGCCAAGCCCGATTGGTTTGCCGATGCTGTGGCCGAACCCGCCGCTGCTCAGCCAGCCAACGCGCACGCCATCGCGGTAGATGGTCTCGCGGCCCAGCAGGATCACGTTGGGATCATCCACCGTGAAGCTGGCCAGCAGCTTCTTCAACCCGGCCTTGCGCTGCGCCTCCAGCGCCTCGCGCCCCAGGAAGGGGATGGGCTTGCGGAATTTCACCGCCCAGCCGAGCCCGGCCTCCAGCGGCGTGTGGTCAGGCCCGATATCGGCGCCCCAGGCGCGGTAGCCCTTCTCCAGCCGCAGGCTCTCGATGGCGCGGTAACCTGCATTGGCGATGCCGAATTCCTGCCCGGCCTGCATCAGCGCGTCATACACCGTGACGGCGAATTCCACGGGGATATGCAACTCCCAGCCCAGCTCACCGACATAGGTGACGCGCAGCGCCCGCACCGGCGCCCCGGCGATATGGATGTTCCGCAACTGCCCGAAGGGGAAACCGGCGTGAGAGACATCGTCGCGGGTGACGCGCTCCAGCACCCGGCGGGCGTTCGGGCCCATCAGGCTGAGCACCGTGAAGCCGGAGGTGACGTCGATGAGATGCGCCTCCAGCCCTTGCGGGATATGGCGGCGGATCCAGTCGAAATCGCGCGTGGCAAAGCCGGTGCCGGTGGTGATGTAGAACTGATCCTCCGCGATGCGCCCCACCGTCAGGTCGCATTCAATGCCGCCGCGCTGATTGAGCATCTGCGTGTAGGTGAGGGTGCCCACGGGCCGCGCGACGTCATTGGCGCAGATCCAGGAGAGGGCGGCTTCGGAGTCCCGGCCTGTCATCAGGAATTTTGCGAAGGAGGTCTGATCGATCACCACCACCGCCTCGCGCGCGGCGTGGTGTTCACGCGCCACGGCGGTGAACCAGTTCGGGCGCTCGAATGTATGCTGGTCGGCGGGTGTTTCCGCGCCTTGCGCGAACCAGTTGGGGCGCTCCCAGCCCAGCTTTTCGCCAAAGCAGGCGCCTTGTGCCTTCAGCCGGTCATAGAGAGGCGAGCGGCGGAGCGGGCGGCCGCTGGCATGCTCCTCATGCGGCCAGGCGATGGTGTAGTGCTTGCCATAGGCCTCCAGCGTGCGGGCGCGCACCCAGTCCACATCCTGATGGTTGCGGCCGAAGCGGCGTATATCCACCGGCCAGAGATCGTAAGGCGGCTCGCCGCCCGCCACCCATTCCGCCAGCACCTTGCCCGCGCCCCCGCCCGAGGCGATGCCAAAGGCGTTGAACCCGGCGCCGACGAAGAACCCCTCCACCTCAGGCGCCGCGCCGAGGATGAAATTGCCGTCCGGCGTGAAACTCTCCGGCCCGTTGATGAGCTGCTTGACCCCGGCTGTTTGCAGCGCGGGCACACGGCCCAGTGCCAGCTCCATGATCTGCTCGAAATGCTCGAAATTGGAGTTGAGAAGCTGGAACTCGAAATCCCGCGGGAATCCGTTCACCGCCCAGGGGATGGGGTTGGGCTCATAGCCGCCCATCACCAGCCCGCCCACTTCCTCCTTGTAGTAAGTCAGCCGGTCGGGGTCGCGCAGGGTGGGCAGGTTGGGGGTCACGCCCGCGATAGGCTCGGTGACCATATATTGATGCTCGACCGAGACCAGCGGCACATTCACCCCCGCCAGCTTGCCGATCTCGCGCGCCCACTGCCCCGCGCAATTCACCGCCACCTCGCAGGCAATGCGCCCGCGGCTGGTGAGCACGGCCTTCACCCGGCCCTTTTCCAGCTCTATGCCGATGACCTCCGTGGTCTCGAAAATCCGCGCGCCATGGTTGCGTGCCCCCTTGGCGAGGGACTGGGTGATGTCCGACGGGTTGGCCTGCCCGTCCGTCGGCAAAAAGGCGGCGCCGATCACGTCTGAAATATCCATCAGCGGCCAGAGATCCAGCGCCTCTTTCGGCGTGAGTAGATGCATTTCCAGCCCGAAGGAGCGCGCGGTGGTGGCTTGGCGCTTCACCTCCGTCCAGCGTTCCTGGTTGCAAGCCAGGCGCAGCCCGCCATTCATCTTCCAGCCGGTGGCGAGATCGGTTTCCTGCTCCAGCGTCTTGTAGAGCTTCACCGACTCACCCAGGAGCTGGGTGATGTTGGCGCTGGAGCGCAACTGCCCCACCAGCCCCGCCGCGTGCCAGGTGCTGCCGGAGGTGAGGTGGTTCCGCTCCAGCAGCACCACTTCCTTCCAGCCGAGCTTGGCGAGGTGATAGGCGGTGGAGGTGCCGATGATGCCGCCGCCGATGATGACGGCCCGCGCGTGGGTGGGAAATTCAACCATGGAAGAGGCACCTCGCTTATTGCAGATATTGGTTTCGGCTTTTGGGATGCGGTGACGGATGACGATATTATTTATTGGTTTTATGCGCCGAATGGAATGAAGCCGTAAGCTGCCATCGTTCGCTCCAGCCGCGCCAGATACTCGTTGGTATAGGCCACATAGTTGAAATCGATGTCGGAGAGCTGTTCCGAAACCGCGCCCCACAAAGTCTCGCGCAGCAGGGAAGCGCATTTCATCGCCTGCAAGGCGCGCAGGCGCTGCGGGCTGGGTGGTTCGTCGAAATACCAGCGGAGGATCTGCTCATCCTGCGCCGGGCTCAGCTCGTTATTGGAGGAGAGGTTGGCGAGGTCGAACAAAGGCGTGTTCATCCCGGCATAATCCCAGTCAAGAATCCAAAGTCTGCTGCCGTCATCTATCAAATTCGCGGCCAGGAGATCGTTGTGACTGAACACTATGTCCACCGGTCCCAGCTGCGCCTCCAGCGTTTCGCAATAAAGGGAGAGGCGGTTGAGCTGATCCTGCAATATGTTCGCGCTTTTGCGCAGCATGTTGATGTAGGAGCGGTTGACCTGGAACACCCAGAAGGCGAGCACCGGCCCGCTATGGTGCGCGCCGATGCCGCGATGGTAGGTGCGGATGAGGCGGATGATCCGCTCCAGCCGCGCCGGGTCTCTAATATCCTCAGGGGTGAGGGTTTTGCCGGGGACGAAACGGCTGACCAGCAGGCCGGGCGCTGAATACACCACCTCCGGCGACACACCGGCATGAAACGCCGCAATGGCGGCGGCAGCCTCGTTGAAGCGCAAGATGCCATGGGCATGAATGTCATGCCCGAAACGGACGACATAGCTGCCGCTCTCGTCATCGACCCGGTAATTCCGGTTGGTCAGCCCGCCTGTGAGTGGGGCGATGCGAATTTCGCCCTGCCAGATGCCCAGCGCCCTGATCTTCGCGTCGATACCCTGCGGATCGTCAGAAGCCATTCCCTGTTCCCGGTTGCCGTTCTGCGCCGTTTGAAACGGCAGGATATAGCTTGGCTCGGGGATAGCAACAAAAACAAAAGATTGATGCGCATTATGCCATGCGGGGCGCGCAATTATTCTTGCCACTGGACGCGGGTTAAAGCCCTATCAAATCCCGGAAGCGGTACCACCAGGAACCCGCAACGGTCAGCGGCACGCGCAGCGTACGCCCGCCAGGGAAGGGGACGTAAGGCAGCCCGGCGAATACATCGAAACGCTGGGCATCGCCGGTGACGGCTTCGGCCAGGATGCGGGCCAGAAGATGGGTGGTGGTCACGCCATGGCCGCTATCGCCATGGGAGAAATACACATTCGGCGCCAGCCTGCCGATTTGCGGAAAGCGCGTGAGGGTGAGGGCAAAATTGCCGCTCCAGGAAAAATCCACCCGCGCATCCTTCAGGCTAGGGAAGGTCTTGTACATCAGCGGCAAGATCTTCGCGCGCACGCTCTCCGGGTCTTGCCCGCCATAGACGACGCCGCCGCCATAAAGAATCCGGTTGTCGGCGGTGCGGCGGAAATAATCCAGGATATAGTTGCAATCTTCCACGCACATGTCGGTGGGCAACAGGGCGGCGGCCTCCTCACCCAGCGGCTCGGTGGTGAGTACCTGGGTGGAGACGGGCATGACCCGCCCCTCCAGATCCGGCAGCAAATTTTGCAGATAGGCATTGCCGCAGACCAGCACGGTCTTGGCCTTCACCTCACCGTGATTGGTCCTTACCGTCACCACATCGCCGAACTGAACCTGCATGACCAAGGAATTCTCATAGATCACCCCGCCCAGCGATTCGAAGGCGGCGGCCTCGCCCTGCACGAGGTTGAGCGGGTGCAGATGCCCGCCCTGACGGTCGATCAGCCCGCCAACGTAGCGTTCCGTCCTCACGTGGCGTTGCAGGGCTGCTTTGTCCAGCAGCTCGAACCCTGTGAAGCCGAACTCGCCCCAGACCTTCTGGTGGTGGTCGAGGCCACGAAGCTGGGAATGGTTGAGTGCCGCGAAAATGCCGCCGGGCTTTAAATCGCACTGGATGCCGTATTGGGCCACACGCGCGCGGATGATGTCGCCGCCCTCACGGGCCATGCCGCCGATCTTACGTCCCACCGCCTCGCCGTAGCGCGCCACGATGACATCGAGGGCCCGCGAATAACCGTTGACGATCTGCCCGCCATTGCGGCCGGACGCGCCGAAGCCGATTTTCGCACCCTCCAGCACCACTGCCTGCCGGCCACGCTGCGCCAGCTCCAGCGCCGCGTTTACGCCGGTGAAGCCGCCGCCGATCACGCACACATCGGCGGTGATGGCGCCGCTCAGGGCCGGGCGGGCATCCTTCTTGTTGGCGGTCGAGGCGTAATAGGAAGCGATATGTTCAGTCATTTTTGTCCGGTCCCATCAACATGACGGCGAAAATGGCTCCCAGTACGGTCATGGTGATCACCATGAGCCGGATTTTATAGGCTTCGGCCCGGGCCTCGGCCACGGCCTCCTGGCGCATATTCCTGCCCGCCGCAGCCACGCGCTCCGGCAGCGGGCCGGTACCGTTCAATATAATGGCGGCGGTGTCAGGATCCACCGCCGCCTGCAGCGCGGCAATGGCGGCTTGCTGCGCCGCTGGCGTGGGTGCGGTGAGCACCGCATCCAGCGCGGCCTGCTGGTGCATCACATCCACCACCGGCGCGGGGATGGAGAAGCTGGCGAATGTGCCGATCAACCCCGGAAACAGGAAGCAGCACAGCAAGAAGCCGATGCGGGAGGGGGAAACCTGGAGGGGCATGGAGCATCGAATTGGATTAAAACGGTTCCGTGTCAAATGACAGGCCGGTGGCGTTCCGCCAGAAGACGGGGCCTGACCGGCATGGTCGCTGTCCATGTGTTTTTGAAATGAAATCCCGGAGGCTCAAGCGCTCCCGCGCGCCCAGCTTATGGGCAGAAGAGGGTCCGCGCCGAAACGGTTGGCGCCCATCGTGCCCTTTTTGCAGACCCAGACGAACAGGATAGCCCAGCCCGCCACGGGCACGCCCCCCAACAGCATCCACCAGCCGGAGCGGTCGAGGTCATGCAGGCGGCGCACCGTTACCGCCAGCGTGGGCAGCAGGAACACTAGGTCCACCGCCAGCGCCACCGCGCTCAGTGCCGCCCCATTCCGCCCCAAGCCAGGGGTCGAGAGCTGCCACAGAAACGCTGCCCGATAGGGCAGGAGGAGGAATTGCAGCCCGCATGAGACCAGCAGCTGGAACAGCGTGAACCACCAATATTCGGCGTTTTGGGCACGGCCCTCGAACACCGCATATTTGCGGAAACAGACGGCGACGGCCTGATCGAACCCCATGTGCTTTCCCGCTTGCCGGTACGGGATTTGCCCCGCCCACGCAGTCTATCAAGCACAGAGATCAGTTGCGAAGACGTTAAGAATCAGGCCGCGGCGGCGGCCTTGGAGGGAGTTTCCGCTGGCGGCGGGTCTTCCAGGTTCGCCTTTAGCGCCTCAAGCAGCGCCTGGCGGAGCTGGTAGAGCTTGCGCTCATTCTCCACCTTCATGCCGAACACGTCCTTCACATAGAACACGTCCACCGCGCGCACGCCGTAGGTGGTCACATGCGCGGAGGCAATTTGCAGCCCTTCCTCGGAGATGGCGGCGGTTACGTCATGCAGCAGGCCGGGGCGGTCGCGCCCATTCACCTCGATGACGGTATGGCGGTTGGAGGCGCGGTTATCCACCACCACGCGCGGCGGCACATGGATGGCGCGCATGCGGCCGGGAATGAGACTCTTGGTCGCCTTGCGGATTTCAGCCGCCAGCTTGATGCCGCCCGGTGAGCGCCTGCTCAATGACGGTGGAAAGCCGCGCCAGACGGTGCGGGGATTCGAACGGCCCGCCATTGGCGTCCTGGATCCAGAACGTATCCAACGCCATGCCATCGGTCAGGGTATGGATGCGCGCATCCACGATCGAGGCGCCGGCGATGGCAAGCGCGCCCGCGATGCGGCTGAACAGCCCGGCATGGTCGGCAGTATAGACCACAACCTCCGTCACCGCGCGGGCGGGCAGGGCCTCGGTCTGGATGGTCAGCGGCGCCTGGCGGCTCTTGGCGTCGCGGATCATGCGGGCATGACGCTCGATGCTCTCCGGGTCGAAGCCCAGCCAGTAGCTGGGATAGCCGAGAGAGAGGAAATCCTCGCGCTCCTGCGCCGGCCAGTCTGCCAGCATCGAGGCCACGACCTCCTTCACCCTGGCAATGCGGACATCGCGCTCGGTGGTGGAGAGCCCGCCCTCGAGAACTTCGGCCACGCGGGTGTAGAGTTCGCGCAGCAACGTCGCCTTCCAGCCATTCCAGACTTTCGGTGAGACGGCGCGGATATCCGACACGGTGAGGATTTGCAGCAGCCGCAGCCGTTCGGGCGACTGGATGGAATCCGCGAGGTCCAGAATGGTTTTCGGATCGTCGATATCGCGGGAGAAGGCGGTCTGGCTGAGCAGCAGATGATGCAGCACCAGCCAGGAGACCATCTCGGTCTCCTCCTGGTCGAGCCCCAAAGCGGGGCAGACGGTGAGCGCCAGTTCCGCGCCCAGCACGGAATGGTCGCCGCCGCGGCCCTTGGCGATGTCATGCAGCAGCATCGTGACATAGAGCGCCCGGCGGGACTGGATCTGCCCGACCAGATCGGTGGCAGAGCGGCGCGATTTCCTTCAGCTTGCCGGCTTCGAGATTGTTGAGGTTGCGGATGGACTGCACGGTATGAACATCCACCGTGTAGACATGGTAGGTGTCGAACTGCATCTGCCCGACAATGCGCCGCCAGTCCGGCAGATAGCGGCCGAGTATCCCGCTTTCGTTCAGCACCGCCAGCCATTCGGCGGAATCGCATTCCGGGTCGGGGATCTCGCCGCTGCCGCCGCACAGCAGGTTGAGGAACAACGCCGCCGCCTTTCTTGTCGCCGCGCATTTCGGCGCCCAGAGGCGCCGAGCGGATCAGCATGCGCTTGGCCAGCGGATGCAGTTCCAGCCCGCGATCCCGCGCCTCGATGAGAATGCGGAAGATGCTGGTCGGGTCGGTCGCCGGGTCGTGGCCCGGGGCAAAAAGGATCTGCCCATCCGCCAGCACGAAACCGGCGTCGATCAAGGAGGCATCTGTGGTCGGGCGCGATGGCCGGCGGGCCGAGCGCCGCACGGATCAGGGCGGGCTCCAGCACGCCGGTTACGCGCGCGACCTCCCGCACCACCAGGAAATAATGGCGCATGAAGCGCTCCACACCGTCCTGGCGGCCATGGCGGGTATAGCCCATGCGGGCGCCGACCACGGGCTGCAGATCGAAGGTCAGCCGCTCCTCGGCCCGGCCCGCGACGTAATGGAGATGGAACCGCACGGTCCAGAGATATTCCCAGGCACGCTTGCAGGCGCGGGCCTCGGTCTCGGTGAGGATGCCGCCGCCGGGGCTTTCCTTGCCCACCAGCTCGGTCATGGCGAAGGTGTTGAACACGTAGCGCGAGAGCCAGTAGAGCGTCTGCAGATCGCGCAGGCCGCCTCTACCTTCCTTCACGTTCGGTTCGACCATGAAGGGCGTCTCGCCGAAGCGCCTATGGCGTGCGGCGCGCTCGGCCTGTTTCTCGTAGATATAGGAGCTCGGGCCCTCGGACGGCGCAATCGTCGCGGAAGGCGGTCTGGAAATCGGCGAAGAGGGCGCGGTCTCCGGCCAGGCATCGCGCATCCAGCATCGAGGTGCGGATGGTCACATCGCCCTTCGCCTCGCGCAGACAATCCGCCACGGTGCGGGTGGCGTGGCCGACCTTCAGCCCGAGATCCCACAAGAGATAAAGAATGAACTCCACCGCCTTGTTCAACGCGGCGGAGGGTGACGGGCCGGTGAGGAAGAGCAGGTCGATATCCGAAAAGGGCGCCAGCGTGGCGCGGCCATAGCCGCCGGTCGCCGCTATGGCGAGCTTGTCCTTCGGCTCCAGCTTCATCATCCGCAGCGTGTAGGTGAACAGCGCGTTCGCCAGCTCGTCCATCAGCCCCGCATGCAGCCGGGCGGCCTGTAGCCCGTTCAGCCCGTCCTTCTCGAAGCAGGACTGCACATAGGTCTGGATGCGCCCAAGCTGGCGGCGGAAGGCGGTCAGCGCCTCATCGCGCGAGGGAAGTTCCCCCGCTGCCAGCAATTCGGCGAGGGCGGCGGCAATATCGGGCTGTTTCCTGAAGGCAGGCATGTCGAACACGCTAGATCAAACCCCGGCAAGTTGGAATTAATTCATGAGACACGGTCAACCCTCATTTTCCGCAAAGTAGGTGCGGATTTTCCGCACTTCGTCCCGCAGCCGGTAGAGCTGCGCCAGCGCTTCACGCGGGGAGAGTGCATCCGGGTCGAGTGCGGATACCGTTTCCAGCAGCGTGTCCGCCTCGGTTGGCGGGGGTGGCGGGGCGATGTTGGCGAATAAAGGCAAGGGTGCGGCTGTATTTTGCTGGCGCTCGGCGGCTTTCAGCAGAGTTTCCGCCCGGCGCAGCACGGCATCCGGCACACCGGCCAGACGCGCGACATGTACGCCCCAGCTTTTCTGCGCGGCGCCTTCCACAACTTCGTGCATAAACACCACCTCGCCGCGAAACTCCTTCACCCGCATCGTATGAGCCTTGAGGCGCGGCAGGGCTTCCGTAAGCTGCACTAATTCATGGAAATGTGTAGCAAATATGGCGCGGCAGCGATTTTGGTTGTGCAGGCTCTCCAGCACGGCCTGGGCTATGGCCAAACCATCGCGTGTACCCGTACCCCGCCCGATCTCATCCACGATCACAAAACTTTTCGGCCCGGCCTGGTGCAGGATAGCGGCGGTCTCTGTCATTTCCACCATGAAGGTGGAGCGGCCGGAGGCGAGATCGTCCGCTGCCCCCACGCGGGAGAACAGCCTGTCGACGATGCCGAGCCGCATCTCCTCCGCCGGCACAGGCAGGCCCGCCTGGGCGAGCACCACAAGCAGCGCGTTCTGGCGCAGGAAGGTGGATTTGCCTGCCATGTTGGGGCCGGTGAGCAGCATCAGGCGCTGATTGGGGGAAAGGTCACAGCCATTCGGGATGAAGCTGGTGCCGGGCGGCAGCGCGTCCTCCACCACCGGATGCCGCCCGGCGGTGATGACAAATGCCTCGTCATCTGAAAGTTCCGGGCAGCCATAGCGGCCGGAGAGGGCGAGTTGCGCGGCACCTTGCAGCACATCCGCCAGCGCCAGCGCCTCCGCGCAGGCGGCGAGCGGTTCCGTCGCCTCCAGCACCTGTTTCACCAGCCAGGAGAAGACCAGCCGTTCCCGCGCGCTCGCACGGGCGGCGGCCTCGGTGATGCGCCGGTCGAGGTCGGAGAGGTCCGGATGGGTAAAGCGCGCGCCATTGGCCATGCCTTGGCGCAATTGCAGTTCAGGGTAGGCGCGAAGCCCTTCCACAGCGCCGGCGGGCGCCTCCAGCACATAGCCGAGCTGGGCATGATGGCGGATTTTCAGGGACGCGACGCCGTAGCGCTGGGCGAGTTCGGTCTGGAATTCGGCGATGATCCGGCGGGTGTCGTCGCGCAAGGCACGCTCGGCATCCAGCTCGCCATCGAAACCGGGGGCGATGGCGTTGCCCTCATCGAGGCGCAGCGGGGCGGGTTCGGCGAGGGCGGCTTGCAGCGTGGCGAGCATGGCCGGGGCGGGCATGAGCGCAGCGGCGGCTTCATCCAGCAATTTCGCGCCCTTCGGCAGCAAGGGGGCGAGGGTGGTGCCCGCCTCCAGCCCGCCGCGAATGGCGGCAAGGTCGCGCGGGCTGGCGCGGCCCAGCGCCAGGCGGCCCAGGGCGCGGGCCATGTCCGGCGTGCCGCGAAGGGCGGTACGCACCGCCTCGGCCTGGCCGGAATCGCGCAAAGCGAGCCAGGCTTCCTGGCGGGCGAGGAGCGGTTCCAGCCTGCAGAGTGGCGCGATGACCCAGCTTGCCAGCAGCCGAGCGCCCGCCGGGCTCACCGTGCGCTTCACCGCGCCGAGCAGGCTGCCCGCCTCCGCGCCGCCCCTGGCGCTGGCGAGTTCGAGGCTGGCTCGGGTTGCGGCATCCATGGCGAGCTGCCCGGCCAGCCCCGCGCTGGCAGGGCGCGAGAGGCGGGGCTGGCTGCCCATCTGCGTCGCCGCGATATAGGCAAGCACGAAACTGGCCGCGAAAGCCTCGGCGGATGAAAAATCTCCGAACGCATCCAGGCTGGCGGCGCCGAATTTCTGGGCCAGCTCGCGCCGTGCGGCATCCGCGTTGGCGGGAAGCGAAAGCGCCATGCGCTTCGTCTCCACCCTGCGCGGGGCATAGGGCCCGAGCGGAATTTCCTCCCCGGCCAGGATCTCCGCCGGGTCCAACCTTCCAAGAATGGCGGCCAGCCCATCCGGCCCTGCCTGCTCGGTCTCGAACTGGCCGGTGGAGATATCCGCCCAGGCGAGGCCGAACTTGCCCTCATGCGCTATGATGGCGGTACAGAAATTGGCGCGCCCGGCCTCCAGCAGCGCCTCTTCCGTCAGCGTGCCTGGGGTGACGAGCCGCACCACGCCGCGCTTCAGCGGCCCCTTGGCGCCGCGCGCCTTGGCTTCGGCCGGATCCTCAAGCTGCTCGACGATGGCGACGCGGAAGCCCTTGCGGATCAGCCGGGCCAGATACGTCTCCGCCTGGCTGACCGGCACGCCGCACATCGGAATCGGCTGGTCCTGATACTGGCCGCGCGCGGTGAGGGCGATGTCCAGCGCCGCGCTGGCGGCCTGCGCATCGGCGAAAGAACAATTCGTAAAAATCGCCCATGCGGAAGAACAGCAGTGCATCCTCATGCTGCGCCTTGATGGCGAACCATTGCGCCATCGCCGGCGACGCACCCGTAGCTTCCTTCATGGGCGCGCATTAAGCCATCGCCTGCGCGTAAGGCCAAGGGGGATGACGCAGATTACAGAACCGTGGTGTGCGGCGCCTGGGCGATCAGCCCGTCATCGCTCAGGGAGGCGGCAAGCATGGCGAACTCCTCCCCGGTCATGGGCTTGTAGAACAGGAAGCCCTGGGCCTGGGGGCAGCCATAGGAACGCAATATTTCGGCCTGCTCGCTGGTTTCCACCCCTTCGGCCGTCACCAGCATGTTCAT
The DNA here is from genome assembly GCA_963827925.1 of uncultured Pseudomonadota bacterium. Lineage (GTDB taxonomy): Bacteria > Pseudomonadota > Alphaproteobacteria > Acetobacterales > Acetobacteraceae > Acidocella. The sequence continues at coordinate 200,933 of CAWHDE010000007.1, read as the reverse complement.
GCGTTCGGCCAGGCCGATGATGGCGAGGATGATCGAGCTGTCCGCTTTCTCATGGCCAAGGTCACGGATGAAGGAGCTGTCGATCTTCAGCTTGCCGAAGGGGAAACGGCGCAGATAGGAGAGTGAGGAATAGCCCGTGCCGAAATCATCCAGCGCGATTCGCACGCCATGGCGGTGCAATTGCCACAATGCCTCCTCGGTCGGTTTGCCGGATTCCAGCATGGTGCTTTCCACCACCTCCAACTCCAGCCGGTGGGGCGGCAGGCCGGCAGCGTCCAGTATGCCGGTGATAAAGGGCACGATCTGCATATCGCGGATTAACAGCGGGGACAGATTGACCGCGACAGTAATATTCCCCGGCCAGGCGGCGGCCTCGGCGCAGGCTTTCCGCAGTACGAATTCGCTGATCTCCTCGATCAATCCGCTCTCTTCGGCGATGGGGATGAATTGCGAAGGCGGGATGACCCCGAATACGGGATGCCGCCAGCGCACCAGCGCCTCGGCTCCGGCGACGCGGTGATCCATCAAATCGACAATCGGCTGGTACGAGACCGAAATTTCTTTGCGCGCCAGAGCCTGGCGCAGCGCCGCCTGCATCGCGCGGCGGGCCTGCATCGCTTCGTCCATCTCAGGGTCATAGACCCGTACGATGCCGCGCCCGTCATTCTTGGCGCGGTAGAGGGCGAGGTCGGCATTCTTCATGAGCTGGGTTGGGGTATCGCCATCCTGCGGCGCCATGGTGATGCCGATGGAAACGCCGATCTGCAGCAACTGCCCGTCGAACTGGAAGGGACGCATGATGCGCTCGACAATGCGCCCGGCGACGGCCTGCGCCTCGTCCTTCTCGCTGGTGACGACGATGATGGCGAATTCATCGCCGCCGAGGCGTGCCGCGATGTCGAATTCCCGGATGCAGCCGCGCAGACGTTCCGCAACCGCCACCAGCACGGCATCGCCAGTGGCGTGGCCCAGTGTGTCGTTGATGATCTTGAAGTTATCGAGATCGAGGCAGAGTAGCGCGAAGCCAGCGATGCTGGCCGTGTCGCAGCACTGATGCAGCACCTCGGAAAAGAGCATGCGGTTGGCAAGCTTGGTCAGACTGTCGTGCCGGGCCAGGAAGGAAATGTGCTCCTGCTGGCGGCGCTGGCCGGTAATGTCCGACCCGACGCCATGATACCCGCCGAACCGTCCTTTCTTATCCAGGATCGGCTTGCCGGTTAGCGACCAGTAGCGCTGCTCGCCCTCCACCATCACCGGAATCACAAGATCCCGGAAGGGCGAGCGTTCTCTGATGGCGCGTTGCAGCCGTCCACCGTGGAGCCGGCCGGCGCATCGAGCAGGTTCGCCTCGCCAAGCATTGCCGACGGGAAAGTGCCCAGGAAGCTTTCCGGCGGGCGCCGCGCCACTTGCACCAAGCGCTGGCTGACCTGCTGCATTGTCATCTGGGCGTTGGTCTCCCACAGCCAGTCGGAGGCGCTTTCCTCGAAATCGCGCAGCAGTAGCCGGATGACCTCGGCATTCTCCTCAAGCCTGATGGCGCCGACGGCACGCTCATTCATGCGGCGGTTCAGGTAGAAGATGCAGAACCCTGTCAGCCCGATGAAGGAGAGAAGATCCAGAACGGCAAATAGATCTGCCTCATGGGAGGTAATAACCGCGACGCAGATCCCGATCGAAATAGGCAGCCAGAAGGCGAAGGCACAAATTGCCGGCGCGACCATGACAGGTGTCGCAAGGCACCCGGCCATGATTCCATAAAGCAGATTGAGTTGTCCTGGGTCCGCCTGTTTGACAACGATAATCAAAAGAATGGACCAGTACGAACCCAGAATGGCAAGGATACGTGCCATGGTGGCAATATATGCCTTGGCGGCCTGTTGGTTGGCCGTGGGCCGGCGTAGCCAGCGATGGGCATTGAACAGGATGGCCAGATAACCAACCGATACGCCCAGAAAGGCGATCAGGCGCACCGGCTCGCTGGGGGATCTTGTAAAATCGAGGACTATCAGCGCAATCGTGCAAAGGCCTAAAAGCGCGATGGCACTGATGATATAGCTGAAGTCTGTGGCCTGATCGAGCAGCAGCCGCTCGCTCAGATCCGGTGGCACCTGCATACCCTTGATTACATTATCGGCCGTAAGGCGCAGTCGGCCGACAAGGCGGCGCGGACGCTGTCTCCGTGGCAGAGCATTCGGAAATGTAGAATGCGAGTCGGTCATGCCTGAGGAAAGGATCGCCTTTCACATGGAAAAAAAATCATAAAATGCCGCACCGAAGGCCTGCAACCTTACGTACTGTCTTTTTTTAGAAAACGCTATCTTTAATTGATTAATTCGCTTCGTGCCGCAAAATTCACGGAAAAGATTTTTTATACTACCTTAAGATGTTGTTTCGCCGTCGCACCCGTCTAGGGCGCAGATCCGTGACTGAGACGAAACAAATATAACAACGGCATATTTAAAAAAGCTCAGGAACCAAAAGAAGAAAATCCGAGAATATGTGACTCTTCGGCGACGCCGCAATGGTGGTCACATCGCGTTCTTAACGAAAATTACACCTACATCTTTGAGGGGATTTCGTTTCTAATCTTTCTTGTTTTGGTTGCAAGTCAAGGAGAATTTACCATGAGCTCACTAAAATATCAGACCACAGGCCTTGTTCGTGGGGAAATGTTGCATCGGCCCGCCAGCGGTTTGACCGCAAGGCTGGCGCTGGATGAACAGACGAAAGCGGATGCCTACTCCATCCGCCATGCCAGCTACCTTTCTGGCGGTTATATCGACCCGAGGCCGGATGGCCTGTTCTCCGACGCGGACGATCTTTTGCCCAATAGCCGCTGCGTGGTGATCTACCAGCATGGCCGTCCAGCAGCGTCCGTACGGTTATGCACGCTGGACTACACGCCGGGGCTGACCGGGTGGGGGGATATCCCCGCGTCCCGGATATTCCCTGAGGAGGTGACGGCTCTGGCCGACGGCGTGACGACCGGGCGGCCGGCGAAACTGACCGAGATCAACCGGCTTGTCCGCCATCCTGACCACGCCAAGGACTTCATGCTGGTTTTCGTCCTGTACCGCTTCGTCTCGTTCCTGGTGATCGAGCAAGAAGCGGACATGATGCTGAACTGCGTGCGCCGCAATCACACATCCTTTTATAAGAGGATGCATTTTGAATATGTAGCCGGCCCGCGCCGCTACGCAGGCGTGAAATTCGAGACGAACCTGATGGTTTGCCCGAGCGGGCGTTATGACCGCTTGATGTCGGACATTCCGTTCGTCGCCACGGATGATTCCACCAAACAAGCCTATGGCAGCCTGCTGCGCGGCGAGACCGTGCAGGTTTTCGCTGACTAAGCCCACGCCTGAACCCTTCTACCATTCACTGACATTCAAAGGACCATTCAAATGCATATTTTCGCCACCGCCATCACCGGTTTCGACGCCACCATCTGCTTTGCCGCCTTCTCCTGGGGGGTGAAGAAGCATTTCCGTTCCACCGGCGCGATGCCGCTGGGCATGAAAATGACCAGTCTGCTGAGCCTCGCTCTGTTCGTGGCCTTCCTCTGGCATGTCGCGCAAGGCGCCTCCTCGCTCTGGCTGGCGTCGCTGGGGCTGTTTACCGCGTCGCTCGCGGTGTTCGCCGCAGCCGTTGCCGCCAGCCGCTACACCCCGCCGACCCTGGCCTTCGACACGGATGCCCCGAACTTCCTGCTCCAGCACGGCCCGTACCGCTATGTGCGCCATCCGTTCTACCTGGCTTATGTGCTGTTCTGGCTGGGCACGGCCGTGGCGGTGCACAGCCTGCTGGGCTGGATCGCCCCGGTGGTGATGACCGCTCTCTATATTGAGGCGGCGTCCCGCGAGGAGCGTAAGTTTGCCTCGTCCGACCTGGCTGTTGCCTACAAGGCCTACCGCGCCCGTGCGGGCATGTTCTGGCCCCGCCCGCTGGCCCTGCTGGCTGGTTAAGCCCGCCTTGTCACGGTTTGCCAGGGGCGTTTTGCCCCTGGCGGCCGGATGGCGAAACAGCACAAACGCAAAAAGCCCGGCAAAATGCCGGGCTGCTTGCCGCCGATTTAAACTGGCGGGGTGAGGCTTAGCCCTGGCGCGCCTTCATGCGAGGGTTCTTCTTGTTGATCACGTAGACCCGGCCGTGGCGGCGGACAACGCGGCAGTTCTTGTCGCGAAGCTTCGCGGACTTAAGGGAATTGCGGATCTTCATCGGAGGTCTCGGCTAAAAATGGAACAATTGGAGGCGCGATATGCAGCCCCGGCACGCATCTGTCAACCGCCGGCGATGATCATGGCCCTGCCGGCAGAGCAAATGGACAATTTATGACTATTCTACCGCCGGAAAATGGCGCTATTCTTGCGTTTCATCAAACGATCATTCGCTTTCTGGGCCGCTCCCTTGTTGATAGCCTGTTGAGGTGGCCCGAACCGCCGAGTCTCAGGAGCTTATGCGCAATGAAGATCAGTTTCGTCGTCCCAGCCTATAACGAGCAAGTGCTGCTCGCGCGTTCCCTGACCGCGATCCGTGATGAAATAAGCCGCGCAGGGCTGAAGCTGGGCGAGGATGCGGAGGTTATTGTCGTGAATAACGCCAGCACCGACGATACGCGCGAGGTGGCGCTTGGCGGTGGAAGGGGTGCGGGTGGTGGATGAGCCGCGCAAGGGGCTGGTGCAGGCCCGCTGGACCGGGTTTGAGAACACCACCGGCGCGCTGATCGCCAATATCGATGCCGATACCGTCATTCCCCCCGGCTGGCTGAGCGAGGTGCTGCGCCAGTTCGGCCGCTCCGAACAGCTCGTCGGCCTCTCCGGTCCCTACGTTTATTATGGCGTGCCGAGGAAGGTGAATGTCGTCGTCGCCGTCTATTACCGCCTTGCCTGGCTGGCCTACATGTTCAACCAGTATGTTCTGAACGTGGGGGCGATGCTCCAGGGAGGCAATTTCGTCGTCAAGCGCTCGGCCATGCTCAAGCTCGGCAATCCGGACCTGCGCTTCTCCTTCTATGGTGAGGATACGGACATGGCCAACCGGCTTTCCAAGGTCGGCACCGTGAAATTCACCTTCCGGCTGCCGGCGCAATCCTCCGGCAGGCGCCTGGTTGGGGAGGGCGTGTTCACCATCGGGCTGCGCTATACGATGAATTTCTTCTGGGCGACCTTCCGCAAGAAGCCCTTCACCGAGGATTGGCAGGATATCCGCGAGGCCTAAGAGCAGGCCTCGCCACCCGAGAGCGTCTCAGCTCTCGGTTTTCTGGTAGTTGAGCGCTGGCTGGGGCAGGGCAGGGGCGGCGGTGCCGCCCTTCCGGGGCGCCGCAACAAGAAAGCTCTGGCTGGTGAGGAACCAGAAGCGGAAGAGCAGGTTCTCCAGTGCGGTGCGGCGGCGGAAACGCTGGCAGCGCAGAGCCAGAACCCGGCTGGCGAGCCCGCCATAAAGCCCCTTGCGTACCAGTGCCAGATCCTGCCTTGCCTCCGGCGTCAGCCTCGCGGCCTGGGCCATCAATGCATCGGCATGGCGTTGCATCATGGTCATGTATACCACCGGCCCGCGCTGCAGCGCCGCCAGGGCGCGGGCATAAAGCGGTTGGGCGCGGCCGATCAAATTCCCCTTATGCAGCCGGTACAGCACCTGCGGCCGGTCATCGAATAAAATCCGGCCGCCGCAGGCGGAGACGATGATATAGCTCCACCAATCATGCACCGTGCCCTCCGGTTCGCCCGCAGTGGCGACGAGGGCGGCGGCGGCGGCATTCATCACCAGCGTGTTGCCGTTGGCGATGTTCTGGGTCAGGCAGGCGGGAAAGCCGGCTATATCTTCGTATAGGGCGGAGAGCTTGGCGCCGCGTAGTGCCTCATCCACCAGATATTGCCGCGCGCAGTAAAGGGCCGGGGTCTCGCCTGCCGGGGACAGCATTTCCAGCGCGCAATGCAGCTTCTCCGGCAGCCAGACATCGTCCTGGTCGGCAAAGGCCACCGCCATGGCGCCGATGCTTTCCCGCAGCAAAGTAAGAAAGCTGCCTGCAACCCCCAGATGCGGCCCGGAAGAGGGGGACTCGACACAACGATCCGGCCCGACCCGGGCTGCGAATTCACGCATGATGTTTACGGTGTTGTCCGTCGAGCCGTCATCGCGCCAATGCAGCACCCAGCGCTCGTGCGTCTGCGCCAGAAAACTGTTCAGTTGGGCATGCAGAAATTCTTCCCCGTTATAGGTGGAAAGCAGAATGGCGACACCTTTATTCGCGGTGCCTGCACATGCAGCAGGGCTCATCAGGCCAACTTCCCCTTCAACGCCCATACGCTGAGCTGGATTAGATCGTTCGCATACAGATCAATGGATCCGTGAGGTTAAGCGTTACTATACATATACGCTTTGTTACGTGGCAACGCCTTTTTGCAATTTATACGTGTATTGCTGTCATAGTTCATGTTCGCTCTCTGTTACGGTCAGGACTGTCCAGTTTCAGCAAATCGGCAACGACGCCAGGCAGTGTTTCGCGCCAGTCTGGCAGTGAGATGCCGAAAATTTGAATGAGCTTGCCGCCGTTGAGCCGCGAATCGGGCGGGCGGCGGGTGGGGGTCGGCCAGTCCGCGGTGGCGATGGGCTGCACCTCCGGCGCTTTGTAGCCCTGCTTGACGGCTTCCTCGAAGATGGCGGAGGCAAAGCCGTACCAGCTGGTCTCACCGGTGCCGGTGGCGTGGAAGATACCGCGATATTCGGGCCGCCAGCCGGTGGCGGCGATCTTGTCCGCAATGGCGAGGATGGCATCGGCCAGATCGCCTGCGGCGGTGGGGGTGCCACGCTGGTCCGCCACCACCCGCAGAACCGGCATCTTGCGGCCCGCATTGATCATGGTGCGGGCGAAATTCTTGCCGTGCGCCGAATAGACCCAGGCGGTGCGCAGGATAATCGCCTTGGCGCCGGTCGCCAGGATCGCCTCCTCGCCATCGCGCTTGGTGGCGCCGTAAATGCCGGTGGGGCCGGTGGGGTCGGTTTCCAGATAGGGCGCGCCCTTGTTGCCGTCGAACACGTAATCGGTCGAGACATGGATGAAGGGAATGCCCGCCGCCTCGCAAAGCTTCGCCAGCGCCAGCGGGCCGGTATGGTTGCCGGCCTTGGCGGCCTCCTGGTCGGTCTCGGCCTTGTCCACCGCCGTATAGGCGGCGGCGTTGATCACCAGATCGGGCCTGGCGTTTTCGAAACAGGCCGCCACCGTCTCCGGCCTTTCGAAATCGAAGGCAGGCCGCTGCACCGCCGTGAAGGCCGTTCCGCGCGCGGTGAGGCGGCGGCAGAGCGCGTCGCCCAATTGCCCGGAGGCGCCGGTGACGAGAATCATGCGTAAGAGAACCAGTGATCCTGCGGGTTGAAGGGTGGTGCGGCGCGGTCCTTGTCGGAGAGCAGCGCCTCACCCGGCGCCACCGGCCAGGGCAGGGCCAGCGTGGGGTCATCCCAGCGCACGGCACGTTCGCAATCCTTCGCGTAATCGCCTGTGACTTTGTAGATCACCTCGGTATCGGGCGCGATGGTGCAGAAACCGTGCAGAAAGCCGCCGGGAATCCAGAGCTGCGCCCAGTTCTCCGCCGAAAGCTCCGCCGCCACCCATTTGCCGTAGGTGGGCGAGCCCTGGCGGATATCCACCGCCACATCCCAGATGGCGCCCTTGATCACGCGCACCAGCTTGCCCTGCACATGCGGCGCCATCTGGCAATGCAGGCCGCGTATGGTGCCTTTCTGCGCCGAGAAGCTTTGGTTGTCCTGCACGAACATCTCGTCAAAACCTTGCGCTTTGAGTTTCGAGGCGCTCCAGGTTTCGGAGAAAAAGCCGCGGCTGTCGCCGAATTTCGGCGGGGTGATCAGCTTAACCTCGGGGATCGCGAGGGATTCGATCTTCATTAGTGATGCACCCCGTCAGCAATGTTCCTGAGAATGCGGCCAAGCTCGGTCTTGGCGATCAGCTTGGCGCGCGTGTGCAATTGCTCGGCATCGATGAAGCCCATGCGGAAGGCGACTTCCTCAGGGCAGCCGACGAGATTGCCCTGCCGGTCCTGGATGGTCTGTACGAAAGTGGCGGCCTGCAACAGGCGAATCCGGCGTTCCGGCATCGAGCCAGGCGGTGCCGCGGCCGAGCCGCTCCACCTTCAGCGTGCCCTCCTGCAGATACATGTTGTTGAGGTCGGTGATCTCCAGCTCGCCGCGTGCGGAGGGTTTTACCTGCTTGGCGAGTTCGGTCACACGCTTGTCGTAGAAATACAGCCCCGTAACGGCCCAGTTGGAGTCCGGCTTCAACGGCTTCTCGACAATGTCGATGGCCTTGCCGTCCGTATCGAATGACACCACGCCGTAGCGCTCCGGGTCGCGCACCTGATAGGCGAAGACGGTCGCACCCTCCGGCCGGGCGCCCGCTGCGCGCAGCATGGTGGAGAGATGGTCGCCATGGATGAGGTTATCGCCCAGGGCGAGGGCACAAGCCTCGCCGTCGATCCATTCCTCGCCGATCAGGAAGGCCTGGGCCAATCCGTCGGGGCTCGGCTGTTCGGCATAGGCGATGCGGATGCCAAGGGCCGAGCCGTCATGAAACAGACGCTGGAATTGCGGCAGATCCTGCGGGGTGGAGATGATCAGTATCTCCCGGATGCCCGCCAGCATCAGCGTGCAGAGCGGGTAATAGATCATCGGCTTGTCGAACACCGGCAGCAGTTGCTTGGAGGTGGCCTGGGTGATGGGGTGCAGCCGGGTGCCCGAGCCGCCCGCGAGAATGATGCCCTTCGTGATCATGCCACAGCTCCTAAACGCTGGCCGGAATATTTCTTGGACCGGATGCCCTCCCACCAGGGCCGGTTGTCGAGATACCATCCGATGGTCGCGGCCAGCCCGCGCTCGAAATCATGCTCGGCCTTCCAGTTCAGCGCTTTCTCGGCGGTGGAGGGGTCGATCTCATAGCGGTGGTCATGGCCGGGCCGGTCGGTCACGTAGGTGATCAGCCGCTCGCGCGCGCCGTTCGGGCTGGGCAGTTTCTCATCAAGAATGGCGCAGATCGCCTTCACCACATCGATATTCTTCCGCGGCTGGCGCGCGCCGATGCAGTAGGTCTCGCCGGGCATGCCTTGCGTCACGATTTTCAGCAGCGCCTCGGCATGGTCATCCACGAACAGCCAGTCGCGCGTGTTCTTGCCATCGCCATAGACGGGCAGCGGCTTTTCCTCGATGGCGTTGATCAGCATCAGCGGGATCAGTTTCTCCGGAAACTGCCATTTGCCGTAATTATTGGTGGTGTTGGAAACAATCACCGGCAGGCCGTAAGTATGCATCCAGGCGCGGGCCAGATGGTCGGACGCCGCCTTGGAGGAAGAATAGGGGCTGCGCGGGTCGTAGGGCGTGTGTTCGTTGAAGGGCGGATCGTTATCCGCCAGCGCGCCAAACACCTCGTCAGTGGAAATATGGTGGAAGCGGAAATGTTCTCTCTTCTCGCCCTGCAGCGTCGCGAAATATTCACGCGCCGCTTCCAGCATCACGAAGGTGCCGGTCACGTTGGTGTGCACGAACGCGGCCGGACCGTCGATCGAGCGGTCCACATGGCTTTCCGCCGCCAGATGCATCACCGCATCGGGCTGGTGGGCCGCGAAAGCAGCGCGGATGCCTGCCAGGTCGCAGATATCCTGCTTCAACAGCGTGTGATTCGGGTTGGTGAACGCATCCTCCAGCGCCTCTTCCGAGGCGGCATAGGTCATCTTGTCGATATTAACGATTTGATGCCCGTCCTGCCGGATGGCTCGCCTCACAACGGCCGAGCCGATAAAGCCGCAACCGCCGGTGAGCAGAATTTTCATAGGCGCTCCAATCGTTAGATTGCTTCAACCGACGTTAGTTCAATCAGACCTTTTTGCGTCTGGCAACAGGCCGGGTGCTTTCTTTTCCGCACGTGCGAACTGGCCGGAGACTTGTGCCAGATAAGCCGCCTGCGCGGCCTTTGCTGCCTTGCCCAGCTCAAGTCTTTCAGCCGCCACGCCTGCAGGCGCGCAATCTCCGCGAGATGCGCCTCCGCCGCCAGTTTCGCGGTCACGCCGCCGCCATGCCGCCGGTGGGTGTTCAGCGGCTCCGCGACATAGGCAACCGCCCCCGCCTGCCCGGCCAGCAATTCCAGATAAAGCCGCCAATCCCCGGCGAGCTTCCAGCCCTCAGATTCGGCACGGCATCCAGCGCCTTCAGCAGCGCCTCGCGCCGCCACAGCACGGCGCTGACATTGGGAATGAGATTGCGAACATTTAAGAATTTTTCCGCGAAATCCCGCGCCTCCCAACTGCCGGAGGCCGTCAGCTCCCGCACGCCGGATTGGAAATAATAGTTCTGATAGCTGGGCATGCTCTCCTGCCCTTCGCATCCACGGCACGGCTGTCGGCAAAGGCCAGCAGGGGGGCACCGGCACGCTCCATCGCTTCCACCAGCCGGGCGAGGAAAGCGGGGTGGGCGGCATCGTCCGCCTCGCACAGCCAGATATAATCGCCCTTGGCCTCCCGGCCGCGCGGCGCCATTGCGCGAACACGGAGCCGGAATTTTCCTGGTTGATCAGAATCTTGACCTCCCGCCCCGCCTGCGCCGCCGTCTCGCTGGCCACGTTCAGGCTGTTATCCCGCGAGGCATCGTCCAGGAGCAAAATCTCCTGCACCGGGTAGGTCTGCGCAAAAATGCTGGCCAGGCGCTCCGGCAGATAGGCGTGCATAATTATAATTCAGCACCACGGCGCTGATGCGCTTCAGCCCAGGCGCCGCCAGGCGCAGCAGCTCATCCACGTAGCGCGGAAAATCGAATTCCGCTTGCCGCCATCGCCATCAGGCGCGGGCGCTCCGCTTCAGCGCCTTGTGGTCCAGCAGCGCCTCCAGCCCGGCCTGATAATCGTCCACATCCGCCTGGCGGCCGACTAACCCGGCCTCTTCGGCACGCAGCAATTCCGGCATGCCGCCGCTTTCATCGAAGGCCACGCAGGGCATGCCGCAGGCCAGTGCTTCCATCACCACGGTCGGCAGCGGGTCCTCGCGTGAGGTCAGCGCCAGCACATCGGCGGCGGAGAAATAATCCGCGACTTCTCGGTGTAGGGCACATGGGTGAAATGCCGGCGGCCGCAGCGCCGCCATCTCGGGGTCGAGATAGGTTTTCAGCATGAACTCGATATCGCCGGCCCAGAGGAAATGCACATCCTTGCGCTTGCGCGCAGATTCGCCGGGCCAGTTGCAGGAATAAATCGAACCCCTTGCGGATATGCGCAAACCCGGCGCCGAAAACGAGAAATTGCTTCTCGCTCAACCCCAGCTCCGCACGGATGCGCGCCCGGGCCAGCGGGTCGAAACTCACGCGCTGGTAATTGCCCTGCGGCAGTACCACCTCGTTGCTGCCATCCAGCCCCACGGCGGCGCGGAATTTTTCGCGCACATAGGCGGAGGAAAACACGAGCTCGATGCGCCGCCTCGCCCCCGAGCCGCGCCTGGATTTCCAGATTATATTCCTGCAGCAATTGCGGCAGCTCATGCACCAGCAGCACCTTCAATACCGCGCGCCTCCGCCCAGGGCACCACCCGCGCCGGGCGGCGGTATTGACGATGGCATGGCGGACGCCCAATGCCCTGTATTGGTCGAGCATGTTTGCCGATGATCGTCTTGTCATAGGCGACGGTCACATCCGCCACCTCGATAATACTGCGTCCAGCAGCGGCCCGACGCCGAGCAGCAGAAGATGCACCCTCAAGCCCCCATTGGCGCCTCAACTGCCGCGCGATGTGCAGCAGCAAAAGCTGCGCGCCATGGGCCTGCGCGTCATGCCCCACCAGCAATATGCCCGCCGCGCAGATTCGCCGCGTCGCGCTCGCAAATCGCCCGCGCGGTGGCATTGAGATAGGCCGCACCGGCATGAACATCCGGCTCCAGATACGCGCCTTCCGCCCATTCATTCCAGGCATTCACGCAGATGATCTTCTCGCCATAGAACGGATGCTTCGCGCATAGCGCGATAAGTTTTTCCAGCCAGTCCTGATATTTGGCCGGGGTGGCACTATGCAGCACCAGCCCCTTGCCCTCGCGGCGCGGGTCATTATCCCAGCCCGGCACGATGGTCTTGATCAGCGGATAATCCGGCACCGGCAGGGTGAGCGAGGTTTCGGCCAGAGCGGCATAATCATGCACGGTGGCGGCGAAATCAGGGTCCAGCAGGTCCAGCGTGTCGTTGATCTTCGGCGTCGCCTGGCTGAGCTTGTGCGGCGGGAATTCCACCGCCCCGTCCAGCCCGTAGGGCGTGGGGTCGTAATCATCGCCCATGCTCTGCGCCATGATCATGCAGCGGGTGCTCGCCATGGTTTCTGCTCGAACAGCCTGCGCCATTTCTGCAGCCGCGCCACGCGCATCCGGGATCAGGCGGCGCGGTAGATCATCAAGCAGCGGCCGGCCCTCGATGCGGATATAGCGCGCATCGGCAAACAGCCGGGCGAAGCTCGCGACCAGCGCCGCGTCATCCTCTTCCAGATATTCCTGGGCGATGAGCACCTCGCGCTCCATCCCGTCCCAGCGGCGGGTCCAGTTCTCATTGGCCCACATGGCGCAGAAGGAGAAATCCAGGCTTTTATCCGCCAGGAACTGTTCCAGCGGTTTTTCCAGCAGCCGGTGGCGGTTGAACCAGTAATAATAGAACACAAAGCCTGAGAGCCCGGCGGCCTTCGCCATCTCCACCTGGCGCTTCAGGGTGGCGGGATCATCCAGCGAATAATGGCCGAGATCACGCGGCACGCGCGGCTGCACATGGCCGACGAAGCGCGGGCATGGCGCGGCCGAGATTGGTCCAGTCCGTAAACCCCTTTCCCCACCAGGCATCGTTCTCCGCCACGCGGTGGAATTGCGGCAGGTAATAGGCCAGCAGCATCGCCTTGCGCGTGGCATGGGCGGGGGCGGGGCTGAATTCCTCGAAAGAACGGCGCGGGGCGGGTGGCGCGGCGCACGGCGGCGGGGATCAGCCCTTCCTGCTCCGGCCGTTTGGGCAGGAACACGCCGCTTTCGATATTGGCGAGGTAATGCAGCAGCGGGTTCTGCCCGTGCAGATATTTCCCGTACCGGCCGAGATAGAATTTGATGTCGAATTCAGGGGACGGGATCGCGCTCCTCCGGCACGCCGAAGGCCAGGAAATGCTCGAACGGATCGGCCCCGCCCTCGGCCACGTCCGCGGTTCTGGTCCAGATACCAGGCGGCGTCGAACACCGGCACCGGGCTGACCTGGCCGGAGCGCCGCCGCTCAAGAAAATGCTCGCAGGCAGGAGGCGCCGGGCGGCAGATGGTAGGTTTCGCGGTACCAGGCGGTGAAGAAAAAGGGGCAGGGGTCGCGCCCCTCGGCGTCACCGGCCGTGATGTAATGCAGCAGCGGGTTGCCGCCATTTTCCGCCACGTCGGGGTAGCGGCTTAAATACCATTGCGGGTGGAAATAGGGGTTGGGCCGCGCCCCTTCGCGCCAGCCGGTGCGGCAGAAATGGGCGATGCCGTCCGCGCCATCCTCGGCCGCCTGCGGGTGCTGGCTGAGATACCAGTCCGGCAGGAACAGGCCGCTTTGCCGGATGATGTCGATTTCAGCCTGAGATTGTCCGTCCACGCTCTGCCCCTTCCTGAGCGCGCATCATGCCCGGGGCGGATTGGGCTGTCGATGCCTGCGGGGCGGGCTTTCGCCCACCCCTGGATTAGCCTCAGGCCAGTTCACGCAGGATCTGCACCTGCAACGGCCCATTCAGCAGAGGCTCAAAGGCTTTGGCCATGGCCAGGAAGTGCGGCTCCTTCTCATGCAGGGAGAGAGCCTCCCGGCTTGCCCAACGCTCGATGAAGACAAAGCGGCCAGGATGATCGAGATCGGTATGAACGGTATAGAGATGGCAGCCGGCCTCCTTGCGGGTGCCCTCGATGCAAGGCCGGATGGCGGCTTCCACCGCGGCTTCGTGGCCGGGCTTGGCCTCGACGGTGGCAATGCAGGGCATTCAGCCTGCGCACCGTCAGCCAGGCCCGTATGGTGGTGAATGGCGCGGGCCGCTGGAAATAATAGCCCTGCATCAAATCGCAGCCGATTTGCCGGAGCAACGCCAGATCCTCTTCGTTCTCCACGCCTTCGGCCACCACCTGAAGCCCCAGCGATTGCCCCAAATTCAGGACGGATTGAACCAGGATCTGATTGCCCTGGGAGCGGGCGATATCCTTCACGAAGCTGCGGTCGATCTTGATCTTGTTCACATAAGGCTGGCGCAGCGTCGCCAAGGTCGAATAGCCGACGCCGAAATCATCGATGGTGATATGCACGCCCGCCTTGCGACAGCCGGATCAGCTTATCCTGCACGGAGCGTATATCCAGCACCGTTTCCTCCGTGATCTCGATTTCGAGCATGGAGGTAGGGCAATCGCGCCGCTTCAGCTCGGCGAGCAAGATCTCATCGACCGCGAGCCGGGAGATTTCGCGCGGGGAGAGATTTATCGCCACCCGCACATGCGTCCAGCCCCCGCGCGCGCAGCTCCTGGATCATCGCGCAGACTTCGCGAAGAATGCAGCGCAGCAGCGGTTCCGCAAGCCCGGCCTTGGCGGCGGTGGCGATCAGCTCCTGCGGCGGCACCAGCCCGTGCTGGGTGTGCCGCCAGCGCAGCAGCGCCTCAAGGCCCACAAGTTTTTGGCCATCATTGCCGAAGATCGGCTGATACCAGACCTCCGGCGCGCATCCGTCAAGGCACGCCGCAGATCGCGCTCGACATCGCGCCGCATCTCCAGCCTGTCGCGCAGCGCATCGTCGAATATATAGAACTGGTTGCGGCCCGGCGGCTTTCGCGGCATAGAGCGCTTCGTCGGCGCAGGTCAGAATCTCGGTCACATCACGCTCCCGGCCGACATAAAGGCCGATGCAGGCGCCAAGGCGGCCCACATCGAAGGATGCGAAACGGCACCGCGACCGAGGTGATCAGCCTTGTCGCCAGCTCGGAGGGAAACGCGTCCGCG
Organism: uncultured Pseudomonadota bacterium; assembly: GCA_963827925.1. GTDB lineage: Bacteria > Pseudomonadota > Alphaproteobacteria > Acetobacterales > Acetobacteraceae > Acidocella. Next base: position 185,931 of record CAWHDE010000007.1, on the reverse strand, counting down.
ACGGATGAATCGTAGAAAACCGCAAATTCATCGCCGCCCAGCCGCCCGATCGTGAAGGCGGGGCCCAATGTTTCGGACAGCCGCCGCGCGACTTCGACCAGAACCCTGTCACCGGCAGCATGGCCGAAGGCGTCATTGATCGATTTGAATCCGTCGAGATCGAGAATCATCAGGCAGAACGTGGCGTGCCTGCCGCTGATGCGCTTTGTCACCTCATTGATGAAGCCTGCGCGGTTGAGCAGATCCGTCAGATCGTCATGGGTGGCGCGGTAGCTCATCTGCTCCGGCCACCACGAGCGCCCGCGAATGCGCCTCCTCCAATGAGCGCACGAGGCTCACCGCCCGGTTCTTCAGCAGGCTGGCCTCCCGGAATTCGGCCTCGCTCTGCCAGGCGAATTTGATCAGCGCCACGGCGTAGATCAGCACCGTCGCGGCCAGGCAATCCTGATCGAACCCGCCCGCGTAAAGCAGGCAGCCGAACACGGAGAGCAGCGGCGGGAGAATGAAGCATGGTGGGCATCCGCGCATAGGGCGTGCCATGGGTTATGGCGCCCGCGGTGATGCCGCAGATAACGGTGAGGTAGAACAAGGTCTGCGGGGCCGTGCAGCCTTCGCACAGAAACGATAGGCAAGCCGCCCAGACCAGCCCGGATATCAGCGCGGTGACACAAAGATGATCCAGCTGCCGCTGCACCGAGCGCGGACCGGACGAAGGCTTGGCCGCCATTGGCCTTGGCGGGGTCAGGCACATTGGCAGAAGCGTATGGTGTTGATGAGGGTGGCGGCCACGAACCAGACAATCCCTGCCGGCCATGCTGAGAACCGATGGCTTCGACGAGGGCGGCGACGGCCGAACAAGAAATTGACCGAAATAGCCTCTCAGCATATTCCGGCGGATGGCGGCGAGTTGGTCCTGGCGGATAAGCAGCAATGGGCGCTGTTTTCAAACTCTTCCCCTGCGTTATCAGCTCTAGACATGTCTTTCCGAGAGGCCTTGAATTCAATGAATTCTTAAGTTCACGACCTTAGGTAGCGCTCAAAGATTTGTTTTAGTCAACAAATAATTGCGGCGCTCGTGGCCCTCGCATGGGCAGAAAGATAGGGCCGGTTTCAGGCATGGTGCAGCTGATGTCCGCGGCACGAAAAAGGGTGCCGAAAGGCACCCTTTTGCTGTTAGAACCGGTGTTCAGGACGAGTTGCCAGAAGGCGCTTAAGCGGCGTCGTCGCTGCGGCGCTCGGCCTTCTTGCGGTCATGCGGGTTCAGGTAGCGCTTGCGGATGCGCACGGCCGAGGGGGTGACCTCCACCAGCTCGTCATCCTCGATATAGGCAATGGCCTGCTCCAGCGACATTCGGCGGGGCGGCACCAGCAGCAGCGCCTCGTCCTTGCCGGCGGCGCGGATGTTGGTGAGCTTCTTTTCGCGCACCGGGTTCACGTCCAGGTCATTCTCGCGGCGAGTGCTCGCCGAGGATCATGCCGACATAAACTTTCTCGCCCGGAGAGACGAACAACACGCCACGGTCCTGCAGGGAGAACAGCGAGTACTGCACGGCCTCGCCATCCTCGGAGGAGATCAGCGCGCCATTGCGGCGGCCCTCGATCTTGCCCTTCCAGGGGCCATAGCCGGCGAACAGGCGGTTCATCACGCCGGTGCCGCGCGTGTCGGTCAGGAACTCGCCATGATAGCCGATCAGCCCGCGCGAGGGGATGCGGAAGGTCAGGCGCTGCTTGTCGCCGCCGGAGGGGCGGATGTCGGACAGCTCGCCCTTGCGGCGGGACATCTTGTCCACCACCGCGCCGGCATAGGGCTCATCCACGTCGATCAGCACTTCCTCATAGGGCTCCTCGCGCTCGCCGGTCTCCGGTGTTCATGCGGGTCAGCACGCGGGGGCGGCCGATGGTCAGCTCGAAGCCTTCGCGGCGCATCGTCTCGATCAGCACGCCGAGCTGGAGTTCGCCACGGCCGGAAACCTCGAACGCGTCGGTCTCGGTGGAGACAGCCACCTGGATGGCGACATTGCCTTCGGTCTCGGACAGCAGGCGGTCGCGGATCTGGCGGGAGGTGACCTTCTTGCCCTCGCGGCCGCCCAGCGGGCCGTCATTGATGCGGAAGGTCATGGAGAGGGTCGGCGGGTCGATCGGCGTGGCGGGCAGCGGGGCGGTCACTTCCGGCGCGCAGATCGTGTAAGGAATGGTCGTGTCGGACAGGCCGGCCACGGCGACGATATCGCCGGCGCCCACCTCATCCACCGGCACGCGCTCCAGCCCACGGAAGGAGAGCAGCTTGGTCAGGCGGCCGGTTTCCACCACCTTGCCGTCCAGGTCCAGCACCTTCACCGGCATGTTCATGGTGGCCTTGCCCTGCTCCACGCGCCCGGTGAGCACGCGGCCGAGGAAGGTGTCGGCCTCCAGAATGGTGGCGACCATGGCGAAGGGCGCGTTCACATCCAGCGCCGGGGCCGGCACATGGCTCAGGATCAGGTCGAAAAGCGGGGTCAGGCTCTCGCGCGGGTCGTTCAGGTCCGCCACCGCCCAGCCCTGACGGCCGGAGGCGAAGAGCATGGGGAAGTCCAGCTGCTCCTCATTCGCGTCCAGCGAGGCGAACAGGTCGAACATCTCGTTATGCACATCGTCCGGGCGGGCATCGCCACGGTCGATCTTGTTGACCACCACGATGGGCTTCAGCCCGCGCTTCAGCGCCTTGCCGAGCACGAACTTGGTCTGCGGCAGCACGCCCTCGGCGGCGTCCACCAGAATCACGGCGCCATCCACCATGCTCAGGATACGCTCCACCTCGCCGCCGAAATCGGCGTGGCCAGGGGTGTCGACGATGTTGATGCGGGTGTCGTTCCACACCACCGAGGCGACTTTCGCCAGAATGGTGATGCCGCGCTCCTTTTCCAGGTCGTTGCGGTCAAGGGCGCGCTCGGCCACCGCCTGGTGGGCGGCGAAGGCGCCGGACTGCTTGAGCAGCTGGTCGGTCAGGGTGGTTTTGCCATGGTCGACGTGGGCGATAATGGCAATATTGCGGATTTTCGGCGCGGACATCAAAGAATACCTATCGAAATGAGCAAACCGGCCGGGCCGGGGCGCTGGGGCGCGCCGGTCTGGCCGGGATGCTCGTTGCTGAAGTCGTGCCCCGCATAGCGATATTGCGCCGCAAAAGCGAGGGTAAAAACACTTTATATAAGACATGGGCGCCCTGCGGCGCCCATGTGGCGGTTATTGAGCCGGTGCCGGGGGTGCCATCGGCGAGCCGCCGGGCGGTTGCGGCAGGGCCTGCAGCGCGGCATCCGTCTGCTGGGTTGCCGTGGCGAAATCATGCGCCCGCAGGGCCTGACGCGCCTGTTCAATGGCGGCAACGGCGGGGAATCGTCCTGCGGGATGGTTGGGCCCTGGATCACGGTGCGGTCCAGCAAGCGCGTTTCAGCGTGGGAGAGCGCATCATCCGCCCGGCTGGCGTTGTGATGGGCCAGGGCCGCCTTGGCGATGTTCAGATAAACGTCAGGCGGCGCATCCTTGGGCAGCGGTCCGCTCATCCAGCCGCCTGGCGGCGGGGTGGGGGCCATGCGGGCGGCGGCGCGGCAGGCGGCGGCGTGGCGGGCATGCTGGCGGGGCCGGTCGGTGGGGTGGGTGGCACGGGCTGGGCGCAGGCGGCGCCAGCACCGAGGATCAGGGCGGCCGAAGCCAGCCAAATGGAACGCATGGGTGCTTTCTCCTTGGTTCGTGTCGGGGCGCATGTTTGCCGTGTGGCTTGCCACCTCTAGCTGGGGGGAGTGGGCGGGATGCCAAGGCACCCCGGCTGGAGGGCTCATTAAAGCCTCGTCATAAGGCCCGGATTTGGTTAGAAAATCAGCGGCTTCATTGCTTACGAAGAGTTTGGCTTCACTGGGACAGACGTGAAAATCCACTTTGCTCTGTGCACGCTCTCGCTGTGCGCCGGCCCGGCCTTGGCCGATGTGCCGGATGGCGCCGCCTGCGCGGTGGCGGGCCATACGGCGGAGCTGGCAGATGGTCTGCCCGCCAATCTGCTGCTTTCCATCGGCATGGTGGAAAGCGGCCGGGCAGACCCGCTGACCGGCCATGCCGCCCCTTGGCCCTGGACGGTGAACGCCGATGGCAATGGCCAGTATTTCGCCAGCAAGCAGGATGCCGAGGCCTTTGTGCGGCTGGCCGAAGCCTCCGGCGCGCATGACATCGATGTCGGCTGTTTCCAGGTCAGCCTGGAATACCACCCGGATGCCTTCGCCTCGCTGGATGATGCGTTCGACCCCGCGAAGAACGCCACCTACGCCGCCCTCTATCTCACCCAGCTCAAGGGCCAGACCGGCTCCTGGAACAGCGCCATCGCCGATTACCATTCCGCCCTGCCGGACCTCGGCCTGCCCTACCAGCGCGAGGTGCTGGCGGCCTGGAAGCGCCTCGGCAATTTGCCGCCGGACCTGGGGGCGGATATCGCGGATGCCGCCTTCGAGGCGCCGGACCCGGTGGTGGTGATCCAGTCCGCCGAGGCCAGGAAGGTGCATGTGTACTCCATGGCCAGCTCGGACAACGCCACATGGCGGCCCGGCCTGCCGCGTGTCATCGACGATCCATGAAGCGTCTGCCTGGGTTCAATGCCCGTGGGCGATTGAACTTCGACCGATCCGGCTTTAGAGCAGGCAGACCATGAGCGAAAACACCACTTCCCAGCTGAGCTGGCCTTTCCGTGAAGCCGAACGCATTGCCGAGCGGCTGAAACAGAAAGGCAAGACCGAAGCGCTGTTCGAGACCGGCTATGGCCCGTCCGGCCTGCCGCATATCGGCACGTTCGGCGAGGTGGCGCGCACCAGCTGGGTGCGCAAGGCCTTCACCGAACTGACGGGCATGAAGTCCCGCCTGCTGGCCTTCTCCGACGACATGGACGGCCTGCGCAAGGTGCCGGAGAATGTGCCGAACAAGGACATGCTGCGCGCAGTATCTGGGCAAGCCGCTGACGCGCATCCCCGACCCATTCGGCAAGTTCGAGAGCTTCGGCGCTCATAACAACAACATGCTGCAGGAATTCCTGCGTGCGTTCGGGTTCGAGTTCGAGTTCGCCTCCGCCAGCGATTACTACGCCTCCGGCCGGTTCGACGCAGCGCTGCTGCATGTGCTGCGCCACCATGACGAGATCGTGCAGATCATCCTCCCGACCCTGGGGGCGGAGCGCAAGGCGACCTATTCGCCCATCCTGCCCATCCATCCGCGCACCGGCATCGTCATGCAGGTGCCCATCGACAAGGTGGATGCCGACCATGGCACGGTGTTCTGGACCGACCCGGACAGTGGCGCGACATTCGAGACCTCGGTGCTCGGCGGTGCCGCCAAGCTGCAATGGAAGGCCGATTGGGCGATGCGCTGGTACGCGCTGGATGTGGATTACGAGATGTCCGGCAAGGACCTCATCGATTCCGTCAAGCTCTCCTCGGCCATCGTGCACGCTCTGGGCAAGGAGCCGCCGCTGAACCTGACCTATGAGCTGTTCCTGGACGATAAAGGCCAGAAAATCTCCAAGTCCAAGGGTAATGGCCTCTCCATCGAGCAATGGCTGACCTACGCGCCCAAGGAATCGCTCGCCCATTTCATGTATCACGCGCCCCAGCGCGCCAAGCGGCTGTTCTTTGATGTAATCCCCCGCGCCACGGACGATTACATCAACGCTGTCGCTGCGCTGCCCACGGCCGAGAAGCCGCATGACAACCCGGCCTGGCATCTCCATGGCGGGGTGCTACCGAAACATGCGGGTTCGCCGATCAGCTTCACGATGCTGCTGAACCTCGCTTCGGTGAGCAATGCCGACAGCGCCGAGATGCTCTGGGGCTTCATCCGCGCTTATATGCCCGAGGCGAATGCCGAGACCTTTCCGTTCCTGGCGGAGCTGGTGCATTACGCCGTGGCCTATAACCGCGACTTCGTGGCGCCCCAGCGCCAGTACCGCGCCCCCACCGAGGTGGAGCGCGCGGCGCTGGAGGATCTGGTCAAAAGCCTGCGCGGGAACGAGCAGGCGCACCACCCCGGCGAGACCGAGGCGGAGCGGCTGCAGAATCTCGTCTATGCCATCGGCAAGCGCCATCCCTTTGCGCCGCTGAAGGCGTGGTTCGACTGCCTGTATCAGGTTCTGCTGGGCACGCAGGAAGGTCCGCGCTTTGGCGGGTTCATCGCGCTTTACGGCGTGGAGCGGACCATCTCGCTGATCGCGCTGAGCCTCTCCCGGCAGGAGGCGGCGGCCTGATCCCTTGCACAGGCTGCTGAAGCGTCTGCCGCCCGTTCTCGGGCTTCTACTTCTCACGGCCATTGCCTTCGGGCTGCACGGGGTTCTCAAGAAGGTTGGGCTGGCGGCCATTTTCGCCGCCTTCCTGGCCACACCCTACTGGGACGTGATCCGCGCGCTGGGGCTGCTGGCGGTCTCCTTCTGCATCATGGCGTCCTATGATCTGCCGGGGGTTTTCTTCGCGAAGCGGACAGGGGGGAGCCCGCATCTGCCCTATCCCAGCATCGGGCTCGCCTCCTTCTGCGCCTATGCGCTCAGCCATGTGCTGGGGGCCGCGGCGCTGACGGCGGCGGCCATTCGCTTGCGCTTCTATGCCCATTGGGATGTGCCGGCGGGCGGGCTGGCGCGCATCATGGCGCTGTCCGGCAGCAATTTCACCTTTGGCTTGCTGACGCTGCTGGGCACGCTTTTGCTGACGCACCCGTTCTCCGTGCCGGTGCCGGGCAGCCTGCCCCCGGCGCTGCTGCGCATGCTGGGCGCGGTGCTGCTGGCGGTGCCGGTGGCCTATGTGCTGGCGGCGCGCGGGCGGGAGGCGGTGACGTTGTTCGGCAAGCGCTTCGCGCTGCCGGGCTGGCGGATCGCCCTCGCGCAGATCGGCCTTTCCTGCCTCGATATTTGCTGCGCCTGCGCCATTCTGTACGCCGTGCTGCCCGCCGCACATGGGCTGACCTATCCGCGCGTGCTCAGCATCTATCTCGGCGCCTTTGCCGCGGGCGTGCTCTCGGGCCTGCCGGGCGGGGTGGGGGTGTTCGATTCCGTGCTGCTGCTTGGGCTCTCGGCCTATCTGCCCCCGGCTCAGGCGCTGGGGGCGATCCTGTTATTCCGCGTCATGTACTTTTTGGCCCCGGCATGCTTGGCCGGGCTGTGCTATGCCGGGCATGAGTTGTGGGTGTACGCTTCGAGGAACCGTAATACGGAAGACAAACAATGACCATGCAACAGACCATCTCGCCGGTGGACGGCAGCGTCTATGTCGAACGTGCCTATGCCACGGGCGCGGAAATCTCCGCCACGCTGGACCGCGCCGTGAAGGCGCAGGTTGCCTGGAAACAGACGAGCCTCGCCGAGCGCGCCGCCATCTGCCACAAATTCTGTGACGCACTGCTGGCCCGCGCCAATGAGATCGGGTTGGAGATCTGCTGGCAGATGGGCCGCCCCATCTCGCAGGTGCCGAACGAGGTGCGCGGCGGGGTGGAGCGCAGCCGCTTCATGATCGACGAGGCCGAGGCGGGGCTGGCCACCTATAATCCGGGCCCGAAGGACGGGTTCAAGCGCTATATCAAGCGCGAGCCGCTGGGTGTGGTGTATATCATCGCGCCCTGGAACTACCCGATTTTGACCACCGTGAACTCGGTGATCCCGTCAATCATGGCGGGAAATGCAGTCATTCTGAAGCACTCCTGGCAGACGCCGCTGGTGGCCGAGCGCTTCGCCCAGTGCTTCGCCGAAGCCGGACTGCCGGAGGGCGTGTTCCAGGTGTTGCATCTCACCCATGAGGATGCGGAAGCCACCATCCGGGATTCGCGGGTGAACCATGTCGCCTTCACCGGCTCGGTCGCCACCGGGCACAAGGTGCAGCGCGCGGCGGCGGACCGGTTCATCTCCGTCGGGCTGGAGCTGGGCGGCAAGGACCCCGGTTACGTGCGGGCCGATGCGGATGTGGCCTTCGCGGTGGAAAACCTGATCGACGGCGCCTTCTTCAATTCCGGCCAGAGCTGCTGCGGCATCGAGCGGCTTTACCTGCACGAGACTATCTATGACGAGTTCCTCGAGCGCGCCGTGGCGATGGCCAATGGCTACCGGCTTGGCGACCCGACCCGGCAGGACACGAATCTCGGCCCCGTGGTGAACCCCCGCGCGGCTTCGTTCATCCGTGGCTCAGGTGGCGGAAGCCGTGGCGCAGGGCGCGAAAACGCTGGTCGATATCTCCCGCTTCGAGGCGGACAAGCCGGGTTCCACCTACGTGGCGCCGCAGATTCTGGTGAATGTGAACCATTCCATGCGGGTGATGACGGAGGAAAATTTCGGGCCGATCGTCGGTGTGATGAAGGTGAAGTCCGACGAGGAGGCGCTGGCGCTGATGAATGACAGCCCCCTAGGCCTGACGGCGGCGATTTTCACCCGCGATGTGGAAGCCGCCGAGGCGCTGGGCGACAAGGTCGAGACCGGCACATTGTTCCTGAACCGCTGCGACGCGCTGGACCCGGCGCTGCCCTGGGTGGGAACGAAGGATAGCGGGCGGGGCTATACGCTCTCACGCTGGGGGTACGAGACACTGACCCGGCCGAAGAGCTATCACCTGCGTCTGCCCACATAAGAATGGATCAGGCCGCGTGCTCCTCGCGCGCGGCCTCCCAGACCTCCTTGGCCGCATCCAGGTTCATGGCGCCGATGCCAAGCCCTGCGATCAGATCCGGCCACAAGCTGTGCCATAGATAAGCCGTGACCGCCCCGGCTAGGATGATGGCGGCGTTGGCCAGAACATCGTTGCGAGCGGAAAGAAAAGCGGCGCGGGTGATGCTGCCGCCCGTATGACGGTGGCGCGAGAGGATGAGCGCCGCGCAGAGATTAACCGCCATGGCGGCCAGCCCGGTAAGGGAGAGCCAAGCGGCATCCGGCGCTTCCGGGTGCCAGATTTTCGCGGCCGCCTGCCAGAGTGTGGCGAGGCTGGGAATGAAAATGAGCCCGGCCATCACCATGCCCGCTTTTGCCCGTGCCTTCGGTGCCCAGCTAAGCGCGGTGAGCAGCAGGAAATTCACCGCCGAATCTTCCAGGAAATCCACGCTGTCGGCGAACAGCGCCACCGAGCCGATGGCCCGCGCCACCGCGAACTCGAAGAAGAAAAACCCGAAATTCAGAATCAGCACCGCCAGGGCGGCGCGGCGGAGGGATGAAAGGGGCATTTTTCGCTCCCAAATGAAAAACGGCGCCTTTCGGCGCCGTTTTGATCAGCGGCGGAGGTTCAGCCGGCCGATCAGATCCTGATAGCGCTTGGCGTTCTTGCGCTTCAGATAGTCCAGCAGCGAGCGGCGCTGGCCGACCAGCACCAGCAGACCACGGCGGGAATGGTAATCCTTCGCGTGGGTCTTCAGATGCTCGGTGAGGTTGGAGATGCGCTCGGAAAGCAGAGCCACCTGGACTTCCGGGGAGCCGGTGTCATTGGCGGCGGTCGCGTACTCGGCGATAAGCGTGGTGCGGCGCTCAGGCGTAATCGACATCGTGATGTTCCTTGTAAAAAGACGTTAGAACAAGCGCTCGGGCTTCAGCCACCCTTCAGAGAGTTGGGCCATGGCCTTCACGCGTCCCGCTGCCGTTACACGCACCAGCCCTTCGTCAGGGTTGGCCGCTTCCGGGATCCGCCCCATCAGGTCCACCAGGCTGATCGCCTGGCCCTGGGAAAGGGCGAAAAACTCTGCTTGGTTCAGGGCCAGGGCCGGGATGTCGTCCAGCGCGGTCTCGAGCGGCAGCAAAGTTTCAGCAAGAGTGGCGGGGTTCTGCTCCGGATCGAGGAAAAAGTCCAGCGGAACCGCCATGTTTTCCTTAAATGGCCCCACCCGCAGGCGGCGCAGCATGGAAATATGCCCCACGGAGCCGCAGGCCCGGGCGAGATCGCGCGCCAGGGCGCGCATATAGACCCCCTTGCCGGACTGTACCTCGAAGCTCGCATGGTCCGCATCCGGCCGGTCGATCAGCTCGAACCGGTCCACCTGCGCCGGGCGGGGCGGCAGTTCCGGCGGGGCGCCGGCGCGCGCCAGGTCATAGGCGCGCTCGCCATCCACCTTGATGGCGGAGAAGGCGGGCGGCACTTGCATGATGTTGCCAATGAACTGGGGCAGGGCGGCCTGGATCTCGGCATCGCTCGGCCGGACATCGGAAGTGGCCACCACCGCGCCCTCGGCATCGTCCGTGTCCCGCGCCTCACCGAATTTCAGGGTGAAATGATAGATTTTCGTGCTGTCCATCACGTAGGGCACGGTTTTCGTCGCCGCGCCCAGGGCGATGGGCAATAAGCCCGTGGCCAGCGGGTCCAGCGTACCGCCATGGCCCGCCTTCTGCGCGTCAAGGGCGCGCTTGATTTTGTTCACCGCCTGGGTGCTGGTGATTCCTTGCGGTTTGTCGAGAATAATCCAGCCGTCCAGTTTGCGGCCTTTTTTCTGCCGAGCCATCGTGTCCCTGAAAATTCAAAATGAGGGGCGCTGATAGAGCGGAGAGGAGCCGCCCGCAACCTCCCTGCGGGGCGGGCACCCATGTCGGGAAGCTGGCTGGAGGACATTAACGCGATGGCAACCGCGCTCTGCTGAAATTATCCGGCCCGGAGGATTTGCAGCCATGCAGGATAACCTAACCATGTACCCGCGCCTTCCCGCTTTGCTGGAAACGAAGCGGGCGGCGCCTCACAGCAACAGCTTGTCTGACAATTTGCCCCACGTCTCCGTTGGCCCGAAGCGGGACAAGTTCATCGGCTTCGTCCGGGATGAGGAAAGTGCCAGTCTGCTTCATTCGGTGCTGGCCGGGCATATTCCCAACAGCAACCAGGTACATCTGGTGGATTTCCGCCATGCCCTCACCATCCTGGCGGCGATGCCCACGCCGGAGATCGTGCTGGTGGACCTCTCGGGCGAGGAACAGCCGATCAACGCGCTGATGGATCTGGCCGACACGGTTGAGCCCGGCACCGTGGTGCTGGCGGTGGGCGAGGTTCAGAACGTGAATTTCTACCGCATCGTGGTCAAGACCATGGGCGTAAGGGAATATCTTCCCAAACCGCTGACCGCGGAGAAGATCGAGCAGCATTTCCTGCCAATGATCGATAATCTGGTGCGAGAGCAGGTTAATCTGCGCGGCGGGCGGATCATCGCTTTGTGCGGGGCGCGCGGCGGCGTGGGGACAAGCTGCATCGCCGCCAATCTGGGCTGGTACATCTCCGGCGAGTTGCACCGCCACACCGTGCTGTTGGACGGTGAGATCAACACCGGCACTCTGGCGCTGGACATGAATATTCCCGGCAATCGTGGCTTGTCCGCAGTACTGGAGGCGCCGCAGCGCGTGGACCAACTGCTTATCGAGCGCTGTGTCCATGCCGTAGGGGAGAGGTTGCACGTGATGGCGGGGCTGGAGGCTCTGACGTGGGAGCCGCCTTGCAACCCGGAAGGCATCGCGACCTTCGTGCAGGCCATACGCCTGCGCTATAATTTCATGGTCGCGGATATAGGGGCGCGGCTCACCCCCTTGGCCAGGCAATTGCTCTTCAATGCCCAGCAGCGCGTTATCGTGCTGGACCCGACCATGATCTCGCTGCGCAATGTTGAGAGCCTGCGGAGCTTGCCCGGCGGCTCCGGCCAGACGCCACGCCCGTTGTTGGTGCTGAACAAGGCCGGGGTGCCGGGTGGTCTGGCGCGGGATTTCATCGAGGACAAGCTGGGTGTGGCGCTTGATGCGGTTATCCCTGACGCACCCCGTGTGGTCGGCCTCCATTCCGGCCTTGGCACGCTCGCGGCACGCCAGCGCGGGCCTTTCCGCAACGGCATTGCGTCTGTGGCGCAGGCTTTGGGCATTGGGGCACAGGCCGCCAATGCACAGGCTGAGGCGCAGCCAAGCTACGCCAGCGCATTATAGCGAGCCCCTGCCGCATTAGGCTTTTGTCGGGAAATCCTGTATAAAACCTGCTCCATACGACGATTCTGGAGCCTGTTACCCATTATGTCCGATACGCCTGAGTCTGCCCCGCAAGACGATGCCTATGACGCCGCATCGATCAGTGTTCTGAAGGGGCTGGATGCCGTCCGCAAGCGGCCTGGTATGTATATCGGCGACACGGATGACGGTTCTGGCCTGCATCATATGGGCTTCGAGATCATCGACAACGCGGTGGACGAGGCGCAGGCGGGTTTCGCCAGCCGGGTCGAGGCTGTGCTGAATGGCGACGGCTCCATGACCATCCGCGATAATGGCCGTGGCATCCCGACCGATATTCACGTGGAGGAAGGTATTTCCGCCGCCGAGGTGGTGCTGACCAAGCTGCATGCGGGCGGCAAATTCAACCAGAACAGCTACAAGGTTTCCGGCGGCCTGCATGGCGTGGGCGCCGCGGTGGTCAATGCGCTTTCCGAATGGATGGATGTGCGCATCTGGCGCAATGGCCTGGAGCATTTCATCCGCTTCGAGAATGGCGACACGGTGCAGCCGCTGAAAATCGTCGGCCCGTCGGACAAGCCCAATGGCACCGAGGTGACGTTCAAACCCTCCGCCGCCACCTTCACCCATACGGATTTCGATTACGCCGTGTTCGAGCGCCGCTTGCGTGAGCTCGCCTTCCTGAATTCGGGCCTTGCCATCATGCTGCGCGATGAGCGGCATGAGCCGTTCCAGCAGGCGGATTTCCATTACGAAGGTGGCGTGAAGGAGTTCTGCCTCTGGCTGGACCGCGCCAAGAACGCGCTGCTGCCCGCGCCGATCACCGCTATGTCCGAGTCGAAGGAGACAGGGATCAAGGTGGAGTTCTCCTGCATCTGGAACGATTCTTACCACGAGACGATGCTGTGCTTTACCAACAACATCACGCAGCGCGATGGCGGCACGCATTTGGCCGGGTTCCGCGGGGCGCTGACGCGCGTGGTGAGCAGCTACGCCAAGGCGATGAACGGCAAGAAGGACATTGCGGACATCTCCGGCGAGGATATGCGCGAGGGGCTGACCGCCGTGCTCTCCGTGAAGGTGCCGGACCCGAAATTCTCTTCCCAGACCAAGGACAAGCTGATCTCCTCAGAGGTGCAGCCGGTGGTGCAGGCAGCGGTGGCGGATGCACTCAGCCACTGGTTCGAGACGCACCCGAAAGAAGCCAAGCATATCGTACAGAAGGTGATGGACGCGGCAGCGGCACGCGAGGCGGCGCGCAGGGCGCGCGAGCTGACGCGCCGCAAGGGCGTGCTGGACATTTCCTCTCTCCCCGGCAAGCTGGCGGACTGCCAGGAGCGCGACCCGGCGAAGTCCGAGCTGTTCCTCGTCGAGGGTGACAGCGCCGGCGGCTCCGCGAAGCAGGGGCGTAACCGTAAATATCAGGCGATCCTGCCGCTGAAGGGCAAGATTTTGAACGTGGAGCGCGCGCGCTTCGACAAGATGCTGAGCAGCACCGAGGTCGGCACTCTGATCACGGCGCTGGGGGCGGGCATCGGCCGGGCGGAAACGGATCAGGGCGGGTTCGACCCGTCCAAGCTGCGCTATCACCGCATCGTCATCATGACAGACGCGGACGTGGATGGTTCGCACATCCGCACGCTGCTGTTGACCTTCTTCTACCGGCAGATGCCGCAGCTGATCGAACAGGGCTATCTTTATATCGCGCAGCCGCCGCTGTACCGCGCCAAGCGCGGCAACGACCAGCGCTATCTGAAGGATGATGACGCGCTAGAGGCGTTCCTGCTGGAACGTGCCTTGGGTGATTTTGTACTGACCAGCGGCGCGGTGAGCCTCTCGGGCGATGAGCTGCGTGAGGCGTCGGGCTGGATCGGCCAGGCGGTGCATCGGCTGCGGGCGATGGAGAACACGCTGCCGCAGATCTATCTGGAGCAGATCGCCATTGCAGGGCTGCTGTCACCGGCGGCTTTGGGCGACGCGGCGAAGGATGCGGCCCTGGTGGCGCGGCTGAACGGGATTTCGCATCCCACCGAGCGTGGCTGGATTGTGACCTCAGACGAGGCGGGCGTGAAGATTGGCCGCACCGTGCGCGGCGTTGCCGAACATTTCTCGCTGGACGCGCTCACACTGCGCACCGCCGAGGCGCGTTATCTGGCCGAGCGCGCGGGTAAGATGGCAGAATTGTTCGGCGCGGATGCGACACTCTCCATCGATGGCGGCACGGCAAAGCCGCTGCATGGCCCGGCGGCGATGTGGGATTCGCTGCTGGCGTTTGGCCGCAAGGGGCTGGTGATCAGCCGCTTCAAAGGGCTGGGCGAGATGAACCCGGAAGAGCTTTGGGCGACGACGCTGGACCCGGACGCCCGCCGTCTGCTGCAGGTGAAAATTGCAGATGCCGAAGGCACGGATCAGATTTTTGCCACGCTGATGGGCGATGTGGTGGAGCCGCGCCGCGAGTTCATCGTCAACAACGCGCTCAAGGTCGCCAACCTCGACACCTAAGTTGATCCACGTCCAATTTAGTTAATTGGATGGTGAGTAGTTTGGTTTTGCTGTGGCCGGTGCCGCGCGCTTTTAAAGCGTCTGGCGGCTGCAGCAGAACGCTCTGCGGAGCGCTTACTTAGCCCAAAAACGAAATCAAAGAAGGAGTCCGTCTAAGGGGGCGGGCCATCTGGACGCCGCATAGATATGCCGCCAGCCGGGGGAGGATGGCGGGCGACGGCACTTGTCCGGATTAACGCTTATGCGTATGATATATTATACTATGCATGATGGCGCTTTTTGACGATGGTAATACTGCCTGCTTTTCCGCTCCGGCCACGGTGCCCGGTTCGTGGCCCTCTGCTCATGCGGGAGCCCTACGCGTGATGCCGCAGCCCCAATCGAACGACAAAACCATCCGTGACATCATTTGGCGGCGCTATGACGGCGACGCCTGGTCCGCTTTTGATCAATTGCCGGTCGCGATACGCCGTCGGTTGAACGAGCATGCGTATGATCCGTGGACAGTGAATGCTCTGATGCTGTGGCGGCATTACCGGCGCATACACCCGACGGCAGAACGAGCGCAGCGCGCGATGCTCCGTTATCTCGATCATTGCGAGCGCCTGGAGCGCGGCGCTTTTGCTGAGGATTATGCGCAACGCCATGGCGCCGCGCTGCCGCATGAGGCGGCTGGCGTCACGGTGCTACGCTACGGCGCCCACCCCATGGCGCACAGGCCCGCTTCGGATGCCGCAGCGCCGTGCCAATCTTGAAAGTCTATGATTTGTTAAGCAGAATTTCGATGCGTAGTCGCATTTTGTGCCGTGTTGGCAAGCCCCTGCCAACGCTGATTGGCTTGGCGACGATGGCCGCGACAGGGCCAGCCTGCGCTCAGGCCGCACCGCAGATGGTTCCCGGCAGCATGTTGCCGAAACATCTTTCAGTCGGCGCGATGTTCCATAATGCGGACCTTGTGGTGCAGTTGGTTCTGGCTGGGCTGGCGGCTGCTTCGATTGTGACCTGGACGATTTTGGTCGCGAAAGGGATGGGCTTTCTGGCGGCGCGGCGTGCCCTGCGGCTGGCCTTGGGCCAGGCTGAAAACCAGCAGACGCTGGCCGGCTTGCAGGCGCAATTGCAAGGCGATGAAGCGGGCGGTGCCGAGCGTGCGATGGTCATGGCGGCGTTGAAGGAAATGCAGCTTTCGGCGGGCCATGATGCGGCTGGCATCAAGGAGCGTGTCGCCACCCGCCTGCACAGGCTGGAAGCGTCGGCCGGGCGGCAGATGGCGCGGGGAACCGGCCTGCTGGCGACCATCGGCGCAACGGCGCCCTTCGTCGGGCTGTTCGGCACCGTGTGGGGCATCATGAACAGCTTTATCGGAATTTCCGATACGCAGACCACCAACTTGGCCGTGGTGGCGCCGGGCATTGCCGAGGCGCTGTTGGCCACGGCGACGGGCCTGGTCGCGGCAATTCCGGCCGTGGTGATCTATAATTTGTTCGCCCGTGGCATCGGCGGCTACCGCGCGATGCTGGGGGATTTTTCCGCGATGGTCCAACTGCTGGTCTCGCGCGAATTGGATAAGCCTGTGGCCCGCGCGATGGCGGCTGAATAACATGGCGATGAATTTTGGCGGCGGCGAGGACGATCTCTCCGAGACCCACGAGATCAACGTCACGCCGTTTATCGACGTGATGCTGGTCTTGCTGATCATCTTCATGGTGGCGGCGCCGTTGGCGACGGTGGATATTCCGGTCGATCTGCCGCATGCATCAGCACAACCTCAGCCCCGGCCGCTGAAGCCCATTTTCCTCACGCTGAAGGCCGATGATTTGCTGATGTTGGGCGACCTTCCCGTGACGCAGGCGCAATTGCCGGCGGCGCTCGATGCCGCGAGCAATGGTGACAAAAACCAGCGCATCTTTCTGCGCGGCGATAAAACCGTGCCCTATGGCGACATGATGCAGACGCTGGATGCGCTGCGCGGTGCCGGGTATTTGAAGGTGGCGCTCGTCGGGTTGGCGGCGCCGTCCAGCCCATGAGCTTGGCGACGCAGACGTGGGCGGGTGAAGGTCTCCCGTCTGGCCGCGTGTGGCGGCGCTGGGGGGTGAGCTTCGCAGCGGTGCTTGCCGTGCATGCCAGTATTTTCCTCAGCCTGCACCACAAGAGCCCGGCTGTCGGCTTGCCTAAACAGGCGGCGATTATGATGGATATGGCGCCGGAGCCGACGGCAGCCCCTGCCACGCCCGCGTCGGCAACGCCCCCGCCACCTGTATCCCAGCCGCCCCTGCCGCCGCCGCCCGTGCCGGACAACCCGCCTCCGCTGCGTCAAGTTGCCGTGCCGCTGCCGACCCCTTTGCCTCGGCCAGCTCATGTCCGCCCGGTCATGCGCCCGCATCTGCCTGTTTCACGTCCTGTGGTTCGGCCAGCCCCCCCGGCACAAGCCGCAGCCAGGGCCGCACAGCCTGCACCATCTGCCCCGGTGGCACCCGCGCCGGCTGTTCAATCGTCTGCGCGTCCCGCCGAAACAGCGGCGGCACCGCCGCCTGGCGAGACGCTGGCCGAATGGCAGGCACAGCTGCTGGCGCATCTGGCGCTCTACAAACAATTCCCGCCCGGCGCGCAGGAACGCGGCGAGCAGGGCGTGGTGCTGATGCGCGTGACGCTGGACCATGATGGGCATGTCTTGTCGACGGCGCTGGCCGGCAGTTCCGGATACCCGGACCTGGATGCGGAAGCGGCTGCCTGGATCAAGCGGGCCTCGCCCTTACCGGCTTTCCCGCCTTCGGTGACGGCGCAGCAAGTGAATTTGGTGATTCCACTCCGCTTTACCCTGCAGTGACATACGAAACAGTCGCGTTGTTCTGACGCAGCGGCTTGCGCTGAAATAGTATGTTATATTATATCGTTTGCGTCTGGGAAATCCGCAGACATGACTAACAGGGGGCTTTAATGGCGCTGACGCGCAAGGCATTGTTGCAATCGACTTTCTATGTCCTGACCTTCACCGGTCTGGCGTCCGGCGCGTTGGCGCAGACGGCGCCGGCTAACGCGCCATCCGCGCCCGCCAAGGCCAATCTTGGCAGCTCTACGCTAAACCTTTCGCTGCCTGACGTGACCGTGGTGGCGCAAAAACTGGACGCCGCACGGAGCGCGATTGAGCCGAGCCTGGGGGCCACGAAATACAATTTCAGCCGTAAGGCGCTCGCAACCATCCCGCAGGCCGGGGATGCGCCGCTGAACCAGGTGCTCTTGCAGGCGCCGGGTGTCGCGCAGGACAGCTACGGCCAGATCCATGTGCGCGGCGACCATGACGAGGTGCAGTATCGCCTCGATGGTGTGGAATTGCCGGAAGGTTTGTCGGTGTTCGGGCAGACGCTGGAGACGCATTTCGCGGATTCGATGTCGCTGATCACCGGCGCACTGCCCGCGCAATACGGTTTTCTGCAGGCGGGCGTTGTCGATATCAACACCAAGTCCGGCGAGACCGATCCGGGTGGTGAGATCTCCATGGAAGGCGGTTCGCGCGGTTATCTGGAGCCGACCTTCTCTTATGGCGGCACGTCCGGCCGACTATCTTATTATTTCACGGGCGACTATTTGAAAAATCCGGTCGGGATCGAAAACACGACCGGCAGCGCCAACCCGCTGCATGATACCAGTATTCAGTATCATGATATGGCGCATCTGGATTACATCCTGAACCCGACGACGCGAATCAGCCTGATTGTTGGTATTTCAAACGAGGAATTCCAGATCCCCGACAATCCGGGCCAGTCGACCTATACGCTTGCAAACGGGCAGGGCCTCGATGTCAAAGGTATCACATCCTACAACAGCAGCGATCTGAACGAGTATCAGCGCGAGATCACCGATTTCGGCATTCTCTCGCTTCAGAAGCATTATGACACGGTCGATCTGCAGATTTCGGGTTATACGCGTTACAGCAGCCTGAATTATACGCCCGATCCGATTGGTGATCTGTTGTATACCGGCATTGCGCAGACGGCGGACCGGTCGATCTGGTCGAACGGCGTGCAGTCCGATGGCAGCTGGCGCATCAACGCGACGCATACGCTGCGGGGCGGCTTCCAGTTCGAGGTGGATTTCACCAATGTGACGACCGACTCCTCGGTGATCCCGCTGAACGCCGATGGGACGCAGGCCTCGACGACGCCGATCAACATCTATCAGGGTTCGCAAACGACCGGCACGCTCTATGGGTTTTATCTGCAGGACGAATGGAAAATCCTGCCGCGCGTGACGATCAATTACGGTGCGCGGTTTGATGGCGTGAACGAGTACACCAGCGCCACCCAGTTCAGCCCGCGCGTGAACGTGGTCTGGAAGCCGACCGATACCACCACGCTGCATGCCGGCTATTCGCGCTATTTCACGCCGCCGCCTTTCGAACTGGTCGGGACATCCTCGGTCGCGGCTTTTGCCGGTACCACAGGTGCGGCGCCTTCGACGCAGGATTCAACTGTAAAGCCTGAACGCGATAATTATTACGATGTCGGCGTGACGCAGATTTTAAGCCCCGGCCTGCAGGTTGGGCTCGATGCTTATTA
Source organism: uncultured Pseudomonadota bacterium (assembly GCA_963827925.1). Lineage (GTDB taxonomy): Bacteria > Pseudomonadota > Alphaproteobacteria > Acetobacterales > Acetobacteraceae > Acidocella. The sequence continues at coordinate 166,950 of CAWHDE010000007.1, read as the reverse complement.
CAAGCAGGCGACGGATCTGATCGATGAGGGGCAGTTCGGCGCGCCGAATATTCTGACGGCATTTAACTATAACCAGGGCGAGGATCACGGCGTTGAACTGACAGCCAGCTACGATCGTGGCCCGTGGTCGGTCTATGGCAATCTCGCTTATTCGCGCGCGATCGGCAAAGGCATCGAGACCGCGCAGTTCAATTTCACGCCGCAGGTTTTGGCCTATAGCGCAATTCGCACTGGATCTACCTCGATCACGACCAGACGGTGACCGGCTCGGGCGGTGTGGCCTATACGGTCAACCGGCAGACACGCAATCCGACCTTGCTCTCCGCCGACCTCGTCTATGGCAGCGGGCTGCGGGCGGATGAGGGGACTGGGGACGACACCATTCCGAACGGCGCGGAGGTGCCGGGCTATTACACGGTCAATGGCTCGATCGTGCAGCAGCTGAATTTCGGCGGCTGGCATGGCGCCTCAATCCGGCTGGATGTCATTAATCTGTTCGACCGGACGTACGAGATCCGCGAGGGCACCGGGGTTGGCGTGTACGCGCCGCAATATGGCGAGCGGCGGACAATTCTGGTTGGCATGTCACAGAAGTTCTAAAGCGCGGCTTTTTTAGCAAACGGTTCTTCGCTGTTTTCCAGCGCCGTGTCGCGGCGCTGGAACTTCGACCGTCCTCGCCAAAGAACTTTAATACATATGCTGGCCGCCATTGATGGACAGGGTGGAGCCGGTGACGAAATCAGCGTCGTCAGCGGTGAGGAATACCACGCCGCGCGCGATATCCTCCACCGTACCCAACCGCCCGCGCGGAATTTTGGCGATGATCTTCTCCAGAACATCCGGCGGCACAGAGCGGACCATGTCGGTATCGACATAGCCTGGCGCGATGGCATTCACGGTCACGCCATGGCGCGCCCCTTCCTGCGCCAGAGCCTTGGTAAGACCATGAATACCGGCTTTGGCGGCGGCATAATTCACCTGGCCATATTGCCCTGCCTGGCCGTTGATGGAGCCGATATTAACGATGCGGCCGAACTTCTTGCCCTTCATGCCGTCGAAGGTTGCCTTGCAAAGATTGAAGCAGGAGCCAAGATTTGTGTCGATCACCGAATCCCACATCTCGCGCGTCATCTTGCCTATCACCGCGTCTCTGGTGATGCCGGCGTTGTTCACGAGGATCTCGATGGCACCGTGGCGGGCGGCGATATTATTCACCGCAGCCATGCGGTTTCGTCAAAACTTCCTGCGTCGAACTTGACGGTTTCGATTCCGGTTTCCTTGTGGAAGGCCTCTGCAGCTTCTGTATTTCCGGCATAGCTGGCAACCACGAGCCGCCCTGCCTTTTGCAGTGCAATGCTGATGGCGGCCCCTATGCCGCGCGTTCCACCTGTGACCAATGCAACTCGAGCCATGGGGACCTCCTCTGCTTTTTTAAAATCCTAAACCATTGGATCGTAAACGCAAGGGCTGGCCTTCCTGGTCCGAAATGACACGCCTTGAGGAAGGTGACAAAAATGAGAGGCGGGGTATGACCTATCAACCCGCCGGCCGGCTAGTGCCCGCCAGGTGCGGCGGGGCCGCCGGGGCGGCGGATGAACAGAGAAGCCCCGAGTGCCAGCAGCATCCCCATGGCGAGCAGCCCGAACGCATCGCCATATGCGAAATAGTTGGCTTGCTGCTTAAGGGTGTTGCCAAGCAGTATGATCGCCTGCTGGCGCGCGGCTCGGGGTCGGACATGCCACGCGCCTGGAAGTATTGCTGCATCGCAGCAATCCGGTCGCGCGTCGCCGGGTCCAGAAGGCTCACATGCTGGTTGATGATAAATGAATGAAACTTCTCGCGGTTGGTGACAAAGGTCTCCACAGTGGCGATGCCGACCGCGCCGCCCAGATTGCGCAGCATGTTGAACAGGGCGGAGGCCGAGCCGGCATCAGCCGTCGAGATGCCGGCGGTGGCGATCATGGTAATGGGCGGGAACACCAGCGCCTGGCCGACAGCGCGGATGAGGTTGGGGATGAGCATCTGCGGCCCGCTGTCATTGGGGCCGAGGCTGAGATTCATCGTCAGGCTGAAGAAGAAGAGCAGAAAGCCGAGCGAGAGCAGGCGGCGCGGGTCGATGCGCTTCATCAGCCAGGGCATGCAGGGAATGATGAGGAGCTGCGGCAGGCCGATCCAGGCCATCACCAGGCCAGCTTGCGCGGCGCTGTAGCCATGCGCTACGGCGAGATAGAGCGGAATCAGATAGACGGCCGCGTAAAGCACGAAGCCCAGCATGAAATTGGCGATGGAGCTGAACCCGAAATTCCAGCGCGAGAACAGGCGCAGATTCACCAGAGGCGCCTTGTTGCCCTGGCGGAACTCCTGAACCAGGAACAGGCCCAGCGAGACTACGGAGATGATGGTCAGCCGGGTGATGAAGTCCGAACCGAACCAGTCATCCTTGTTGCCTTCCTCCAGCACGGTTTGCAGCGTGCCGAGCCCCAGCGCCATGGTGAAGACGCCGACCCAGTCGCCCCGCCAGAACCGTTCCAGGTGCATCGGCTCGCTCTTCAGGCCCCAGAGCAGGGCAGGGAGCATCACCGCGCCGGGAACCAGGTTGAGGAAGAAGATATAGCGCCAGCCATAGGCATCCGTGATCCAGCCGCCGATCGTGGGGCCGATGGCGGGCGCGAAGGTGGCGCTGATCGCGAACATCGAGAAGCCCACGGGCCGCGCGCGTAATGGCAGCAGCGTCATCACGCAGACCAGCGACAGCGGGATCAGCACGCCCCCGGTGAAGCCCTGTATGGCGCGTAGTGCCACCATCTCAGGGAAGTTCGAGGTCAGCCCGCAGGCGGCGGAGAAGATCAGGAACAGGACAGCGTTGGTGATGAGATAGCGCCGGAGCGAGAACACCGACATCAGCCAGCCCGACAGCGGAATGACGATGATCTCGCCGATCAGATAGGAGGTGGAGATCCAGCCGCCATTATCCAGCCCGGTGCCGATGCCGCCCTGAATGTCCGGCAGCGAGGTGTTGACCACCTGGATGTTCAGCACCGCCATGAAGGCGCCAAGCAGCGCCCCGCCGACGGCGACCCTGGATTTGAGCGGAATGGCCTCCGCGGCGGCCTTCGGTCATTTCCCGCTACGCGTGTCGATTTCCGGTTCCACCGACATGCCCGGCCGCAGCTTGCCGATTTCCTTCGGTGTCAGGTCGATCAGAATCTTCACCGGCACGCGCTGCACGATCTTGGTGAAGTTGCCGGTGGCGTTGTCTGGCGGCAGCAGCGCGAATTCCTGGCCGGAGGCGGGGTAGATGCTGTCCACATGGCCGCGCACCTTCAAGGCGGGGAAGCCATCCACGCTGATCTTCACACTCTGGCCGGGGTGGATGTGGGTGATCTGGGTTTCCTTGTAATTCGCCAGCACATAAACCTGCGAGAGCGGCACCACAGCCATGATCTGCGTGCCGGGCTGCAGGTAATCGCCCACCGCCACAGTCTTGTTGCCGACGATGCCGTCAAACGGCGCGCGGATGGCGGTGTGCTCCAGGTTCAGCTGCGCCTGGGCAAGCTGAGCCTGGGCTTGGGAAACGGCGGCCTTGGCGCCCGCGAGCTGGGCCATCAGCACATCCACCTGGCGCTGCGCCGCCTGCAGGCTGGCCTGGTCGGCGGCAAGTGCGGCGCGCGCGGTCTGCAGATCGGTATCGGCCTGGTCGGCGCTCTGCACCGGGCTGGCGCCCTTGGCGGAGAGGGTGGCGTAGCGGCGCTGATCCTGCGCGGCGAAGGTCAGCTTCGCCTCGTCGCCCTGCACGGCGGCCTGTGCGGCGGCGATCTTGGAGGCTTGCAAGGAAAGCATCGCCTCGTCATTGGCCACATCGGCCTCGGCGCTGGTCAGCCCGGCCTGAGACACATTCACGGCATTCTGGTAATCGCGCGGGTCGATGCGTACCAGAAGCTGGCCCTTGGAGACGGGCTGGTTTTCATTCACCGCCACCTCGGTCACATAGCCGCTGACCTTGGCGGCGATCAGGCTGGAATCGGCGGCGATGTAGGCATCGTCCGTGCTGACCAGATACTGGCCGACCAGCAGGTAGTTGATGACCCACGCACCGAGCAACAGCACGACAATGACAACACCGGCGCCAACCAGAAGGCGGCGCCGGGAAGACGATTTAGGATGATCCGACACTCAAAAAAACTCTCGACAATGCCGGATCAGAGATAGGGGAGCTGCTCGCGAATTGCAAGCCGGTCAGAGCTTCTCCACCTGCCCGTATTCCAGATCCACAGGGGTGGAGCGGCCGAAGATGGAGACGGAAACCTTCACGCGGCCCTTCTCCTCGTCCACTTCCTCCACCACGCCGTTGAAGCTGGTGAAGGGGCCGTCGGCCACGCGCACCTGCTCGCCGATCTCGAAGATAACAGCCGGACGGCGCTGTTCCGTGCCCTCCTCCTGCTGCTTCATGATACGCTCGGCTTCGGCGTTGGTGATCGGGCTCGGCTTGTTGCGGCTGCCGAGGAACCCGGTGACCCTGGGGATATCCTTCACCAGATGCCAGGTGTCATCCGTCATATCCATGTTGATCAGGATATAGCCGGGGAAGAATTTCCGCTCGGTATTCACCTTCTGGGCGCGGCGAACCTCGGTCACTTCCTCGGTTGGCACCACGATCTCGCCGATATGATCGGCAAAGCCCTTCAGCTCAGCCTGCTCAGTGATCTGCTGGGCGATCTTTTTCTCGAATCCGGAATAGACGTGCAGGACGTACCAGCGCTTGGCCATCGAAATTTCCTTAACTTCCGGCACCGAAGAGGGCGCGCATACCGGCGCCGATAAGCCCGTCAACGGCCAAGAAAAACAGAGCTGTGGCGACCACCATGGCGAGCACGAGCCCGGTGACCTGCACCGTTTCCTTGCCCGAGGGCCATGTGACGCGGGACGCCTCGGTACGAACCTCGCGCGCGAATTTCAACACGTTGAACGCCAAGACGGGCCAAACTCCAAAAAACTGCGAACGTGCTGGGAAGGGATGGCAGGGGCGGAGGGTCTCGAACTCTCAACCTCCGGTTTTGGAGACCGGCGCTCTAGCCAATTGAGCTACGCCCCTATCCGTACCAGCACGGAATGCGCCTTCCACACTTTACAGCACCGAATGTCAAGCCTCGGCGTTTCGTTTCCTGCCCCAGGTCCCTGAAAAAGAAACCGGAAGGGCTGGAGCGGGTGACGGGAATCGAACCCGCACAGCCAGCTTGGAAGGCTGGGACTCTACCATTGAGCTACACCCGCTCGGCGCACTCCACCGTTAAGCCAAATCCCCCCAATGAGGCAAGGGCGGCGGCATTACTGGTCCTGCCCGGCGAGAATCCGCCGCGCCGCGCGCTTCAGGCTCAGGAACTCCGGGGTGGAATATCCCAATCCCGCGGGCGGCCGAGCGGCACGGGCGCATCCAGGCTGATTCGCCCGGGCCGCGCGCACCACCGAGCCGGATTACCAGTTCCATGGCATAGCCCAGAATGCCGATCAGGATGATCCCGGCGAATTACCACGGCCACCTGCAGCGCCTGCCCAGCATATTGCACCAGCCGGCCCAGCACTGGTCCGCGGCGATCAGCTCCGCCGCCACCAGGCAGGACCAAGCCACGCCGATGCCCCACCCGCGCGGCGGTGAAATCTACGACAGGGTGGAGGGTAGGATCACCGGCGTTCTGATGCTCGGCTGGATACCCGTGTCCATTCTGGTGGGGGACGCGGAGCAGATTGTATCGAAACGGGACGAAAGCAGAGGATGGTAGGGGCACAGCGGGTATCGCCCCGACCCGCATTTCGCCAGTCAGCGGGTTGTCATCGGGAAGCCACAGTGGGTGCAATGTTAAAAACGTGCATTTCGTGACAGCTGGTTAATTTGTTTGTGTTCAGATATAAATAATCATATCGTTCACGATTTTGTTTCGGGGTAGGTAGGCGGGTTCTCTCGTTTCGGAGATGCTGGTGGGTAAGTCTATTTTGCAGGATTGGCGTTTTCTTGCTCGGTTCGGTCGCGACCGTAAGGGCGGCCCCGCCACGGAATTCGCCATCATCGGCAGCACCTTTTTCCTGATCCTCTGCGCCATCTTTACCCTGTCGCTGGATATGTACTGGCAGATGGCGCTTGATACCGCCACCCGCGCGGCCACGCGCCAGGTTCAGATCGGGGATATCAAGTCAGGGCCGGCGTTTGTCGCGGCCGTCTGTGCGGAGTTCGGGCCGGTTGCAGGCAGCAATTGTACCGGTACCCTGCAATATTCCGTACAAAGTGGCGCCTATTTTGGCACAACAACGAGTGGCATCATTGGAGCGGCTGGAACTTTGAGTTCCGCCGGTCTCACAAAAAACGCGAATTTTTCATCTATTGCCGCCACCGCCGCAGGGGAGCCCCAGTTTCTTCTGGTGCAGGTGTCAATGCCGGTGCCCTTTGTCTTCATGCGCGGCCTCAGCGCGGTCGTGGCCCAGAACGGGACCAATTACCTGTACTCGGCCGTCGCTACGGTGGTGGAACCATGAGGCGCCGCCTTTCATGGCGTTCAGCGCTCGGCGATAACAGGGGAACCGCGGCGGTCGAATTCGCTTTGATTTTTTCGCTTTTCCTGCTGCCCTTGTTCATTGGGCTGGCTGAGGTGATCACGCTCTACCGGGCTCAGGGAAAGCTGAACGCTTTCGTGAACGATCTTGCGCTGATGGTGTCGCTCGAAGGGGCAGGCGGCTCGGCAACCGGTGTGTATAGCGTCTCCCAGACGGGGGCCAACGCGAATTCCCTGCAGGATGTTTGTAATGGCGCGGTTGCTGGTGTCGCGCCCTATCCGCCCAACAGTCTGAAGGTGCAGATTGCCAGTGTGACCATGGAGGCTGGCCCTAACGGGTTGCCCGCCGCGAACAACTCCACCTCCTTCGTTTATCATAGCGGCGGCAGCCTTTATGACCAATGGGAGCAGGACTTCATCGTGTCTGGAGGTAGCTGCCAGACGAATGGAGGCTCGGGCATCGGGGTTTCGAGTGCCCCAAGCAATGTCATCAATTTGGCCACCAGCAATCCGCCGAGCACCGCCGGGGGCGGCAGCGGTGGGCTGGTGGTATATCCCTGTGACAACGGCATCATCGTGAAGGCAACAATGAGCTACCCCGGGCTGCTGGGATTGATTATCACGCATAGCATGACTTTGTCGCAATCAGCCTATGTGCGCTGGCGCTACGCCAGTATTGTAAGCGAGCTGCAATGCCCGACTTGTTCTGTTTCCAATAACAATACGACTTCGCTATATGGCTCTGGATCCACGGCCGTGAAACAGGCCTGCAATAGCAGCGATACCGGTGCCAAGAATTGAGGGGATGAGCTTCATGCTGATTAACCTACTCAGAAGACTGTTCCATGACCGTAAAGGCGCGACGGCCCTGGTCATGGCTATTGTCTTGGTGCCGACAATGATCGCCGGCATCACCGCCATTGACATGGCGCGCATCGCTGCGGCGCGGACGGTGCTGCAGGCCGCCGTGGATTCTGCTGCCATCTCCGGTGTTGGTGCCTACAGCACGTCCGGCGCCAGCGCCGCGGCCACCACGGCGGCGCAGGCTACCTATGCCGGCTCCACCGCCACGCTTGGCCAGTTGACCATGAGCCTGACCCCCAGCACGGATAGCGGCCTGGTTCAGACATATTGCTCAGTCGGCACAAGCTGCGGCAGCTTGCCCGCGGAGTGCGATGGCCGCCCATATTGTGTGGAGGTCACGGCCAAGCTCACGCTGAGCAACCTCCTGCTAAAATGGATCACCCCTCAAACGGCGCTTTCAGCGCACGCCGTTGCGACGGCAGGTCAGTCAACCTTCACCATAAACCCTGGCAGCTTCTCTTCCACCAGCGTTGGTAACGCAATGGATATAAGCAACATCTTGGCTTATGTCGTGCCTCCAACCGCCACCGGTGACGCGGATTTCGGGACCGTGCCTACGGCGAATACTGCCTGCACCGGCGTGATCTCCGAAGAAGCCGCCGATACTACACTGCCTTCTGGAACGAATTGCAATTTCGCGCTGATCGGTAGCTCGCAAGGAGGCTCGTCGTCGGGCACGCTTAATTTTTCAGCAGGACAATACATTTCTTTCGCGTTCGCCAACCTTGTTGGGGGAAGCGCGGGTTATGGCCCCGATACAACCGCTAAGTACTACGACCAGTTGACGATAAGCAGCCAATCTTACCCAGATGGTGCTTGTGCGACTAGGTCGAATGGGACTTGGTCGCTTAAAGACGAGCAACCCACGCAATGCACGGGCTCAGCCAGTTTCCCGCTTTATGGCGAATGCCCATCCCATAATCTTTACGGGTCTTTTTCAGAAAATACGGCTGGTTCGCTGACAAGTAACGGCGCTACAGCGGCGGACGCCCTCAATATTTTCTCTTCGGCATATGAGATGCTTGGTTATCCGCCGACTTACGGAACAAACCACACACTACCAAGCTTCGCGGCGACGACCACACTGTCAGTGACGTCGGGCCAATCATCCAAAAGCTATTCGGTATCGGTACAATGCCCGCGCTGGCCAACGACCGCGGCAGCGGCCTCGAGTGCTGGTGACAGTATCCAGGTGCCTTATAATACAAATATTACCGCATACTCGACCTACTATCCTGGTAAACAGGTGACGAATAGCGGAGCTTCGGTTTATCCGCCGCCCCTACAGAGCGGCTGTTCTCCCGCTGCCACCTATCCATCAGCCACGAGTTAGGTTTATTCGAATGCATGGTGGGGATGGGCATTACCTAATACCACTACCATCCAGACGACAATCTATTATAAAAACGGATCGACATCGAGTAAATCGTTCTGTACGAATCAGCCCAAAATTACCTCCGGCAGTTCGTCAGGAAGTTATGATCCGTCCTATAATGATTGCGCTTTCGTAATTCAGCCGCTGGGCACAAATGCGCCGCAGTTGTCGAATAACGGTGGGGCAATGATGCCGGATTACTATCTGGTGGTGAGAGCGACCAACAGTTCTACAGCGCCAGTTGTTTTGCTTGATCCGATTTATGACAATCAAAATAATACGTCGGGAGGTATATCTTTCCCAGACATATACCCTGGGGTCGTAACACAGCACCTAGGCGGCACAGACAGTAACATATCGATCAGTTATACGAATAACCCAGATGGCAGTCTGGCATCTGCTCAAGTTACTAATAGGGATGCCGCCGGAACCGTCCCCTTATACGATGGGTCGCAGGGTTACGCTTATCGTTCTTATGAAATTACGCAAGGCAATTATGCAGGCGACTACGTTTTTATCGAACGTCCGTCTCAAAATGATAGTGACAGTCAAACTTACGACAAGGTGTTGCCGCCGGAAGCGTCACTGCGCTGTTTTAATCCGCAGCAGAACGGCTATATCTCCACGACTTTTTCTGTCGCCAATAATAACGTGCCCGGCATCTATAACGCCACGACCGGTACATATGTGAACCCGAATGTCGACCCTATTGCCAATCCTGAATTAGGAGCAATTGAGTGCAGTGCCAACGAGAATGCCTCTTTCGCGATTTATTGGAATGATATGGGCGGTGGGCTCGTGCAGAATAATACGGCTGGCAATGACAACATGATCTATTGGAATGCCGCGACAGTTTTCACCTGTCCAACCCCGAGCACGACAGCAGGGCCAGTCGCGCCGGCGACATTAAGCGGATGAAGCCAGTCGCCAAGGGCGGCGTCTGGATATACTGCCGCTGAGTCCCAAATGGTGCGGGCGGCCGGAATCGAACCGGCACAGCCCTATCGGGCCTACGGATTTTAAGTCCGTTGCGTCTACCAGTTTCGCCACGCCCGCACAGCGCCTGTTTAGCGGTTCTGGCGAGCCGGTCAAACCTCCTCGGCCGGCAAGCTTGACGCCCCACGGCCCGGCTTGGCAGCACCAGGGGGATTCCGCCTCTTCCCCTGCCGCCGTCCGCGCTCAGCCGCCGCCTTGGCAGTGCCTGGGTGGTGGCGCTCTGGTTCACGCGGACCCAGGCGCGGTGCGCGCCCTGGTGGGCGGGTCAGATGGAGACGCTGCTTGTGTCCTCGTCGAAATCGCTCTGGTCGGTCTCGAACAGATCCTGCAACTCCTTGGCCGCTTCCTGCGTGGTTTGGATCAGCTGGCCTTCGTCATTCCCGATGGCGTAGGTCTCATGCAGAATACGGTCGTCGTGTTCACGGAACAGCTCGAGCGCGCGCTTGGCCTGCGCGTCCGGAATCTCCAGCTCATCCAACACGATTTCGGTGAGCCGCAGGGCGGAGAAAAACGTCTCCCGTACGAATAGATCAACCCCGGCCCCCATCAGCCGATGCACATGGTGGCGGTTGCGCGCCCTGGCCACCACCCGCAATTGCGGGAATTTGCGGCGCACCATCTCCGCCACGGCCACGCAGGCCTCCATGTCGTCCAGCGCGATCACCAGCACTTTCGCGCTCTCTGCCCCGGCGGAGCGCATCACCTCCTCGCGCGCCGGGTCGCCATAGAAAACCCTTGTGCCGAAGCGGCGTACCACGTCCACCTGCTCTGAGCTGCGGTCCAGCGCTATGAAGCGGATTTTCTGCATGGCCAGCACACGCCCGATAATCTGCCCCACGCGCCCGAACCCGCAGATGATGACCGGGGCGGATTGCGTGGTCTCGAACTTGTCGAACGGGCGCTGCTTTTTCGTCTCCAGTTTCGGCATGGCGAAACGCTCGGAGAGTGAGAACAGCACTGGCGAAAGCATCATCGAGAGCGCGATAACCAAGGTCGCCTCCGCCGCCAGGGTTTTGTCCAGCGTGCCCTCCGCCACCGCGGTGGCGAACAGCACGAAGCCGAACTCGCTGCCCTCCGGCAGCGACAGGGCAAAGCGCAGTGCCGCCCCGGTGAGCTGCCTGCGCAAATAGCTGACCGCGAAGGCGATGCCCGCTTTTACCGCCATCAGCCCGATCACCAGCAGCAATATCTCCAGCGGCCGGCTCAGCAGCAGCCCCAGATCGGCCGACATGCCGACCGAGATGAAGAAAAACCCGAGCAACAGCCCCTCGAACGGCTCGATATCGGCCTGCAACTCGTGCCGGTAATCGGAGTCGGAGACCATCACACCCGCCAGAAACGCGCCGAGTGAGGCGGACAGCCCCGCCCAGTCCGCCAGCGCCGCGGTGCCCACCACCAGAAGCAGCGCCGTGGCGGTGAACACTTCCGGCACCTTGGCCGCCGCCACCATGCGGAAGAGATGCGGCACCAGCAATATGCCGCCCGCCAGAATGGCCGCCACCACCGCGGCCCCGCGCGCCACCGCCACCCAGGAGAAATGTTCCGTGCCGCCGCCCGCCAGCATTGGCAGCAGCGCCAGAACCGGAATCGCCGCCATGTCCTGGAACAGCAATACCGCGAAGGCATCGCGCCCCGGGATGGAGGGCAGCAGATTGCGTTCAGAGAGCAGCGGCAGCGTGATGGCGGTGGAGGAGAGCGCCAGCCCTATGCCCAGCACCGCCGCATCGCGCCCCGGCACGCCGAACAGCATGACGATCCCCGCTAGCAGCAGCGCGGTGGGCACCATCTGCCCCAGCCCCATGCCGAACACCGCCTTGCGCAGCACCCATAAACGATGCGGCCGCAGCTCCAGCCCGATCAGAAACAGCAGCATGGTCACGCCAAGCTCGGACACATCGCCGATCTCGGTGACATTGCTGATCAGCCCAAGCACGGAAGGGCCGATAACCACCCCCGCCGCGAGATACCCAAGAATGCTCCCCAGCCCCGCATAGCGGGACAAAGGCACAGCGACCACAATGGCGGCGAGCAGGATGAGCAGGGTCAGGGACATGTTTGTTCCCTTACATGAAAAAACCGCCCTTGAGGGCGGTTAAAGCTTCATCTTCCCATCGCCGCCAGCATGAAGCGTTGCTTCAAGCGCGGCATGCGTTCCACCGCCGCCAAGCCCAAATCGCGCACCAGACGCACGGGCGGGAAATTGGTCGAGAACAGCCTGTCCAGCGCATCCATGCCCAGCAGCATCGCCATGTTGATGGGGCGCTGCCTGGCTTGGTAGGCGCGCAGCACGGACTCCGCACCCGGGTCTTCCGCCACGGCCGCCAGCTCCAGCAGCGCCGCCGCATCCCGCAGGCCGAGATTCAGTCCCTGTCCCGCGATCGGGTGCACGCCATGTGCGGCATCCCCCGCCAAAGCGAGGCGCGTATCGTAATAGCGCGAGGCGTACATCGCAAAAAGCGGGTAGTGCCAGCGCCGCCCGGCCAAAGCGAGCCGCCCCAGCCGGTTGCCCAGCCGCGCATGTACCGCTTGCAGCAGCCCGGCATCATCCATGCCGTAGAGCAGCTTGGCGTTGGCATCGCTCTCGGTGAACACGATGGCGGAGACGTTGGGGTGCTCTGGCGTGCCGGTCATCGGCAGCACGGCAAACGGCCCGCCGGGCAGAAAATGCTCCAGCGCCACGTTATTGTGCGGCAGCTCGTGCGCGAGGGCGAAAATCACCGCCGTCTGCCGGTAGGGCAGGCGGGTCACGCTAATGCCCGCCTGGTTGCGCAAGGGCGATTGCCGCCCCTCCGCCGCGACCACCAGCTTGGCCTCGAACCGCTCATCCCCCACCTGCACAACCGCGCCCTCGGCGCTGCGGCTCACCACCGCCTCGGCGGGCGCGCGGACGATCACGTTCGACTCCGCCAGCGCCGCGTTCAGCGCCACCCGCACGGAGCGCGCCTCGATAATCCAGCCAAACGGGTCGTCCCCCACGGCGGAATGGTCGAAATGCAGCCTCAAGGGCGAGGGCGCGCGGCCCGGCTTGCCGTCCGTCACGTCGATATCCAGGATCGGGCAGGGGGCGAAGGGCAGCCGTTCCCACAGCCCGGCCTCCTGCAGCAAGGGCTGGCAGCCCTGGGCGATGGCATAGGCCCGCCCGTCGAAATCCGGGTTCTCCATCGGTCTCAAATCGGCCTTGTCGACCAGGAGAACCTTGCGGCCCCGTGCCGCCAGGGCCAGGGCCAGTGTGCCGCCCACCGGGCCGGCGCCAACCACCGCGATATCGCATGCTTGAATCATGCCCCTAATCTGCCAGAGTTTCGCCCCTCCGGAAACAGCACCAGGGCCGGAAGCGGAAGATGACGGCGCGTTCATCCATTTCGCCGTGTGAAGAAAAAATAAACAATTTTATGCCCATAAATTAGGCATAAAATTTCATCGCCACTGCCTCTCCAGCCAGCACCCCGCGCCGGAGCTACGCTTAAACCGGGCCCATGGGATGCATGAAATTAGTTCCAAAACTGGCATGCCCCTTGCTTTAGTCTCGTTCAGGTGTGGTTTGCCTAAACGCACTGAGCTTTTATGATCACGCGCTGCCGGCCTGTTCGGGCTCCGGGCCTTCAAGGCAGCGCAATGAGGAACGAGGACCGATGACGAAAAGATCTCTTTTAGGCGTGCCCGTGGGCCTCGGCCTGGCGGTGGTTGGTTGTGCCCCCGCTCTGGCGCAGACGGCTGCTCCCACACCCACCCTCAACTCGGGCGACACGGCCTGGATGCTGACCTCTTCCGCCCTCGTGCTGATGATGACGGTGCCGGGGCTGGCTCTGTACTACGCAGGCCTGCTGCGGAAGAAGAACATGCTGGCCATGCTGATGCAGTGCTTCTTCACCACGGCGCTGGTCACCGTTCTGTGGTGCATCGTCGGCTACAGCCTCGCCTTCACCGCTGGTTCCGGCCCGCTGGCTCCCTTCGTCGGCGGCTTCTCCCGCGTGATGCTGATGGGCACCGGCCTTAACGGTCTCTCCGGCACCATCCCCGAGACGGTGTTTGCCTTCTTCCAGTGCACCTTCGCCATCATCACCCCGGCGCTGATGCTCGGCGGCCCGGCTGACCGTCTGAAGTTCTCCTCCTCAATGGTGTTCGTGGCCGTGTGGCTTATCTTGGTTTATTGCCCGATCGCGCACATGGTCTGGGGCCCGGGCGGCTTCCTTGCCAATGCCGGCGTGCTGGACTTCGCTGGCGGCACCGTGGTGCACATCAACTCCGCCGTCGCGGGGCTCGTCGCGGCCATCATGGTTGGCAAGCGCAACGGCTATGGGCGTGACAACATGGCGCCCGCCAATCTCGGCTTCACGCTGATCGGCGCCGCCCTGCTGTGGGTGGGCTGGTTCGGCTTCAACGCCGGCTCCGCCCTCACCGCTGGCGGTCTGGCTGGCATGGCCGCCATTAACACCCAGCTCGCCACCGCCGCCGCCGTCGTCTCCTGGACGCTGGTTGAGTGGATGGTGAAGGGCAAGCCGAGCCTGCTGGGCGCGGTCTCCGGTGCCGTGGCCGGTCTTGTCGCCATCACCCCTGCTTGCGGCTTCGTCCCTATCGGCGGTGCGCTGGTCATTGGTCTGGCGGCTGGCGTGGTCTGCTTCTGGGGCGTCACCGGCTTCAAGAGCATGTTCAACTATGACGACGCGCTGGACGTCTGGGGCGTGCACGGCCTGGGCGGTATCCTCGGCGCTCTGCTGACCGGCGTGTTCGCGGTCGCCGCAGTGGGTGGCCAGGGCCATTCCGGCCTGATCGACGGCAACCCGCACCAGCTGCTTATCCAGGCCGAGGGCATCATCGTCACCATCGTGTATGACGGCATCGTGAGCTTCATCATCCTGAAGCTGATCGACGTCACCATGGGCCTGCGCGTGAGCAAGGAAGACGAGATCGAGGGGCTGGACATCACCCAGCATGGCGAGGTCGTCCAGCACGGCTAAGCCGATCATCTCAGATCGTTGCCAGACCCTCCCGGCTCGCGCCGGGAGGGTTTTTTCTTGCCCGCTCTCCCGCCATGATCTGGATCAATGGAGCCGCGCCGACAGCGCGCAGCCCAGCCTTTTGCACAGCCGGGTTGATGCAAGAGACGTGTAGTATTATGCACGCGCCGGTCACCAAGCGTGCGATCGGTTTGGGGGGAGCCGGATCAGCTTCACCCCGAACCGTGAATCGCCCGCTCAACTTATTGAGGAGAGGCGGAATTCACGGTTTAAGTTCAGTCATTTGGCTGGTCCAGCTTAAACCGTGAATCCGCCTCTGGGATTGGCGGATACATGGCGAGCATTGCGGATAATTCGGGCAACGAGGCGGCGCTGAAGCGCCAGGCGGAATTGCTCATGCAAGCGCCGGGCGAAGACCGGATGATGGCCCACGCTATCCGGGCTTTGGCCATCGACGCGGTGGAGGCCGCCAAATCCGGCCATCCCGGCATGCCGATGGGCATGGCCGATGCCGCAACCACGCTGTTCAGCCAATTCCTGAAATTCGATGCCGCCGCGCCGGATTGGTGGGACCGCGACCGCTTCGTGCTCTCCGCCGGGCACGGCTCCATGCTGCTCTACGCGCTGCTGCACCTCACGGGCCATAACGGCATGGGCATCGAGCAGCTGAAAAGCTTCCGTCAGCTTCACTCGCCCGCCGCCGGGCACCCGGAATATGGCGAGCACCCGGCCATTGAGATGACCACCGGCCCGCTCGGCCAGGGTTTCGCCACCTCCGTCGGCATGGCGCTGGCGGAGCGCATGCTGGCCGCGAAATTCGGCAAATCCCTGGTCGATCACCGCACCTGGGTCATCGCGGGCGATGGCTGCCTGATGGAGGGCGTGTCCCACGAGGCCGCCGCCCTGGCCGGGCATCTGAAGCTGAACAAGCTGACCGTGTTGTGGGACGATAATTCCATCTCCATCGATGGCAGCACCAATATCTCCACCTCCGATGACACGCTGAAGCGCTTCGCCGCCCAGGGCTGGGCGACGCGCCGGATCGACGGGCATGATTTCGAGCAGCTCGCCGCCGCCATGGCTTTCGCGCAGAAATCCTCCAAGCCGACCATCATCGCCTGCCGCACCATCATCGGCTTCGGCGCCCCCACCAAGGCGGGCACCGCGGGTGTGCATGGCGCGGCGCTTGGCGGGGCAGAGGCCGAGGGGGCGAAGAAGGCGCTGGGCTGGAACCATCTGCCCTTCGTGGTGCCGGATGAAGTTTACGCCCCCTGGCGCGAGGCGGGCACCCGTGGCGGCACCGCGCGCCGCGCCTGGCTGAAGCGTTTGACCAAGCACCCGATGCGCGCCGAGTTCGAGCGTGTGATGCAGGGCAAGCTGCCCGAGGGTTGGGCCGAGGCGATGAGCGCCTACAAGGCCCAGCTCGCCGAGCAGAAACCCAAGCTCGCCACCCGCCAGGCCAGCCAGAAGGCGCTGGAGGTGCTGGTGCCCGCGCTGCCGGAACTGGTTGGCGGCTCGGCGGACCTCACCGGCTCCAACCTGACCCTGGTCAAGAACATGGGCGCCGTTGAGCCCGGCAACTACGCCGGCCGCTACATTTTCTACGGCGTGCGCGAGTTCGGCATGGCGGCGGCGATGAACGGCATCGCCCTGCATGGCGGCCTCATCCCCTATGGCGGCACTTTCTTCGTGTTCACCGACTATATGCGTCCGGCCATCCGCCTCGCGGCGCTGATGCATACGCGCGCCATCCATGTGCTCACCCACGATTCCATTGGTTTGGGTGAGGACGGGCCGACCCATCAGCCCATCGAGCATCTGGCCAGTCTGCGCGCCATGCCGAACGTTCTGGTTCTCCGCCCGGCGGATGCCATCGAAACCGCCGAGGCGTGGGAAATCGCGATCAAGAACACCAAGGGGCCGAGCCTGCTGGTGCTCTCCCGCCAGGGCGTGCCTGCTCTGCGAGGGACCGCCAACGGCAACAAGACCGCCCGAGGCGCCTATGTGCTGGCCGAGGCCAACGGTCGCCGCGCCGCCACCATCATCGCCACCGGCACCGAGGTCTCTCTGGCCATGGGCGCGCGTAAGAAGCTGGCGGAGCAGGGCATCGAGGTCGCGGTGGTTTCCGCCCCGTCCTTCGAGCTGTTCGCCCGGCAGAGCCCCGACTATCAGAAGGAGGTGCTGGGCACCGCGCCGCGCATCGGCGTGGAGGCGGCGGGCTCCTTCGGCTGGGAGCGCTGGCTGGGGCCTGACGGAATTTTCATCGGCATGACGGGTTTCGGCGCCAGTGCCCCGGCGGAAATCCTGTACGAGCATTTTGGTATAACGGAAGCGGCGATCGTAGCCGCGGTTAAAAAAGAGGGAAACTGAACATGGCTGTGAAAATCGCTATCAACGGCTTCGGCCGTATCGGCCGTCTGGTTCTGCGCGCGCTCATCGAGAGCGGCCGTACCGATGTGGAGCCGGTGCTGATCAATGACCTCGGCTCGGTCGAGGACAATGCCCATATGTTCCGTTACGACTTCGTGCATGGCCGCTTCCCCGGCACGGTCGAGGTGAAGGGCGACACCCTGGTCATCACCCATAATGGCCGTACCTATAGCCCGATCAAGGTCACCGCCGAGCGCGACCCCGCCAAGGTGCCGCTGCAGGGCGTGGATGTGGCGATGGAGTGCACCGGCCTGTTCACCAAGCGTGAGGCCGCCGCCCATCTGCTCACCGCCGGTGCCCGCAAGGTGCTGGTCTCCGCCCCGGCTGACGGCGTGGACGCCACCATCGTGTTCGGCGTGAACCACAAGACGCTGACCAAGGATCACCAGATCATCTCCAACGCCTCCTGCACCACCAACTGCCTGGCCCCCGTCGCCAAGGTTCTGCAGGACAGCTTCGGCATCGAGCGCGGCTATATGGTGACCATCCACTCCTACACGGGTGACCAGAAGACCGTGGACACGCTGCACAAGGACCTGCACCGCGCCCGCGCCGCCGCCACCAACATCATCCCCACCTCCACGGGTGCGGCCAAGGCCGTCGGCCTCGTGCTGCCGGAGCTGAAGGGCAAGCTGGACGGCACCGCCATCCGCGTGCCGACCCCGAACGTGTCGCTCATCTCGCTGGACGTGGTGCTGAAGAAATCCGCCACCGCCGAGGAGATCAACGCCGCCATGAAGGCCGCCTCCGAAGGCGAGCTGAAGGGCATTCTGGGCTACTCCACCGAGAAGCTGGTCAGCTCGGACTTCAACCATGTCCCGGCTTCCTCCACCTTCGACGCGCCGCAAACGACGGTTGTGGATGGCGGCCTCGCCCGCGTGCTATCCTGGTACGACAATGAGTGGGGTTTCTCCAACCGCATGTCCGATACCGCAGCCTATTTCGGGGCGCTGTGAGCCAGACGCTCGATAACGCCAATGTCGCGGGGCAGCGCGTGCTGCTCCGCGCCGACCTGAACGTGCCGATGCAGAACGGCCAGGTCTCCGACGCGACGCGGCTTGAGCGTCTCGTGCCGACGATCAAGGAACTCTCCGGCAAGGGCGCGAAAGTCATCGTGCTCAGCCATTTCGACCGGCCGAAGGGCAAAATCGTGCCGGAAATGTCGCTGAAGCCGATTGCCGAGGCGCTGGGGCGCGTGCTTGGCCAGCCGGTGGCGTTCGCGGCGAATTGCGTCGGCCCCGAGGCCGAGAACGCGGTGGCCCGCCTGAATAACGGCGATGTGCTGGTGCTGGAAAACACCCGCTTCCACGCCGGCGAGGAGGCAAACGACCCCGCCTTTGCCGCGCAGCTCGCGAAGCTGGGCGATATCTATGTGAACGACGCCTTCTCCGCCGCCCACCGCGCCCATGCCAGCACCGAGGGCGTGGCCCGGCATCTGCCCTCCTTCGCCGGGCGGCTGATGCAGGCGGAGCTGCACGCGCTGGAAAAGGCGCTGGGCAACCCGCAGCGCCCGGTCGCGGCCATTGTCGCGGGCTCAAAGGTCTCCACCAAGCTCGATTTGCTGAACAATCTGGTGAAGAAGGTGGATATCCTGGTCATTGGCGGCGCCATGGCCAACACCTTCCTGGCCGCGCAGGGCCATTCGGTCGGCAAATCGCTTGCAGGAGGCCGACCTGCACGACACGGCGCGGGCGATTCTTGCCACTGCCGCCGCCAAGGGCTGCGAAATCTTCCTGCCGCAGGACGTTGTGGTGGCCGAGAAGTTCGAGGCCAACGCCCCCACCCAGGTGGTGAAGATCGACGCCATCCCCTCCAACGCCATGGCGCTGGATGTCGGACCCGCGACAGTCGAGGCCTTCATCAAGCGCCTGCCGGAGATCAAGACGATCATCTGGAACGGCCCGCTCGGCGCCTTCGAGACCAAGCCGTTCGATGCCTCCACCAATAGTCTGGCCGAGGCCATCGCCCAGGCCACGAAGGAGGGTAAGGTGATCTCGGTGGGCGGCGGTGGAGACACCGTCTCGGCGCTGAAGCTTGCCGGGGTGCATCACGACCTCACTTATCTCTCCTCCGCCGGCGGCGCCTTCCTGGAATGGATGGAAGGCAAGATCCTCCCCGGCGTGGAGGTGCTGAGCAAGGGTTTCTCGAACCTCGGCTAAGCCTGATAAGCTTTCATTGAATGCCGCCTTTCTCTCGGGAAGGCGGCATTTTTCATGCGGTCTTGTTGCGGTTTGATAACCAGCTCCTGCGTTCCGGCATATAAGCCCAGCGTCCGGTATGGATGGACAGACGCCGCGGCCCGCTCTAGTTGGGTAACGAGCCCTGCGAAGGGGTGAAGATCCAGTCAATTTTCCAGTCAATTTCTCGTTTTTCAGGCGGCGTGCATGAGCCAGTCAGTCGTCTCCCGTCGATTTCTGGCGCCCCGGGCGCAGGCGTTCCTGCTTCTTCTGGTGTCGGTCGTGCTGTGGGGGTTCGCGCCCGTTGGCAACCGCTATTTCGTCGGCAACGGCCATCTGGCGATGCCCAGTGCCTCCTATATGGCGTCTGCGCTATTCCATCGCCTCCATCTGCTTTCTGCCGGCGCTGACGGGGGCGGTGCGGCGCTGGTCTGTGCGGGACTGGCTGCGCGGTGCGGTGTGCGGCTTGAGCGGTGTGGCCGCCTATAATCTGCTGGCAGGCGTGGCGGGGCGCACGGTGACCGCCGGGATGATCGGGCTGGTCAGTGCCGTCCGAACCGCTGATGATTCTGATCCTGGGCTGCCTGATCATCCGCCGGGTGCCGGGGCGGCGCACCTTCTTCGCGACCTTGCTGGGGATGGCGGGCATCGTGCTCCTGGTCAGCTCGGCCGGGCCCGCTGAGGGCGATGTGCGCGGCATCCTGCTGCTGCTGCTGGGGGCGCTGGGCTGGGCCATCTATTGCGTGGTGATTCCGCCGCTCATCAAGAAGCACGGGGCGCTGCAAAGCTCGGCGGTGACGATGTTTATCGGCACATTGCCGATGCTGGTTGCGGGCTGGCCGAAGCTGGGGCCGATGATGGCGGAGATGACCGGGCAGGAATGGGAAATCCTGATGTTCCTGTCCGTCGGCTGCGCGGTGCTGGCGCTGATCGCCTGGAACAAGGGCGTGGCGGAGCTGGGGGCGCAGAGTGCGGGGTGGTTTCTGTACCTGTTGCCGCTGTTCAGCGCGCTGGGCGGGGCGCTGGTCCTGGGTGAGCCGCTGACCCTGGCGGAGCTGGCGGGCGGGGCGATGATTCTGGGCTCCGTCTATCTGGCGCAGCGCAAGTAAGCCGCTTTACTCTTCCTCGCCGTCCTCATCCTCATTCGGGCGTGCGGGCAGCTTGTAGCTGTCCGTTCAGCCAGCTTCCGAGATCAACCTCCGCGCAGCGCTTGGAGCAGAAGGGCTTGAACTCGGGCGAGGCCGGTTTCTGGCAGATCGGGCATTTCATCAGTTTAAAATTTCATGCAAAGGCGGGCGGATGCGCCGCCGGTTGATCTCGGCGAAGCCAAGATGCGAGAGGCCGAGAAGGTTAGGCGCCAGAGGGTCGCGCTGCAACGCCTCGCGCAGGGAGAGCAGTAATTTCTGCCGTTGCGCCGCCTTCAGCCCGGCGAAATCGATGAGGATGCCGCCTGAGAGGTTGCGCAGCACGATCTGCCGGCAGATTTCCGGAATGATGGCGCCGTTCAGCTCCATGGGCGGCATATGGCTGGCGGAGGCGGCGTCCACGTCCAGCATTGTGGCCGCTGGAGCGGTTGTGATGTGCAGGCGCGCGCCATGGGGCAGGGGCGCAGAAGGCTCCGCCAGGGCGGCCACCTCATCCTCCAGCACAGGATCGAACGCATTGGCGTCTGTAACGCATCCTGCCTTCCAGGGCCGGGCGGAGTTCCGCCATCAGCGCGTAATCGTCCAGAACGATCTCTTCAGCCGGGAAGCGTTGCGCCAGCTCCACAAGCGGGCCAGGGCCGCGTGCGACGAGGCCGGGTGCGTCGCCGGGCGGCGCTTCCGCCAGGGCCAGGCGTGGGCCTTTGCCGCCCTGCGCGGCGCGGGTGACGCGCAGGCTGACATATTGCCCCTCGGTGAGGTTTTTGCCCCCGGCGCTGTCCGGCAGAAAGCCGGAGAGCTCGCCCCCCAGCGCCACGAAGCAGCCCGCCAGGGCCTTCTCCACGGCATCCACCCGGCCGGTGTAGAGATCGCCCACCCCATCCGGGGCTTCGCGGTTCCAGGCGTAAAATTCCGTCAGCTCATCGCCGTGCAGCAGGGCGATTCGCACCAGTGCGCCGCGCTGCGAGACGGCGATCACCGCCAGCCGAGTCCGCGCAGCAGGGCGCTGGTCTCGTGCAAGGGCAGCCCGACCACGCCGGAATAGGAGCCGGAGAGAAAATCGATGAAGCTGGCGGCCAGACCCTGGATGGCATAGCCGCCCGCCTTGCCCTGCCACTCACCGCTTTCGAGATAGGCGCGAATCTGCGTCTCATCCAGCCGCGCGAATCCCACCGCCGAATCGACCACGCGGCTGGCCACGCGTCCATCCGGCGCGCGCACGGCCACGGCGCTATGCACCCTGTGGCGGCGGCCGGAGAGCAGGTGCAGATATTGCTCAGCCTCCTCACGCGATTCGGTTTTGTGCAGCATGCGCCGCCCGGCGGCGACGACGGTATCCGCCGCGATGACGAAGGCTTCGGGATCAGGGGTGAGTTTTTCCAATGCCATCCGGCGCGCGAAGGCGCGGGGCAGTTCGCCCGAGTGGGGCGTCTCGTCGATCTCAGGGGCGGCGATCCTGGTGGGTTCGATGCCGATCTGCCGCAATAGCGCCAAGCGGCGCGGGCTGGCCGAAGCCAGGATTACTTGAAGCGGAATGTGATCCGGCCCTTGGTCAGGTCATACGGAGTCATTTCCACATTCACGCGATCGCCAGCCAGAACGCGGATGCGGTTCTTGCGCATCTTGCCGCTGGTATGGGCGAGAATCTCGTGGTCATTATCCAGCTTCACGCGGAACATGGCATTAGGCAGCAACTCGGTCACCATGCCGCTGAATTCGATCATATCTTCTTTAGACAAACACACCTCAGCCGTTAAAAATGGGAAAACTGGCGCCCAAATGGGCCGGGATTGTTTTTACGTCAAGACTTTCCGCCGCAGACAAGCCCCCCGGCAGGCGAAGGCGGGCCGGGAATGCAGTGCTAACTCAATGAAATTGCAAGGAAAATCCGGATATGGTGGGCACAACAGGGATTGAACCTGTGACCCCCACCATGTCAAGGTGGTGCTCTACCGCTGAGCTATGTGCCCATATCCGTGGACGCGCTATTAGCGGCCTTGGCTACAGGAGGCAAGAGCTTGGAACGCAAGCTAGGGGCACCAGTGCGGCGATTGCCGTATCTGGCGGGCCGTTTTTGGCGGCGGCGTGCGGCTTTTTGGGGCGGCGCGTTGTGCGTTGGCGCGGTGAGCGTGCTGTTCGCCCGCGCGGCGGACGGGGCGCAGGATCTGTTTTTTCATTTCCAATCCCGATTCTGGGCGCTGCCGCTGCTCATCACCCCGCTGGGATTCGTGTTCTGCGCCTGGGCGGCGGGCAGCGTGTTTCCGGGCTCACAGGGCAGCGGCATTCCGCAGGCCATCGCGGCGCGGGAACTGCCGCGCGGAGTCGCCACGGCGCGGCTGCTCTCGGTGCGCCTGTGCTTTGCCAAGATCGGGCTGACGGTGGTGGGGCTGCTCTGCGGCGCCTCCGTGGGGCGCGAGGGGCCGACGGTGCAGGTGGGGGCGGCCATCATGCTGCAGGTGACGCGGCTGCGCGGCTTGCAGAATGAGCGCGGGCTGATCCTGGCCGGGTCCGGCCGCCGGCATTGCCGCCGCCTTCAACGCGCCGCTGGCGGGGGTGGTGTTCGCGATCGAGGAGATGAGCCGCAGCTTTGAGGTGAAGACCAACGGCATCGTGCTGACCACGGTGATCATCGGCGGTCTCGTCTCGCTGGGGCTGACGGGCAATTATACCTATTTCGGCACCAGCAATGCCGCTGTGGAGGGTTTAAGCGGCTGGGTGCTGACGGCCCTGTGCGGCACGGCGGGGGGGCTGCTGGGCGGGCTGTTCAGCCGGCTGATGCTGGATATCGGGCGGTGGGCGAAGGGCTGGATTTCCGGCGATCCGAAAACGCGGCGGCTGGTCTATCCGCTGATCTGCGGGGTGCTTGTCGCGGTGATCGGCATTGTCACCAAGGGGGACAGTTTCGGCACCGGCTATGAAACCGCCCGCGCGGCGGTGGAGGGGGTGGCCCCGCACTGGTATTTCTGGCCCGCGAAATTCCTGGCCACTCTGATCACGGCGGTTTCCGGCATTCCGGGCGGCATTTTCGCGCCCTCGCTCTCCGTTGGGGCGGGGTTGGGCGCCTGGATCGCGGCGGCGGGCGGCAAGGCGGCCAGCCTGGGCGCGCTGCTCGGCATGGCGGGTTATTTCTCGGGTGTGGTGCAGGCGCCGATGACGGCCTTCGTCATCATCCTGGAAATGACCGGCGATACCGGCTCAGTGATTCCGGTGATGGTGGCGTCGATGCTGGGGCTGGGTGCCTCGCGCCTGGTTTGCCCGCGCCCGCTTTATCATGAGCTGGCGCAGGGCTTCATGCCGCCGGGGCGCGCCGCCAGGCCGCCGGTGATGCGCGAGCCGGGGCATGATACGGGCGAGGAACAGTACGAGGAGACACCGTCCGCCGAAGCACCGGAGGAACCGCCGCAGGACGGGCAGGAGCCCAAGCCGGAGGCCTTAGTCTGAGGTCGGTAAACTCGCTCTGGTGAGTCAGTCAGCGTGGTTTTCGAGAACCGGAGCGGAGCGTACGTTGAGTACGTGAGCACCGGAAGCGCAGCAAGGCGCGCTGAATGGCCGCCAGAGCGAGTTTACGGTTGGTAGCGCGGGTCGCCGGTACGCCAGAGCGTGAACGCCATGATGTCCGCCGTTTCCTGATCGCGCTGCGGCCGGGTGGAGCCGATGCCATGCCCGGCATCTGCTTCCACCCGCAGCAGGACGGGGTTTTTGCCGGCGGTGGCGGCTTGCAGCCGCGCGGTCATCTTGGTGGCTTCCCAGGGGGAGACGCGCGGGTCGTGCAGCCCGGTTGTCAGCAGCACGGCGGGGTATTTCACCCCGTCATGCACATGCTGGTAGGCATCCATGGCGAAGAGGTCGTGAAAGCCGCGCTCGGTCTTCACGCTGCCGAATTCAGGGATGTTCGGCGGCCCGTTGGGGGAGAATTCGCTGCGCAGCGCGTCCGACACGCCGACCATGGAGATGACGACGGCGGCCAGCTCCGGCCGCTCTGTCATCAGCCTGCCCACCGTGATGCCGCCCGCCGAACCGCCGATGACGCCGATGGTGCGGTGGGAGCTGTAGCCGAGCTGGATGAGATGCAGGGCGCAATCCTCGGCGTCCTGCCAGCTATGGTATTTGGTGGCTTTTTGCCCAGCCAGATGCCAGTCCTCGCCCAGCTCACCACCGCCGCGCACATGCGCCACGGCAAACACCGCGCCTTCATCCAGGAAGGGCAGCCAGCGTGCCATGAAGGTGGGGTCGAGCGTGATGCCATAGGCACCGTACGCCTCCATCAGCAGCGTGGCGGCGCCGTTTCTCTTCAGCCCCTTGCGGTAGATGATGGAGAGCGGCACGCGCGCGCCATCGCGCGCCGGGGCGAGAATTTCCTCTGAGGTGTAGGGCGAGACATCGATCGCGGGCTGCGGGGCGAGGCCGGTTTGTGTGATGCTGCCATCCGCATGGGCCTGGCAGATCACTGAGGGCCGCACCCAGCCTTCGAGCTGGAACCAGGCGCCGTCATGCAGCGTGTCCGCGTAGAAACTGTCCTGGTCGATGGCTCCGGCGAAGGGCAAGGCGAGGGTGGTGAGTTTGCCGTCCGCCCCCAGCCGGCGCAGTTGGCCCAACCCGGTATCGAGGCCGAGAAGATAAACCCCGTCCTTTGCCGCGGCGAGGCTGCGGATGACGGCACGGCCTTGCGGCACCACCTCCTGTGCCTGGGAAAAAAGCGGCTTGGCGGCGGTAATCTTCACCACCCGGTAGTGCGACGCATGGCGGTGGGTGAGCAGGAAAACCTCTTGCCCGCGCACGGCGAAACCGGTCACCTGGTCGGAGGGGGTGCAGATGCGCGTCCAGACCGGCTTGCCCGCCGCGGCTTGCGTAAGGCTAGCCATGTAGAGCGAGACTTCATTCTGCACGCCGGACGAAATCTCGGCGATGACGATGTCCGACCCCGGCGTGGCGGTGATCGCGGGTTCGTCGATGGGGTTCAGGGGAATGCCGGTTTCGATCCCGGGGCCGATCAGGCGGGTGTCCCGGGCCGGGTCGGTGCCCAGAAGATGCAGCCAGACGCTGGAATTTTCCTCATAATGCAGGTCGTCGGGCGGCACATCCTGGAAGCGGTTATAGAAGAACCCGGAGCCGTCAGGCAGCCAGCTGGGGCTGGCATCATCCGTGCGGGTGATGGCAAGCGGCGTGATAGTGCCGGTCGCGGTGGCCATCACATGCAGCACGGAATGTTCGGAGCCGCCCGCCGAGAGGCCGTAGACGATTTGCGTCCATCCGGCGAGGCCGCCCACCAATCCAGCGCGGCATGGGTGCCGGGCGTGGCGAAATGCTCGGGGTCGATCAGCAGCCTGTCGGTGCCGGAAAGCCCCTCGCGCACATAAAGCTGGGTGGTGTTGGCGCCGGGCGGGCGGCGTTCCGTGAAGATAAGGGCCCCGGCGATCTGCAGCGAGGCGATGAGGGTGACGGCTTCGGAGTTTTTGGAAATGGCGGTGGCCAGCGCGTCCCGCCCCGGGATTTTGGCCAGCACGGCGCGGGCGTAATCGCCCTCGGCCTGGATGTAGGCGCGCCATTCGGGATCCTCCGATTCCATCCAGCGGTACGGGTCGGTGACGAGCTGGCCGAAATAGAACTCCTTTACCGGCCTGACGGGCGCCACGGGAGGGCCGTTGCCGATGAGGATGGGGTGCGGCGTGACATAAAGCCCCGCTGCCCGGGCGGCGCCGCAAGCGGCCAGGGCGGTAGAGGCGGCAAGCAACGCGCGGCGGGAAAGGCAGGCCATGAAAGCTCCTGGGATGGCGGTTGCATCATCGCCCCGCCATCCGGAGCGTCAAGCCTGGGGGGTAATGCTGATCGGCCGGGCTTAGCGCTCTGAAGCGTGAACGTTAGGAAATGGATGCGTACGGAGAGCCCCCTTACGCATCCTCAACCAATTCCACGCCCGGAACCAGCTTGGCCGCCTGGGCGAGGCGCGGGGAGACGTTGAAGCCGCCGGGCAGGCGCAATTCCAGCCGCCTGTCCGTGCTGGTTTTGGGCACCAGGACGATGCGGCCTTTGCCGCGCCCCTCGCGGTCGAACAACGCCTTCAGGGAGGGCACGGCATCTTCCCGGTCCAGCCAGATTTTCAGGCCCGCTCCGGCATCGCGCGCCGCATCGTCCAGCAGCGTGATGTCGGAGGCGGTGATGCGCAGCGATTCGCCGTCCATCTTCGCATCGGCCGTCACCATCAGGGCGGTGCCTTCCGCCAGCATCTCGCGCGAGCGGTTCAGCACCTCGGAGAAGAGCGTGACCTCGAAACTGCCCTGCATGTCTGACAATGTGAGCCACATCATGCGGCTGCCGGTACGGGTGATGCGCTCCTTCTTGGCGGCGACGGTACCGGCAAGCTTGATCCGCGCTGACCCCGCCTCCGCCCGGCGCTGGATGGCGCCGGACGGCACGACATCAAGGCGCTTCAACGCCTGGGCGTACATGTCCAGCGGGTGAGCGGAGATGTGGAAGCCGATGGCCTCCGCCTCGAAGGCGAGGCGCTCTGTCTCCGGCCAGTCGGGTCCGGTGGCCAAGCGGATTTTCTCAGGCTCGGCGCCGCCGAACAAGCCGATCTGCCCGCTCTCGCGCTCCGCATGGCCAGCCTGGGCGGTGCGTATGATCATCTCCGCCGCGCCGAAGATTTTGCTCCGGTTCGGGTCCAGGCACTCGAAGGCCCCGGCCTTGGCGAGGATTTCGATCTGCGCGCGGGTGAGGGTTTTGGGGTCGATGCGCGCGGAGAAATCATCGATGGATTTGAACGGCTTGTCGCCACGCGCCTTCACCAGCTCGTCCATCGCGCCCATGCCGACGCGCTTGATGGCGCCCAGCGCGAAGCGGATGGCGTAGCTGCCATCCTCCTGCAGCTCCACTTCGAAATCCGCGCGGGATTTGTTCACGTCCGGTGGCAGCACCTTGATGCCGCCGCGCATGGCGTCAGCACGCAAGAGCGCCACTTTGTCGGTGTTGGCGATGGAGAGCGACATACAGGCCGCGAAAAACGCGACCTGATGGTTGGCGCGCAGATAGGCGGTTTGGTAGGAGACCAGCGCGTAAGCCGCCGCGTGGGATTTGTTGAAGCCGTAATCGGCGAATTTCGCCATCAGGTCGAAAATCTCGTTGGCGCGCTCTTCCGTGAAGCCCTTCGCCAGCGCGCCGTCGCAGAAGATTTTGCGCTGCGCGTCCATCTCGGCGCGGATCTTCTTGCCCATGGCGCGGCGGAGCAAATCGGCGCCCGCCAGCGTATAGCCCGCCATCACCTGGGCGATCTGCATCACCTGTTCCTGATAGACGATGATGCCGTTGGTTTCTTCGAGAACATGATGAATGGCCGGGTCCGGCGCTTCCCATTTGGCGCCGCGCTTGCGGTCGCAATAATCGGGAATATTCGCCATCGGGCCCGGGCGGTTGAGCGCCTGGATGGCGACGAGATCCTCGAACCTGTCCGGCCGCATCTGCGCCAGCGCGCCGCGGAAGGCCGCGGTTTCGAAGGTGAACACGCCCGCCGTATCGGCGCGGCCGATCATGTCGTAGGTTTTCTTGTCGTCCAGCGGGATTTTGGAAATATCCAGCTCGATGCCCTGCTGGCGCAGGAATTTCAGTGCGCGGTCGATGATGGTGAGCGTGGTGAGGCCGAGGAAGTCGAACTTCACCAGCCCGACCTGCTCGACATATTTCATCGAATATTGGGTGACGAGAAGATCCGAGCGCGGATCTTTATAAAGCGGCACCAGCTTCACCAGCTCGCGGTCGCCGATGACCACGCCGGCGGCATGGGTGGAGGCGTGGCGATAAAGACCCTCGATCTGCTGGGCGATTTCCAGAAGCCGGGCGAGGCCTTCATCGGAGTCGCGCAAATCCTGAAGTTTCGGCTCGCCTTCTATGGCTTCCTTCAGCGTGACGGGCTTGGCCGGGTTGTTGGGGATCAGCTCCGCGACCTTGTTCACCTGGCCGTAGGGCAATCCCAGCACGCGCCCGACATCGCGCACCGCCGCGCGGGCTTGCAGCTTACCGAAGGTGATGATCTGCGCGACCTGATCCGCGCCATATTCCCGCACCACATATTTGATGACTTCGTCGCGCCGCTCCTGGCAGAAATCGATATCGAAATCCGGCATGGAGACGCGTTCGGGATTCAAAAAGCGCTCGAACAGCAAAGCATAGCGCAGCGGGTTGAGGTCCGTGATGCGCAGCGCCCAGGCGACGAGCGAGCCAGCACCCGACCCACGGCCGGGGCCGACGGGGATCTGCTGATCCTTCGCCCACTGAATAAAGTCGGCCACGATGAGGAAGTAGCCGGGGAAGCCCATCTGCACGATGATGCCGAGCTCGAATTCGAGCCGTTCCCAGTAAGGCGTCTGGTCTGCTTCGGCGATGTTTTCGAAGGCCAGGCGCGCGCGCAGCCCTTCTTCCGACATGGCGCGCAGCGTTTCCGCCTCGGTGGCGCCTTCGCGCACTTTCGGGCAGGTGGGCAGAAGCGGCTTGCGCGTGCCGGTCATCACCGTGCAGCTCTGCGCGATGGCGATGGTGTTGTCGCAGGCATCCGGCAGGTCCGCGAAGAGTTCGCGCATGGCGGCGGCGGGTTTGAACCAATGCTCGGGGGTCACGCGGCGGCGGTCTTTCTCCGCCAGCACGCGGCCTTCGGCGATGCAGAGCAGGGCGTCATGCGCCTCATACATTTCGCGCTTGGCGAAGAAGCACTCATTGGTGGCGACGAGGGGGAGATCAAATTCCTTGGCCAGGAGCAAAAAGCCGGGCTCGGTGGCTTGCTCCAGCGGCTCGCCATGGCGCTGGATTTCGATGGCGATGCGCTCCGGGAAGGCGTCTTTCAGCGCCGCGAGATATGCGGCGGCTTCGCCCATCTGCCCTTCCGCAAGCAGCCGGCCGATGGGGCCGAGCGATCCGCCGGTGAGCAGGAAGAGGCCCTCCGCATGTTCGATTAATTGCTCGCGGGTGATTTGCGGCTTCACCGAATCGCCGGAGAGGAAGGAAAGCGAGGTGAGGCGCTGGAGGTTGGCGTAGCCGTCCTCGGTCTGGGCCAGCAGCACGACATAATCCGGCGCCAGATTGATGCCCGTGCGCGCGAGGCCGAGCTGGCAGCCGATGATCGGCTGCACGCCGGATTTGGTGCAGTACTGGGTGAATTCCAGCGTGCCGAACATGTTGGAGGTGTCGGTGATCGCCACCGCCGGCATGTTATCCGCAGCCGCCAGGGACGCCAGCTTGTCGGGCTTGATCGCGCCTTCCGAGAGCGAATAGGCGGAATGGACGCGCAGATGCACGAAATCGGCGTGGGGCATGGCGGAACTCCTGAGCGGAAACGCAGTTTGAGCCGGGGTTCAGCTCAGTTCAAGCGGCGGATCGTAATCAACGCCGGTGAAATAGAGCCCCTCGGCAGGAGCGGTCTGGCCGGCGGCGGGGCGGGATTTGGCTTGCAGCACCTCGGCGATTTTTTCCTCCGGCCAATGGCCCTCGCCGACCATTTTCAAGCTGCCCACCATGTTGCGGACCTGATGATGCAGGAAGCAGCGGGCCTTGGTTTCCACGATCACCTTCTCTCCTTCACGGCGGACGGACAAAAAATCCAGCGTGCGCATGGGGTTTTGGCCTGGCAGGCGGAGGCGCGGAAGGAGGAGAAATCATGATGCCCGAGCAGAAGCTGCGCGGCGCGGTGCATGGCGGTCTCGTCCAGCTTTGCCTTCACGTGCCAGACGCGGTTCACCTCCAGCGTCGGCGGCTGGGGGCGGTTGAGGATGATGTAGCGGTAGCTGCGCGCCTGGGCGGAGAAGCGGGCGTTCCAGCCTTCGGGTGCCGGGCAGCAGCGCAGCACGGCGATGGGGTGGGGTTTGAGGTGGAAATTCATCGCCTCGCGGATGCGGTAGGCGGAAAAATCCGGCAGCTCGATCTGCACGATCATCGCCAGCGCATGCACCCCGGCATCGGTACGCCCGGCGGAGACGGCCTCGGTGATCTCCGCCCCGCCACGCAGGCGCGCGGCGGCTTCCTCGATCACCTGCTGGATGGCGAGCCCGTGCTTCTGGCGCTGCCAGCCCATGAAAGGCGTGCCGTCAAACTCGACCTCAAGCGCCCACAGGCTCAATAGAAGCGTGCCCCCTCGGGCAGCTTATAGCCGCGCAGAAAATCGTCGGCGCTCATGGCGGCTTTGCCGGCGCGTTGCAGGCGCGTCACGCGCAGCGCGCCCTCGCCGCAGGCAATGGTCAGGCCGCCGGGCAGCAAGGTGCCGGGAATGCCTTCGCCTTGCGACCACTTCGGCGGCGAGGATTTTCACCACCACGTCCCCCAGCAGGCTGAGCGCGGCGGGCCAGGGGTAATAGGCGCGGATGCGCCGTTCCAGCACCGTGGCGGGCAGGCGGAAATCCATCCGCGCATCCTCCCGGCTCAGCTTGGGGGCGTAGTTGGAGAACGCGTCATTCTGCGCGATGGGGGCGCTGGGGTGGGCCAGCTCCTGCAGGATCAGTTTCGCGCCAAGCTCGGCCAGGCGGTCATGCAGATCGGCGGAGGTGTCCTCCGGGCCGATGGGCGTGGCTTCCCGGCGCAGCATGGGGCCGGTGTCCAGCCCCGCTTCCATCTGCATGATGGTGATGCCGGTTTCCACATCCCCGGCGGCGATGGCGGCCTGGATGGGCGCGGCCCCGCGCCAGCGCGGCAGCAAAGAGCCATGGATGTTCAGGCAGCCGCGCGACGGTGCGTCCAGAAATTCCTGCGGGAGGATCAGCCCGTAGGCGGCCACCACGGCGGCATCGAGGTTCAGGGCGCGGAAAAATTCCAGCTCTTCCGCATTTTTGCGCAGGCGCGCCGGTGTGCGGGCGGGCAGGCCCAGCTCCAAGCGCGCCGCATGCACGGGGCAGGGTTGCTCCTTCTGGCCGCGCCCGGCGGGCTTGGGGGGCTGGGCGTACACCGCCGCCACCTCATGCCCGGCCTCCACCAGCGCCCGCAGCGCCGGAACCGCGAAGCCCGGCGAGCCCATGAAGGCCAGTTTGAGGGGCGTGCCCATCAGCGGGCCTGAAGCTCCTTCTGCGCCTTGGCGAGCTTGCGGAGCAGAATGTTGCGCTTGAGTGAGGAGAGATAATCCACGAACAGCACGCCGTTCAGATGGTCGATCTCATGCTGCAAACAGGCGGAAAGCAGCCCTTCCGCCTCGATCTCTCTCTTCACGCCCTGCGGGTCCAGATAGCGCACCTTCACCCGGGCCGGGCGGGTGACCTCGGCATATAGCTCGGGGATGGAAAGGCAGCCTTCCTCCTGGGTGGCCAGCTCGTCCGATTTGGCGATGACCTCGGGGTTGATCAGCGCGATCGGGGCAGGCACTTCCTTCGGCGCCACATCCACCACGATGACGCGCAGCAGGCTGCCGATTTGGTTGGCGGCGAGCCCGATGCCCGGCGCCTTGTACATGGTGGCGAACATGGAGGGTACCAGGGCGCGCACCTCATCGGCATCAGCCGGGGTTACCAGGCGCGCCTGCTTGCGCAGCACGGGTTCCGGGTAGATGAGGATAGGCAGAAGCGGGGCGCTGGTTTGTATCTCTGACATGCCATGCATGTAATCCGCCCGGCTTTACCCTGCAACGCGCCCCTCTTGCATCGCTGGAAAACCATGCCAACATGGAGGCATTGGATGCCTCGCCGGAGGGTCCCTCAACCTGCTTCGCTCATTTGGGGGAGCTTTAGATTATGACGACTCGCGTTTTCACCTCGCCGCTTTTTCTCGGTTTCGACCATCTGGAACAGATGATCGAGCGTGCGGCAAAAAACTCATCGGACGGCTACCCACCCTATAACATCGAGCAGCTCAGCCCGATTTCGCTGCGCATTACGCTTGCCGTGGCGGGATTCACGATGGATGACCTGCAAATCACGCTGGAAGATAACCAGTTGGTGATCCGTGGGCGCCAGACTGACGATGGCCAGGGGCGCGTGTTCCTGCACCGTGGTATCGCGGCGCGGCAGTTCCAGCGGGCGTTCGTGATCGCTGAAGGGATCGAGGTGAAGGGCGCGTGGCTGGATAATGGCCTGCTGCATGTGGATCTCATCCGCCCGGTGCCGCAGCCGGTGGTGAAGACCATTCCCATCGCCCGTGGCCAGGGCAAGGTGCCCGCACCTACCAAAACGGTGGACGGGGACTAATATCACGAAATCGGGATATGGCTGGCCAAGACGGCAGATCATCCCCAATTCAGACATAAAGGGACTTCAAGCTGGAGACTTCTCGCCCGAGGGGCGTGAAAGGACATAAGATGAACATCAAGAACCATGACGGCACAACCAATTTTGTCCCTGGCACGGTGCTGGACATTCATCACATCTCCCCCGCGCAATTGGCTTTGCTGGGGCTGGAGGAGATCGCCTTCGTGAAGCCGGTAATGACCGAGAACGGCCCGGCTTTCGCCATTCATGCCGCAGACGGCACGCCGATCGCCCTTGCCGCCAACCAGGATCTGGCGGCGGCGGCGATCATTCAGAACAACATGCAGCCGACGCTGGTGCATTAAATACGGGGGTTGGTGTAAGGTTCCTGCCAAAAGGGCGGGAAACATAACATGGAACTTATCCTCTACACCAACCCGATGTCGCGCGGACGCATGGTCCGCTGGGCACTTGAGGAGATTGGCAAGCCTTACCAAACGGAAATCGTCGCCTATGGGCCGGAGATGAAATCCCCGGAGTATACCGCCATCAACCCGATGGGGAAGGTCCCGGCGCTGAAGCATGGCGAAATGGTGGTGACTGAATGCGCCGCCATTATCGCCTATCTGGCTGATGCCTTCCCCGAGGCGAAGCTGGCGCCGCCACCCGGCGATCCGGCGCGCGGAGCCTATTACCGCTGGCTGTTCTTCACCGCCGGCCCTTATGAGGCCGCCACGACCGCCAAGGCCTTGGGGTTTGTTGTGCCCCCGGAACGCGCCGCCATGTGCGGCTATGGCGCCAACCAAGCCGGAGTGCTGGATGTGCTGGAAGCCGCCTTGAAGCCCGGCCACTATTTGCTGGGTGAAACATTCTCAGCCGCGGATATCTATCTGGGCGCGCATCTGGGCTTTGGGCTGAGGTTCAATTCCGTCGAGGCACGGCCCGCTTTCGTGTCCTATGTCGAGCGGCTTTACGCCCGCCCGGCGGCTCTCCGCGCCAATGAGCTGGACGGAGCCTTGCCCGGCGGATAGCCCGGCTAGCCTCTCCGCCGGGGCGATGGTAATGGCGCGGCCATGTCCATCGTGCTCGCACTGCCCAAGGGGCGTATTTTGAACGAGGCCGGCCCCGTGCTGGCCCGCGCCGGCCTTATGCCGGAGCCCGAATATACCGACGAGAACTCCCGCAAGCTGCGCTTTAGGACCAGCACACCGGAGGTGGACGTGATCCGGGTGCGCTCCTTCGACGTGGCGACCTTCGTGGCCTTTGGCGCGGCAGAGATCGGCATTTGCGGCGGCGATGTGCTGATGGAGTTCGACTATCCTGAGGTCTACGCGCCGCTGGACCTTGGCATCGGCAAATGCCGCATCTCCGTGGCCGAGCCGAAGGACGATGCCGGGCAGACTGACCTTTCCCGCATCTCCGCCATCAGAGTTGCCAGCAAATATCCCAACACCGCCAAGCGCCATTTCGCGCGCAGGGGCATCCAGGCTGAGATCGTGGAGCTGTCTGGCTCCATGGAGCTGGCGCCGGGGCTTGGGCTGTCACGGTTGATTGTTGATCTGGTGCAGACCGGCAGCACGCTGAAGGCCAACGGGCTGGTGGAGACGGATGTGATCGCGCAGGTGTCGTCGCGGCTCATCGTCAACCGCGTTGCGCTGAAAACGAGGCCGGATGAGATTGGCGCCTGGATCGAGGCGTTCAGGAAGGCGCTTGAGTCATGAAAATGCTGGCGACAAAGGACGCTGGTTTCGAAGCGGCGTTCGCGGACCTGCTCTCCCGCGCCCAGGTGTCGCCGGAAGTTTCAGGCGCGGTGCGTGAGATCATCGGGCGTGTGCGCGCCGAGGGTGATGCGGCGCTGCTGGACTATACCGCGCGTTTCGACCGGCTGGAGCTGACCGCCCAGGGTCTGCGGGTGACGGCCGAGGAGCTGGCGGCGGCGGAGGCACAGACGCCGAAAGCGCTGCGCGAGGCGCTGGCCCTGGCGGCGCGGCGGATCGAGACCTTCCATCTGGCGCAGATGCCGAGCGATTTCGCCTATACCGACGATGCGGGGATCACCTGCGGGCTGCGCTGGGGGGCGCTGGACGCGGTGGGGCTGTATGTGCCCGGCGGCAAGGCGGCTTATCCCTCCTCGGTGCTGATGAACGCCATTCCGGCCAAGGTGGCCGGGGTTGGGCGCATCGCGATGGTGGTGCCCGCCCCGGGCGGCGTGCTCAACCCGCATGTGCTGGTGGCGGCGAATGTGGCCGGGATCACGGAGATCTACCGTGTCGGCGGGGCGCAGGCGGTGGCGGCTTTGGCCTATGGTACCGCGACCATCCGGCGGGTGGACCGGATCGTGGGCCCGGGCAATGCCTATGTGGCGGAGGCCAAGCGTCAGGTTTTCGGGCAGGTGGGGATCGATTCCATCGCTGGCCCGTCCGAGGTGCTGATCATCGCCGATGACGGGTGCGACCCGATGCAGGTAGCGCTCGACCTGCTGGCCCAGGCCGAGCATGACGAGGACGCGCAATCCATTCTGGTGACCGATAGCGGCCCGTTGGCTGCGGCGGTTGAGGCAGCCGTGGAGCAGGCGCTGGAGACGCTGCCGCGCCGGGAGATTGCCGGGGCGAGCTGGCGGCGCCATGGCGCGATCATTCTGGTGAAGGATTGGGATGAGGCGGTTTCCATCGCCAACCGCGTGGCGCCGGAGCATTTGCAGCTGATGCTGGCGGACCCGGAGCCGGTTTTCGCCAAGGTGCGCCATGCCGGGGCGGTGTTCCTGGGCCGCAACACGCCGGAGGCGATGGGTGATTACATCATCGGGCCGAACCATGTGCTGCCCACCTCCGGCACGGCGCGGTTTGCCTCCGGCCTGTCGGTCTTTGATTTCATGAAGCGCACCACCTATGCAGGCGTGCCGCACCACGCGCTGGCCGCCCTTGGCCCCGCCGCCGTGGTGCTGGCCGAGGCGGAGGGGCTGACCGCGCATGCGGCGAGCATCGCCGTGCGTCTTCCGAAGGACTAGAGCCTGATCGCCTGAGGTTGACGCGCCTTGCGCGTAAACCGAAGGCGTGAATCAGTCTCTCATCAAAGAATTATACCAACGGCGGCAGTTTTTGACTCTGCGCGGGATTCCCAATATCCGCATGATGTGATTCGCTTCTCTCTCGTCGATTTGGGGGGTGGCATGGCCGTTTCAATTACGCGGATGGATTTGGATGCCTCGGGACTGCGCCGTGCTGCGGCGCAGTCCCGAGATTCGGATGCATCGCGCCGGATGTTGGCTTTAGCTCTGGTTTTGGATGGTCGATCGCGTACGGAAGCGGCGGTTTTGTGCGGCATGGATCGCCAGACGCTGCGCGACTGGGTGCATCGTTACAATGATCTTGGCCTGGCCGGGCTATCGAGCCGCATACCACCTGGCCCGAAGCCCCGGCTGACGTCCGAACAGGAAGCGGAAGTTGCACGGCTGGTGCAAGATGGACCGAGTTTGTCTGAGCACGGCGTGGTACGCTGGCGGCGCATCGATCTGTCGCATCTGATTGAAACGCGCTTTGGCATTCATCTGGCTGAACGCAGTGTCGGTGACTTGCTACGCCGCCTTGGCTTTCGCCGGCTGTCGGCCCGGCCACGCCACACCGGTCACGATGCTGCAGCCCAGGAGGCGCACAAAAAAACTTCCCCGATCTGGTCGCCGCCGCAATCCCGCAACACGCCCATGGCAAACCAATCGAACTCTGGTGGCAAGACGAAGCGCGGGTCGGCCAGCAAGGAACATTGACCCGGCTTTGGGCAAGGCGGGGCAGCCGTCCGTCAGCGCCACGCGATTGCCGTTATAAATGGGCCTACATCTTCGGTGCCGTATGTCCGGCCCGTGGCACCGGTGCTGCTTTGGTTCTGCCCTACGTCAACGCCGCAGCAATGAACATGCATCTGGCCGAGATCAGCAAGTGCGTGACACCAGGCGCCCATGCCATCATAACACTCGACGGGGCCGGTTGGCATCAGGCCGGTGACAAACTCAAACTTCCCGACAACATCAGCCTACTTCCATTGCCTCCCTATGCACCAGAACTGAACCCGCAGGAAAACATATGGCAGTTTCTCCGGCAAAATTATCTGGCAAACAGAGTATTCGAAACCCAGGAGGCAATCGTCGAAGCCTGCTGCAGCGCGTGGAACAGCCTGATCGCGCAGCCAGATAAAATAACCTCAATCGCAACACGTAGCTGGGCAAAACAGGTCAATGCTTAACGCTGTTGGTTAGAGCTCGTTCGGCTTGGCGCGCTCGCGTCAAGCTGAACGCGCTCTAAATCCGCCGCAGGATTTCGGCGACCAGCGCGTCGATATCTTCGTCCGTGGTGCGGTGGTTGACGATGGCGGCGCGGATGGCGGTGCGGCCGTCGATGGTGGTGGTGGAAGGCGCAAACAGTCCCTCCTCCTGCAAATCGGCCACCAGATCCGCCGTCTTGCGTCGTCCTGAACCCTGCGATGCCGAAACAGACAATGTTGAGTTTTACCGGCGCCAGCAGAGCGAGCCGGTTGCTGGCGTGCAACGGCGGCGGCCAGGCGCTGGGCGAGGGCGCAGGTGTCTCCACCATGCCTCGCCAGAGCCTTGGGTGCCGTAGGCGGAGAGGGTCATCCATATTTTCAGCGCGCGGAAGCCGCGGGAGAGATCGGGGCCAAGATCGCACGGCCAGGGCGCACCGCCGGCCAGGCCGCGAGGGGCGGCGGCGAGGTAGTTCGTGGCCTGGGCGAAGGTGGCCAGTTCGATGCGCGGGGTCGCGCACCAGCACGCAGCCGGAATCGTAAGTCACCTGCGCCCATTTATGGAAATCGAAAGCGACGGAATCGGCTCGCTCAATGCCGGCGGTCGCGGGCTTCAGCGGGGCGAAAGCACGGCCAGCGCGCCGAAGGCGCCATCGACATGGAACCAGGCGCCTTCCTGCCGCGGCGATGTCGGCGAGGCTCATCGAGATCATCGAACGCGCCGACATCCACCGTGCCGGCGGTGCCGACGATGAGGAACGGGGTGCAGCCCGCCGCCTTATCGGCGGCGATGGCGGCACGCAAGCGCCGCAATATCCATCTGGAAATTTTCATCCACCGGGATGCGGCGAAGCGCGCCGCTGCCGAAGCCCCGCCATGTCCAGCGCGCCGGGCACGCAGCGATGCACGCCGGCCGAGGCATAGGCGGTGAGTTTTGCGCCTCTCACCCCTTCGCGTGCGGCCGTTCTGCGCCCAGCGCCTTGTAGCGGGCACAAAGTACGGCGACAAAATTGGCCATCGAGGAGCCGGTGAGCAGCACGCCGGAGGTTTGCGCCGGCATGCCCAGCATCTCCGC
Source organism: uncultured Pseudomonadota bacterium (assembly GCA_963827925.1). Classification (GTDB taxonomy): domain Bacteria; phylum Pseudomonadota; class Alphaproteobacteria; order Acetobacterales; family Acetobacteraceae; genus Acidocella. The sequence goes on along the minus strand of CAWHDE010000007.1, from coordinate 128,994 downwards.
GGCCCAGGCGATCACCTGGCGTTCCACGGCAATGCCGGCATGGTCGCGCCCGCCGCAATTGGCGTTCATGGCCCCGGCCAGCAGCTCGGCCAGCATGGACACCGGGTTGCCGCCGCCATGCACCCAGCCCATGAAGCGGGGGTGCAGTGTTGCCCTGTAACGTAAGGCTGGATATCGGTCTGGAAACGCTCATACAGCGCCTCTGGCGAGGTGCCCTGAGCCGGTATCGGGGCCTCGAAGCCCTCGCGCACAGGGGCCGGGCATCGGCCGCCATACGGGGCTGTCGCGCAATGTGGCGAGGTGGTCCACCATGTCGTCCAGCATCTGGTGGCCGAGGGCGCGAAGCGCGGACCAGTCCGCGGGGTCGAGTGTGCTCATACTGGCGCTATGGGGGAGTTTTGCCCCGCGCTCAAGCCGGGCTGCGCGCCCGCAAGGCCGTCGCCAGCGTGCCCTCGTCCAGCACTTCCAGCGCCCCGCCCATCGGCACGCCCTGCGCCAGGCGCGACACCGGCACGGCAAAATGCTTCAGCCGTCTCGGCCAAATAATGCGCCGTGGTAGCACCTTCCACCGTGGCAGGCAGCGCCAGAATAATCTCTTCCACCCGCTCGCGTTCCAGCCGTGCCAGCAACGCGGCAATGGCCAGATCGTCCGGCCCGCGCCCCGCCAATGCTGAGAGCGTGCCACCCAGCACATGGTAAACGCCGCGATAAATATGCGCCCGCTCCAGCGCCCATAAATCCGCCACCCCCTCGACCACGCAAATGCGCCGCTCGCGCGCGGGGCTCGTGCAGATGGCGCAGGGATCGGCGGAATCCAGATTGCCGCAGATGGAACAGCTGCGCACACTTGCCGCCGCCGCGCGCAACGCCTCTGCCAGAGGTGTCAGCCGCGTCTCCGGCTCGCGCAGCAGCTTCAGCACAATGCGCCGCGCACTGCGCGGCCCTAGGCCCGGCAGCCGGGAAAATAGCGCGATCAGATTTTCGACTTCGGGACCGCCCATTCAGAACGGCAGTTTCAGACCCGGCGGCAGGCTTGATCCCGCCCATGGCATTCGCGCGTCTCGGATTCCATCATCGCATCGAGCTTGCCCTTGGCGTCGGCATGCGCCGCCACCACCAGATCCTCGATCATCTCTGCCTCGCTGGGGTCGATCAGCTTGGGGTCGATCTTCACCGCTTTAAGAACACCCTTACCGGTCAGCGTGACGCGCACCAGCCCAGCGCCTGCCACACCCTCAATCTCGGTCGCTTCAAGCTTCGCCTGCATCTCAGCCATTTTTTGCTGCATCTGCTGCGCCTGCTTCATCATGCCGGCGAGATTCTTCATCACTCATCTCCTTCGTAAAGCTCGTCAGGCGGCACCAGGGCCGCCCAATCGGCAGGGATTTCGGGCTCGGCTTCCGGCACATGTTGTGTCTCCACCCGCGCCCGGGAAAGGCCGTTAAAATAGCCTGCACCAGCGGATGCGCCAAAGCCTCATCCTTGGCTTTCGCGGTCGCGACCCCCTCGGCCTCATCGATCGTCGGCTCGCCCGGCAGATTGGACAGCGCGATGGTCCAGCGCTTGCCCGTTTCCGCTTCAAGCATCGCCGCCAGCTTTTGCACTGTGTCGCGCGGCGCCGTGTCCGCCAGCCGCAATTCGATGACCGGCGGTGCGAAGCGCACGAGATGCGCGGATTGACGCAGATGCGCATACAGCATCACGTCGCGCTTTTGCGCGGCCAGCGCGACAACATCCTGAAAGGTCAAACCACGGGGCGCTGCCTGCAGCATGGCGCCGCCGCCGGCCACCGCGCGCGCGCCGCCGCCGCCGGGTCCAGATGCAGGCAGGCCGCTCATCGAAGTACCGGGGGTTTTCCGCTGAGTTTTTTCAGCAGCTCGCCCGGCGGCGGCATATCCGCCACATGGCACAGCCGGATCAGAATCATTTCGGCACCCGCGCGCTTATCCGGCGCGGTCTCCACTTCCTGCAGCCCTTTGAGCAGCATCTGCCAAAAGCGCCCCAGACAGCGGCACGGAGAGCATCTGCGCCAGCGCCGCGCCGCGCGTGCGCTCCGCCTCCGGCAGCGCCGAACTGCTGGCCAAGGACGGTACGGTTTTCATCCGCATCAGCAAATGCGCCAGCCCGAGCAGATCGGCCAGCAGCACGCCGGGATCGGCGCCGCGCTCATAAGCGTCATCGGCGAATTGCAGCGCCTGCGCCGCGTCGCCGGCCACCACCGCGTCCATCAAATCGAAAACAAAGCCGCGGTCGGCGAGGCCGAGCATGTCCGCGACCATGGCGGCGCCTATCTCCGCGCCATCCTCGGCACCGCGCGCAATCGCCTGGTCGAGCAGCGAGAGGCCGTCGCGCACCGAACCGTCGGCGGCTCGCGCGATATGCGCGATGGCGCCAGGCGCGATGGCAATCTTCTCCAGCCCGGCAATGCGTGTGAAATGCGTCTGCCAGCACCTCCACCGCCACGCGGCGCAGGTCGAAACGCTGGCAGCGCGACAGCACCGTGATGGGAACTTTGCGGATCTCGGTCGTCGCCAGAACGAATTTAATATGCGGCGGCGGCTCTTCCAGCGTTTTCAGCAGCGCGTTGAACGCCGCCTTCGAGAGCATATGCACCTCGTCGATGATGAAGATCTTTCTCCTCGCGCGCAGAGCGGCCGGAAGCGCGTCGCCTCGATGATCTCACGGACATCATCGATGCCGGTATTGGAGGCCGCATCCATCTCCACCACGTCCGGGTGGCGGTCGGCCAGAATGGCGATGCAATTCTCGCACACGCCGCACGGGTCGGGCGTCGGCCCGCCTGTGCCATCCGGCCCGGTACAATTGAGCGCACGGGCCAGAATACGCGCGGTAGTGGTTTTACCCACGCCGCGCACGCCGGTGAGCATGAAGGCATGGGCGATGCGGTTCATCGCGAAGGCATTGCGCAAAGTGCGCACCAAGGCGTCCTGGCCGATCAGATCGTCGAATGTGGTGGGCCGGTATTTGCGGGCCAGCACGCGGTAGGCGGCGGCCTTCGGTGCCTCTTCCGCCGGCTCGTCGCCAAACAGGGAGGGGCCCGGTGGCGGCGGCGTCGGCGCTTCGTCGTCGAACAAACCCATGATTGGCGTGCCACCCGTCTGCGAGGAAAACGAGAATAAGGTGGGAGACCGGACAACGACCCATGCGAAATCCGTTGTGGCTGCTGCCTTCCGGCCCTGACCAGGTTGGCGGGCCGCGATGTCCGCCGCCGATCCCCCGCGCTGATTATCCCGCTGCCGCGCCAGAGCGCAAGCTTGGCAGGAAAAGGGCTCCATGCCACATGGTGAAGCCATGGATTTTACTCATAAAAGCGAACCCAACCACTATAGCAGCGGGGCGTTGGACCGTGCCGCGCACTTGCGCGAGGATGCGGCGTGGCAGGCAGAAGCGGTGCGGGATACTGCGAGCCGCTATGTGCTGCTGTGCAATGGCAAGGTGTTTGTCGATATTGAGGGCGAGGCACCGCGCGCGGTGATGCTGCCGCCTTTTGGGCGTGCGCCGGATTTGTTCCTGGGGCTTGCCGATGATGTGCCTTTGTTCGCACTCGATCTGTCAGAGGGCGATTTGCCGCCTGGGATAGATGCGGAGAGCTTCGTGGAGCTGCGCGGCCTGACGTCTTTGTTGCCGATGCTGGATGCCGCCTTGCTAGCCACCGCGCGCGCCATGTTCAATTGGCATGCCACGCATAAATATTGCCCGCTCTGTGCCGGGGCGTTGGCGCCCCAGCGCGCGGGATGGGTGCTGCAGTGCACACAATGCGAAAAAGAGCATTTTCCGCGTACCGATTCCGCCGTGATCATGCTGGTCGCATGCGGCGAGAGGGCGCTGCTCGGGCAGTCGCATCGTTTCCCGCGCGAGAGGAATATGTATTCCACGCTGGCGGGTTTTGTTGAACCGGGCGAGAGCCTGGAAGACAGCGTACGCCGCGAGGTGTTTGAGGAAACCGGCGTAAGGGTAGGGGCGGTCTATTATCATTCAAGCCAGCCTTGGCCGTTTCCAGCCTCGCTGATGCTGGGTTTCCACGCGGAAGGCGTGAGCGAGGAGATCGTGCTGCAGGACGACGAGATCCGCGATGCGCGCTGGTTCACGCGTGCCGAGATACGCGACCATGTGGCGCTTGGTTTCGGCCTGCCGTCGCATGATTCCATTGCAAGGCGGCTGATCGAGGATTGGCTGGCGCAAGGCGCATAAAAAAACAGGCGCGGAGGCCGCGCCTGTTTCCTTAAGCCCATATGAAGGGCCGTTAGTTGAAGCTGTCGGTGGTCGGGGTGAAGGCCTCCGGGGTCTCTTCCGGCATCATCGGTGTTTCGACCGCGGGAGGCGGTGTCACCTTGCGCGGCTTGCGCGGGGCAGTGGTCTTCTTTGCCACCGGCTTCTTGGCGGCGGCGATCTTCTTTGCCACCGGCTTCTTGGCGGCGGCGGTCTTCTTTGCCACCGGCTTCTTGGCGGCGGCGGTCTTCTTTGCCACCGGCTTCTTGGCGGCGGCGGTCTTCTTTGCCACCGGCTTCTTGGCGGCTGCGGTCTTCTTCGCTACCGGCTTCTTGGCGGCGGCGGTCTTCTTCGCTACCGGCTTCTTGGCGGCTGCGGTCTTCCTCGCTACCGGCTTCTTGGCGGCTGCGGTCTTCTTCGCCACCGGCTTCTTGGCGGCTGCGGTCTTCTTCGCCACCGGCTTCTTGGCGGCTGCGGTCTTCTTCGCCACCGGCTTCTTGGCGGCGGCGGTCTTCTTCGCTACCGGCTTCTTAGCAGCGGCGGCCTTCTTCGCTGCCGGCTTCTTAGCGGCGGCGGTCTTCTTCGCTGCCGGCTTCTTGGCAGCGGTGGCGGCCTTCTTCGTGGCCGGCTTCTTCACTGCAGCTTTCTTCGCAGCAGGCTTCTTCGCGGCAGGCTTCTTTGCGGCGGGCTTCTTCGCGGCAGCGGTCTTCTTGGCGGTTGCCCGCACGGCCAGCGGCTGCGCCCGCTGTGTGTTGTCCTGGTCTTCAATGGTCACGTGAGATGCTCCTTGCATTCAAGGTTATGGTTGAGTTCCGGTAGGTCGCGGTCCGGCACAGAAACGTCTTTTTCCACGGCGAAAAGCCGCCCTTCTTAATTTCGCGCGCGGGCTCCTTGACCGGCAGAAAACAAACGCGGTTGCGACGCGAATCGCGTAATGCACGCAAGAATTGCTATTCGGCTTCTCGCATCGCGCTGTCAATAAAAAGCGTATGCAAACGGTCGTATTCACGCATTTTTTTTCTTGTTTTGTGCAAATGCCATGCCGCAACGATGGTTTCGCCGTTAATGCGCCATGCCGCCGCCATTTTTTGCCTGTTTCCAACCTCGAAAAAGATGGTTCGAAAAAACAACATTACGTAGCGTCGCACGGGTTGTTTGGGCTTCGCGAAACTGTGTTCACGCCGAACGTGAATGGATGATGAACAACTGGGAAGATGTGCCAAACAACCAGGAGAGATATGTTCCATTCCGGGTCGCATGTTCGTTGCCGGGGCGGGCGGAAAAGGGGGATGCTTGCTGCGGTGTCGGATAAAATCTGCTATTTGTCGTGCCTTTCCATAATTGTTATGCTCGCATCTGACGATATGGGGGCGTTTTGCAGGGCAGCATGATTGCCCGGCAGGATGGGGCGTTTTGCGGACAGGGGTGCAAGGTCAGGTCATCTAATTTCGGCATAAGGCGCGGGAGGCTGTAATGGCGGATGCAAAAGGCAGGCTGACGCGGATTGTTCTGGACGGTAAGGCGCTGCACCGGATCTCCGATTTGCAGCAGGCCGACCGTGAGCAGGCGGTGAATGACCTGGCGCAGGAGAATGAGTTTCATCTGCCAGGATTTCCGGAACTGCAAAGCATCCTGCATCTTTCCGTCCAGGAAGGCAGGCTGGTATTCGATGTCCGTGACGGGAACGACCAGCCTGTGCAGGCTGTGCTGTTGGCGCTAGGGCCGTTCAAGATGCTGATCCGCGACTATCAGATGCTGTTGGATTCCTATGCCGGCGCGGTGGCGGAAGGGCGTGAGGCGCGTATCCAGGCCATCGATATGGGGCGGCGCGGCCTGCATAATGAAGGTGCTGAGCTGATGATCGAGCGGCTCGCGGGCAAAGTGATGATTGATTTTCCCACCGCGCGGCGCTTATTCACCCTTGTCTGCGCTTTGCATCAAAAACTTTAGGAACTCTTGACGCCATGAAAATTGACGGCACCCCGTACCGCTCGATCTGGGTGGATGAGACAGATCGCTGGTCTGTCCGCATCATCGACCAGACCAAGTTGCCCTGGACGGTTGATCTCGTCCGCCTCACCACGCTTGAGGAAATGGCGCATGCCATCAAGGCGATGCTGGTGCGTGGCGCGCCGCTGATCGGCGCCTCCGCCGCTTACGGCGTGGCGTTGGCAATGCGCGCGGACAGTTCCGACGCGGCCTTGGTGCAGGCGCTGGAGGTGCTGGGCGCTACGCGCCCCACCGCCATCAATCTGCGCTGGGCGCTTGGGCGCATGAGCGCGGTGTTGCGCAAGCTGGAGCCGGGTGCCCGCGCCGCTGCGGCCTACAACGAAGCCGCGAAGATCTGCGATGAGGATGTCGCGGTGAATGAGGCGATTGGGCGCAACGGCCTTGAGCTGATTCAGGAGAAGGCGCGCGGCGGCAAGCGCGTGAATGTGCTGACGCATTGCAATGCAGGCTGGATCGCCACCGTGGATTGGGGCACGGCGCTCGCGCCTATCTATATGGCGCATGATTCCGGGATCGACGTGCATGTGTGGGTGGAGGAAACACGCCCGCGCAACCAGGGCGCATCCCTCACAGCCTGGGAACTGGGCAAGCATGGCGTGAACCATACGGTGATCTCGGATAATGCTGGCGGGCATTTCATGCAGCACGGCGACGTTGATCTGGTGATTGTCGGCACCGACCGCGTGACGCGCCAGGGCGATGTCTGCAACAAGATCGGCACTTACTTAAAGGCGCTCTCGGCGCGCGATAATGGCGTGCCTTTCTGGGTCGCTTTGCCGTCTTCGACCGTTGATTGGACGATCCGTGACGGGCTTTCCGATATTCCCATCGAGGAGCGTTCAGCCGCTCGAAGTGACGACGATGACCGGCCGCGCGCTGGATGGTTCCATCGCCACCGTGCGCATCGTGCCGACATCGAGCCCCGCCGCCAACCCGGCTTTTGACGTGACGCCGGCGCGCCTCGTGACCGGGCTGATCACCGAGCGCGGTTTGTGCGATGCGACCGAGGCCGCCCTGACAGAGATGTTCAGCGACCTCGCGTGAAGCCATTCGCCCTAAATTAACAAAAGTTTTCTGCGCCGCTTTTTTTCAAAAAAGCGGCCATTCTTTTCTGTCTTTGCTCTATTATCCTGCCTGCGCGGAAGGAACTCATGCGCCGCCCTTCGCCAATGGCGGCTATGCACCGTTCTCGCGCAGTGCCGCCGTGGCGGTCGCGTTACGCGAATGGCGGCTCTGGGGCGAGCGTTTGGCTGATCATGACGGCGCTGGCTATGTGCTGCGTGATGCCACGATGCCCGAGCGCCAGCAGGGGCTGTGGCAGCGCGTCGGCGAATATTGGTGGGAAGGGATGAACGCGGGCGAGCCCGATGCGCGCTGGACCGGCAAGCATGACGACAACGGCAAGTTGTTTTCCGTGGCGGTGAATGGCGATTATGCCTGGTCGGCGGCGTTTATCTCTTATGTCATGCGCATTGCCGGGGCAGGGCCGGATTTTCCGTACGCACCGAACCACGCGACTTATATTAATGATGCAGCGCGGCCTTATTATCCCGGCAAGCTGCTGATCGCAGAGAACCCTAAGGATTACGCACCGCGTTTGGGGGATCTTGTGTGCTTCCCGCGCGGTGGCGCGCGCGATCTCACCTTTAAAGATTTGCCGACATCATATCTCTTCCCAGCGCATTGCGGCATCGTCACCGGCGGCGGACCGGGAATGGTCGAGATCGTCGTCGGCAATACGGAAGATGCTGTGGCGATGGAGCATCTACACGCCAACGCCCAAGGCCTATTGGCCGGCAACCGGGAAAACTGGTTCGTGGTGCTGCGGGTTCTCTACGCGCAAAACTAGATCGCTTTGTTGCGATGCATCTGGATTGAACCAAGCGGTTCAATCCAGATGCATATTGATCCAGCGCGCGGCCACTCTCTATATTACTATTGGTTCTGATTTTTGTCCGGCGCGATGGCGACCGTGCAGGTCATACCCGCCACCAGATGTGTGCCGGCAGGCACCTTGTCGATTGCGATGCGCACGGGAATTCGTGCCGCGAGGCGTACCCAGGTGAAGGTGGGATTCACGTCCGCCAGTAAGGTGGGGGCGGCGATGCGCTCGGAATCCGCGATGCCCGCCGCGAAGCCCTGCACATGGCCCTGAATGGCGCCGCCGCCTTGGAGCAGCTGCACGCTCGCCTTGTCGCCAATCTGAATGTGGCGCAGCTTGGTCTCCTCGAAATAGCCGTCCACATAAAGTGAATCGGTATCGACGATGGCCAGAACCGGCGTGCCGGCGTTCACATAATCGCCCGGCTGCATGGAGAAGTTGGTGATCTCCCCATTCACCGAGGCCCGGATGGTGCTGCGTTGCAGGTTGTATTGCGCGACACCGAGATCCGCCTGCGCCGCGGCAGTGGCAGCCTGTGCGGCGGCATAAGCCGCCTGTGCCTCTTGCGACTGGGTGCTGGCATCGTCGCGCGAGATGGCGGAGGTGGCGTTGGCTGGAAAGCGAGGCATAGCGCGCCGCGTTCACTTGCGCGTTCAGCATCGTGGCATGGGCCTTGGCCTCGGCGGCTTTGGCCTGCGCCAAGGCTGCCTTGGCCTGGGCCAGCGCCAGGTTGAAGCGGACGGGGTCGATCTGGAAAAGCGGTTCGCCCGTATGTACCGTTTGATTGTCATGCACGAAAACCTGCACCACCGGCCCGGTGACATCCGGTGCCAGTGAGACGATATCCGCCCGCACGCGCCCGTCGCGCGTCCAGGGGCTTTCCATATAATAGACCCAGAGTTGCCAGCCGATGAGCCCGGCAATCACCAGGGCCACCAACGTAACGATAAAGCGGTAAACAAAGGAGGCGGGCTTCATGGGACTCCGGGATCAGAAATAATTGTTGGCAGCCAGGCTGATGAGCCCGGTCAGTATGACGAGCAGGCAAAGGTCGAAGAGCGGCCGGTGCCAGATAAAACGGTAGAGGCCTAGTGCCGAGATCGCGCGCCGGATGATCGCGGAGAGCACCAGGGCGATGCCGGCCCAGATGAGCAGCGGTGGAAACAGCACACCGTAGATGTTGATTTCACCAATCATGAGGCGACCAAAGCAGGGGTGGGGGAAATGAATTCCGGAGGCGGTGCTTCAGGATAAAGTGCCGAGCGCAAGCCGGACAGAATCATCAACGCCGCGCGGTAGGCCAAAGCGTCGTTCATTAGCGCGTTCATCGTTTCGTCCAGCGCCACCACCAGGGAGGCTGGTGCCGGCTGGCGCGGGTTGCCACGGTAATAGGCGGCAACACGATAGAAGATGAGCTGGCTGCCCTCCCGCGCGGCGGGCGGCAGGCGCCATTGCTCGCGGTGCAGCGCGATGATGTTGAGGCCGACGCGCAGGTCCAGCATGGCGCCGGCGGCCGCGCTGTCAGCGCCTGTGGCCACAGCCGCGAGGCGCGGCATCATTAGCCCCAGCCGGTCCATCATGATGCCGGTCAGGGCGGCGCGGTCCGGTGCCGTGCTGGCCTCGGCCGCGGCGGCCACGTCGTGCCAGTTTGCCCGCATCAGCCGGTCCGCGCTCCAGGCGGCGCCGACGGAGCGGATGAGGCGTGTGATCACCAGAGCGCTGCCAAGCCCGATGAGGAGGCTGAGGGAGCTGCCCGTGAATTTTATGAGATCGGTATCGTAACCGTTGCCCAGCGCCAATTGGGTGGCACCAAAGGCGCCCAGCACCAGGCCGGTGCCGAAGGTGGCGGGGCGTGAAATGAGCACGCCAATGATTAGCCCGGCCGGTAGAAGGACGAGATAAAGCTCATCGAACCCCACCACTTTCGGCAGGATCGCAAAGTCGTAGATGAAAACGATGCCGGTCAGGATCACACAATTGCTCAGCATCTGCGCGATGCCCGGGGCGGGGTCGTCCTGCGCGGCGAAGAAGGAGCAGCCGACCGCCACCATGACCGCCGCCCCCGCGCCATAGGTCCATGCCGTCTCGATCCAGATCGCACAGACGAGAAGAATGGCAAGTGCTGCGGAAAAGGCCGAGAGAAGGGCGAGTTTATGGTCGCGGTTCTCGCGGGTGATGGCGATATATTCGGCTTCCAGCGCAGGGTTGCCCGGGGCTGGGGTGCCGTCCGTCACATGCCTGCGCAACTGCCGCGACTGATGCACGATGCGCACCAGCTCTTCCAGCCGCACGGCAAGGCTGGCACGCAGCAGGCCAGTCCAGTTGGGCGGCTCGTGATCGAGTTCACGGATTTCATGCAAGAGCTGGTTCGCCTCGTCCGGCTCGCCGGCCTTGATCCATTCATCGGTCCGAGTCAGCACCGCCTGCACGGCGGGGGTGATGCCGTCCAGGCGGCGCAGCTCAGCCACGCGCTGGCCGATGGAACTGAGAACCGGCATCAGGCTGATCACATACATGCGCAGGCGCGTGACCTGCCGCACGGCCGATTGCATGAGCGAAATATCATAGGCGAGTTGCGAGACCATCATTGCCGTATCGGTGGCCTCGAAGGCCAGGCGGCGGCGTGCGTCCCGCGCTGGCTGGGATTCACCGTCTCCGGCCAAGGCGGAACTCGCCCAGTCAACGGCTGGCTGCACCCAGGAGGAGACGCGCCGCGCCAGCACCGGCCCCAAAGAGCGCGGCATGACCAGCGTGCCGATGACGGTGGTGCAAACGATGCCGAGCGTAATCTCCTCGCAGCGCGTCAGCGCGATTTCGAACACATGGCCGGGATCGGTAACGGCGGGAAAGCCGATGATCCCGGCCGTATAGCCCGAGAGCATGAAGGTATAAGCGCGCGGTGTACGGTCCATCAGCGCGATATAGAGGCAAAGCCCCACCCAGAGCGCCATGGCGATGCAGAGCAGGACAGGGGCGTTGGCCAGGGTCGGCACCATGATCACCGCGGCGGCGCCGCCGATGAGCGTGCCGAAGAACCGGTACAGGGACTTGGAGCGCATGGCGCCGGCGAAGGGATGGGCAACGATGTAGGCGGTTGCCATCGACCAGTAAGGGTTATCGAGCCCTAGACAGCTGGAAATATAGAAGGCCAGCATGGCGCCGCGTGAAGGTCTTCAGGGCAAAGATAAGTTCATCCGGCTTGGGCATCTTTCCCTGGAAACATGAAAATGCGGCAGATAGGTAGACATTGTTTGCAAGGCGGCCCTGCGAAGGCCCAAGATGCGTCGCACGTGGGGGTTGTACTTACCGATATTCACCTAAATGATTAGCCGTCCCGCTGGAAGCTTGTTTCAACCGGCACGGAGGCTTGGTAGCCTTCCGCACGGGCGAGAGGAGGCCAGGGCATGAATATCGTGGTGCTGACAGGGGCTGGCATTTCAGCGGAATCGGGCATCTCCACCTTCCGCGCGGCGGATGGGTTGTGGGAAAATCACCGGATCGAGGATGTCGCCTCGCCGGAAGGGTTTTTGCGGGACCCTGCGCTTGTGCATCATTTTTATAATCTGCGGCGTGCGCAACTGCATGAGGTGGAATCCAACAGGGCGCATCTGGCGCTGGCGGCGTTGGAGCGGGCCTGGCGGGGGCGCGGCGAGTTCCTGCTGGTCACCCAGAATGTGGATGATCTGCATGAACGTGCGGGCAGCACGGCGTTGCTGCATATGCATGGCGAGCTGCGCAAGCTGCTCTGCGCCGCCTGTGAAGAGACGGGGCCATGGCTGGCTGATTCAGGCGTCGAGACGCTCTGCCCCGCCTGCGGCGCGGCGGCGATGCGCCCGGACATCGTCTGGTTCGGGGAAATTCCCTACCATATGGATGAGATCGTGGCGGCGTTGGACCGGGCGGACGTGTTCTGCGCCATCGGCACGTCCGGCGTGGTGTATCCAGCCGCCGGGTTCGCCGCAGAGGCGCGGCGCAATGGCCGTGGCTGCGTGCTGTATGAAATCAATCCAGCCCCGACCGGCGGGCACTATTTCGACCACGTGATCGCCGCCACGGCGGGCGAGGGTGTGCCGGAATTCCTGCGCCGCCTCGGCGTGGAGGAAGAGGTTTAACCCGCCTGGCGGCTGGAAAAGCGCGCCGCCAGCTGGGCGGCTGCGCCACTAAGCCCGGATTCGGTATGAAAGGCGATTCGCCCTCCATCCGCGAGCTTGGCACGTAGCCGGGTCGTCAGCGCGGCGGCGCCTGAGCCGTGCGGGAGGGAGAGAATGTCGATCCCCTCCACAGGCAGCCGGAACGGATGGCCGGAGGCAGCGATGAGCGTGGCGACGCCGTGGTCCCGCAGCAAGGCGAGGCCTGCTTCCGCCGGGGCGCCGGCCAGGGATAGCACAGCCAGGCGCCCAGGTTCCGTCCAGGTGAGTTGTGCGCCATGGGGTATAGGGGGCGGAAAGGCGGGAGCCGCGGCGCCCAGCGCGGCGCGGACCTCGCTCTGGATGGTGGAGAAATCCAGCGGCGCGGGGGGCGGGTTTTCGGGCTCGGGCGCCGGGCGGAAGCGCTTGTGGCTTAGCTCCATGGAGGCGAAATCCCGCGAGACATGGCGCCGGAATACGAAGCCGTCCGCCGCCTGTGCTTCGGCCTGTGCCGGTGCGAGTTTCAACGCGGTGGGGGGCTCCAAGACCAGAGATGGTTCAAAAGTTAAGGGCCCGAGGGAAGCGGGCTTACCCGGCTCCGGTTCGGGCATGGCGGGTTGCGCACGCATGGGAGGGGCGGCGCGTAGAAAGGCCCGTAACTCGTCCTGCGGGGCGGCGGCCAAAGCTGCCCTGCGCCGGGAACTCGCCAGAATGTCCGTCCCGAGGGCGAGGATGCCGAGCGACAATATACCGAGCGCTCCGGACAGAAGCAGTATGTCGTGATCCAATCTTCACCGCCTCCCAGCGCGGCATGGAAAAAACTTAACGATCCGGGAATGGTTTGGAAAGATAACGCTGGGCGTGTGTATTTTTATTTATATACCACTTGTAGTTGTCGCGTTCCACCCTAGCCGGGGCGGGCGTGGAAATCCGCCAGCTTATAGCGGCTGCCCAGGCTGTAGCGGCTGCCGGGATGGGTGAGCAGCGAGCGGGTGGCGGGCCCGGCCTCTGTCCAGGTGCGGCGGAGCAGGCACAGGCAGGCGTCAAGCGGGGCGAGGCGCAGCAGCTTCTGCACCCGCGCATCCGCCGTCGCGGCATGGATGATATGCTCCACCTCATAAGGCGGCTCGATGGATTGCAGATAGCGGTTGGGGGTGAGGGCGCAAAAATCCTGCGCCAGATAATCCGGCGCGAAGGTGGGGGAGACATAGCGCTCCTCCAGCTGCACCGGGACCTCGTTCTCGAAATGCACGATCTCGGAATAAAATAATTTGCCACGTGGGCGGAGAGAGAATTCGGCGCCGATCTCCGGCCCCGCCGGGCGGGCCTCCAGCGTCAGCACCTCGGCCCGGTGAACATGGCCGCGCCTTGCGATATCCTCGGCGATGTCGTGGATTTCCAGCAGCGGCGAGCGCGGGGCCGGGGCCTGCACGAAGCTGCCCGCGCCCTGCACGCGCAGCAGCACGCCCTCGGCGGAAAGCTCCCGCAGGGCGCGATGCACCGTCATGCGGGAGGCGCCGAGCCGGTCCATCAGCTCGAACTCGGACGGGATTTTCTCGCCAGCCTTCCAGGTGCCGGCGGCGATGCCGTCGCGCAGATAGCTCTTGACCTGCTCATAGAGTTTGGGTGGGCGGAGATCATCCATGGCGGCTAGAGGCGCTTGCGTAGAACGGCGTCGAACCCGGCGCGGGCTTTTTCGGCGCGCATATGCCGCCCGTTTTCCACCACGCGCTGTCCGCGCACCCATACATCGCGCACGGCGGGGCTGCGGGCGGTGAACACGGCATCGGCCAGCGCATCCTCCGGCGCTTCACCCGCGATGGTGACGAAGCTGGCGGGGGCGCCAACGGTCAAGCCGTGGCCAAGCCCCATCGCCTGCGCGCCACCCGCGAGGGCGTGCTGGTACAAAGCGGTGGCGGTGGAGCGAATCGTTGTGGTGGCCATGACGTTCCGCTGACGCTGGCCGAGACGTTGGGAATATTCAAGCATTTGCAATTCCCGCCCGACATCGATCAGCACGTTAGAGTCCGAGCCGATGCCATAGGCGCCGGTGAAATGCTGGGCGGGGAAAATGCCGTCGCCCAGATTGGCCTCGGTGATCGGGCAAAGCCCCGCCACCGCCTTCGTAGCCGCCATGCCCTGGGCTTCGCGTTCGGTGATATGGGTGGCGTGCACCAGGCACCAATTTTCGGAAACCGGCGCGTTGGCCAGAAGATATTCCACCGGTCTGGCGCCGGAGAATTGCACGCAAGCCTCCACCTCGGCGGTCTGCTCGGCGATATGGATATGGAAGGGCGCTGTGCCATTCAGCGTCACCAACGCGTTCAGCTCCTCAAGCGTGGCGGCGCGGAGCGAATGCGGGGCGATGCCGGTGGCGGCAAGCTCTTTGCAGCGCGCGTGAAGTTTGGCGTAGCTGTCGAGCGAGTTGATGAAGCGGCGCTGGCCCTCGGCGGGCGGTTTTCCGCCGAAGCCGGAATGGGCGTAGAACACGGGCAGCAGCAGCAGCTCGATGCCGGTTTCCTGCGCGGCGGCGGCGAGGCGCGAGGCCATCTCGGCAATGTCCGCGTAGGGCGAGCCATCCGGCGCGTGGTGCAGATAATGAAATTCGGCGACAGCGCAAAAACCGCCTTCCAGCATCTCGGTAAAGGCCCGGGTGGCGATGGCCTGCACATCGTCCGGGTCCAGCGACAAGGCGAGGCGGTACATCAGCTCCCGCCAGGTCCAGAAACTATCGGCTGATGGGCCGCGCAGCTCCGCCTTGCCAGCCATGGCGCGCTGGAAGCTGTGGCTGTGCAGATTGGGCATGCCGGGCAAGGCGATGCCCGCACCACCGGAAATGCCAGTCTCGACCTTGGTGATCATGCCGTTTTCATAGGAGAGCGCAACATTCTCGGCCCAGCCGCCGGGCAGCAAAGCGTGGCGAAAAATGATACGCTCGGACACTGGACAGGCCTCCTGGGGATGGATATTGTATATACAACTTATCCCCCTCAACGCCAAGGTATAGAACATGCGGGCAGAGCGGATTTTTACAAATGCGAGGTTGGCGACCATGGACCCGGCGTTGGCCGGGCTGGGCGTGGTGGAAGGCGGCATGGTGGCGCGAAGCCGCCGGGCGCATTCTTTATGCTGGCGCCCCGCAGCCCATTGAGGCCGATGAAATCGTGGATTGCGAAGGCCGCTGGATCACGCCCGGGCTGATCGATTGCCACACGCATCTTGTTTATGCGGGCGACCGCGCGGGCGAGTTCGAGGCACGGCTGAACGGTGCCAGCTATGAAGAGATTGCCCGCGCCGGTGGCGGGATTCTCGGCACCATGAAAGCCACGCGCGCGGCGAATGCGCAGGCTCTGCGCGCGGCGGCGCAAAAGCGCATGGCACCGCTGATCGCTGAAGGGGTGACGACGCTGGAGGTGAAATCCGGCTACGGTTTGTCTCCGGACTCTGAATATAAATGCCTGGAGGTTGCGAAGTCGCTTGGCGATCAGGTTGATATTTTTCCAACGTTCCTGGGCGCGCATGGCTTTCCTCCCGAGCTGGAACGGGCGGCGTATCTGCGCCTGCTGTGCGAGGAGATGATCCCTCACGTTGCGGCGCACAAGCTGGCCGATGCAGTCGATGGGTTTTGCGAGAGCATCGCCTTTTCGCCGGAGGAGATGGAGCAGGTTTTCACCGCCGCTGCCAAGCATGGGCTGCGGGTGAAGCTGCATGCGGACCAGCTTTCAGACCTGCATGGCGCGGCGCTGGCGGCGCGGTTCGGTGCGCTCTCGGCTGATCATCTTGAATATACCAATGAGGATGGCGCGGCGGCGATGGCTAAGGCGACTACAGTGGCGGTGCTGCTGCCCGGCGCCTTCTTCACGCTGCGTGAGAAGCAACTGCCGCCTGTTGCCGCCTTCCGTAAACATAAAGTGCCGCATGGCGGTCTCCACCGATCTAAACCCCGGCACCTCGCCGCTTTTCTCGCTGCTGCTGGCGATGAACATGGCCGCCACGCAATTCCGTTTGACGGTGGAGGAGTGCCTGCTGGGTGTCACCCGCAATGCCGCCGCCGCCTTGGGGCGCGATGATGTCGGCGTTTTGAAGGCGGGGACGAAATGCCATCTCGCCATCTGGGACATCGAGCGCCCGGCGGAGCTGGTTTATCGCATCGGGTTCAACCCGTTACATCAACGCATCTGGAGTGCCGCATGATTTTTACGCCCGGCGCCGTCAGCCTTTCGCAATGGCGCGCGATCTATAAAGGCAAGAGATATCCAGCTTGATGAGGCGGCGCTGCCTGCCATCCAGGCCGGTGCGGACGCGGTTGCGGAGATATTGAGCCGCGGCGAGCCGGTTTATGGAATCAATACCGGCTTCGGCAAGCTGGCCTCGGTGCGTATTGCGGATGAAGATCTCGCCACCTTGCAGCGTAACCTCGTGCTTTCGCATGCCGCCGGTGTGGGCGAGCCGATGCCCCTGCAAGTCGCGCGGTTGATGCTGGCGCTGAAGATGGGCTCGCTGGGCCAGGGGGCCTCCGGCGTGCGGGTGGAGACGGTGCGGATGCTGGCTGAAATGCTGGCGAAGGATCTGATTCCGGTGGTGCCGGCGCAGGGTTCCGTGGGGGCCTCGGGCGATCTGGCGCCGCTCGCGCATATGACCGCCGCGATGATGGGCGTTGGTGAGATTTATGTCGATGGCCAGTGCAAGGATGCCGCGGATGCGTTGAAGGAGGCGGGGCTGGCGCCGCTGGTGCTGGGGCCGAAGGAAGGCTTGGCGCTGCTCAACGGCACGCAATTCTCCACCGCCAACGCGCTGGCCGGTTTGTTCGAGGCAGAGCAGAATTTCCGCTCCGCCCTTGTTACCGGCGCGCTGGCCACGGACGCGGCCAAAGGTTCCGATGCGCCGTTCGACTCGCGTATTCATGCCGTGCGCAGGCATAAGGGCCAGACAGAAGTGGCGGATGCGCTGCGCGAACTGATGGCGGGTTCGGCGATCCGCGCCTCGCATTTAAAGGGCGATGAGCGCGTGCAAGACCCTTATTGCCTGCGCTGCCAGCCGCAGGTGATGGGCGCGGTGCTGGATGTTCTGCGCCAGGCCGCCGCGACTTTGGAAACCGAAGCCAATGGCGTGACGGATAATCCGCTGATCTTCACGAACCCCACCGAGGCGCTCTCCGGCGGGAATTTCCATGCCGAGCCTGTGGCCTTCGCGGCGGATATGATCGCCATGGCGGTGTGCGAAATCGGCTCCCTCGCCGAGCGCCGCGTTTCCCTGCTGGTGGACCCGGTGCTCTCGGGCCTGCCAGCCTTCCTGACGCCCAAGCCCGGCCTGAATTCCGGCTTCATGATCCCGCAAGTCACGGCGGCGGCTTTGGTGTCCGAGAATAAGGGCCGCGCCTTTCCGGCATCGGTTGATTCCATTCCCACGTCCGCAAACCAGGAGGATCATGTGTCGATGGCCGCCCATGGCGCGCGGCGGCTGCTGCCGATGAATGAGAATCTGCGTGCTATCATCGCCATTGAGTGGCTGGCGGCGTCGCAAGGGTGCGATTTCCATACGCTGAAATCTTCCGTGGCTTTGGAAGAGGCGCGGGCCGCCTTGCGCGGCACGGTGCCGAAGCTGGAGGAGGACCGGTATTTCGCGCCGGATATCGAAGCCGCCATCGCGCTGCTGCGGGCGGGGACGCTGGCCTATGACAAATTGCCGGGGGTTGCATGAGCCTGTTCACGCTGCGCCGGGGAAACGCGCCGCTGATCCTGTCCATCCCGCATGCGGGTACGGAGATTCCTGAAGAGTTCTCCGGCATTTTTGTCTCGGATTGGCTGGCGCGCAAGGATGCGGACTGGCATCTGCCTGAACTCTACAGCTTCGCCGAGGCGCTGGATGCCACGATCATCGCGGCGAAAATCTCGCGTTCGGTGATCGACCTCAACAGCGACCCGTCCGGCGTGTCGCTCTATCCCGGCCAAACCACCACGGGGCTTTGCCCTACCGAAACCTTCGATGGCGAGCCGCTTTATAAAGCTGTCACGCCGGACGAAGCTGAAATCTCCCGCCGCCGCGAAACTTATTTCGCGCCCTACCACGCCGCCTTGCGCGAGGAGATCGACAGGTTGCGGAGCAAAAATGCGCGCGTGGTGCTGTATGATTGCCATTCCATCCGCAGCAATGTTCCCCGCCTGTTTCCCGGCGAGTTGCCGCAATTCAATATCGGCACCAATGACGGCAAGAGTTGCGACCCCGCCCTGCAGGCGCAGGTCAAGACCATCTGCGCGGAAAGTGGTTTCTCTTACGTGGTGAATGGCCGTTTCAAAGGTGGCTGGATCACCCGCCATTATGGCGAACCGGAAAAGGGCATTCACGCCATTCAGATGGAGCTGGGCTGCCGCGGTTATATGGATGAGCCTCTGCCCCCCATGGAGCAAAACTGGCCCACATTGCTCAACAACCCAGCCCCCATCCAACCCGTCTTGGAAAAAATCCTGAAAGGCTTCTGCGCATGACCCGTCTCGATAATGCGCGCGTGATCCGCGCGGACCATGGCACAAAACTTTCCGCGAAAAGCTGGCAGACCGAAGCGCCTTTGCGCATGCTGATGAATAATCTCGACCCGACGGTGGCCGAGCGCCCGGAGGAGCTGGTGGTGTATGGCGGCATCGGCCGCGCCGCGCGGGACTGGGAGAGTTTCGACCGTATTGTAAGCGCGCTGAAAAAGCTGGAGGGTGATGAGAGCCTGCTCGTTCAGTCCGGCAAGCCGGTGGGCGTGTTCCGCACCCATGCGGATGCGCCGCGCGTGCTCATCGCCAACTCCAATCTGGTGCCGAACTGGGCCAACTGGGCGCATTTCAACGAACTCGACCGCAAAGGGCTGATGATGTACGGCCAGATGACGGCCGGGTCCTGGATCTATATCGGCACGCAGGGCATCGTTCAGGGCACGTATGAAACCTTCGTCGAGGCCGGGCGGCGCCATTATAATGGCGACCTCGCCGGGCGCTGGGTGCTCACCGCTGGATTGGGTGGCATGGGCGGCGCGCAGCCTTTGGCCGCGACCATGGCGGGTGCGTCATGTTTGGCCATCGAGTGCCAGCAGAGCCGTATCGAGATGCGGCTGAAGACACGTTATGTCGACATGCAGGCGAAGGACCTCGACGAGGCGCTGGAGATCATCGACCGCGCCTGCGAGGAGAAAAAAGCCATCTCCGTGGCGCTGCTGGGCAATGCCGCCGAAATTCTGCCGGAGCTTTTGAAGCGCGGCGTGCGGCCGGACATGCTGACGGACCAGACCTCCGCCCATGACCCGGTGAATGGCTATCTGCCTGCCGGTTGGAGCGTGGCGGAATGGGAAGCCAAGCGCGAAACCAACCCGAAGGCGGTGGAGGAAGCCGCCCGCGCCTCCATGGCCACGCATGTGCGCGCCATGTTGGACTTCGTGAAAATGGGTGTGCCGACCTTCGATTACGGCAATAATATCCGCCAGCGCGCCAAGGAGGCGGGGGTGACCCATGCCTTCGACTTCCCCGGTTTCGTGCCTGCCTATATCCGCCCGCTTTTCTGCCGGGGCGTCGGCCCGTTCCGCTGGGCGGCACTCTCCGGCGACCCGGAGGATATCTACAAGACCGACGCCAAGGTGAAGGAGCTGCTGCCGGACCATAAGCATTTGCATCACTGGCTGGACATGGCGAGGGAGCGCATCTCCTTCCAGGGCCTGCCCGCGCGCATCTGCTGGGTGGGGCTGGGCGACCGCCATCGCCTCGGCCTTGCCTTCAACGAGATGGTGGCCAAAGGCGAGCTTTCCGCGCCGGTGGTCATTGGCCGTGACCATCTGGATTCCGGCTCCGTCGCCTCGCCCAACCGCGAGACGGAATCGATGCTGGATGGGTCGGATGCCGTCTCCGACTGGCCGCTGCTGAACGCGCTGCTCAACTGCGCCTCCGGTGCCACCTGGGTCTCTCTGCATCATGGCGGCGGCGTGGGCATGGGCTTCTCGCAACATTCCGGCATGGTCATCTGCGCGGACGGCACGCCGGAAGCAGCCGCGCGGCTGGAGCGCGTGCTGTGGAACGACCCCGCAACCGGCGTGATGCGCCATGCCGATGCGGGCTATGAGATCGCCAAGGATTGCGCGCGGGAGTTCAAGCTGGACCTGCCCTCTCTGTAAGCGGCTTTGAGGCAGTTGCGCGGTTTTTGCCTGAAAATCGCGCAACTGCTTAGAATTACCTTAACCAATAGCTTTGCAGTATCGACTTTAATAAAGCGCGCGGGATGGCCTATAGCTGAATGCACCGGAGAAACCGGAATGTATCTGCCAAGCAATGGGAGACCCGTAGATGATCCGTAATGGACAGCAATATCGCGATTCAATTCGCGACGGCCGCATGGTCTGGATCAACGGCGAGCGCGTGCACGACGTCACCACCCACAAGATGTTCAAGCCGCTCGTCGATATCCGCGCGCGCATCTACGACATGCAGCACGAGGCCGCAACTCGCGCCGGTGATGACCTACAAGGACGATGCCGGGCGAGCTGCACGCTCGGTCGGCCTGAAGCTGCCTTATACCCAGGAGGATTGGCAGGCCAAGCGCGCCGCCACCGATGCGGTGCTGGATGAGATTGGCGGCATCGTCACGCGCGTCGGCGACGAGACGGTGGGCGAGATGTGGTCGCTCTTCGACGGCCAGGACGTGCTGAACGAGGTCAACCCGCAATTCTCCGAGAATATCCGCTGGCATATCGACACGGTGATCCGCGACGATCCGTTCCATGTCTCCGCCAATACCGACCCGAAGGGCGACCGCTCCAAGCGCCCGCAGGACCAGGACCCGGACATGCTGCTGCATGTGGTGAAGGAGACGGATGCCGGCATCATCGTGCGCGGCGCGAAGTACGAGACCGCCGCCGCCTATGCCAACCAGGCCTTCACCAAGCCGACCATCGCCAATTGGGGCGATGCGGAGCTTTCCGACTACGCCGTCGGCTTTATCTGCGATCTCGGCTCGCCGAATCTGAAGTTCATCTGCCGCACCGGCTTCGCCGGGCCGCGCGCCGGTTGAGGATTACCCGCTCTCCAACAAGTTCGACGAGGTCGACACGCTGTTGGTTTTCGATAACGTGCTGATCCCCTGGGAGAATGTGCTGTTCTACCGGCACACCAAGGCGGCCACCTTCATCCGCGCCACGTTGCACCGTTACTGCGCCTTCGCCTTCGTGCAGCGCAACCTGAAGCTCGCCGACATGCATGATCGGCGCGGCGCTGTTCAACGCGCGCCAGACCGGCCTCGACAAGCAGCAGGCCGTGCAGGAGAAGCTGGCGCAGCTTGCCTGCTACCGCGAGGGCATCAACGCGCATCTGACCGCCGCCATCGCCACCGCGGAGCGCAGCCCCGGCGGGTTGCTGATGCCCAACCAGTCCTTGCTCTATACGGGCCGCGTGCTCGCCTGCTCGCAGCTGCATCAGATGATGCATATCGCGCGCGAGCTGTGCGGCGGGCAGATTTGCGTGACCCCGGATGCCGCCGCCTTCCGCGACCCGGAGACGGCGCCCTGGCTGGAGAAATTCTACACCGTCAACGACGAATGGGTGGCCGATGACCGGCGCAAGCTGCTCGCCTTCGCGCGCGATTTGCTGAATTCCGACTATGCCGGGCACCGGCTGACCTTCCAGCTCTTCGCCCAGTCGCCGCCGTTCGCGCATCTCGCGGCCGTGTACCGCAATTTCGACTGGAATGAGACGTTACGGGTGGTTCACAAAGCCGCCGGATTGTCCGACAATGTGCGCGGCGGTGCCATGCCCGCCAAGAAAGCCGCGGAGTAAGCAATGATCCACAAGCGTATTCGTCCGTTCAACACGCAAGGAAACCTATCCGGAGCAGAATCTGGATAATGATCTTTGCCAGGCGGTGGTGACGGGCAAGATGATCTATCTGCGCGGCCAGGTGGCGCAGGATCTCGACACGCGTGAGAATGTGGCGGTGGGAGACCCTGCCGGGCAGGCCGAGAAGGTGATGCAGAATATCGATCTGCTGCTGCGCGAATGCGGGGCGACGCTTGAGCATATCTGCAAGGTCACGGTCTATCTCACAGATATCCGCCATCGCGAGGCCGTGTACCGCACCGCCGGGCGCTGGCTGAAGGGCGTGTATCCGGTGTTCACCGGGCTTGTTGTCGTCGCGCTCGCCCGGCCGGAATGGCTGGTCGAGATCGACGTGATTGCGGAATTGCCATGAGCGAAGCGAATTTCCGAGCAAATAGCGAGGCCAAGCTGCGCGGCGAGCTGGCCGCACTTTGCCGCCTGGCGGCGAAATTCGATTGGCAGGAGGCGACGGCGAATCACATCTCGCTAGCCGTCTCGCCCGACGGCACGCAGTTTCTCATCAATCGCCGCTGGCGGGATTTTTCCACGCTGAAAGCCTCGGAGCTGGCGCTGCTGGACAGCAACGCCAATGAGCTGCCTGAGGATATAGACAGCACGGCCTGGGCGATTCACGGTGCCATCCACCGGCTGGTGCCGCAGGCGCGGTGCGTGGTGCATCTGCACCCGGCTTACGCCACCGCACTCTCCTGCCTGAAGGACCCCACGCTCTACCCCGTGGACCAGACCAGTGCGCGCTTCTTCAACCGTGTCGCCATTGACGGCGCCTATGCCGGCATGGCCGATAACCGCGCCGAGGGCGAAAGGCTGGCGAAGATCCTCGGGGAGAAGAAGATTCTGATGATGGGCAATCATGGTTTGCTCAGCGTTGGCGAAAGTGCGGCGGAGGCGTTCGATGCCTTCTATCATTTCGAGCGCGCGGCCCGCACCTTGATGCTGGCCTATAGCACCGGCCAGCCTTTGAGCATTCTCAATGACGAGGTCGCCGAAGAAACCGCTTTGGCCTGGGACAGCGAGCCGGAATTCGGCGAGGCGCATTTCGCGCAGATGCGCCGGAATTTGGATCAGGACTATCTGACATAAAAAGGGGGCGAAAGCCCCCTTTTTTATTCGTCGCCGGGCACGCCGTAGGACGGCGCCGCTTCTGGGTTCAAAGCCCGGGTCACGTAGTCATACATTTGCGGCAGCCAGACATCCCAAAGACGGGCCAGCTCTGCCAGCGGCTCATCATGCCAATCGACACGCAGATCCGCGATCGGCCAGGCCTCCTTATCCACCACCAGCATCCCGGCGGATTTGATCGGCCCGGCCTCGCCACCCGCCGCCAGCCCAGCCTGCATCGCGGCGATTACGCGCGCGCCAAGCTCCGCTTTCGGGTCGGATTTGGCGAAGGCCTCGATCACCGCTTGGGGCACATTGGTATTGGCGAGCAGATTTCCGGCGGAAACGGCATTCACGCCCTGTGCGGCGCCATGCGTGCCAAGCGTCTTTGTGCCGGAATGAAAGGCCGTGCGGCCTTGCGCATCCACCAGTGTGAGCTGACGGTATTCAGGGAAGCTGGCCTCGCCTGCCACTTTCGCCAAAGCCGCCTCGGCGCTCAACCCGGATGCCAGAGCGTCCAGCAGCTTCGGCCCCAAACGCGGGTCGGTTACGTTCTGGGTGGTGACGGCGCCGATGCCCGCCCGCGCATAGGCGCAGCGCGCGGCGACGGAAGGGGAAGAGGATGTCACAGCCACGGCGAATTGTCCGCTACGCGGGCAATGTGCCACGAGAGAGAAGGTCATGCGTAATTCCTTTGTGGGTCGGCTCTGATTTCAGTGGCGATCCTGCTTTTGTAAAACATAATCTTCTGATACTTTAATTCAAAATTTCTGATCGGCGGGGAGCGATGCGGTTTACGCTCAAACAAATAAGCTATTTCGTGGCGACGGCGGAGACAGGCAGCATTACCCTGGCCTCCGAAAAGGTGAATATCTCCCAGCCCTCCA
Organism: uncultured Pseudomonadota bacterium; assembly: GCA_963827925.1. Classification (GTDB taxonomy): domain Bacteria; phylum Pseudomonadota; class Alphaproteobacteria; order Acetobacterales; family Acetobacteraceae; genus Acidocella. The sequence continues at coordinate 104,903 of CAWHDE010000007.1, read as the reverse complement.
TCTCCTCTGCGATTAGTTCGCTGGAAGAGGAGTTTGGCATCCAGCTTTTCATCCGCCATCATGCGCAGGGGCTTTCGCTCACGGCCGAGGGGCAGCGCTTTCTGCGCGAGGCGAAGGCCCTGCTTTTGCAGGCGGAGGAGGTACAAAGTGCCGCCTCGATGATCTCCGCCAAGGTTGGCGGGCCGCTGGAGATTGGATGTCTCTCCACTTTGTTCCCGCTGGCGATCCCTGAATTATTGTCGGTGTTCAGAAAACGTTATGCCGCGGCGAAAGTGAATGCCGTGGCGGGCAACCAGGCGGAATTGTTCGAGACGCTGCGCCATGGCCGCATAGCCCTGCTGCTGACCTATGACATGAACATACCGCCGGATTTCGACTTCACCCCGATGGCGCCCTTGCCGCCTTATGCGTTTGTCGGCGCCTCGCATCCTCTCGCGCGTCGGCGCTCCGTCAGCCTGAAGGAGCTGGAGAGCGAGGAGTTCCTGCTGCTCGATCTGCCGATGAGCCGCGATTATTTTATCTCCTTGTTTCGCGAAGCTGGCGTGTCACCGAATATTGCCGGGCGCTACGCCTATATCGATGTCATTCGCAGTTTGGTGGCGCGCGGCGAGGGGTTTGGGCTTGCGAATGCGCAGCCCAAAAATCTTTCCACGCTAGACGGGCACAAGCTCTCTTACCTCGCGCTGGAGGACAAGCTACGGCCGCTGGTTTACGGCATTGCGACCCTGAAGGGGCTGCGGCGCACGCCTACGGCGGAAGCCTTTATCGAGCTTTGCCGCGAACTTCTGCTGAACAAACCGCTGCCTGGCACGCGTTAAGTGTAAAGCCCGGTAATCACCCGGTCCAGAAACGCATCGCATGCGTCCAATTCGGGCTGCGTTACATATTCATCCGGCTTATGCGCGCGGTCTATGCTGCCAGGGCCGCAAATCACAACCGGCAGATGCAGCGCCTGGTTGAACAGCCCTCCCTCAGAGCCGAAGCCGATCTTGCAGGCTGGCGTGCCGGCGGCGAAGAGCATTTTCTGCGCGAAGGCGCTGTCCTTCTTCGTATCCAGCCCCGGATATTCGTTGGTGATCTCGATATTGATCGCGCCCTTGCCGCGCCGCGCGATAATCTCCGCCGCCCGCCCGCGTAGCCGCTCCACCAAAGCGCGCGGCTCGTCGCCCGCGACGTTGCGGATCTCGAACTGCATCTCACAATGCTCGGGCACGATATTGAGCGCGCTGCCGCCCGTAACTGTACCAACATGCACGCTGGTGGAAGGGAAGGGGTAGGCGTCATCATGCGCGCCGCTGGCCGCCAGCTCGGTTTGCAGGGCTTCGGCCTCGCAAGCCATCTCGGCTGCGACCGAAATGGCATTGCACCCCAAGGCGGGGTTGGCGGAGTGGGCGGGAATGCCCATGCAACAGATGCAGCCAGCCAGTTTGCCTTTATGGCCCAGCGCCACCTTCTGCTCCGTAGGCTCACCGATGACGCAGCCCTCAGCCTGGAATTTCTCTTTTGCCAGCCGTGCCAGCAAATCCCGCACGCCGATGCAGCCGATCTCCTCATCATAGGAAAAAGCCAGATGCAGCGGGCGGGCGAGCTTGGTTTTATTCGCGCGGGCGGCGGCGCTGAGGCACGCGGCAAGAAACCCTTTCATGTCGCTGCTGCCCCGGCCGTAGAGTTTTTCATCCTTGCCGGTGAGGATGAACGGGTCCGTGGTCCAGGCTTGGCCCGCCACGGGCACCACATCGCTATGGCCGGAGAGCACAATGCCCGCACCTGTTTCGGGTCCAAAACTCGCGAGGAGGTTGAATTTTCCTGGCTTGGCGCCTGCCAAGATGTGGATCCGCCCACCTGCTTCGGTGATGCGCGCGGCACTCCAGCGGATTAGCGTCTCATTGCTGTCGGCGCTAATGGTTGGAAAGGCGATGAGCGTGGCGAGGGTTTCTGCTGTGCTGGTCATTTGCGGAAATCGTAGCGCGGTGCCGCGTCTGGGGGAAGTACTCTCTTTGCCCATATTGCAGGCTCGAAATAGCTAGCCTTGCTCAAAAATTGCCCCAATGCACAGAGAAAGAGTTGTTCTAGCTTCGATAAATTAAATGCAAAGCCTCGTTAGATTAGTGTAAACTATAGGTAATAAAATTATGGAGTGTTTTGAATTGGCCCGGGATTCGCGCTACGATATTTTGTTCGATCAAGTCCGGATCGGGCCTGTTGTGGCGAAAAACCGGTTCTTTCAGGTTCCGCATTGCAACGGCATGGGCTATCGCGACCCTTCGGCTCTGGCAACCATGCGCGCAGTGAAGGCGCAGGGCGGTTGGGGTGTTGTCTGCTCAGAGCAGGCGGAAATCCACCCCAGCGCTGAGATCTGCCCTTTTATCGAGCTGCGCGTATGGAGCGATCAGGACGTGCCGATGCTCGCGCGCGTTGCCGATTCGATCCATCAATATGATGCTGCTGGCGGGGCTGCAGCTATGCCATAACGGCATGAACGCACCCAACCTCTATTCGCGGGAAATCCCGATGGGGCCTGCGGATTTGCCGGTTTTCTCGGTGTTCAACGACCCTGTGCAAGCCCGCGCGATGGATAAGGAGGATATAAGGAACCTGCGCAAATGGCACCGCGACGCGGCGCTGCGGGCCAAGCGCGCGGGCTATGACATCGTTTATGTTTATGCCGGCAAACTCTTCGGCGGGCCGATGTTCTTTCTCTCCCGCCGGTTTAATCAGCGTACGGATGAATATGGCGGAAGCCTGGAAAACCGCGCTCGGCTGCTGAAGGAGCTGATCGAGGAGGTGAAGGACGCCGTTGGCGATTCCCTGGGTGTCGCCTGCCGGATTTCGATGGACGAGATGATCGGCGAGGAAGGATTTCACGCGGCTGAGGCGCGGGATGTGATCGCGCATCTGGGCGAGGTGCCGGACCTTTGGGATCTCACGCTCTCCTCCTGGGATAATGACAGCCAGACCTCGCGTTTTGCCGATGAGGGTTATCAGGAGCCTTACGTGCTCGGCGTGAAGCAGCTCACCACCAAGCCCGTGGTGGGCGTTGGCCGTTTCACCTCGCCGGATACGATGGTGCGTATGGTCAAGCAGGGCATACTGGATTGCATCGGCGCGGCGCGGCCTTCGATTGCCGACCCGTTTCTGCCGGAGAAGATTCGCGAAGGCAGGATCGAGGATATTCGCGAATGTATCGGCTGCAATATCTGCGTGTCGGGAGATCATACCTCCTCCATCGTGCGCTGCACGCAGAACCCGGCGATGGGCGAGGAATGGCGGCGCGGCTGGCACCCTGAATATATCCGCGCCAAGGAGAGCGACGCGCGCGTGCTGGTGGTGGGCGGCGGCCCCGCCGGGCTGGAAGCCGCGATGATGCTGGGGCGGCGCGGCTATGATGTGGCTTTGGCCGAGCGCGGGCGCGAACTGGGCGGGCGTTTGATCACCGAGCGCCGCCTGCCGGGGCTTTCCGCCTGGGGCCGCGTGGCGGATTACCGCGCCGGGCAGATTGCGCCGATGACGAATATCGAGGTGTTCTACGACAGCGATCTGTCGGCTGAGGATCTGCTGGCCTTCGGGTTCGAGCATATCGTGCTCGCCACGGGCAGCTCCTGGCGCCGCGATACGGTGGCACGGAATATGCTTCATGCTGCGCCATTGGATGGCGTGGAGGTCTTCACGCCGGATGATCTGATGGCGGGCGACAGGCCGAAGGCGAAACAGGTGCTGCTCTATGACGATGACCATTATTACATGGGCGGCGTGCTCGCGGAGATGCTGGCCAAGGAAGGCTATGAGGTGACGCTTGCCACCCCCGCCTCCGGTGCATCTGCCTGGACTTTCAACACCATGGAGCAGCATAAGATCCAGGCGCGTCTGCTGGAGCAGGGAATTGCCATCCGCGCCAACAAAATTCTGGTGAAAGCTGAACCCGGCCACGCCACGCTTGGCTGCATTTTCACGGGGCGCGAGGAAAAGATCGAGGCCGGTGGCCGTGGTGTTGGTCACCGCCCGGCTGCCGCGCCTTGGCCTTGCGAAAGAGCTGCGCGCCCGTGAGGATGAATGGGCGGAGGCCGGTATCAAGAGCGTCACCGTCATCGGCGACGCCTTGGCGCCCGGCACCATTGCCGCCGCTGTCTGGAGCGGGCGGCGCTACGCCGAAGAGTTCGATACGATTCCAGACCCAGATGCGCTGCCCTTCCGCCGTGAAGTGGCGGAGCTGCTTCCCTTCGACCTCAGCGCCATCATGGCGCGCAACCCCCAGCGTTAAGGAGACGGCAATGGCCACAGAATCCCCAGGCAGAGTCGAGCAACATACCATCTACCAGATACCGCTGGATCAGCGCCACGGCACGTGGAAGGATTTGTTCACCATCTGGTTCGGCTCGAACATCATGATGCTGACCATTGTCACCGGCGCGCTGGCGACCTCGGTGTTCAAGCTCGATTTCATGAGCTCCTGCCTGTCGATCGTCGTCGGCAACATGGTCGGCGCCATCTTCATGGCGCTGCATGCCGCGCAGGGGCCGCAGCTTGGCGTGCCGCAAATGGTGCAGACGCGGGGGCAGTTCGGCACCATCGGCGCGGTGCTGGTGGTGGCTATCGTCATCATCATGTATGTGGGCTTTCTGGCCTCCAACATCGTGCTGGGCGGGCAGTCTCTGCACACCATCGCCTCCGGCATCAATGAGCATGTGCTGATCATCTTCATCGCTGCCGTCAGCGTCATCGCCACCATCTTCGGCCATGACCTCATCCATGCCTATGCGCGCTTCCTCACCTGGGCGTCGGGCGCGGCACTGGTGGTCTCCTTCGCCTGGATCGTGCTGGTGCATGGCCTGCCGGGCAATTTCCTGTCGATGAACAGCTTCAGCGCTGCCGGGTTCTTCAGCATGGTCTCCGTCGGCGCGCTGTGGCAGATCGCCTATGCGCCCTATGTGTCCGATTATACGCGCTATATGCCGCATGACACGGGTGCCAAGCCGGCCTTCTGGGCGTCCTACTGGGGCTGCTCGCTGGGCTCCATCTTCCCGATGATCCTGGGCGCGCTGCTCGGCCTCGTCGCCGCCAATGGCGATCCGGTCGGCGGGCTCACCGCCTTCACCGGCGGTGCCGCCATCCCCATCGTCATCATCTTCTCTGTCGGTATCGCCGGCACCAACGCGATGAACCTTTATTGCGGCGTGCTCTCCACCATCACGCTCATCCACACCTTTGTGCCGAGCTGGAAGGCAGGGGCCACGGCGCGCGGGGTCACGGCCATCACCATTACCCTCATCGGCCTGGCCATCGCCCTGTTCGCGGCGGGCAACTTCCTCACCAACTACACCAACTTCATCCTGCTGCTGCTCTATGTGCTGGTGCCCTGGACGGCGATCAACCTCGTCGATTTCTACCTGGTCCGCCATGGCGATTACGACGTGAGCGCCTTCTTCACCGCCGAGGGCGGGGTGTATGGCCGCTTCAACAAATCCGCGATCTTCTGCTACATTCTGGGCATTCTCATCCAGCTACCCTTCGTCTCCACCGACCTTTACACCGGCCCGGTCGCCAAGGCGCTGAATGGGGTGGATCTGTCCTGGATCGTCGGTCTCGCGGTCATCAGCCCGATCTACTACTTCATGGCGAAGCGCCACTCCGCCAACAAGCTGGCGGTGGTCTGAACCATGCGTATCGCCCTCTGGCAGACCGCAGGGCATCTGGCGGACAAGGCGGCCAATCTCGCCGCCTTGTCCCGCACCGCCCGCGCGGCTGCGAAGGCGGGGGCGGAGCTGCTGCTCTGCCCCGAATGCTGGCTGGGTGGCTATAACGCTGCCCAGGCGGGGCTGGCGGAAGCGGTGGACGGGCCTTCCGCCGCCGCCATCGCCGCCCTCGCGCGTGAGACGGGGCTTGCCATTGTCTATGGTTTTGCCGAGCGGGATGGCGAGGCGGTGTATAACAGCGCCATCGCCATCGGGCCGGATGGCGCGCGGCTGGGGCTGTACCGCAAGCTGCATCTGTTCGGTGATTTCGAGCGCGGCGAATATGTGGCGGGCAGCGCCTTCATGCCGCCTTTCACCTATCGCGGCTGGAAGATCGGTCTGCTGATCTGTTATGATGTCGAGTTTCCCGAGGCGGTGCGGCATGTGGCGCTGGCCGGGGCGGAGCTGTTACTGATCCCCACCGCGCTGACGCCTGAATATGGCTGCGTGCCGGGTGCCATTGTGCCCGCGCGGGCGGTCGAGAACCAGATCTATGTCGGCTATTGCAACCATTCGGGCGAGGAGGACGGGCTGGTCTATCTCGGCGGCTCCTGCCTCGCGGGGCCCGATGGGCAAGCCCTGGCCGCGGCTGGACGTGGTGAGGCGCTGCTGCTAGCCGATATTTCACACGAAACGCTGCACGAGGCGGGTAAGCTGTTTCCCTACCGGCGCGACAGACGCCCGGAGATTTACAACAAGCAAGACTAGGACACCATGTCACGCAAAACCCATGAGGAATGGCAGAACCTGGCCGCCAAGGCCGTGTTGCCGGTGGATCTGTTCATCAACGGCGCAACCTGCGCGGCATCAAATAGCGCGCGCTTTGCCAAGCTGAATCCCGCCACCGGCGCGGTGCTGGGCGAGGTGGCGCAGGGCACGGCGGAGGATATCAACGCCGCCGTGCATGCTGCCCGCGCTGCTTTTGAGGATAAGCGCTGGCGCGGCAAGAGCATGGCCGAGCGCCGCGATATTCTGTTGCGCATCGCGTCCCTCATCGAGGCGAATGCTGACCGCCTGGCCCTGGCCGAAAGCCTCGACATGGGCAAGCCGGTGGAAGAGGCTTGTGCCATCGATATTCCTGGTGCTGTCGCCGTCTGGCGTTTCTATGCCGAGGCCATCGACAAGCTGCCGGGTGAGGTGGCGCCCACCAATGCGGGTAATCTCGCCATCGTCACGCGCGCGCCGCTGGGGGTTGTGGGCGCCATCGTGCCCTGGAATTTCCCGTTCGACATGGCAGCCTGGAAATGCGCGCCTGCCTTGGCGGCGGGCAACAGCGTGGTTCTGAAACCCTCCGAGCGGTCGCCCTTCACGGCGCTGATTCTGGCGGAGCTGGCGCGCGAGGCCGGGCTGCCGGATGGCGTGCTGAATGTCGTCACCGGCTTTGGCGGCGAGGCGGGCAAGGCGCTGGCTTTGCATAATGATGTGGATTGCCTGGCCTTCACCGGCTCCACCCGCACCGGCCGCACGCTGATGGGCTATTCCGGCGAGAGCAACCTCAAGCAGGTCTGGCTGGAGCTGGGCGGCAAGAGCCCGAACCTCGTCTTCGCAGATGCGGATCTGGACAAGGCGGCGGAGCTGGCGGCCGTCGCCATCTTCTTCAATGCCGGGCAGGTTTGCTCCGCCAATTCCCGCCTGCTGGTGGAAAAAAGCGTGGCGGCGGATTTCACCGCGCGTCTGGTGAAGCTGGCGGAGGGCTTCCAGCCCGGTGACCCGCTGAACCCGGCCAGCCGCATGGGCGCGCTGGTGGACCAGGCGCATCTGGCGCAGGTGCTGCGCCATGTGGAAGGTGCGAAGGCGTCCGCCACGCTGGCCTGCGGCGGCAAGCCGGCTGATCTGTCCGGCGCCTTCATGCAGCCCACCATTTTCACCGGCATGCAGGCTGATGCCGTGCTGTTGCGTGAGGAAGTCTTCGGCCCCGTGCTGGCCGTGGTGCCGTTCGAGACGGAAGAGGAGGCTATCCGTCTCGCCAATGACAGTATCTATGGCCTCGCCGCCTCGGTCTGGACGCAGGATGTCAGCCGCGCTTTGCGTGTCTCGGCTGAGTTGCGGGTGGGCACGGTCTCCGTCAACACGGTGGATGCGGTGAGCCCGCAGACGCCTTTCGGAGGCGTGCGCCAGTCTGGCTTCGGGCGGGATCTTTCTCTGCATGCGCTGGAGAAATTCTCGGCGCTGAAGACCACATGGATCAAATACTTCATGAGCAACGATCTGCGGGCAGAGTTCCTTGCCGCGATGGGCCATGTGGCCTGCACGGTGAATGTCATCACCACCGATGGCCCGGCCGGGCGTTACGGTGTGACCGTTTCGGCCATGTCTTCCGTCTCGGCGGAGGGGCCGCATCCCACGCTGCTGGTGTGCGTGCATCACCTTTCCGCCGCGGCGAAGGCGATCGCGGAGAATGGCGTGTTCTGCGTGAATGTGCTGCGGGCGGACCAGGCGCAGGTCTCGGACCATTTCGCCGGGCGGGTGAAGGTGGAAGATAAATTCTGCTGCGCGGAGTGGGATGTTTGCGAAAACGGCGCGCCGCGTCTGGCGGACCCGCTGGTGGCGTTTGAGTGTGAGGTGCAGTTGAACCAGCGCATCGGCACGCATCACGTGTTTTTCGGCGCGGTGAGGAAGCTGCATTTTGGCAAGCAGGGTCAGCCGCTGATCTATGCCGCACGGAATTACGGCGTGCCCGGCGCGCTGCCAGTTGCGTAGGACCTTAGTTAATAAAAGTTTTTTGGGTGCAGCCTTTTTTACAAAAAAGGCTGCGTATTGCAGCTTTTTGAAAGAAGCTGCACCAAAAACTTTTGGAACTTTAGTGTTTGGGCGTCTGAACGCTTTACCACAATCCACAATATTCCTCTGAGCCCTCCAGATTCCGGCCCGGCATCATGTCCGGGCCGATCTCCTTCAGCCAGCCATCGGGTGCGTTTTGGCTTGGCGCATCGCCGCAATCCGTATGCACCCAGTCCATCCCCATACGCCCGGAATTAGCCTGATAGAGCTTGCCGCAAAGCGAGAGCCTGTCCCCAACACGCAGCCCGGAGAGCGGTGCACGGCACGTCAGCCCGGCGCCTCGTCATAGCCCGCCGCAAAAACATTATCGGCGCGGATGTCGTAAACCTGCCCGTCATCGCCCCGCAGCAGAATCTTGGTGTGGGAGAGCGCCACGCCATGCTTGTACTCCCGCGCCCGCACATAAAACGGCCCGTGCAGAATGGTGCCGGTGAGGTAACTGCCATCCTGCGCCTGGCATTGCTGGGCCTCATCGGCGCGCGCCGCCCCGGCGGCGCCAAGCAGCAACAGGGCAATGAGCAGACGTGTCATCTTGTAATCTCCTGGTATGCGCCTTGGCGCGCAAAGCGCGGGCACGTTGCTTCCGCCGGATGCCATGCCCATGTGAGGCTGGCATGGCAAGGAGACATTCATGAGCCAAATCGACGCGACACAGGCGGGAACCTTCAAAATCGGCGGGGATATGGATGTCGTCCGCCTCGGCTTCGGCGCGATGCGCATCACCGGCCCCGGCATCTGGGGCCCGCCGCAGGATAAGGAAGAGGCGCTGCGCACCCTGCGCCGCGTGCCGGAGCTGGGCATCGATTTCATCGACACGGCGGATTCCTACGGCCCGGATGTGTCGGAACAGCTCATCCGCGAGGCGCTGCACCCTTACGGCAAGCTGCGCATCGCCACCAAGGGCGGGCTCACCCGCTCCGGCCCGGACAGCTGGACGCCCAAGGGCAACCCTGATTACCTGATCGGCCAGGCTCGCCGCAGCCGGGAATTCCTGGGGGTGGAGCAGATCGATCTCTGGCAGTTGCACCGGGTTGACCCCAGCGTGCCTGCCAATGAGCAATTCTCCGCCGTGCGCGCGTTGCTGGATGAGGGCGTGATCCGCCATGCGGGCTTGAGCGAGGTTTCGGTGGCGCAGATCAAGGCGGCGCAGAAAGTCTTTCCCGTCGCCACGGTGCAGAACCGCTATAATCTTTCCGACCGCGCCAGCGAGGATGTGCTGGCGTATTGCGAGCAGCAGGGCATCGGCTTCATCCCCTGGTATCCGCTGGCGGCGGGCCAGCTGGCCGGGCCGGGTACGGTGCTGGATGGCATCGCCGCCGCGCATAAGGCCAGTACCGGGCAGATCGCGCTCGCTTGGCTGCTTCAGCGCAGCAAGGTGATGCTGCCCATCCCTGGCACCGGCAAGGTGAAGCATTTGGAGGAGAATAGCGGTGCCGCGGCCATCCGGCTGACGCAGGCGGAGTTCAAGGCGCTCGATGAGGCCGGGACGAGTCCGGACGGATATATGATGAAAAGGAAAAGCATGTTCATGAAGTGGTATTGCGGTCTGGGCGTTCTCGTTCTCGCCGCCTTAGGGGGAACACCAGCGGTCGCCGCCGCACCTGCGGCGCCCGTGCATCTGGTTGGCGAAACCGCCATCGCCAATGCCCAGCCGGGCGACTTCGATCAGCTCGCTTTCGACGTCAAGCGCGATCGCCTCTTTGCCTCCGCCGAGTCGTCTAATCTGGTTGAAATCTTCGCCCTGCGGGAAGGCTCCTTTTTGGGCGCTATCAGCGGTGTTCAGGCGCCGCACAAGCCCGTGGTCCTGGCCCGGCAAGGCGAGCTACTGCTGGCCGACGGCGGTCAGAACAGCGTCCGGCTGTTTGATGAGACCGGCAAGCTGCTCCGCACGGTCGCGACGGGCAGCGATCCGGATGGCGGCGTCCTGGACGCCAAGGCGCAGCTTTTCTATGTCGGCAGCCGACTGAACCCGACCGGCTCAGCTGGCTCGCAAATCCAGGTGATTGCGCCAGCCAGCATGAGCGTGGTCGCCTCGGTCAGGATTCCGGCATCGACGCTGAAAGGCATGGCGATCGACCCGAAGCGCGATGTTCTGTTCGTGAGCATGCGCGATCGCAATGCGGTGGGCGTCGTTGATCTCGCCAGCCGGAAGCTGGAGGCGATCTGGACGCCCGCAGGGCTGACTAAGCCGGTGCCGCTCGCTTTTGACCGCCGGTTGAATCTGCTGTTCGTCGGTGCGCGCAATCCGGGTAATCTGTTCGTTCTCGATGCCGGGTCCGGCCAGCTGCTGCAGACTCTGCCCTCCGTCAACGTCTCTGACAGCATGTGGTTCGATGCCAAAACCAGCCGCCTGTACGTCACCGGCGCGACCGGCATGAGCGTCTATCGTGTCAATGCCGATCGCAGCGTCATTGCGGACGGCGATGTCGATACGCATGGCGGCAAGACATCCATTCTCGTCGCGCGGCTCAATCGCCTGTATGTGATTCAGCCCAAGACGGCCACGCAGAACGCGACGCTGCAGATCTACAGCATTCCCAAATAAGCGGGCCCAACTCAGCGGCGGGTACGGGCGCAACATAAAAAATGGCGGATACCTCGCGGGATCCGCCATTTTTTATTTACACGGGAATGTAGTAACCGTCAGAACGGAATCTCGTCGTCCAGATCGTTGCCCGGGCGGGTATCCCAGCCACCCACGGCGCGGGCGCGGGCGGGGTTTGGCCGCCGGTGCGGCGGGGGCATGCCGGGCGGGGCGCATATTCGTCTCCGCCGCCGCCCATGCCGGCACCGCCGCCGGCGCGGATCCAGCAGCACCAGCTCGCCGCCGAACCGCCCGAGCATGACCTCGGTCGTATATTTCTCCTGGCCGGACTGGTCGGTCCATTTGCGCGTCTGCAGCTTGCCCTCAAGATAAACCTTCGAGCCCTTTCGCAGATATTTCTCCGCCACCTCGCCCAGCCGGTCATTCATGATGACGACGCGGTGCCACTCGGTCTGCTCCTTGCGCTCGCCGCTCGCCTTGTCGTTCCAGCTCTCGGACGTCGCGACCGCCAGATTGACGATCTTCATGCCCGATTGCGTGCTGCGAACCTCCGGGTCCGCCCCAGATTACCCACCAGGATTACCTTGTTCACACTACCAGCCATACGGACCTCCTCAACTCTACGATTGTTTCAGCAAGCTTAACGCATCTGCCGCCTACTAGACCAGCGTCCATTCAACCCGGCAATCCGGGACTGATTTGCTTTATGGCCGAACACCCCATATCCTGCAAGAACATTACACGAACATCCGGGGCAGATATGGCGGCTGAGCAGAAGAGCTCTGAACAGAAGGGCGCGGGGTTCATCACTGTCCGCGGTGCGCGCGAGCATAACCTCAAAAATATCGACATCCAGATTCCGCGCGAGCAGCTCACCGTCATCACCGGCCTGTCCGGCTCGGGCAAATCCTCGCTGGCGTTCGACACCATCTATGCCGAGGGCCAGCGCCGCTATGTGGAGTTGCCTCTCCGCCTATGCCCGCCAGTTCCTGGAGCTGATGGGCAAGCCGGATGTGGATCAGCATCGAGGGGCTCTCCCCCGCCATCTCCATCGAGCAGAAAACCACCTCGAAAAACCCGCGCTCCACCGTCGGCACGGTCACGGAAATCCACGACTATATGCGCCTGCTCTGGGCGCGCGCGGGCGTGCCCTATTCGCCCGCCACCGGCCTGCCCATCGAGGCGCAGACGGTGAGCCAGATGGTCGACCGCGTGATGGCGATGAAGGAGGGCACGCGCCTGCTGCTGCTCGCCCCGGTCATTCGCGACCGCAAGGGCGAGTATAAAAAGGAGCTGGCCGAGTTCCAGCGCAAGGGTTTCACCCGCGCCAAGATCGACGGTGAAATCTATGAGATCGACCAGGCCCCGGCGCTGAACAAAAAGCTGAAACACGATATCGAAGCTGGTGGTCGACCGCATCGTGGTGAAGCCCGGCATCGAGCAGCGCCTGGCCGATTCCTTCGAAACCGCCTTGGGGCTGGCGGATGGCATCGTCTATGCCGAGAACGCCGACACGCAGGAGCACACGGTGTTCTCCTCCCGCTTCGCCTGCCCGGTCTCCGGCTTCACCATCGAGGAGATCGAGCCCCGCCTGTTCTCCTTCAACTCCCCGCACGGTGCCTGCCCGGTCTGCGACGGGCTGGGCCATGAGATCTTTTTCGATCCGCATCTGGTGGTGCCGGATGAGCAGCGCGCGCTGAATAACAACGCCATCGCCCCCTGGTCCGGCGCCATGTCGCCTTATTACGACCAGACCCTCGCCTCCCTCGCCAAGCATTCATGATGTAAACTGACCACCGCCTGGGAGGATCTGCCCGAGGATGTGCGGAATGTCTTCCTCTACGGCACGGCCAAGGAAGAGGTCAAATTCACCTACAAGGATTCCGCGCGCGCCTATAACGTCACCAAGCCGTTCGAGGGCGTGATCAAAAACCTTGAGCGCCGCTACAAGGAAACCGATTCCGCCTGGACCCGCGAGGAACTCTCCCGCTACCATGCCGAGCGCCCCTGCGGCACCTGCCATGGCGCGCGGCTGAAACCCGAAGCGTTGGCGGTGAAAGTCGCGGACAAAAATCTTGCCGAAGTGGCGGAGCTGTCCATCGACGATGCCAGAGCCTGGTTCGGCGCCGTCGCCGCCACCCTCACCCCGCAGCGTCTCGAAATCGCCAGGCGAATCCTGCGTGAAATCGACGAGCGTCTGCAATTCCTGCTCGATGTCGGGCTGAACTACCTCACCTTGGCGCGCGGCTCCGCCACGCTCTCAGGCGGCGAGAGCCAGCGCATCCGCCTGGCCAGCCAGATCGGCTCCGGCCTCACCGGCGTGCTCTATGTGCTGGACGAGCCCTCCATCGGCCTGCACCAGCGCGACAATGAGCGCCTGCTCGGCACGCTCAACCGGCTCAAAACCCTCGGCAACACCGTGCTGGTGGTGGAGCATGACGAAGACGCCATCCGCGCCGCCGACCATCTCATGGATATGGGGCCGGGTGCGGGCATCAATGGCGGCCATGTGGTGGCGCAGGGCACGCCTGACCGAGGTCGCCGCCAACTCCAAATCCGTCACCGGCGATTATCTCTCCGGCCGCCGCGCCATCCCCGTGCCCATGCGCCGGCCGGTGCAAAGCAACCGCAAGATCAAGCTCGTCGGCGCACGGGGCAATAACCTCAAGGATGTCACAGCGGAATTTCCGCTCGGGCTGTTCACCTGCATCACCGGCGTCTCCGGCGGCGGCAAATCCACCCTGGTGGTCGACACGCTCTACAAAGCGCTCTCGCGCCGCCTGATGGGCTCGGGCGAGGTGCCCGCGCCGTTCGACAAGATCGAGGGCATGGAGCAGCTCGACAAGATCATCGACATCGACCAATCCCCCATCGGCCGCACCCCGCGCTCCAACCCCGCCACCTATACGGACCTGTTCGCGCCCATCCGCGACTGGTTTGCCGAGATGCCGGACAGCCGGGCGCGCGGCTACAAGGCCGGCCGCTTCTCCTTCAACGTCAAAGGCGGGCGCTGCGAGGCCTGCCAGGGCGACGGCCTGCTGAAGATCGAGATGCATTTCCTGCCGGATGTGTTCGTCACCTGCGACACCTGCAAGGGCAAGCGCTATAACCGCGAAACGCTGGAGGTGAAATTCCGCGGCAAATCCATCGCCGATGTGCTGGACATGTCGGTGGACGAAGCGCTGGTCTTCTTCTCCGCCGTGCCGAAAATCCATGACCGGCTCAGCATCCTGGTCCGCGTCGGCCTTGGCTATATCAAGCTCGGCCAGCAGGCCACCACGCTTTCAGGCGGTGAGGCGCAGCGCATCAAGCTGGCCAAGGAGCTGGCCCGGCGCGCCACCGGCCGCACGCTCTATATTCTGGACGAACCCACCACCGGCCTGCATTTCGAGGATATCCGCAAGCTGCTGGAAGTGCTGCACGCGCTGGTGGATGCGGGCAACACCATCATCGTCATCGAGCATAATCTCGAAGTCATCAAAACCGCCGATCATATCATCGATATCGGCCCGGAAGGCGGGGCAGGGGGCGGGCGTGTGATCGCCGCCGGCACGCCGGAGCAGATCGCGGCCACGGAAGGCAGCTATACCGGCAAGTTCCTGGCGCCGCTACTGGCGCCAAAGCCGGTGAAGGCGCGTAAGAAGGCTTGAGGCCGTTTTAGAAATATGAACCGCATCCGCCGGATTGTCGGGCGCTGGATCGCCAATGTCCTGACGCAGGAGTTGGAGGCATCCCCTGCCTTGCCGGTGGATATCGCGGCGCTGGAGAAAATGCTCCACAAGGCCGATGTCATTCTGGTCGAGGGCAATCTGCGCATCAGCGCGGTGATCAAATACCTCACCCAATCCACCTGGTCGCATGCCGTGCTCTATATCGGTGATGGCAAGTGTATCGAGGCGGACATGCTGCTGGGCGTGCGCCGCTTTCCCTTGGCCGAGCTTGCCCATTATCATTTGCGCATCTGCCGGCCCATCAGCATCACGCCAGAGGATGCGGACAAGATCATCGCCTACGCGGCCTCGCGCCTTGGCGTGCAATATGATCTGAAACATGTCTTCGACCTGGCCCGCTACATGGTGCCGCTGCCGATGCCGCGTACCTGGCGCCGCCGCGCCATTGCGCTCGGCTCCGCCGATCCCAGCCGCGCCATCTGCTCCACCCTGGTCGCCGAGGCCTTCCAGGCCGCGCAGTACCCCATCCTGCCGGAGCCTCCGTCTTCACCGCCCGTTAGCCAGGCGGCCACCGCCAAGGTCCGGGAAATCTATCATATCCACGATACCGGCCTGTTCACCCCGCGGGATTTCGACATCTCCCCCTATTTCCACGTCATTAAGCCGGATATGCCGCGCCCCTTCGACCATCATAATCTGGTCTGGCTGCCGTGACGCGGTTTGGCCATGCCGTAACGAATTGGGCCATGGACGCGTTACGGTCACCGCGTTAGTTTTGATGCGCAATGAGTGCCGCTCTCCCCGACCTGCCGGATTTTTTGTTGCTGACCTGGTTTGGAACCATTCCATGCCTGGATTTGGCGCTGCGGCGCCTGACCCATGTGGCACCTGAGGCGCTGGATGCGTCATTCCTGCCGCTGGGTTTGAAATGTGTTGAAGGATCAGGCGGTAGCACTTCCTTCGCTCTGGCCGGCGAAGGCTGGGCTGGTTTGCCGAAATTAGAGATCGGCAAAGGCATGCATCCGCGCTGCCTGACATTCCTGGGCGGAAAAGCCTTCATGATCGCAAAACCCGCCGGCACATTGGAGGTGAGCGCGAAGGCAGCAAGCAATTTCGAGAATTTTCTGCCTCTCCCGGCTGCGGATTTTCTGGCCCTACGCGGGATATTATCTCGGCATTGGTGCCTGGGGGAGGCTGAACCCCTGCCCGTTGGGCTGGATAAGTTTCGATTCAAAATCGGGACGCGGGAAATTCCTCTTGCGGACAATCTGCCGCTGGACTGCGAAGCGGCGTTTCAAACATTGTCGCTTGCGGCATCTACCGGGCCTTTGTTGCTTAAGAGCGTGCCGCCGGAACCGGTGCGGCCGACCATATGGATCGATCCGTTAGGCAATATTGGCAATCGCGCCCTGCAATATCTCACGGCTACGGGCCTGGCGGGCCGCGTGCCTGGGGCCAGGGTGCAGAATATCAGGTTGGAGATGTGGGATCATAACGAGCCCATTGCGCGCCCGCCAGCCTGGAAATCCGCCAGCACCGGCTATCGGACGCATCTGGACGTTGAGGGGCTGGCGGATTGCTTAAACCGTCGGGAGGTCGAGACCGTTTGCATAGACGGTTTTGCGTTTCATCTCGATCATTACCCGCCCCGCGCCATCTGCCGGCAACTTCTGCCCGCCGCCGCGGGCACGGAGGCGGCGAGCGGCTTCGGCCCGGGGGAACTGGTGTGCAGTGTGCGCGCCGCGGAGATTCTAAAGAATATTCACCCTGATTATTTCCCTTTGCCGCCGGGCTATTACGCGAAGTTGCAGCAGGAGAGTGGCCTCGATCTCGTGTTTTACGGGCAGCTTGGCGATGATCCGTATTCCGCTGCGCTACGCGCGGCCTTTCCAAAAGCCCGTTTCATACCTGGCGTAAATCAGAATTACGATTTCGAGGTGCTGCGCCGCTCCCGCAATGTCGCGCTCAGCATTTCGACCTTTGCCTGGCTCGCCGCCTGGCTTGGCGAGGCCGAGCGTATCTACCTGCCAGTGGGTGGTATGTTCAGCCCGGTCCAGCATCCCGCCCAGGCCTATTTGCCGCTCGAGGAAACTGCCTACCGCTATGTTCTGTTGCCACCGGTAAAGTCGGTCAATTTGCATGATGAACCTGAGCGTTTCCAGGCGATGCAGGATCTCGTTGCCCGGCGGGCGCGTTTCGCGGATCTTAAGGAAATACGGGAGATGCTCACGCGGGCGATCAAGCTGGAAGAACGCACAGCCACCGTGAAAGGGTTCGATAGTGCATTCTATCTGGCACGAAATCCGGATGCCGCTGTAGGTGTCAGGGCGTTACAGGAGACCGCTCTGAATCATTATCTGCGCACTGGCGCGAGGGAAAAACGCACCTACAGGCCCTTCGACCCGCTCTTCTATGCGGGCATGTACCCTGACGCCGCTGAGGCCGTGGCCCTTGGCCATTATCCCAGCCTGTTCACGCATTTTCTGGAGGTTGGCGAAGCACTGGGTTACGTGCCAGTACCGTAACGCTCTTATTCCGTATGCCCCGCGGGCAGTGGGGAGGTTCCTGCCGGCCGCGCATCGGCAGGCTCGCCATAAACCACCGCGGCGCGCTTCAAAAACGCATTCACCATCAGATGCACCGCCTCGGTGAACACCGCCCCGATGGCCTTCTGCAGCACCACGTTGCGGAATTCGAAATCGACGAAGAAATCCACCAGGCAGCCCTGCGGGTGCGGCGCGAAATCCCAGCTGTTATGCAGATATTTGAACGGCCCGTTCTCATATGCCACGCGGATGGAGCATGGCCCATCGCCGGTGCCGGGCAGCAACGTCACGCGGCTGGTAAAACTCTCCCGGAAAATCCGAACCCGATGGTCAGGTCCGCCACCATCATGTTGTTCGTCATGGCTGCGCACCCGCGCACCCACGCACCAGGGCAGAAATTTCGGATATTTCCCCACATCCGCCACCAGCGCATAGAGCTGCTGCGGGCTGTAGGGAACCAGCTTCTGCTGCGTGTACTTGGGCACTTTTACGCGGCCAGCTGTTTGGCCCGCGCCGCGCTCAACGCCGCGAAATCCGCATCCGCATGGTAGGACGAGCGGGTCAGCGGCGTGGCCGACACCTGCAAAAAGCCTTTGGCGCGCGCCATCGCGGCCAGATCCTCGAACTCTTCCGGCGTCCAGAACCTCTCCACCGCCGCATGCTTTACGGTCGGCTGCAGATACTGGCCGATGGTGAGGAAATCCACATCCGCGATGCGCAGATCGTCCATCACCTGGGAGATCTCGGCCTTGCTCTCGCCCAGCCCCACCATCAGCCCGGATTTGGTAAAGATCGCCGGGTCAACCTGCTTCACCTTATCCAGCAGGCGCAAGGATTGGTAATACCGCGCCCCCGGCCGGATCGTCGGGTAGAGCCGCGGCACGGTCTCGAGATTATGGTTGAACACATCCGGCTTGGCGCGCGCCACCATCTCGATGGAGCCGGGCTTGCGCAGGAAATCGGGGGTCAGAATCTCGATCGTCGTCCCCGGCGCGGCCGCCCGCATGGCGGCGATCACGGCGACAAAATGCGCCGCCCCGCCATCGGCCACGTCATCCCGGTCCACGGAGGTGATCACCACATGGCGCAGGCCCAGCTGCGCCACGGCCTCGGCCACACGCCGGGGCTCATCCGCATCCAGCGCGTTCGGGCAGGCCGGTCGCGACATTGCAGAAGGAGCAGGCGCGCGTGCAGATCTCGCCCATGATCATCATGGTGGCGTGGCGCTGCGACCAGCATTCCCCGATATTCGGGCAGCTGCCTCCTCGCACACGGTGGTGAGCTTCTTCTCCCGCATCAGCGCGCGGGTCTCGTGATACACCGCGCTCGTCGGCGCCTTCACCCGGATCCAGTCCGGCTTGCGCGGATCGGGTTGTCCGGCCGGTGCTGCTTCTCCGGGTGGCGAACCCGGTGGTCGATCTCGATACGTGTGGTCATGTCCGTATTACCTAAAATAGCGCCCCGCTAGAGCAACATTCAGCCAAACATGTCCGTTTGGCTGAATAAAGTTGCTCGTCCAAACATCGCTGGGCGCCTTCTAGCCTAGAAATGGATGACCCGGCCATAAGCGTCAAGCACGGATTCATGCATGGCTTCCGAGATGGTCGGGTGCGGGAACACCGTCTCCATCAGCTCGGCCTCGGTCGTCTCCAACTGCCGGGCCATCACATAGCCCTGGATCATCTCCGTCACCTCGGCGCCGATCATATGCGCCCCCAGCAACGCGCCGGTCTTGGCGTCGAAAATGGTCTTGATCAGCCCCTCCGGCTCGCCCAGCGCAATCGCCTTGCCATTGCCGATGAAGGGGAAGCGCCCGATCTTCACCTCATGCCCGGCCTCCTTGGCCTTGGCCTCGGTCAGGCCCACGCTGGCCACCTGCGGCCGGGCATAGGTGCAGCCGGGGATATTCCAGGTCTCGAACGGGTGCGGGTTCAGGCCCGCAATCGCCTCCACGCACACAACCCCCTCATGGCTCGCCTTGTGCGCCAGCCAGGGCGGCCCGGCGAGATCGCCGATGGCATACACGCCGGGTTCGCCGGTGCGGCCAAAGCCGTCCACCACCACATGGGTGCGGTCCACCTTCACCTTGGTGCCCTCCAGCCCGATATTCTCGACATTGCCGACAATCCCGACCGCCGAGATCACCTTCTCGACCTCGAAAACCTGCTCCTTGCCGCCGGCCTCCACGGTGACCTTCACGGAATCCGCGCCCTTCTCGGCCTTCTTCACCGCGGCGGAGGTGAGGATCTTCATCCCCTGCTTCTCGAAGGCCTTGCGCGCGAGGGCGGAAATCTCCGCATCCTCCACCGGCAAAACCCGGTCCAGCATCTCCACCACGGTCACCTCCGCGCCCAGCGTCGGTAGAAACTGGCAAACTCGATCCCGATCGCGCCCGAGCCCATGATCAGCAGGGATTTCGGCATGCTCTCCGGCACCATCGCCTCGAAATAGGACCAGATCTGCTTGCCATCCACCTCCAGCCCGGGAATCTGCCGCGGCCGCGCCCCTGTCGCCAGAATGATATGCGGCGCCTCAAGCTCCGCCACCGGCTTGCCATTCTTTGTGACGGAAAGCTTGCCATCGCCCGTGAGCTTGCCATAGCCGTCATACACGGTGACCTTGTTCTTCTTCAGCAAATGCGCCACGCCGCCCGAAAGCTGCTTCGCGACACCGCGCGAGCGCGCCACGATCTTCGTCAGATCCATCTTGCACATTCTCGGCCGAAAACCCGTAATCGGCCAGATGGTCCAGCATATGCTTCACCTCGGCCGAGCGCAGCAGCGCCTTGGTCGGAATGCAGCCCCAGTTGAGGCAGATGCCGCCCAGATGCTTGGCCTCGACCACCGCCACCTTCAGCTTCAACTGCGCGGCGCGGATGGCCGCGACATAGCCGCCCGGCCCGCCGCCTACCACGATCACGTCAAATTTATCAGCCATGTTCTGTTTCTTTTTTCGCCGCTTTTTGAAAAAAGCGGCACAAAAACCTTTGGACCTTGGGGCTGGGGGCGCGCAATGAAGGTGACCCCGGAGCAAAATCACAGCAACAAGCCCAACGGCTCTTCCAGCATCCCCTTCAGTGTCTCCACGAATTCGGCCGCAGCGCGCCATCCACCACGCGGTGGTCAGAGGACAGCGTCACGCTCATCACAGTCGCGATCGCGAGCTCGTCATTCTTCACCACCGGCCGCTTCTCGCCCGCCCCCACGGCCAAAATGCGGCCTGCGGCGGATTGATGATGGCGGAGAATTCCGAGATGCCGAACATCCCCAGATTGGAGATCGAGAAGCCGCCGCCCTGATATTCCTCGGGCTTCAGCTTGCCCGCCTTCGCCCGCGCGCCCAGATCCTTCATCGGTTGGAAATGGCGGCGAGGCCAAGCATCCGCCTTGCGCACGATCGGCGTAATCAGCCCATCCGGAATGGCCACGGCGATGGATATATCCACATCCTCATACTGAATTATCGCCTCATCCGTCCAACACGCATTCACATTCGGGTGACGCCGCAACGCCACCGCCGCAGGCTTTGATGATCAAGATCATTCACCGAAAGCTTGAAAGCGCCAGGCCCATCTTTCGGGGATGTCGCATTCAGCTTGGCGCGCAACTCCAGCAGCGTCGAGCTCGATATTCACCGTCAGGTAGAAATGCGGGACAGTCTGTTTGGATTCCAGCAGCCGCCGGGCAATGACCTTGCGCATGCTGGAGTTCGGAATTTTCTTATAAGGCGCGGCAATCGCCGGTGCGGGGCCGGCTGCTTCGGCGCTGCGGGGCAGGGGCTGCGCGGCCGCCGGAGCGGCAGCGGCAGGGGCGGCGGCAGGCGCGGCGCCGGCGCCATCCAGGTCGGCCTTCACAATCCGCCCATTCGGCCCCGAGCCTTTGACCGGCGCCAGATCAATGCCCGCCTGCTTGGCGATACGCTTGGCCAAAGGCGACGCAAAAACGGCTCCCATGCGCCTGGCCTTCGGCTGGGTGCCGGGGCCGCGGCAGCAGTCGTGCGCGCGGCCTTCGGCGCCTCCGCCGCTGCTTCGCTTTTGCGGCGGGCGCCGGGGCGGCTGCGGCGCATCCACCGCCTCGCCCTTCTCGGCCGTCATCACGCCGATCACCGCATTCACCGCCACGCCCTCGGTCCCATCCGGCACCACGATCTTGGCGAGGAAACCTTCCTCGACCGCTTCCACTTCCATGGTCGCCTTATCGGTCTCAATCTCGGCCAGCACGTCGCCGGATTTGATCTCATCGCCTTCTTTCTTGAGCCAGCGGGAAAGCTTGCCTTCCGTCATGGTCGGCGACAGCGCGGGCATCAGAATATTAATGGACATTTTTGACGCCTCCCGGATCAAAAAAGTTTTTTTACCGCATCCACCACCCAATCGGGCTGCGGCAGCGCCAGTTTTTCGAGATTCGCCGCATAGGGCATCGGCACATCCACCCCGGCCACGCGGGCGGGCGGCGCGTCCAGCCAGTCGAAGCAATGCTCCACCACGGTGGCGATGATCTCGGAGCCGATACCGGCAAACGGCCAGCCCTCTTCCACGCTCACCACGCGGCTGGTCTTCTTCACCCTTTCCACAATCGTATCGATATCCAGCGGCCGGATGGTGCGCAGATTGATCACCTCGGCGGAGATGCCCTGCTCGGCCAGCTTTCCGCCGCCTTCAGCGCCGTATCCACCATGATCGAGAAGGCGATGATGGTCACATCCGTGCCCGCGCGCTCGATCTTGGCCTTGCCGATGGGCAGGATGAAATTCATCCTCCGGCACTTCGAAGGTATGGCCGTAAAGAATCTCGTTCTCCAAAAATATCACCGGGTTCGGATCGCGGATGGCGGCGCGCAGCAATCCCTTGGCATCCGCCGCACTCCAAGGCGCCACCACCTTCAAGCCCGGGCAATGCGCATACCAGGAGGCATAGCATTGGCTATGCTGCGCCCCCACGCGCGCCGCCGCCCCGTTCGGGCCGCGGAACACGATCGGAGCGCCCATCTGCCCGCCGGACATATACAATGTCTTGGCGGCGGAATTGATGATCTGGTCGATCGCCTGCATGGCGAAATTGAAGGTCATGAATTCCACGATCGGCTTCAGACCGTTCATCGCCGCACCCACGGCCATGCCGGTAAACCCATGCTCGGTGATCGGCGTGTCGATCACGCGGCGCGGGCCGAACTCGTCCAGCATGCCCTGGCTGATCTTATAGGCGCCCTGATACTGGGCGACTTCCTCGCCCATCAGGAACACGTCCTTATCGGCGCGCATCTCCACGGTCATCGCCTCGCGCAAAGCCTCGCGCACGGTCATGGGCTTGGTCGGGCCCCATTCCTTCTCAACCGGCTCCGCAGTGGCAGGGGCATGGTGCTTGGGGGCGGCGGCCGGTGCGGGAGCAGGCGCCTCGGCCTTCGGCGGGCGGGAGCGGGAGCGGGCTTGGCAGGCTCGGCGCCGCCATCAAGCTGCGCGATCACCGCGTTCACGGCCACGCCCTCGGTGCCTTCCGGCACCAGAATCTCGGTGAGGGTGCCCTCATCCACCGCCTCGACTTCCATGGTCGCCTTGTCGGTCTCGATCTCGGCCATCACGTCGCCGGACTTCACTGAGTCCCCGACTTTTTTCAGCCATTTGGCCAGCTTGCCCTCGGTCATGGTCGGCGAGAGGGCGGGCATCAGAATATCGGTCATGGCGTCTCAGCCCTCCACCAGCACGTCGGTATAAAGCTCGGACGGATCCGGCTCCGGCGAGGTCTGGGCGAAATCCGCCGCCTCCTGCACGCGCGCCTTGATCTTGTCGTCCAGCTTCTTCAGTTCGGCTTCGCTCACGCCCAGCTCCTCAAGCATCTTCTTGGCGCTGTCCAGGCAGTCATGCTCGGCGCGCATCTTCTGCACCTCTTCGCGGGTGCGGTATTTCGCGGGGTCGGACATTGAATGGCCGCGATAGCGGTAGGTCTTCATCTCCAGCAGGAACGGGCCCTTGCCGGCGCGGCAATGCGCCACGGCCTGCTCGCCCGCCGCCTTCACGGCCAGCACATCCATGCCATCCACGGCGAGGCTCGGCATGCCCCAGGGCACGGCGTTATGCGAAAGGTCGGAGGAGGCGGTGGCGCGCTCGACCGAGGTGCCCATCGCGTAGCGGTTATTCTCGATGATGAAGACCACAGGCAGCTTCAAGAGCGCTGCAAGATTGTAGCTCTCATAAACCTGGCCCTGGTTGGAGGCGCCTTCGCCATAATAGGTCAGGCAGACATGGTCGTTCTCACGGTACCAGTTGGAGAAGCCCAGCCCGGTGCCCAGCGACACTTGCGCGCCGACGATGCCATGCCCGCCGAAGAAGCCTTTCTCCTTGCTGAACATATGCATGGAGCCGCCCTTGCCCTTGGAGTAGCCGCCGATGCGTCCGGTCAGCTCCGCCATCACGCCTTTCGGGTCCATGTCGCAGGCCAGCATGTGGCCATGGTCGCGGTAGGAGGTGATGACCTCATCGCCTTCCTTCAGGCAATGCTGCATGCCAACGACCACGGCTTCCTGCCCGATATAGAGATGGCAGAAGCCGGCGATGAGCCCCATGCCGTAAAGCTGTCCGGCCTTCTCCTCAAAGCGGCGGATCAGCAGCATGCGCTCATAAGCGCTCAGCAGCTCGTCCTTACCCATCACCTCGACGGGTTTTTTCGTGGTTTTCCTGGTTTTGTCAGGGCTTACGGCCATGTCTCTTGGCTCCCGGTTATGCACAATCCGCTGGCAGCTAGGCCAATGTTGCCGCACCGCGCAAGAGAAACCTTGGCAAAACCTCTCTTCGCAAGTGCAAAAAAACGAATTAACCATAAACTGGTTAATTCACGCTTTTCACCGCAGAAGTGCGGAGAGAGACGGAAATAAAATTACAAAAGAACCGGCCTGATAAGGGGCTGATGCCTGTGCCGGCCCGCAAAAGGAAATGTTTATTCGGCCGATTTGGAGGCGGGCAGGTCGATGACCAGATCGTTCGGGTCGGCCAGGTTCAGCACCTCACGTGCCTGCTCGTTCAGCATGTCGGGTTCGATGGCTTGGCCGGAGAGGGCGGCCACCTTGGTCTGCCACATCACCAGCTGCTGATGCGTCGCGTCGGCCTGTTTCTGGGCGGCCTGCAATTGCGCATGCTGGGCTGCCTGGGCCTCCAGCCCACTTTTGCCATGGACGGCGTTCCAGCCGAAATAATAGGTCAACGCCAGAAAAATCGCTGGCGCCACCAATCCACGGAGACGGTTTTTTATAGCGCGAAGCAAACGAAATCCTTGACGAGAGAAGTTGTTCGAACAGTCCGAGTTTTAAGTCATTCTGCCGGGTTTCGCAAGAGATATTTGCTGTATCGTCATGATTTTAATAAATTTACAGCTTGGTGACTTTAAGAAATTTAATGTTAAATCCTCCGCCGCCACGATTCTGCCGCGCTTGCGGCGTGGTCTTGCCATTTGGGCGTCGCTATATCAGGGCAGGATTTGGAAGGGGAGACCCATGAGTACGAGACAAATGCTGCTGAGGGCGCGCTGGCTGCCGGCTTGGCGGCTGTGAGTGTGGCGCCAGCTTTGGCCGACGGGGATCACGGCGATCATGGCGGCGGCCCTGGCTGGGGCGGCGATCACGGTGATCATGGCGGTGGCCCTGGTTGGGGCGGCGGTCACGGCCATTGGAACGGCCACGCTTATAATAACTGGCAAGGCCATGGCTGGTGGGATGGCGGACATCATTGGCACTGGTACGCGGGCTGGGGTCCGGCCTACGGCTACGTAGGCCCTATGCCGATGTGGGCGCCGGGTGTGGCGGTATATGCCGCGCCGCCGGCTTATTATGCGCCGCCTCCGCCGCCGCCGGCCTATTACGCGCCGCCTCCGCCGCCCCCGGTTTATTATGCACCGCCCCCGCCCGTTATGGTGGCGCCGGTGCCCTCCGTGGTCATTACCCCACGCGGGGTCGGCATTACGCCTTGATGCAGCAAAGGCCGGAGCAACGCTCCGGCCTTTTTATTTAAGACTGGCCGCCACGCAGGCGCCCGGTTTTTATTGAGGCTGGCCGCCACGCAGGCGCCAGCCGGTCACGGCCATTTCACCTCGGGTGGCATGGACATCAAAATCGCCTCGGTATTGCCACCGGTTTTCAGGCCGAAGGTCGTGCCCCGGTCATAGAGCAGATTGAACTCCACATAGCGCCCGCGGCGGATTAGCTGGGCCTCGCGCTCTTCGGGCGTGTAGGCCTCGCCCATGCGGCGGCGCACAATAGGCGGGTAGGCGGCCAGGAAGGCTTCGCCTATGTCCCTGGTGAAGGCGAAATCAGCCTCGGCGCTGCCGCTATCCAGATAGTCATAGAAGATGCCGCCGGCGCCGCGCGGCTCATTCCGGTGCGGCAGAAAAAAATATTCGTCGCACCATTTGCTGAATTTTTCGTAATAAGCGGGGTCGTGCTGATCGCAGGCCGCCTTGTAGGCGGCGTGGAAGGAGGCGGCGTCCTCTGCCGCTTGCGGGGTGCCGGGTTGCAGGGGGGTGAGGTCGCCGCCGCCGCCGAACCAGCCCTTGGCGGTGACGATCATGCGCGTGTTCATATGCACCGCCGGGACCTTCGGGCTGCGCGGATGCGCCACCAGCGAGATGCCCGCCGCCCAGAATTTTGACCCTGCCTCCGTGCCGGGGATCCTGGCGGCGAAATCGGGCGTGAATTCGCCTTCCACCACGGAGATATTCACCCCGGCCTTCTCGAAGAGCTGCCCGCGCAGCACGCTCATCACGCCGCCGCCGCCGCCCGGCCTGTCCCAGGCGGTGCGTGTGAACCGGTTGGGGTTCGGCCCGGCCTCTTGTTCCAGTGTCTCGAATTCGGTGCAGATGCGGTCGCGCAGGCCAGCGAACCAGGCGATGGCCTCGGGCTTCAGGCTTTCATGCGGGGGCTTGGTGGTCATGGTGCCCGTTTAGGACAAGCGGGGAAGACGATCCACTCTTGAAATTTTCGCGCTCAGCCGCCACGCTGCGTTTCAGGGAGAGTTAATCTTCCAGGGAGCGAAATATGGCTAAATCAACAGCGAACGCGACTGAAGCGCATGGGGGCGAAGACCGGCGCGATTTCTTGAGGATCCTGGCCATGGCGGGAGGTGCCGTGGGAGTGGCCTCCATCATCTGGCCGCTGATCGACGCGCTGAACCCCGATGAGGCAGGCGAAGCGCAAGCAAGGCCGGTCATTACAATTTCCGATATTCCAGATAACAGCGCCAAAACGGTACAATGGGCCGGTGTGCCGGTGCTGATCAGGCGGCTGACGGACAAGCAGATCGCCGATGCTGCGGTTGTGGCGATGGCGGATCTGCCTGACCCGGCGGAGCTGGCCGCGCGCGTGGCCCCTGGCAATGGGCATTTCGTGGTGGTGGTGGGGCTGAACACCGGAACCCCTTGCGCGCTGGAGGGCAACAGCCCCGCCGACCCGCGCGGCGATTACGATGGCTGGCTCTGCCCTTGCGATGGCAGCCAGTATGACGCGCTGGGGCGGGTCCGCTCCGGCCCGGCGCGGCGCAATCTCGTTATTCCGCGCTTCAGCTTCATCAATCCCGCGCAAATCCAGCTGGGCTGAGGGGCATGAGCATGGACGCAAAACTGGAACATGCGAAACAAGGCTGGCTGACGTCGCGCGTGCCTTGCCTGTGCGAGATCTGCGCCGGGTTGATACGGCAGGACCGCGCGCCGGGTGCGCCGTGGCTTGCCACATTGCCCAACCTGCTGGGGGCGCTGCTGCTGGTGCTGCTGGCCTCCGGCGTGGTGCTGGCGGTCTATTACGATCCGCGCCATGCTTATGCGTCGCTGCAGAGCGTCGCGCGGGAGGTGCGCGGCGGCTGGCTGGTGCAGGGCTACCATGCGACCGGCGCGAGCCTCGCCTTCGTGGTGCTGTATATCCATCTGTTCCGCACGCTGCTGGTGCGCGGCTACCGGGCACCGGGGGAGTTCGTCTGGATGCTCTGGGTCAAGCTGCTGGCGGTGCTGCTGCTGACCGGCTGGCTCGGCTTTGTGATGACGGGCGGGGCTGGGGGCTATTGGTCCCTGTTCAACGCCACCGGGGCGGCGCTGACGCTCTCCGGTTTTCCCGGTGCGGTGGCGATGTGGTTTTTCGGCGGCATCGGGGGCGGTTCCACCCTGGCGCGGCTGCTGGTGTTCCATGTGCTGCTGGCGCTCAGCGCGGTGCTGGTGATCTGGCTGGCCCGCCTTGCCACTAGGCAGGTGCGCCCGGCGCCGCAGGGGCGGGCGGTTGCCTTCTGGCCCGTCTATGCCGCGCAGTATTTCGCCGCGCTTGCGGTGCTGGCACTGGTGTTTGCCATTCTGCTCGGTTTCGCGCCGCATTGGGGGCAGGGGGCGCAGAATGCGATTCCGGCTTCGGCCCTTGCCGTCCCGGCGCGCATTTCCTTCCCCTGGTATCTCACCCCCGTGGCCGGGCTGGCGGGCGTGTTTCCGGGCGTGGCCGGGCATATCTGGGCGGTGATCGCGGCGGCGGCGGTTTTGTACGCGCTGCCCTGGCTGGACCGCTCGAACGGCGCGCGGCCGGGCTGGCTCTATAAGGCACTGACCTGGCTGCTGGGGCTGGATGTGCTGGCGCTGGGCCTCGTGACTGCCTGCCCGGCGGGCGCGGCGCTGCCGGACTTGTTCAGCTTCTGGTTCTTCTTTCACTTCCTGGTGCTCACCCCGCTGGTTACGACGATGGAGGCCGCATGATGCGCCGTTTCTTTGCGCCGCTGCTGGCGGTGTGGCTGCTGGCGGGCGTTGCCGCGCGGGCGGAGGACACGCTCTCGCCCGTGCATTTCCAGTCCGAGGGCGTGTTTGGCAGCATCGACATCGCCGCCGCGCAGCGGGGGTTTGCCGTGTATCAGGGCGTGTGCGCGAGCTGCCATGGCCTGAGCGCGCTGCATTACCGCGATCTGCAAGGGCTGGGGCTGACGCCCGAGCAGGTGGCGGGCATCGCCGCCAGTGTGAAGCTGGCAGATGGCAGTGCCGCCACGGCGGACTCCCGGTTCAAAGAGCCCGGGGCGGTGAATATGGGCGGGGCGGAGCCGCCTGATCTTTCCACCATCGTGGCGCAGCGCCCAGGCGGCACGCGCTATATCTTTGATTTCCTCACCGGCTTCGCCCCGCCGCCGGCGGGTGTGACGCTGCTCTCCGGCCATTATTACAACACCGCCTTTCCGGGCGGGCAGGTTTCCATGCCCGCCGTGCTGCGCGATAACGCGGTGACCTACGCCGATGGCACGCAAGCCACCACGGCGCAGGAAGCAGCGGATGTGGCGGAGTTTCTGACGTGGGCTTCGGACCCAAATCTTTCGGCCCGGCATGCGGTGGGCTTAAGGGCGGTGATCTTCTTCGCCTTCCTGTCGATTGTGGCGGTGGTCACCAAGCGCAGGGTGTGGCGGCAGCGAGGGCTGAGCGAAGCCGCAGCTGCAGGCCGCGCGCCTGCCGCCTCTGCCATGATGTGCTGCCGCTGGGCGCGC
Source organism: uncultured Pseudomonadota bacterium (assembly GCA_963827925.1). Classification (GTDB taxonomy): domain Bacteria; phylum Pseudomonadota; class Alphaproteobacteria; order Acetobacterales; family Acetobacteraceae; genus Acidocella. The sequence continues at coordinate 76,157 of CAWHDE010000007.1, read as the reverse complement.
GGCCGGTGTTCCGCGTCACCACCACGGCGCGCTTGCTGGTGATCGGCCAGGCGCCGGGAACGAAGGTGCATGCAAGCGGCTTGCCGTTCGACGATGCCTCCGGCGACCGGCTGCGGAGCTGGATGGGAATCGCCCGCGATGTTTTTTATGACGAAACCAGGCTGAATTTCCTGCCGATGGGGTTCTGCTATCCGGGGCGTCTGCCCAATGGCGGCGACGCACCGCCCCGCCCGGAATGCGCGCCCTTGTGGCATGAGAAGCTGCTGGCGGGGATGCCGCAAATCGAGCTGATCCTGCTCGTCGGCGGCTACGCGCAACGGCGCTATCTGGGCAAGGGGAGCATGACGGAGACTGTGCGCGCCCAGGCGCCGGGCGGGCGCTTCATGCCGCTGCCGCATCCCTCCTGGCGCACGATGGCGTGGGAGCGGAAAAACCCATGGTTCGGAGAGGAGATTTTGCCGCGGCTGAAGGCGGAGGTGGCGCGGCTGACGGGGTGAGCGGGTAGGCCCGGGGCACAAATTTCAAGACTTTTGGGCCATTTCCGGCTATGCATGGGAAACCCACACACCTGCGCGGGCCAAAAATCGCGCGGATGGAGGACCAGAGCCATGCATTTACGCAATCCAATAGAATGGGTGGTGGCGCAGTTCGAAGCCCCTGGAAAAACCATCGGCAACGCCCCGCCCGAGACTTATTGGTCGGTACCGCAGCAGGCCAGCGCACCCGAGATACAGACCATCACCGTGGCGGATCTGCGGGAAGCGGTGCGGCTTGGGGTGGATGATTTCGCGACCTGCCGAACCGACGTGATGTTTCTCTGCCTGATTTATCCGGTCATCGGGCTGTTCATCGCCGCCGCCGAAGCGAAAGGGGGGTTATTGCCGCTCTTGTTCCCGACAGCCGCGGGTTTTGCGCTGGTCGGGCCGTTTTTCGCGGTCGGGCTGTATGAGATGAGCCGGCAGCGGGAAATGACGGGCAAGATGCGCTGGCTCGACATGTTCAACGTGCTGCGCTCGCCCTCGATCGGGGCGATCGCCGTTCTGGGCCTGCTGCTCATCGCGTTGTTTTTCGCTTGGCTGGCGGTGGCGCAGGGGATTTACGATTTGACATTGGGGCCAGCGCCCCCGGCTTCGGTTTGGTCGTTCGTGCAGGAGATTTTCACCACCCCGGCGGGTTGGACGATGATCATTCTTGGTTGGACCGCAGGCGTTCTGTTTGCCGTTGGCGTGCTGGCGATCAGCGTGGTGTCGTTTCCAATGTTGCTGGACAGGCCAGTGGCGCTGCGCACCGCGATCTCGGCTTCTGTGATGGCGGTGCGGCGCAACCCGGTGCAGCTCGGATTGTGGGGGCTGCTGGTGGCGGCGGCTTTGTTCGTGGGCGCCTTGCCGTGTTTCGTTGGGCTGATCCTGGTGCTGCCTGTGCTGGGCCATTCCACCTGGCATTTATACCGCCGGGTTGTGAGGCCGTAGGTGGTGCGGGTTTAAGGCGCGTGCCTACGTGCCTCTGAACTCAGCCAGCGATTTAATCGCGTTCCCCTCCGCGTCAAAATTTCCCTTATCCAGCCAGGAAAGAATCGCATCGCGGCGGCTGGGCCATTCGGAGGCGATGATGGAATACATCGCGGTGTCGCGTTCGCGGCCCTTCACCACCATATGCGCGCGAAGCAGGCCCTCATAGGAAAAGCCAAGGCGCAGAGCGGCGCGTTTGGAAGGCTCGTTGAGCGCGTTGCATTTCCAGACGAGGCGGCGATAGCCGAGATCATCCGCCGCGTGGCGCAGGAGCAGAAACATCGCCTCCGTCGCCGCGCGGGTGCGCCGCAGTTCCGGCCCGAACCAGATATTGCCAAGCTCGATGGCGGCGTTCTTCGGCTCGATATTCATCAGCGAGAGAAAGCCGGTCACGCGCCCGGTGGTAACGGGCCGCACCGCCCAGAAGGCGGCCGCCGGGTCTGATATGTTTGCCGCGATCAGCGCCTCTACCTCGCCCACGCTGCGCCAGGGGCCGAAGGACATGTAGGTGAAGCTGTCATCGGCGAATTGCGCGGCCTCAAGCAGCTCGCCCGCATGGCGGCGGGTGAGCGGCTCCAGAGAGACGCGCTGGCCGGAGAATTTCTGGCGGGAGGGCAGCGGGCGGGGCCAGGTGTCCACCTCGGGGCCGATGGGGAGATCCATCAGCCGCGCAGCCTCGCCAGAGTGGCGGTGGTGGAGTGGCCGGGCAGCAATTGGGCAAGCGCCACGGAGCCGCCCCAGCTTTCCACGAGATCAGCGCCCACCACGGTCTCGCGGGTATAGTCGGCGCCTTTGATCAGAACGTCCGGCTTGATGCGCTTGATCAGCTCGATCGGGGTATCCTCCTCGAACAGGCACACCAGATCGACAGAGGCGAGCGAGGCCAGCACGGCGGCGCGGGCGGCCTCGCCCTGGGCGGGGCGAGTGGGGCCTTTCAGGCGCTTTACCGAGCTGTCGGCATTGATGCCGACGATCAGCCGGTCGCACATCGCGCGGCATTGCTCCAGCAGATGCACATGGCCGGGGTGGAGCAGGTCGAAACAGCCATTGGTGAAGCCCACCTTATAGCCGCGCAAGCGCCAGCGCTCGGCGGCCTCGGCGGCGGCCGAGGGGGTAACGACCTTCTGCAGCGCCCCGGTGGCGGGGGCGATGGCGGCGAGAATGTCAGGCGGCCGTGCCACGGCCGTGCCGACCTTGCCGACCACGATGCCCGCCGCGATATTGGCCAGCCGCGCGGCATCGGCCAGCGGCACCTCGGCGGCCAGGGCGGCGGCCAGGGTGGCGACCACCGTATCCCCGGCGCCGGAGACGTCGAACACCTCCCGTGCCTCGCCGGGGTAATGGCGCACCTCGTCGGGCGTGATCAGGCTCATGCCATCCTCGGAGCGCGTGACCAGGACGGCGCCGAAGGCATAGCGCGTCCGCAGCGCTTGCGCGGCGGCGACGATCTCGGCCTCGTTCTCCACCGGCATGTCGGTCGCTTCGGCCAGCTCCTTGCGGTTGGGCGTGACAATGTCCGCCCCGCGATAGCGGGCATAATCCCGCCCTTTGGGGTCAACGATGATCATGCGGCCCAGCTTCCGGGCGCCTTCGATCAGCGCGGCGCAGACGGAGGCGCTCAGCACGCCCTTGCGGTAATCGGAGAGCACGGTGACGCTGGTGGCGGCCATGGCGTCCAGCGCGATCTTCACCAGCCGCTCGGAGAGCTTCTCCGGCAGGCTCATCGTCTCCTCGCGGTCGGCGCGGATGAGATGCTGGCCCTGCGCGATATAGCGGGTTTTCAGCGTGGTGGTGCGGCCGTTCTGCACCAGCAGCCAGGGCTCCACACGCTCCTGCCCGCCGATCAGGCCGGTGAGGTCGGAGCCTGCCTGGTCGTCGCCCACCACGGAAACAAAGGCGGCGGCGGCATCAAGGGCGATGAGGTTGCGCACCACGTTGCCCGCACCGCCCGGCATCGCCACCTCGCGCGTGACGGTGAGGATGGGCACCGGCGCCTCCGGGCTGACGCGGGCGACTTCGCCGTAAACATAGCGGTCCAGCATCGCGTCTCCCACCACCAGCACGCTGGCGCGGGAAAATCTTTTCACATGGGCGCCGAGGTCGGCAGTGGAATCTTGGGCCATGGGAAACCGCTAACGCGCCCCCGGGCTTATGGCAACGGCGCAAAAACATGCTTATTTGACAACCATCATGACAGAGCTTCCGGCGTTTCTCGATTCCACCCGGCCCCAGGTGCCGGATCTTTCCGTGCCTCGCGGCGTAACCCCGTTTTATCTGCCTGACCGCCCGGTGCGCGGGCGGCTGGTGCGGCTGGGGCCGCTGGCGGCCACGCTGCTGTCGCGCCACGAGCATCCGGCTCCGGTGCGCGTGCTGCTGGGCCAGGCGCTGGCCTTGGCGGCGGGGCTTTCCACCGCGCTGAAGTTCAAGGGGTCCTTCTCCATCCAGATCCGCGGCGACGGGCCGGTGCCGATGCTGGTGGTGGATTGCACCGATGCCGGCGCCCTGCGCGGCTATGTGCGGGTGAATGAGGAGGCGGAGATCCAGGAGGGCGCCACGGCCCGGCAATTGCTGGGCAGCGGCTATGTCGCCTTTACCGTGGACCAGGGGCTGGACCGCGAGCCGACCCAGGGCATTGTCTCTATCGAGGGCGAGACGCTGGCGGAGATGGCGGAATTCTATTTCACCACCTCCGAGCAGCTGCCCGCGCGCATCTTTGTGGCGGCGGCGGAGACCGGGGCCGGATGGCGCGCTTCCGCCCTGGTGATGGAGCGTGTGGCAGGCGCTGGCGGCGTGGGGGAGGAGCTTTCCGAGGACGACCAGACCGAAGCCTGGCGCACCGCCTCCATCCTGGCCGAGACGGTGACGGCGGCGGAGCTGCTGGATGACGCGCTAACGCCTGAACACCTGCTCTACCGGCTGTTCCATGGCGAGGGGGTGGCGGTTTCCAAGCCGCGCACGCTTGAGCTTTGGCTGCCGCTGCTCGCGCCAGCGACTGGGTGGAATTCTGGAGGGATTTCCAGCAGGAAGAGCTGGACCACATGGCCGTGGAAGGGCAGATCGTTATGACCTGCGAATTCTGCAATTTCGATTTCCGCTTCGCCCGCGACGATGTCGCCGGGCGCCCAAATCCAACGGAGGCTGGAGCAACCGAATGAAAAAACTTGTTTTCGCACTTCCCTTGCTGGCGCTGGCCTCCTGCGGCTCAACCCCGCCCGCGCCCAGCTACCAGCCGCTGGATTATTCCTATCTGCCGCCAGTCCTGCTGAAGGTCGCCCAAGTGAATGTGGTGAATGCCTACGTGCCCACCCCTTCGCAGGTGCAGATGGCAGGGATGGACCCCGCCCCGCCGGCCGATACGCTGATGGCCATGTTGCATCAGCGCCTGCAGCCCGCGGGCCAGCCCGGCACCGCGACGGTGACGGTGCAGAGCGCCTATGTCGATAATGTGAACGGCAATCTCACCGGCTCGATGACGGTGGACCTGAACCTGGCCAGCGCCGATGGCCACGCCACCGGCTTCACCGAGGCCAGTGTCAGCGCCAGCCAGACCGCGCCCGACTCCAGCAATCCGGACGATACGAGAGCGGCGCTTTATGCCCTGACCAAGCAGTTGATGACGCAGATGAATGTTCAGTTGCAGTACCAGATCCAGAAAAATCTGCCGAGCTGGGTCTCCTGGACCAATAATGGCGCCGTCGGGGCGGCTGCTTCCACGGCCTCGTCGGCCGCCGCGGGCAATGGGGGTGGGATGATCCAGTCCGCTCCCCTGTCCGCCCCGCCTGGTGTTGCCACGGCTCCGGCCACCAGCGCTCCTGCCGCAATGGCGCCCGCCGGCCAGATCAACGGCAATGGCGCCGTGCCGAGTTATCTGCCTGGTGCTGGCCCGGCTGGCCTGGGGGGTGCACCGCAATGACCCGGCTTGCTTTGCTGCCGCACGCCGGCATGGCGCAATGGGAGGAGGTGCCGGCGGACAAGCTGATCGACGGTACCCCGAAGACCCGCACCTTTGTTCTCTATGAGAACACCGCCCGGGGCCTTTCCGCCGGGGAATGGGAAGCGAGTCCCGGCAAATGGCGTATCGCCTATACCGAGTGGGAGTATGTTGAGGTCATCTCCGGCACCTGTGTGGTGGAGGGCGATGATGGCCGCAGGATCGAGGCCGGGCCGGGCGATAAATTCGTCATCGAACCCGGCTTCACCGGCACCTGGGAGGTGCGCTCCCATATGCGCAAAAGCTGGGTGATCCACGAATAGGAGCATTCCGGCATAAAGCTTGACGTAGCGTGCCTAGCGGTCTAGATGGCGCGCTCCATTATACACCTTTTTTGTTCGGACATCATGGCCAATATCGCATCTGCCCAGAAACGCATCCGCCAGACGCTGAAGCGCACGGCGCGCAACAAGGCGCGTAAGTCCCGCGTGCATAGCTTCATCCGCAAGGTGGAAGAGGCCGTGGCTGCCGGGAACAAGGATGAGGCGCTGGCCGCCTTCCGCGCCGCGCAGCCCGAGCTGCAGCGTGCCGCTGGCAAGGGTGTGTTGAAGGCGAATGCTGTTTCGCGCAAGCTCTCCCGCCTGTCCGCCAGCGTGAAGTCTGTCGCCGCCGCCTGACAAGGGCGTGTAACAGGGGCTTCAGCTCCTGTTTTAAAATTTACACATTATTAAGCCGCCGTCATCTTGTTGTAATGACAAGGGACGGCGGTTTTGCTGTTTTGGCCCCCGCATGGCGCCTTTGCGCAGCTTCCGAATCGGGAAGCAAGAAAGTTTTGCCTTCATAAATATATGATTTTACTATATTTTTTTATTCTGTCAGCGCTTTGGCAGCATTGGCGGAGAATTTGAGCGCTTGCTTCATCGGGTGGTTTGGACCTAAACTCAGGACCTCAATTGACCGTTTACAACTGTCTCATTTCTGGGAAAGTAGAGTCTTTTCGGAGACCTCAGCTTTGCGGAAAGAGGTTGTTTGCGGTGGTGTTCGCGGGGCAGGCAAAGCAGAATGGGTATCAACCTGGAGATCGGTTCCTCTGGTAAGAGCAGCGCTGCGCTGCAAACCTCCGCGGTCTGGAGTGACGAGGCGCGGCTGGTTGAGCAGTGGGCACGCGTGCGCGCGCGGCTGCAGGCGGAGGTGGGTGAGGTCGAGTACCGGACTTGGCTGAAGCAGGTGAGCTTTGGCGGGCTGGTGGGCGACGAGGCGGTGGTGATGCTGCCCACTCGGTTTCTGCGCGACTGGGTGAACAAGGAATATGGCGAGCTGATCGCGGCCTTCTGGCTGCAGGAAAACCCGGCGGTGAAGCGTGTGGAGTTCCGCACCGGGGCCCCGGCGGCGCGCCCGGCGGTGCCGGACTTGGCGGAGCCTGCGCCGGTGGCGGCGCCTGTTGCACTGCAACAGCAGCGCCCGGAGAACATGGCGGCGCTGGACCAGCGCTTCACCTTTGAAACCTTCGTGGTCGGCAAGCCGAACGAGTTTGCCTATGCCTGTGCCCGGCGCGTGGCCGAGGCGCCGGCGACGGCCGGGTTCAACCCGCTCTTCCTCTATGGCGGCGTCGGGCTGGGCAAGACGCATCTGATGCACGCCATCGCCTGGGAGCTGTCCAACACGCCGCGTGGCGGGCGCCCGGTTTCGGTCGCCTATATGTCGGCCGAGCGCTTCATGTACCGCTTCATCAACGCGCTGCGCTCGCAATCCACGCTGGAATTCAAGAACGAGCTGCGCTCGGTCGATGTGTTGATGATCGACGATCTGCAGTTCCTGATCGGCAAGGACAACACGCAGGAAGAGTTCTTCCACACCTTCAACGCGCTGGTGGATGCGGGCAAGCAGATCGTCATCTCCGCCGACAAATCCCCCTCCGATCTTTCGGGGCTGGAGGACAGGCTGCGCACGCGCCTGGGCTGCGGCATGGTGGCCGATTTGCACGCCACCACCTTCGAGCTGCGCTACTCCATTCTGGAAGCCAAGGCGCAGCGCGCGGGGGTGGAGGTGCCGACGAAAGTGGTGGAATTCCTGGCCCGCAAGATCACCAGCAATAACCGCGAGCTGGAGGGCGCGCTGAACCGGCTGGTGGCGCATGCCAATCTGTTCAACCGGCAGGTCACCATCGACACCGCGCATGAGGTGCTGCACGACGTGCTGAAGGCGCATGACCGCAAGATCTCCATTCAGGAGATCCAGAAGCGCGTCTGCGAGCATTATAATATACGTGTGGCGGAGATGTCCTCTGCCCGGCGGGCGCGCAACATTGCCCGGCCGCGCCAGGTGGCGATGTATCTGGCCAAGCAGCTCACCTCCAAGAGCCTGCCCGATATCGGCCGGCATTTCGGCGACCGCGACCATACCACGGTGATGCATGCGGTTTCGCGTATCACGGATCTGATCGCCCAGGATGCTGCCTTCGCCGAGGATGTGGAGCTGCTGAAGCGCCTGTTGGAGAACTGAGACGGCCGTTATGATCGTGTACGGGGCAGGGCGGTAGCGCTTTGCCCCGTTCTGATTCCGGAGAATTTGCTGGCGCTTCCCAGTTTTGGGTCGCCTTGCTAGTCTAAGGTACGAATCGGTCCATAAAATCCGGGGATTCGGTCGCTGTCTGGAAGGGTACCATGAAGTTCAAGGCCGATCGCGCCACGTTGATGAAGTCTCTCGCCCACGTGCAGAATGTGGTTGAGAAGCGGAACACCATTCCTATCCTGGCCAATGTGCTGCTCTCGGTGAAGGACGGCAAGCTGACCATCGCCGCGACGGATCTTGAGATCGCGCTGGTGGAGGAGGTCGTTGCCGAAACGGTTCGCGACGGCGCCATCACCGTGCCCGCCGCGACACTTTATGAGATTGTGCGCCGCCAGCCGGAGAATGCGGTGATCGAGCTGGACCATCCGGGCGGAGACGCCCAGTTGGCGCTTCGTGCCGGGCGCTATTCCACCAGCCTGGTCGCGCTCTCGGTTGAGGAGTTTCCGAAGCTCGATGCCGGCAAGCTCTCGCACAGCTTCGTGCTCTCCGCCCAGGAGCTGCGCGGGCTGATTGACCGTACACGCTTTGCCATCTCCACCGAGGAGACGCGCTATTATCTGAACGGCATTTACCTGCACGCGGCTGAAGGCTCTGACGGGGCGGTGCTGCGCGCTGTCGCCACCGATGGCCATCGCTTGGCCCGCGTGGAGGAGCCGTTGCCGCAAGGCGCGGCGGGGATGCCCGGCATCATCATTCCGCGCAAGACCGTGACCGAGCTGCGCAAGCTGCTGGACGAAGCGACTGGCGAGGTGGAGGTGGCGCTTTCCGAGACGCGCATCCAGTTCACCATCGGTACGATGAAGCTGACCAGCAAGCTGATCGACGGCACCTTCCCGGATTATGACCGGGTGATCCCGCGCGGGAATGACAAGATCCTGCGTGTGGACAAGAAGGATTTCAACGATGCGGTGGGCCGCGTCTCCGCCATTTCGGCCGAGAAACATCGCCCGGTGAAGCTCTCGCTCGCCAAGGAGCTGCTGGTGATCTCCGCGGCCTCCGCCGAGCAGGGCTCCGCTTCTGAGGAGCTGGGCGGGGATTTGGTGGATTACCAGGCTGGGCCTTTGGAAATTGGCTTCCAGGCGCGGTATCTGTCGGACGTGACGGAGCAGATCAAAGGCAAGGTGGAGTTCGCGTTTGCCGATGGCGCGGCGCCGACTTTGGTGCGAGACCAGGACGATAATTCCGCCGTCTATGTTCTGATGCCGATGCGGGTGTGAAGAAAGACGCAGCCTTTTTTGAAAAAAAGGCTGCACCCAAAAAACTTTGAAACCTGGCCACGAAGCCTTGACCCCAAGGATACGGCTTCACAGCCTTAAGTTTAAAAGTTTTTGGTGCAGCTTTTTTCAAAAAGCTGCAAAGGATTCTTGAAACGAACCTAAATCGATTAACCCTTGCCGATTTCCGCTCCTACGCCGCGCTGCGTTTTGAACCGCAGGCGCGGCGTTTGGTGTTTGCGGGGCCGAATGGCGCGGGCAAGACCAATCTGCTGGAAGCGGTTTCCTTGCTGGTGCCGGGGCGCGGCCTGCGCGCGGCGCGCTTTGCCGAGCTGGCGCGCCAAGGCGGGGCCAGGGGGCTGGGCCGTGGCGGCGCGCTTTGATAACGGGCTGGAGATCGGCACCGGCGCGGTGGAGGGTGCACCCAGAACGCCGGGAATTCCGGCTGAACGGCGTGAAACCCCGCGCGCAGAGCGAGGTGGCGGAGCAACTCTCCGCCGTCTGGCTTACCCCGCAGATGGACAGGCTGTTTACCGACACCGCCTCCGGCCGCCGCAAATTCCTGGACCGGCTGGTGATCGCGCTGGAACCCTTCCATGCGCGCGAGATCGCCGCGTTTGAGAGCGCCTCCGCCCAGCGCAACCGGCTGCTGGCCGAGCCGCCTTATGATGCAGCCTGGGCCACGGCGCTGGAGGATGCGATGGCGCGGCATGCCGTTGCGGCCACGGCGGCGCGCGCGGCGCTCATTGCCCGGCTGAATGCCACGCTGGCGGCGGGTGCTGCGGACCCGTTTCCGCGCGTGGTGCTGGGGCTGGCTTGTCCCATCGCGCAAAGGCTGCAGCAGGAACCGGCCGTGGAGGTGGAGGACTGGCTGCGGGCAGCGTTGGCAGCCGCGCGCGGCGCCGATGCGGCGGTGAAATCCGCTGGCCAAGGGCCGCAGAAAGCCGACCTCTTGATTGCCGACGCCATGGCCGGGCAGCCCGCCGCGCTATCTTCCACCGGGCAGCAGAAGGCAATGCTGATCGGCATCGTGCTCGGCCATGCCGCGATGATTTCCGCTGCGCGTGGCGAGGCCCCGCTGCTGCTGCTGGATGAGCCGCTGGTGCATCTGGATGCGCAACGCCGGGCGGCTTTGTTCGTGGCGTTGGAAAAGGCCGATTTCCCGGCCTGGCTGACCGGCACCGATATCGAGACCTTCACAGGCTTCGATGCCGCGCCCTACCGTGTGCAGGACGGCACGTTGGAGCTATTGTCAGGTTTTTGATTTCGCCGCGTTCCATCGTATGGAGCCGCATGCGAATTCTTCTCCTCGGCGACCTGCTTGGCCGTTCCGGCCGCGAGGCGGCTCTGAAACATATCCCTTTATTGCGCGCCTCACTCAAACTCGACTTCGTGGTGGTGAATGCCGAGAACGCCTCTCATGGCTTCGGGCTGGGGCCGGATATGGCGGAGGCTTTGTTCGCCGTCGGGGCGGATGTCATCACGCTCGGCAACCATGCCTGGGACAGGCGCGAGATCATCCCCTACATCGCCAATGAAAAGCGGCTGATCCGGCCGATCAATTACCCGCCCGGCACGCCGGGGGCGGGGGCGCATCTGGCGGCGCTGGCGGATGGGCGCAAGGTGTTGGTGGCGCAGGCCATGGGGCGGCTCTACATGGACCCGATGGATTGCCCCTTCCGCGCCATTGACGAGTTGCTCACCCGCCACAGGCTGGGTGTCACCGTCCATGCGGTCCTAGTGGACATCCATGCCGAGGCAACCTCGGAGAAAATGGCCTTCGGCCATGCTTTCGACGGGCGTGTGAGCGCCGTGACCGGCACGCACACCCATGTGCCCACGGCGGATCATCAGGTGCTGCCCGGGGGCACAGCCTATGCGACGGATCTCGGCATGTGCGGGGATTATGATTCCGTCATCGGCATGACCAAGGCGCCCGCTTTGAACCGCTTTATCCGCAAGATGCCGGGCGAGAAGCTGAGCCCGGCGGACGGCCCGGCGACACTCAGCGGCGCCTTTGTGGAGACGGATGACGCGACCGGCCTCGCCCGCCGGATAGAGCCTGTGCGCCTGGGCGGGCGGCTGGCGCCTGCCATGCCGGTACTTTGAAGCGTTTCCGTTTCACGGCCTGTTAACAAGGGCGGTGGCAAGATCAGAGATATTTCATAACCCCGTTCTGGCAGGATGAGATGTCTTCACTGGTCTTGGAGTTCAAACAGGGCGAATCGATGATCCTCAATGGGGCGATCATCCGGTTCAAGACGAAGGCGCGGCTGGAGTTGAACAGCCATGCACGCTTTCTGTTCGGCAAGCAGGTCATGCGCGCGGAGGAGGCGACCAGCCCCACCCGCCAGGCCTATTATGCGCTGCAACAGGCCTATATCGGCCGCGACGAGGAGCGGCAGGGGGCCCTGTGCCAGGCGCGGGAGATGATCGGCACGCACCTCGCCGCGACCGATGAGGCGGCAAGGTCGCGGCTGGGCCGCGCTGTTGCGGCTGAGCACGGAGGAAACGGCTTTGGAAGCGCTGAAGCTCGCCCGGCAGATGATCCGCGCCGAGGAGGCGCCGCAGAGCGGCGATCAGCCGGCGGCGCGCAGCTCTTCCAGCCTCGCCAGCACGGCGGGCACATCGGGCTGAATTTCGAACAGATCGCGCACTTCCGGCTTGGCGAAGCCGCGCTTGACGGTCTCGTCCACCATCGCCACGAAAGGCTCCGCCCAGCCGAGGATGTTCACCAGGATGATCGGCTTGCTGTGCTGGCCGAGCTGCTTCCAGGTCAGGATCTCGATCGTCTCATCATAAGTGCCGAGGCCGCCCGGCATCACCACGAAGGCATCCGCCAGCGCGAAGAGGCGGCGCTTGCGGGTGTGCATCGAGTCGGTAACGATCAGCTCTGTCAGCCCCTGGAACTCCACCTCGCGCTTGCGCAGGAAGTCGGGAATGATGCCGGTGACCTCGCCGCCGGCACCCAGCGTGGCGCCCGCGGTAATGCCCATCAGCCCGACATTGCCGCCCCCAAACACAAGGCGTATGCCGCGCCCGCCCAGCCCCTCACCCAGCGCCTTGGCGGACGCCGCGTACACCGGGTCTACCCCCGGGTTGGAGCCGCAAAACACGGTGACGGAAAAACTGCCCATGAAACTCTGCCTCGCTTCCAGTTCGGGCTTGTTCGTGGCAGGCTGGCGTCGCCATGGCAAGCAACGACACCCCGGACACCGCCGCACCGAAGCGGCATAATCTGCGTCTCATCGCCCTCATTGTGCTGGCTGCGCTGGCGCTGGGGGATGGCGCGCTGCTGCTTTACCTGCATTACGGCCGCCAGGCGGCACCGCCCGCGCAGCCGGTGCCCACGGCGCCAGCCCCCGCGCCGCAGGCGGCCAGCGGCCCCGCCGCGCCCAGCTTCGACATTGTGCGCGTGGACCCGCAGGGCAATGCCGTGCTGGCCGGGCGCGCCTTGCCGGGCGCCACCGTGACGGTGAAGGATGGCGATGCTGTTCTGGGCACCGCCACGGCGGATGCGCAGGGCGCTTTCGTGCTGATCCCCGCCAACCCGCTGCCGCCCGGCTCGCATGAGATCACGCTCTCCGAAACCCTGCCCGGCGGCAAAACGGTGGAGGGCTCGCAGAGCGCCTCCATCTCCCTGCCCGGCAATGGCCAACCGGCTTTGGCCGTGGTCTCCGGCCCGAATGGCAGTGCTGTCGTTACCGGCCAGGGGCCGCAGCCCGGCCAGCTTGGCATGGGCGCGGTGGATTATGACGCGCAGGGCCATGCCATGTTTAGCGGCACCGCCCCGGCGGGTGCCAATGTCACGGTGATGCTGGGTGGCAAGGCCATCGGCACCGCCAAGGCGGATGCCTCCGGCCATTGGCATGTGCAGGCGCCGGTGCCCACGGCGCCGGGCATGATCACCCTCAACGCCACCGCACCTGACGGCAGCGCCATCGTCGCCGGTCACGGTGCCCTTCGCGCCGGAAGAGCTGGCCAAGGCGCTGGAGCAGGGCCATGTGGTGATCGCCCCCGGCGACAATCTCTGGATGATCGCCCGCCGGGTTTATGGGCGCGGCACCTTGTACACGCTGATCTATTCCGCCAATGCGAGCGCAGATCCACGACCCGAACCTGATTTTCCCCGGGCAGGCCTTTGCCTTGCCCAAGAAACAGGCGAACTGAGCAAAAGGCGACCGGCTGAATGAATATTGCTGAGACTGTAAAATCGGTGATGAGCCCGCCGCATAAGGCGGGGTATCCCTTCATCATCGGCGGCGTTGTGGTGGCGGTCGTAGGGCTGCTGCTCTGGCACCCGCTGACTTGGGTGGGGCTGCTTTTCACCCTGTTCTGCCTGTATTTCTTCCGCGACCCGGAGCGTGTGCTGCCCCCGCGCAAGGATGTGTTCGTGGCGCCGGCGGATGGGCTGGTGGTGAGCATCGAGCAGGCGATTCCGCCCGCCGAGCTGGGCCTCGCCCCTGAGCCGCGCACCCGTGTGGCGATCTTCCTTTCGGTGCTGGATGTGCATGTGAACCGTGCCCCCATCTCCGGAACGGTACAGAAAATCGCGTATCATCCCGGGCTGTTCCTGAGCGCCGCCGAGGACAAGGCGAGCGACGATAATGAGCGCAACTCCCTCCTGCTGCGCACCTCCGCCGGGCATGATGTGGTGGTGGTGCAGATCGCCGGGCTGATCGCGCGGCGGATTCTGTGCGAGGTGTCCGAAGGCCAGCCGCTTCTGGCGGGGCAGCGTTTCGGCATCATCCGCTTCGGCTCGCGCACTGATCTTTATCTGCCAGAGGGCTGCACGCCGCTGGTGGCGGTGGGTCAGCGCATGATCGGCGGTGAGACGGTGATCGCCGAGTTGACGCCCAAGGTGACCTCCTTCCCATGAGGCCGATCCGCCGCCTGCCCAGGCGGCAGCGTTTCTCCGGGCTGAGCTTCAACCGGATGCTGCCCAACCTGATGACGCTGCTGGGGCTGTGCATCGGGCTCTCTTCCATCCGGCTGGGGCTGGATGGGCGCTATGGCACGGCGGTTCTGGCCATTGCTGTCTCCGGCGTGATCGACGGGCTGGATGGCCGCCTGGCGCGGCTTTTGAAGGCAACTTCGCGCTTCGGGGCGGAGTTCGATTCGCTGGCGGATTTTCTGTGTTTTGGCGTCGCGCCGGCGCTGCTGCTCTATATGTGGTCGCTGCAGCCCTGGGGGGCGATCGGGTTTCTGCCGCCCTTGATCTTCGCCTCCGCCATGGCGCTGCGGTTGGCGCGCTTCAATGCGGCCTTGGAGTCCGCGCCTAAAGCGGCCTTCGCGTATAATTTTTTCACCGGCGTGCCAGCTCCGGCTGCGGCGGGGCTGGTGCTGTTTCCGCTCTTCGTGGGGTTGGAGGCGAACCAGCATAACCAGTTCTGGCTGCAGGATCTGGTGAGCTACCCGCTCTTCACCGGCGCTTTCCTGGTCATCACGGCGCTGCTCTGCGTCTCCACCCTGCCGGTCTGGAGCTTCAAGAATTTCAAGATCCCGACGGCGGGCATCCTGCCCTTGCTGCTGGGTTTGGTGGTGTTCGTCGCTCTGATCTTCGCTGACCCCTATCTCGCCGGAGCGCTGGCGGGGCTGGCCTATATTGTCATGCTGCCCTTTTCCGTGCGCAGCTACCGCAAGCTGGCCCGCGAGGCCGAGGCACGGCGCGCGGCGGTGGAAGAGGTAGAGGAAGAACCCAACCGGCAATCTATGGGTTAATTTCTGTTGCTCTAAACAACTTGTAATTTTAGTTTCACTTCCGGCGCAAATGGGCGCCGGGAGCGTCTCATGTCCGGCACGACAATCAATTCCAGCGGTACCGCCGCCCTGCTGCTGACTGCGGCGGGGCAATCGCCGGTGAGCGTGCAGGCGGGTGTCACCATCGCCTTGGCGGGCAGTGTGGCGGGCGCGGATTTCAGCCTCACCAGCGCGGCCTATGGCGGCCCCGGGGCGGACTGGACTCTCCTGAACGAGGGCACGCTGGCGGCGGACCTCACGCTGGCCTCGGGGGCAGCGGTGGGGGCCGGGTTGCGACTGGCCGGGGCGGGCAGTGTGACCAATGCCTCGTCCGGGTTGATCGAGGGCAATGAGGCGGGTCTCGCGCTGCTGGCCGGGGGCGTTGCCATTAACCAGGGCACCATATTGGGCGGGGTGGGAGGCGCTGGCGTTGGGCTGGGGCGCATCGGCGTCCAGTTGGATGGCGGTGTGCTGGAGAATGACGGGCTCATCCAGGGCGGAGCCTATGGGGTAAGCCTGAGCGCCGCCGGGCAGGTGCGGAATACGGGGCAGATAACCGGCGGCGCCGCCGGGCTGGTGCTGGCCAATGGCGGCATGCTGACGAACCAGGCCAGCGGCGCGGTGTCTGGCGGCGTGTCTGGCGTAGTGCTGCAGGCGGGGGCCAGCCTCGTCAATGCGGGTAGCATCAGCGCCACCCTCACCGGCGCGGGGCATGAGGGCGTGGTGCTGGGCAGCGCGGCCTATGTCAGCAATAGCGGCTATATAGGCGGCTTCAACGGGGTGTGGGGTGCGTCCGGCACCGTCACGCTGGTGAATGACGGGCGGATCGAAAGCGGCGGTGGGCTGACTTTGTCCTTCCCTTCCACGGGCTATAGCTTCGTCAGCGGCGCGGCGGTGGAACTGACCAATGGCCTCGTGACCAATGAAGGCATCATCCAGGGTAATGACGTGCCGGAGGATCCGCTGATGCAGGCGGGCTCGGCCGGGAGCGGGCTGATCTTGGGGGCGGGCACGCTGACCAATAGCGGCACCATTGCCGGAGGCGGCGGGGCCTATGCCACCCATGGCGGGGTGGGGCTGGCTGGAGCGTCTCAGCTTGCCGCCAGCAATAACGGACTTATTACCGGCGGAGCGGGCACTTATGGCGGGGCGGGGGCGTTGCTCTCCGGTGGCTCCCTGCTCAATGGCGGGACCATTCTCGGCGGGGATGGCGGTGTTTCCGGTGGGAACGGCGTGGTGCTCACAAACGATGCCGTGCTGGTGAACCAGGGCAGCGTGGAGGGTGGCACTGGCAGCCAATATATCTGGGGCACGGGGCTTGGCGCCGGTGTGGTGCTGTATGGCGGCACGTTGGAGAATGAGGGGTGGCTCAGTGGCGGCGGGCAGCAATCCATGGGGCTGTGGATGGGCGGCGGCCAAGTCACCAACAGCGGCACCATTACCGGCCAAGCGGCAGTAGCGATGCAGGGCGGCACGCTGGAGAATGACGGGCTGATTTCCGGCACCGAGGTGGCGGTGGATCTGGCGGGCGGCAGCTTCCTGTAATGCTGGCACGCTGGCGGGCAGCTACGCGGTTTATATGGCGTCGGCGGGCGCGCAACTCGCCGTGGCGCCGGGGGCGGTTTTCCAGGGCAACGTGACGGACCATGCGGGCAGTGGCACGCTGGTACTGACCGGCTCCGCCACGCCCGCCATGCTGGATATGGGCGGCAGCTTTTCGGGTTTCAGCGAAATTTCATTCGCCACCGGGTCGGACTGGGTTCTGGAGGGCGGGGTGGCGCAGCTCGCGGGCGGGGAGAGCATTGCGGGCTTCACCCAAGGCGATGCGCTGCTGCTGGAAGGTTTCACCGCCGCCAGCGAGATGTTTACGCCGGGCACGGGGCTGGTCCTGGCGCAGGGCAGCACGAGTGTCACGCTGGATTTCGTGGGCAGCCTCTCGGCGGAGGCCTTCACCGTCAATACGGTGGCGGAGGGCACGGAGATCGTGATCTGCTACCGGCGCGGCACGCTCATCCAGACCATGCAGGGCGAGCGGGACGTGGCGGATTTGCGGATTGGTGACATGCTGCCCACTCGCTTTGGCGGGCCGCGCCGGATCAAATGGATCGGCAGGCAGAGTTTCGGTCCGGAAGAGGTACGGGGTAACCGGGAGCGTATTCCCGTTTGCATCCATCCGGGCGCGCTAGGGAAGGGCTTGCCGCACCGCGCACTTTACGTCTCGCCGGGCCATTCGATGTTGGTGAACGGCGTGCTGGTGCTGGCCAGGGCGCTGGTGAATGGCGTGACGATCACCCAGGCGCATGACGGGGCGGGGGCGGAATATTTTCTGCCCGAATTCGAGACCCATGACTGCCTGCTGGCCGAGGGCGCCTGGAGCGAGAGCTTCGCCGATGGCCCCGGCCTGCGCCGCCAGTTTCAAAACCAAGCGGATTTTCATGCGCTTTATCCCGGCTACGGCGAACCGGATGAAATTTCGCTCTGCGCCTCCCGGCCGCTGCACGGAGCGGCGCTGGAGCAAGCGCTGCGCCCGGTGATTGCCCGCGCCGCGCCGGGGGTAAAACCGGGCCCGCTGCGCGGCTGCGTCGATATCGCGGATGGGCGGCGCATAGAGGGTTGGGCGCAGGATATCGATTGGCCGGAATTGCCGCAGGCACTGGAATTTTACGCAGGCCACCGTAAGCTGGGTGAGGCGCTGGCGTGCCATTACCGGAGGGATCTGGCGAAGGCCGGCATCGGTGCCGGGCGGGCTGCGTTCAGCTTCACGGCCCCGCGCGGTTTCAACCCTGCCAGCTTACGCGTCTGCCGTGCCATCGATGGCGCGGAAATCCGTATCGGCGTCAGCCGCGCAGCCTGATCTAGCCTTCCACGTCGGTGTTTGGCCGGTCGATGCCCAGAGCCTCCTCGGTGTGCCAGACGCCGTCCTCGGTCTCGTACATGATGAGGGTGGTTTCACCGGGCACGCGCTGCTCCTTCGCGGCGCGGCGGGCGGCCTTCAGCGCGGCCTCATGGGTCCGGTAGCTTTCCGAGAAGGTGCCGTTCAGCGTATAGGCGAAACCGCCGTCATGCGGAACGACCTTGTAGTGGGCAGTGCTCATGGGCGCGCTCCTCCGTGTGGTAATGAATATATATGATTTCAGCGCAGCCGCGCCATGGTTACCACATCGGCATAGGCACCCTGGCGGAAGACATCCGAGCGCAGCCGGCCCTCGGTTTCGAAACCGAAAGACTCGTAGAGCCGGATGGCATGGTGGTTATCCGCCAGCACGCCAAGGCCAATGCGGGCAAGGCCCAGCCAGTTGTCCGCAATATCCAGCGCCTCGGCTAGCAGAGCGCGCCCGATGCCTTGCCCGGTATAGGCATCATCCACGGCCAATAGTGCGAAATAGGCTGAATGTACCCGCCGCCCTTGGCCCGGGACCAGCATTGCCAGCCCGCAAAGCTTTTCCCCCGCCACGGCGGCAAACACTTTCTGGCCCTCCTGCGGATCGGCGAATTGCTGGTAGCGCGCGGGCCCTGAATAAGGCGTGGAAAGTGTGCCATGGCGCACGCCGGGCTGGTTCATCAGCGAAATGATGGCGGGCAGATCGGCCGGTTCGGTGGCGCGTAGGGTGAAATCCTGGCGCGGGGCGAGGGGCGGGCCTGGCGGCGGGACGGATTGATCGATGGGCAGCCCGGGGCGCAGCCGGGCCATGGCGAGGCTATCCGCCAGCACGCCGTCCTGCATGGCGTGATGGCGCCAGGTGGCTTCAACCTCAAAGCCCAGCGATTTATAGAGCGTGATGGCTGCCAGGTTATTGGCGAACACATCCAACTCCAGCCGGTGCAGGTTCAGCCAGTTATCCGCCAGATCCAGCAGCGCGGTGAGCAAGGCGCGGGCGATACCCTGGCGGCGCGCCTCCTCCGCCACTATCAGCCCCAGCGCGGCCACATGCGCACGGCGGGGGGATTTGTTGCGGGTGAGGCTGGCCTCGCCCAGCACGGTGCCATCCGGCCCGCAGGCCACGAGGGAGGTGCGCAATTGCGTGCCCGTGTCAAAGAAGCGGGTGGAGCTGAGCACGCTCTCGAACGGCAGGCCGAGGGTAAAACGGCGCACGCTGGGCTGGTTATAGATGCGGTTGATGCCCGGCATGTCCGCCTCGGTTACGGCGCGGATGGTGATCATGGCGCGGCATCCTGCATCTGCGTTGGAGCAGCTTCCTTGCCGCCTTCGATCACCACCGGCCGGAACCCGCGCGGCGGTGGCGGCGCAGGGCGGCGGCGGGCGGTAATTCCGGCCAGGGCGGAGACGGCAAAGCCGAGGCCGGCGGCGGTACAGAAGATCAACAACGGCATCAAGACCAGGGGGGCGGACATGGGGAAGGCTCCTATTCGCTGGGGAAGGGCGGAGCGGGTTTCCCAAAAACAAACCCCGCCGGAAGGATCGGGCGGGGTTTGTCTGGTCAGGCTGGACTGTTCGTCTTCAACCGTTCCGCAACCCCGCGCGCAGCCATACCTTGCCAATAATCATGGCAAGGTCGCTGCGAATAAGGGCTTGAATGGTTTGCATGGCGTAGCGAGGCTAACCAGGAAAATTCGGTTTGCCAAGCACATATTTTCGGTTCGCTCTTGTTTCCGGGAGCAAACCGCATTTTTTGAAGAAGAGGTTTAAGGAGTGGCGATGGCCGCAAAATTGGAAAAGAAGCAGGCTCTCGTGGTGGGGGCCTCGCGCGGGCTGGGGCTGGGGCTTACGAAGGAGTTCCTGCGCCGTGGCTACCATGTGACCGGCACGGTGCGCACGGCGATCTCTGGCGGCGGGCTTGAGGAATATTACGCCCAGCTCTCGCTGGACACGCTCGATGTCAACAACCTCCACATGACGGAGGAGTTCCTGGCGCGGATGAAGGGCCGGATCTTCGATGTGGTGGTGCTGAATGCCGGCATTTACGGCCCACGCGACAAGGGGATTATGGACGCCACGCCGGAGGAGATCATGCATCTGCTGATGACCAACGCCATTGCCCCGGTGCGGCTGGCGGAGCGGCTGGTGCCGACGCTGCGGCCCGAGACCGGGGTGTTGGCTTTCTTGTCCTCCGTGCTGGGCAGCCTGGAGGTGAACGCCGACGACGCCAGCGAGCTTTATTGCGCCAGCAAGGCGATGCTCAATCGGCTGACCCGCTCCTTCGCCACCGCGCATGATTATCTGACCATCGTGAACCTGCATCCTGGCTGGGTGCGCACCGATATGGGCGGCCCGGACGCGCCTTTGGACATTGAGACCAGCGCGAAGGGGATGGTGGATGTGCTGGAGGCCCGTGCCGGCAGTGGCGGGCATGAATTCCTGGATTACCGGGGCAAGATCGTCCCCTGGTAAGGCCAGCATCGGTGAGGTTTTGGCATCATGGCGGAGACCGGGCAGCGAACCATCACAGGCCTTCTGGAAACCTCGCTCTATGTGGACGACATGGCGCGCGCGGTTTCGTTCTTTGAGCAGATGCTCGGGCTGCACTGCATGCAGCGCGGTGAGCGCCTGACGGTGTTCGACGCCGGGCGCCAGGGCGTGCTGCTGCTGTTCAAACGCGGCGCCTCGGTGGAGGATATGCCCCAGCGCGGCGGCGTGATTGCCGGCCATGACGGCGCCGGGCCGCTGCACATGGCCTTTGCCATCCCGGCTGAGAGCTATGACGCTTGGCACGCGCATCTGCGCCAGGCGGGGGTGAAGCTGCGCGGCGAGATGCGCTGGCCCGCGGGCGGGCGCAGCCTGTATTTCGAGGACCCGGACGGCCATGTGCTGGAACTCGCCACGCCGGGGCTCTGGCCTAGACTCCAAGCGCCTGCTGACTGCTGCGGGGCACGAGTGCGTGGTGGTCGCGCCATCGTTGATCCCGATCAAGGCAGGTGACCGGGTAAAGACGGATCGCCGCGACGCGACGATGCTGGCGAAGCTGCATCGGGCTGGTGAACTGACCGCGATCTGGGTTCCCGCTCACGCACATGAGGCGATGCGCGATCTGGTGCGGGCGCGGGCGACCGCGGTTGGCATGCTGAGCAAGGCGCGGCAGCATCTGCAAGGCTTTCTGCTGCGCCATGAGCGGGTCTATCAGGGGCCTCGCGCCTGGACCCTGGCCTATCGGCGCTGGCTGACGACGGTGCGGTTCGAACATCCGGCGCAGCAGATCGTCCTGCAGGATTATATCCATGCCGCGCAGGACGCGGAGACCCGGCGGGACCGGCTGACAGATCAGATTGAGGAACTACTGCCGAGTTGGTCGATGGCACCGGTTGTGGCTGCGCTGCAGGCGATGCGTGGGGTTGCCCTCGTGGCTGCGGTAACCGTTGTGGCCGAAGTCGGTGACTTTCGCCGCTTCATCAACCCGCGCCAGCTGATGGCCTATCTCGGCCTGGTGCCCAGCGAGCACTCGTCGGGCGGCAGCGTCCGCCGCGGCGGCATCACCAAGGCCGGCAATGCACTGGCCCGGCGTGTGCTGATTGAGGGGGCCTGGACATACCGGATGTCGGCGCGCGTCAGCCGAAAAATCCACGACCGTCTTGGCCACTATCCGCTGAGATCCGAGATACTGCGTGGAAAGCACAGGTTCGACTGTGCGCCAGATATCGCCATCTGGTCGCCGCCGGCAAGCCGAAGATCGTGGTCACCACGGCCATTGCTCGCGAAATGCTCTGCTTCATCTGGGCGATCGCCCTCTTCGCGCAACCCAAGCTCGCTTGAGAGAGTTGCTGCACGAGAGGGAGGAAAAGACCAACTAACAAATCTGGTGCGCAGGGCTGGAGGCAGGGCCATGGTGGGGAATCCTCCTGCACTGCTATGAGCCGGTCTCAAGACCGACGCTCGCTTCTAGAATGAGGCAGCCCCGAGACGGAACCACGGTCATGCGGTAGCCAACCCGCGTTTGAGAACTTATTCAACCGGCGTCTTCGGGTCCTATCTCCTGCCTTGCGCATCTTTTTAGCCACGCCCGGTCATCCGCTGACGCGGAACGAATAATCACGCCTGAGCCCTTGAATGCGGACATGATTAGCCGCCGGGCCACGCCGCGACGCAGCGCTGCCGGTTGGTTTTGGCGCGAAACCTTGCTAGATCGCCGCGATGGACCAGCCCCTTCCCCAAAGCGAAACCGGAGCGAAAATCCCGCCGCGCCGGACATTCGCGATCATCTCCCACCCGGACGCCGGTAAAACGACGCTGACCGAGAAGCTGCTGCTCTTCGGTGGTGCCATCCGCGAGGCGGGCATGGTGAAGGCTAGGCAGGATAGGCGCAACACGCGCTCGGACTGGATGAAGATCGAACGCCAGCGCGGTATTTCCGTCACCTCGTCCGTCATGACCTTCGAGTTCGGCGGGGCGGTGTTCAACCTGCTGGACACGCCAGGCCATGAGGATTTCTCCGAGGATACCTACCGCACGCTCACCGCTGTTGATTTCGGCGGTGATGGTGATCGACGCGGCGAAGGGCATCGAGTTGCAGACCAGGAAGCTGTTCGAGGTCTGCCGCCTGCGCAACATCCCCATCACCACCTTCATCAACAAGATCGACCGCGAGGGCCAGAACGCCTTTGCGTTGCTGGATGAGATCGCCGACACGCTGGCGCTGGACATCTGCCCGATGGTCTGGCCGGTGGGCATGGGTGGGCTGTTCAAGGGCTGTTACGATATCCGCAACGACAAGCTGGTCTCCGCCAGGAAGCCGGGCGAGGAAGCGACGGAGCAGAAATTCGTTATC
Source organism: uncultured Pseudomonadota bacterium (assembly GCA_963827925.1). Lineage (GTDB taxonomy): Bacteria > Pseudomonadota > Alphaproteobacteria > Acetobacterales > Acetobacteraceae > Acidocella. Next base: position 53,476 of record CAWHDE010000007.1, on the reverse strand, counting down.
CCGGCCGACCAGCAGGCCCAGCTGGATGAGGATGTGGAGCTGATCCGCGCCGCTTACCCGGAATTCGACCAGCAATCCTATGCGGAAGGGCATCTGACCCCGGTTTATTTCGGCTCGGCGCTGAAGGATTATTCCGTGCGCGAGCTGCTGGAAGGTCTCGTCGCCAACGCCCCGCCGCCGCAGCCCCGTGCGACCGATGTGCGCGAGGTGGCGCCGGAGGAGAAGCCGGTTTCCGGCTTCGTGTTCAAGGTGCAGGCCAACATGGACCCGCAGCACCGCGACCGCATCGCCTTCACCCGCATCTGCTCTGGCAAATTTTCGCGTGGCATGAAGCTGGTGCATTCGCGAAGCGGCAAGCCGATGGCCATCCAGGCGCCGATCTTCTTCTTCGCGCAGGACCGCTCTTTGGCCGAGGAAGCCTATCCGGGCGACATTATCGGCATCCCGAACCACGGCACGCTGCGCGTGGGCGATACGCTGACCGAGGGCGAAAAACTGCGCTTCACCGGCATTCCGGATTTCGCGCCGGAAATTCTGCGCCGCGTGCGCCTGGCCGACCCGATGAAGGCCAAGCAGATGCGCAAGGCGCTGGAGGATCTGGCCGAGGAGGGCGTGACGCAGGTGTTCCGGCCGATGACCGGGGCGGACTGGATTGTGGGCGTGGTGGGCATGCTGCAGCTCGACGTGCTGAGCAGCCGCATTGAGCAGGAATATAACGTGCCCATCGCCTTCGACCCGGCGCCGTTCGACACCGCGCGCTGGATCTTCTCCGAGGATACGGCACGGCTGAAATTCTTCATCGAGGTGAACAAGAGCGCCATGAGCGAGGACCGCGACGGCGCGCCGGTCTATCTCGTCCGCAATGGCTGGGAGCTGAACCGGATGAAGGAGAATTTCCCCGAGATCACCTTCTCAGCCACGCGTGAGCGGCAATAGGGCCGGTCCGCGTCGCCTCAATAATTGAACTGATAGGTCAGCCCGACGCTGCTGCCATTGCCGCCGGTACTGTCCGTGCCGGTGGAGCTTTGCAGCTTCAGGCCCTTGTAGAGATTGATCTCCACATTCGCTTGGGTGCCCTGGCCGGTGGTGGACTGGCTGGCGCCGACATACACGCCCGGTGCCACATAACGCCCCGCCTGCACTGAGGGCGCGCCGGTGTTGGAGCTGCCCAGCGAGAGCTGGTCCAGCCCCAGCGCGTTGCGCACTGAATCCAACGGGCTGAAACCGCCGCCCAGGCCCGCGATCTGCGCCAGCGCCGCCGCCAGAGAGGCCGCCTGGAACGGCGACAGGCTGGCGGAGCTTTGCGCGAATAGAAGCTGGGCAAGGATCTCGTCCGACGGCAAGGGCGGTGAGCTGGTCAGGGTGATCTTCGGTTTCGCCGCCGTGCCGCCGACCACCAGCGTGGCGGTGCCGTTATTGCTGGTGGTGGTCGTCGCCTCCAGGTCCAGCGCCGGGATGAAACCGCCGCCATTGAAATCGATTTTGCCTGATGTGAATTGCAGCGTCTTGCCCGCGAGGGAGAAACTGCCACGGACCAGCGTGAAACCGCCGGAGGGCTGCGGGTCGGCGGCGGTGCCGCCGACGGTTATATGCCCGCCCAGTTCAGCGAACAGCCCATTGCCCCGGATGAAGATCTGGTTCCGGGCATGGACATCCAGCGCCAGCTTGATCGGCGGGGCGGGCGGTGCGGCGCTGACGGGCGGGGCTGGCGGTTCGCTGGCATTATGGATCGGTAGATTGGCGACCGAGGGCGGCAGCGATTTTGGAATATTGATGTTGGCTTTCAGGATATCGATCCTGCCGCTCAGGGCCGACTGCCCTTTCAGCTCGCCCTTCAGGGTCAGCGCCGCGTTCAGTGTCTCGGTGATCAGGTCCGAGGCGATGGGGGTGGCGTTGTTGGCATTCAGGGCGAAATCCACGGGCATGCTGGGGCTGCCGAGATTGACCGTCCCGTGCCCGGTGATGCTGCCCGGCCCGGCGGTGGCGGAGAGGCTTTGCAGCGTCACCAGCTTGTTGGCGGCGGCGATGCTGGCGTTGATGGCGGTGAGGTTCAGGCCGGAGGCAATGTTCTGCACGGTGCCGTCCGCAAGCTTCAGCGTGCCATCGGCGCGCGGCGTGCCGGGCGTGCCGGAGAGGCGCATGTTGGTGGTGATCACCCCGCGCACCAGATTGCCGTTCACCGCCAAAATCGGGTCCAGCAATTTCAGGTCCAGCCGGCCTGCGAGGGCAAGGTCCATCGGCCCGGTCATTGAGAACGGCGCGGTCCCGCGCGTGGTGAGGTTCACATTCGGCCCGGCTTCCAGCGCCACATCGATCTGCGCGCTCTGCCCCTTGAGATTGGCCTTGGCGGCGATGTTGGCGGGCGGCAGGGCGGCGGCCGGGCCGGACTGGTCCCGCAGGTTTTGGGCATTGAGCGTGATCTGCCCGGCGGGGGCTTTCGGCGTGCCGGTGAGCTGCATGTTGGTGGTCACCACGCCGCTCAGCTTGGTGTTCATCTTGGTCAGCAGCGGGTTCAGCATTTGCAGATCCACCCGGCCCGCCAGCGCCAGATTCATCGGCCCGGTCATGGCCAAGGGCGCGGTGCCGCGGGCGGTGAGGTTGGCATCCTGCCCGGCGCCGAGCGTGAGGTTCACATCGGCACTCTGGCCCTTCAGATTGGCCGTGCCGGAGAGGTTGGCGGCGGGCAGCCCGGTGGCCGGGCCGCTCTTGTCTTGCAGGCCGGTGGCGTTCAGCGTGATCCGCCCGATGGGGGCCTTTGGCGTGCCGGTGACATCGGCGGTGAGGTTCACCATGCCCGCCGCATCCAGGCTGGGCACAAACAGCTTGGCCATGGACAGGTCCAGATTCTTGACCGTAGCTTTCGCGTTGAGATCGGGCGAGAGCGTGCCATCCAGCGCGATGCTGGCGCTGCCAAGCGCGAGGTCCAGATGCCGCACCGCGATCTCCGGCTTGGCCTCGATGTCGGCTGGCGCCCGCAACCGAGCGGCGAGGCCATGCCAATCCGCCGTCAGGCTGGCCAGATGCGCGCTCTGTGCCGGAACATCCAGCACGCCCGCGAGGCTGAGCTTGGCCGGGTAGGACATCAGCCGGGCGATTGTCGCATCCGCCTGCACAGCCAGCGCCTCCAGCTTGCCATCGGCGCTCACAGTGCCGTTGATGGCGCCGACAGACGGCATCGCCACCACATCCTTCGCCGTCACGTTCAGTTTCAGGTTCTGGTTGTTCTGGTAGGCGAAATCGCCCTGCACGGCGCCGCGCATTTTGGTGCCGGTGAAAATGTCGAAATCAGCCAGCGAGCCGAGTGAGAGCTGCGCCGTGCCGGTGGGCAGTTGCGCGCCGGCGGGCGAGGGTCAAGTCCGCTTGCGCCTGCAGGGATTTCCATTCCGCCTGATTGATCTTCACGCTGCTCATACCATCGGCGTCGCGGGCGAAAGCGGCATCCAGCATCAGCGGCGCGCCGGCCAGCGTGCCGGTGCCGGTAAGCGTGCCTTGCGGGGTTTTTGGCAGATGTTTGGCATGCAGCACGATCTTGAACGGGCCGGAGGGCAGGTGCGGCACCGTGATTTGGCCGGTGATATCCGCATCCGCCGCGAAATCCTGCGGGCTGCCGGTGACATGGCTGTGCAGCTGCACGGCACCTGTAAGCTGCGGCGCCAGCGTGGCGATGCTGTCCAGGCTGGCATCGCTGGTCAGGTCGAGCTGTTTTGCATCCAGAGTACCGCTGGCGCCGAGGCTGAATTGCGGGCCGCGCAGCGCCAACTGCCCGATGGTCACGCGCCTGCCCCGCAGGCTGGCGAGCAAGGAGAGGTTCGTGCGGCCGGTTAGCAGCTTGCTCAGCGGCGCGGGCGCCTGGGTGAGCGCCACATGGCCTTGCAGGGAGAGTGTGGCACCATCCTGCTTGGCGGTTTGCACCACCACCAGATGCAGTTGGGTATCGCCGCTGATCGTCTGCTTCGCCAGCGTGCCGAAGGGGGCGAGGGCAGGGACGGTGAGCATTACATCCGCGAAGGGATTGCTCTGGTCCAGCCCCAGCGTGCCGTTGAGGTTCAGCTTGCCATCGCCCAGCGCCAGGGCGGCGGTGAGTGCGGCGTGGGCGCGCGGGCCGTTCAGTGCCACATCCATGGTGAGAGGCTATTGCACCTGCGGGCCGGAGAAATGGCCGATCAGCCCGTTCGGCGGCTCTTGCACATGCAGCTTCATGGCAACATTCGCGGGGTCCAGCGTGGCGGCCAGGAGATAAACCGCATCGCCATTTTGCGTGGTGGCGTTGAGCGAAATATCGCCATGCTGAAGGTCGCGCAGATGCGTGCTGCCGGTGACATGCAGCGCGATATCCTCCCCCGCCAAAGCGGGCGCGACATGCAGCGTGCCGATTTCCAGCCTGTCGAGATTCACCCGGAAGGCGGGCAGGCTGCTGCCGCCGCCCTTTTTGCCGTTGCCGGCAGGGTAAACCGGGCTGCGCGCTACGTCGATGCGCTGCGCCGTCAGTGTCTGCACCGAAAGATTACGGTGCAGCAGCGCCAAGGGCGACCATTTCAGCTCCGCCTGCTCACCGCTTAACCAGACGCCGTCCTTGTCCAGAACCTTGAAGCTGGCGAGCTTGATATCCGCCGGGAAATGCCCGCCAAGCCCGCTGAGCTGGATATAAGCCGCGCCGAACTTGTTGATCTCGCGCACCGCGACATTCCGCCCGGCCTCGCTGTTCAGCGCGACGACAAGCCCCGCCACGGCCACAATCAACAGAAGCAGCAGGAGCAAAACACCGAGAAGGATGCGTTTCAACCAGCGCATGGGTCAGAAAGCCTCCCCAAGCCCGAGATAGAGCGCGAAGGCGCCGCTGCCGGCCGTGCGTTTCAGCGGGACGGCGACATCCACCCTGATGGGCCCGATGGAGGTATAATAGCGCAAACCAAGCCCCGCGCCGACCCGCACAGTGCCCTTGAACGGCGCGGAGCCGGAATTCACCTGGCCTGCATCGATAAAGGGCACGATGCCGATGCTCTTGGTGATGTGCTGGCGGAATTCGAGATTGATGGCATCCATGGCCAGCCCGCCTTCCGGCGTGTCATCCGGGAAGAGCGGCCCAACCGTCTGGTAGGCATAGCCGCGCACCGTGCCCGAGCCGCCGGCATATAAGCGCTGGTCCGGCGGCACGTCGAACTGGCTGGTGCCCTGGATGCTTCCCACCACCCCATGCACGGCAATAACGCCCCAGGCCCGCCGCTCCACGGGAAGATAAACGGAGCCGGTGCCCAGCAGGATGACGAAAGGACTATGTGTGTTGCCAACCACCGGATAGGTGGGCGTGATGGTGAGCGCCAGCACATGGCCGCGCGTGGGCTCCAGCACGCTGTTGGCCGTGTTCCAGGTGAAATTGATCGGGAATTGCGCCAGCACATAGGTGCGGGAGACGCCTTCCTGCTCCACGCGCTCGCTGATGAAGCTGGGGCCGTAGGTGATGGTGGTGTTGCTGGTGATGGGCCGAGAGAGCGAGGCGCCGAGCAAGATGCCGGTGCGGTCATAGGCGGTGAGCGACTGCTTCAGCCCCTCGGCGGAGAGGCTGAGTGTCTGCCCGCGCGCGTAATAATCCGGCTTGGTGAACACGGCTTTCAGGTCATAGCCGGGAGCCGTGGTGCCGGTGCCGCCCAGCCCGTTAGCGGCCACTGAGAAGGTAAGCGTCTCGGCCCGGTGGAATACATTCCGGTCCTCCCAGCTCGCGCCGATGGTAAAGCCCATATCCGTGGCGTAGGCGCCGGAGAGGGAAACGGCATGGCGCTTCTGCTCTACTATACGGAAATCAATGGGCACCTGGCCATCCGTGGCGGCGTTCGCCGGAACAGGGGTGACGGAGGAGAACACGCCCAGCCCCAGCAGCGAATCCCGCGCAGTCTGCAAGGCAGTGTCGGAATAAGGCTGGCCGGGCCGCAGCTCGATATGCCGGCGCAGGAAATCCGGGTCCGTGCGGGTGAGGCCGGTGAAGCTGACGGGGCCGATATCCACGCGCGGGCCGGGCGTGACGGTGTAGCTCACATCCAGCGTATGGGCGGTCTGGTTGGCGACGGCGTAAGGGTCGCTGACCTTGGCGAAGGCATAACCCGCATTGCGCAGGGCGCTGGTCATGAGGCCCGTGGCGCCCAGAATAGGCTCGGCGGCGGCCGTCTGCCCGGCGCGGATGCCCGGCCGCGCCTTAAAGCCCGGTGGCAGCCCGCTGATGTTCACCTGCCCGAGGGTGAAGAGCGGCCCCTTATCGGTCTTCACCTGCACATCGACCTGGGTGGCGTCCGGTACCTGGTTCAGATGGTCCAGCAGCGCCGGGTCGCTGAGGGACATGCCATCGATGGTGATGGTGGTGCTGCCCGCATCATAGCCCAGTGAGTGCAGAACGGTGATGAACTGCGTCTCATCCGCACGGGCGCGGCCGATGAGCGCGAACGGGGCAGGAGGCAGTTTGGTCTGCAGCGAGATAAGCGAGGAGGTCTGCTTCAGCAGCCCGTCCAGCGCCTTGTCGCCGGAGGGGTTGAAGTTGACCCCGTATTTCACTGGATCAGCGCCCCGTGCGGCGGTACCGCCCAGGGCAAGGCATAGGCACAGGAACGGTCTGGTCCACCGGCGCATGGCTCAGATGTGACAGGGTTTTGGGTTGGTTGCCAACCCGTCCTGGTTTTACACTGTTGTAAGGTAACGAAATTGGCTGTGGAAGGCGTTGTACCGCGCGGCTGGCGATATCGGCTCGTGACCGCCGCCGTAAGCTAAGAAAATGTAATGCCGCGGTTAGGTTTTTGTATCTCTCTGGTATTGATTGTCGGTGGGGAGATGGGCAGACAACATGCCGTCCTGACGCGGAGGTTGTAGGATACGCGTCTTAACGGACATAAATCAGGGTGGAGTGCCGCGACATGCCGCTTATCGCGTATCAGTCGTTCAATGCGAATGCCAGCAAGGATCATGGGCTGGCCGCCACCAGCATGCAGCGCTTCACCAAGGATACGAACGAGTACGTAACCGGGCAAGGGCATAAGGCGCTCAAGCTGCCGTATGATCCCAGCAATCTGAGTACGCCGATCGAGGGGCCGGCCCATCTCGTTCCCATCCAGCCCCTTCAGCAGAATAGTTAGAAACGCAAGCACGGCGATCGCGGCGATGACGAGGCTCGACGAACTCGACCAGTCGGTGGCCAAAAAGCCGAAGGCCGGAGAACAGACGGTGCATGTGTTCGGTTCGCAAATCTCTCTGCTATGGCAGAATTTCTACCGAGTATTCGGCATGATGCCGAGGCATGATGGTGTGCGGAGAACTGGATTTTCCCACGCCGGATTTTCATGGCGATGGTGGGCACCGAGGATATGACCGTCACTGCCGTTTCGGCGGTAAAGGCCTGCCAGTCCTTCACGGCGATCAGCCAGACGACTGGAGCGCGGCCAAGTGTCTGGGCAGTGGTGAGGGGTTTGTGGTCTATTCGGTCTGTTGCCAATTTAAATGTCGTGTTGACGTGCGGATGTGCCCAACAAAGATCAGCATCAATAGATCATTTCGCTCTGGCGATTACAACTCGCAGATGTTTTACAAGAACATTGCGCAGGATATCTGGGGAGCGGCAAGATTGATTAAACATTTGGTGATTGTTTGCGGCACCGAACCAGGGCAGCGCCGATTTTACGATGGACGCATTGAATGAAGGCGTTTCGAGACAGACGGCCTACAAGATGCCCTGGACGGTAAAACAATCAACCTTGATGCCGACAACCACAACGTCACGGAACGCGGCACGAATCAGCAAAGGCACGGCGCCTTATGATGTCGCTGTGTATCACTCGGGATAGATATGTTGAATCATGCGATAGCGCATAGCTGACCTATGTCTCGCTATATCACTCGATGCCGTTCACGGTTATCCGACCATTGCGGAGCTTTCGAGGGCGTTGTATTCAACGTTCCCGATGTTGTAAGAAATATCGAGGAACTCGGACAACTCATGTCCCACCGCCACCGCAATAACTTAAAAAACCTAGCCTCAAGCTCTCCTGCAACCTTACCGCCCGCTGCGTTTCGGCTTCGCCGCCTCTGGTGCCGGGAAGCCGAGATAATGCAAGCCATCCAGCATATGTTTGGGCAGCGGCGCCTCCACGGTGAGCACGCCGCCCTCGGGATGCGGGAAGGTGAGGCGGCGCGCATGCAGATGCAGTTGCTGCGCGAAATGTTCGGAGAAAACACCGCCATAGACTTCATCGCCCATGATCGGCGTGCCGAGTGCGAGGCAATGCGCGCGCAGCTGGTGCATGCGCCCGGTATGCGGCGACAATTCCGCCAGGCAGAATTCTGCGCCCGGCTTTATCCAGCACGCGGTAATCGGTGATCGCTTTCTGCGCCTCCTTGTCCTTACGGGAGGCGGGTTCGGCGCGGGAGGTGGAGCCGAGATCGATGCGCTTCAGCGGCAAATCGATGCGCCCTTCAAGCGTGTCCGGCAGCCCGGCCAGCAGCGCCCAGTAGGTTTTCTCGACATCGCGGCCACGGAAGGCGGCGGAGAGCTTGCGCGCGACTTTGCCGCTGCGCGCGATCACCAGCACGCCGGAGGTGTCGCGGTCCAGCCGGTGGACAAGCTTCGGGCGCTCGGGGGGCTCGTCCTGCAAGGCGTCCAGCATACCATCCACATGCACGGCGATGCCGGAGCCGCCTTGCACCGGCAGCCCGGCGGGCTTGTTAAGCACTATGACGGACTCATCACGGTAGAGCACCATGCGCTCCAGCTCTTTGATGCGCGCCTCGTCCATCTTCACCACATGGCGCTGCTTGGGCGCTTCGGCGGGAGGCGCGATCTCGGGCACGCTCAGCATATCGCCCTGCGTAAGACGGGCATTGGCGTCGGCGCGGTTGCCGTTGAGGCGCACTTTGCCGGTACGCAGCAGCTTTTGCAGCACACCCTGGGTGAGGCCGGGAACTTCCCGGCGCAGATAGCGGTCCAGCCGCATTTCCGCGCCAGCCTCGGTAACTTGATACTCGGTCATGACTTCTCTTCGCGCAATTTCGCCCAATAAGCGAGGCGCTTGACGATCTCGCGCTCGAAGCCGCGTTCCACCGGGCGGTAGAAATCCGGCCGCCCCATGCCTTCGGGGAAGTAATTGTCGCCGGAAAACCCCTCCTCCGTGTCATGGTCATATTGATAATTCTCGCCATAGCCGAGATTTTTCATCAGCTTGGTGGGGGCGTTGAGGATGTTCATGGGCGGCATCAGGCTGCCGGTTTCGCGGGCGGCGCGGTTGGCGGCACCGATGGCCTTGTAGACCGCGTTGGATTTCGGCGCGGTCGCCAAATACACCACCGCCTGGGCGATGCACACCTCACCTTCCGGCGAGCCCAGGCGCTCATAAGCCTCCCAGGCGGAGAGGGCCTGCACCAGGGCCTGCGGGTCGGCGAGGCCGATATCCTCCGCCGCGAAGCGGGTGACGCGCCGTGCGATATAGCGCGGGTCCTCACCGCCCGCGAACATGCGGGCCAGCCAGTAGAGGGCGGCATCCGGGTCCGAGCCGCGCATGGATTTATGCAGGGCGGAGATGAGGTTGTAATGCTCTTCCCGGTCCCGGTCATAAAGTGCCGCGCGGCGGGAGAGGAGCTGGCCGAGCCCCGTTTCATCCAGCTTGGGCTCCGGCGGCAGGGCGAAAAGCTGCTCGGCCATGTTCAGCAGCGCCCTGCCATCGCCATCGGCCATGGCGCGCAGACTGGCCCGCGCACCGTCGGTTAGAGGCAGTGTCTCGCCGGTTTCGGCCTCGGCGCGGGTGAGAAGCTGCTCCATCGCCGCGTCATCCAGCCGGCGCAGCACGAACACCTGGGCGCGGGAGAGCAGCGCCCCGTTGAGCGCGAAGCTGGGGTTTTCCGTGGTGGCGCCGACGAGCACGATGGTGCCCGCCTCCACCACCGGCAGAAACGCATCCTGCTGGGCGCGGTTGAAGCGGTGGATCTCATCAACAAATAAGAGCGTGGCCTTGCCCGCGCGGTGCAGGCGAGTGGCCTCGTCAAAGACTTTCTTCAAATCCGCCACGCCGGAGAACACGGCGGAAATCTGCTTGAATTGCAGCCCCGCCGCATCGGCCAGCAGCCGGGCGATGGTGGTTTTGCCCACCCCGGGCGGCCCCCAGAGGATGAGGGAGGCGAGTGATCCGCGCCCCAGCATACCCGTCAGACTGCCTTGCGGACCCAGGAGATGCTCCTGGCCCATGACCTCGCCCAGGGTTTTTGGCCGCAGCCTTTCGGCCAGCGGTTGCGGTCCGGCGGGGCGGTTTGGGGCCGTGACGGGCGGGCCGAACAGATCATCATCCTGCATGGCAGATATTTAACCGCAAGCGGGGCTGCCCGCCATGCCGGTGTGCCGATTGCGATTGAAGCAGCACCGCCTCTGTCCTACATTCACCTCATGGCAAATGATAACGGCCCGGTACTCGACATGACGCCCGAGGGGCACTTCGTCGAGCGGTCTAAACCCTCCCTGACGCAGATCCTGCTGCGCCTCGCCGCCTTCGGCGTTGCCCTATGTGTGGGCGCGGTACTGCTTTGGACGGCGTTTCTGATGATCCCCATCCTGCTGGTCCTGGGCGTCGCGGGCTATTTCTTCGCGCGCGGCAGGCGGGCATTTTGACATAAAAAAGGCCGGGTCTTGCCCGGCCTTTTTTGGCATCCTGAGAGTTCAGGCGGCGATCGTCTCAGAGATCCCGGCACGGGCGAGTAGGCGTTCGCGCGTGGCGGGCGGCACTTGGCGCGCGGATTTGGCGCGCGGCAGGGCCATTTCCGCGGTCACGTCCGTGCCGGGATGTTCCTGCCAGTTGTCGAAGGCCATGCGGTCGACATTGTCGATGAAGGTCTCGGCCGGAGTGTTTTCAGCCAGAATCAGGGAATGGTCCGCAACCTCAACGTGATAATAGGTGAAACGGTCGGGCATCTCGGTTTCACGCAGGATGGAGACGCCGTTTACCAGCGCGCCGGCGTGGGTCAGCACATCATCCACCAGCAGCGCATGGTCCGGGGAGACCAGCAGGTCACGCGCCGGTACGCCGTCGGTCAACGCGTTTTCTTTGATGCGCACCGGGAAGCTGCGCAGCGGGTCAGCGAACAGGGTGGCAACGGTCTGACGCCCCAACCAAGTCACCGCCGCGCTGCCGCCATCCGCCAGGCTGACCATATCACCAGCCTTCAGCGTCTCGACCGCCACTTCACCCGTAGGGGTGGCGATCATCGTGCCCGGCATGAAGCAGATTGTGAGCGGGGTGGAGTAAGAGAAGGTGGTGCCGTCAACGCCGGATGTATAGGTCCCCGCAGTAAGGGCTGTATCTCCGGCTACGTAATAGTTCTGTGCCGATTTCGAAAATATAATACGGATTGCCGGAGATCGTGACCTCGCCCACATAGGTGATGGCGTTGGCAGGGCCGGGGCCGCCGCCGGGAACGGAGCCGGTGGCAGTCAGGCCGGTGTTCGTGCCGGCAGGTGACCGAGCTGGCGGCATCCGTAAATGTTTCGGTGTTTGAACCGCCATGATTTTGATTGCCAATCACGATCGAAGTGGCGTTGGTGCCAGCGAAGTTCGTAACGTTATAAATAGAAGAGAATTTAACGCTGTTACCAGGTGGGGGCGGTGGGGGCGGTGGGGGCATGTTTAAGCGCTCCGGTTTCATTAACTTTCGGGATTGAAGCCATAGGGTGAATTTGTGCGATATCACAATAGTTTTGCGTTGATTTTCTGTTGGTTTTTCGTATCTGGCAGAATTTCTTGTGGAAAAATAAAGGAAAATACGATCTTTAGGTTGAGTGCTGCCTGGTCTAGTTCAATCTTAACGATATCAGATCGAATTCTGTTCGTTTCGGATTCGTTTATGTTAAAGAACACTTTTAAGTTGAATATTGTTGGGGAGATTTAATCTTAACGAAATTGAATCGAGTGTGCTGCGTTGCGCAACGGACGCGTTCAGGTCAGCACCCACTCCAGATCCACGCCCACACGCAGCATTGCCGTCCGCCGCTCAGGATCACGCCGTGCAGAAATGATACGTCTGAAGAATCACAGCCCAGGCCAGGGTCATATTGTCACGGAAAAGCCGATGAACACACACGTTTTAGTTGAGCTGCGTTATCGCTATTCAATCTTAACGAAATCGAATTGAAAATGCTGCGTTGCGTGGCGAGCGCGTTCAGGTCAGCACCGGCTCCAGATCCACACCCACATGCAGCATGTGCCGGCCGCCGCCCAGGATGATGCCGCGCAGAGGTGACACGTCGGAAAAATCCCGGCCCCAGGACAGGGTCACATGCTCATCTGAAACCAGCAGGTTGTTGGTGGGGTCGAAATCCACCCAGCCGGTGTCGGGGCCGAGCCAGACGCTCACCCAGGCATGGCTCTGGTCGGCGCCGCGCCGCTTGATTTGCCCCGGCGGGGGTAGGGTGCGTAAATAGCCGGACACATACCGCCCCGGCAGCCCCAGGGCGCGCAGGCAGGCCAGCATGAAATGCGCATAATCCTGGCACACCCCGGTGCGCGTGTGGAGAATCTGCAGCGCGGTGGTGAAGTTATTGGTGACACCGGGCCTGTAATTCATCTCGTTAAAGATGCGCTGATTCAGCTCCAGCAGCGCCTCCAGAATCGTCCGCCCCGGCAGAAAGCTCACGGCGGCGTAATCGGCGATCTCCCCCGCCGGCATGGCGAGCTTGCTGGGCAGGCAGAACTCCGCCACCTGCGGGTCCTGCGGGCCCCAGGCGGCGATGGCCTCCCAGCGCGGCGTTTGCGCCGCGGGCGGCGGGGCGGGCAGGCAGACATCGACCGTGGCGCTGAGCGAGACGGCGAATTGCTTATGCGCCCCGGCCAGGGAAACGGTGGTGGTGTGATTGCCGAAATGGTCGATTTCATCGCGCCGGTTGTCAGGTGCGGGCGAGATATCGAGCTGCGCCTCGCGCACAAACTGCCCCGGCCGCTCGCGCGGCAGCAGATGCATGAAATGCGTGCCGGTCACGACCGGCTCGGCATAATCATAGGTGGTGGCGTGGTGCAGGCGGTAAAGCGTCATGTTGCGGTGCAAATTGGCTGATTATTGGGCCGCTTCCAAGACCTCGTTCTCATCCAGCGTATGGGCCTCCGGCAGCAGGGTGAAGAAGCGCCGGTGCACGCGGTCTGAAAGCAGGCGCAGCTTGGCCCCCGTGGCGCTCAGCGTGGCATGCAGCGCGCTGGCATTGCCGGCGAGGTTAGTGACCTCCTGCTGCAATTGCCGGGCGGTTTCGGCGTCGTCATCGGCCCCCAGCCGCTCCAGGCAGGCGCGCAGTGCGTTGCATTGGAAGGCGAGAGAGCGCGGGTTGGAAAAGTCAGCCAGCAGCATCGCCAGCACCGGGCCGGGGGCCATGATGCCGGCATGGCGCAGCTCATAGCTCAGCACCGAATCGGCAAGCTCGATGCCCAGCGCCATGCCGGGTTCCAGCCGCTCCACCGGGCCGTTCAGCAGGATGGCGAGTGTTTCCGCCAGCGTTTCGCCGCGCTCCAGCCGCCGCCCCATTTCCAGGAACAGCCAGCCGCCATCGCGCGACATGTTCTCCGCCGCAATGCCCGCGAAGGTGGCGGAGAAGTTCAGCATGGTGGGCAGGGCTGCCTCCTCGTTGGGCAGCGCCTCGCTGGCCTGTTGCAGGGCGAAGCGCACGGTGGCGAGCATTGAGGGGGAAAGCCGTTCGGAGGAGGCATCAACCAGCCGCCCGACCTCTTTCAGAAGCCCGGCGATGGGCCGGCGCCGCGCCAAGGTTTGGCGCAGGAGCCGCCCGGAGATGGTGGAGCCTGAGACATCCGGCGGCAGCAGGCCGGCCTGGCTGAGGCAGCGCGTGATCAAGGCGCGCTCGGCCATGTCGCGCGGCAGGGAGGTGCCGGATTCCAGGCGCGGCAGCGCCAGCATCAGCAGGCGTGACGCCGCCTCCAGCCGCTCCACTGAGCGGCCGAGCCAGAACAGATTATCCGCGAGGCGCGAGGGTAGATGCGCGGCGGCCAGGAATTTTACATGCTCCGGCGGCTCGGCGGGCAGGGCGCCGGAGATCATGCGCGGCTCCTCGCCTTCCAGCACCCAGAGATCCTTCATGCCGAGGCTTGCGGGCATACCCTCTACGGGCAGCGGCAGGCCCAGCCCGCCCGGCAGCACCTGCCAGTTCATGCCGTCATGCCAGGCGAAGAGGCGAAAGTAGAGCGGGGCCTTGATGATGGTCCGGTCCGGCCCGAGGAAGGGCGCGATGGAGGCGAGGTTCGAGCTGTCCGCATCCGCCAGATGCAGCAGCGCCTGCTCGCCCAGCAGCGGCTCGAACAGCTCCTGGATGTAAGGCCGCAACAGCTGGGATTCGAGCAGCTTGCTGCCGGGCGCATTAAGCATGGAGAGAACCCCGGCGCGGATGGCACCGAAGGCGCCGGGAATGCCGCCGCCCGGGCGCCCGCCTTGCTCCAGCGGGTCGAGATCGATGCCCCAGACGCCGCGAATCAATGTCGCCACGTGCAGCAGCCCGCTCAGCGTCTTCATGTGCAGGGCGCCGTTGCGGGTGGCGAGGTCGGCGGGCTCGATCATCAGCACGCCGAGGGCGCGGGCCAGCAGCGCGTCGTCGAAGCCATCATGGCCGCTCGGGCCTTGCGTCAGCCCGCCGGACAGCACCGCGACCAGCCCGCCCTCGGCCTCGCGCTGGAGATGGTCCACCAAAATTTCTCGCGCGGGGCGGATGGAGCGCAGCCCCCCGGTCCGGAACAGTTCCGGCAGCGTGCCGGTGGCCAGCCGCCGCAGGGTGAGCGCGTGGCCAAGCCCCGGAATGATGCCGGTATGGTCGCGCAGCAGTAAAAACCGCCCGTCCGGCGCGCGGATGACATCGGCAGCGTAGAGGCCAAGACGCGGCGTGGCGAGGGGCGTGCGCGTATGCAGCGGGCGCAGGAAATGCGGATCGCCCAGCACCAGGGCGGGGGGCAGTTTGCCGAGCTGTAGCAGGCTCTGCGGGCCGTAGAGATCCTCCAGCACTTGCGAGAGCAAATTGGCGCGCTGCCGAACGGCATCTTCCAGCCCCGCGAACTCGGCGGCGGTGAGGGGGGCGGGCAGCGGGTCGTAAACCCGCGCGGCTTGCGAGCCGAGTGGAGCCGCCAGCCCCATTTGCCGGTTCAGCGCTCCCGCACGGCGTTCCAGCTCCTCATTCCCCACCTCTCGGATCGCGCCCAAGATCGGCGCCCAGGGGCTCCGGATCCGGTTCTGGCGGTCCAGCGTCTCATCGCAGGGTGTTAAAGGCTGCATTGGAGCAGGATTATCAGAGTGTCCGGCAAGTGCCTACCTGTGCCTGCGGAGAAGCACCCTAAGCACATATGGGATCGCGGACGCAAGCACATCTGAGAGTACCGCCTTGGTCCGTTGTTTGCCTTGGTCCGTTGTTTGCATGGCTGTCACGCAGGTAAAATCTTTGGCCTGGGGAGGCATCTTGCGGACATGGACGTTTTGACGGCAGATTTAACTTGCACCATGACGGACCGGCGCCAAATTTCGCGTGACGCATGCTGAATTGCTGGGCGAAATCTGCCCGGTTGGTGCCATTTGCGCCGGGCCGAACCCCGGCCGGTTGCCTGACAGTCTCTCGCCTTTCCCGTCACCTCTTTCCTCGCGTGCGCGCGCCGGAGGCTTTGGCTTGAACGAAGTTTTTCATCATCTTTGGCCTGAATATGATCCCGGCCGCTTTTTCTGCGAGCTGACCACGAGCCGCCCGGATGCTGGCCCGGTGCCGCAACAGCTGGCGGATCGGCTGCAGCGGATCGGGCTGGAGGCCCTGCGCGCCCGCGCCTCGGCAGCGGAAACCGACCTTATCGATCTCGGCGTGACCTTCACCGTTTATTCCGACGCCACGGCGATAGACCGTATTCTGCCCTTCGACTGTATCCCGCGTGTGTTGACGGCGCCTGAATGGGATTTGCTGGAGCGCGCCTGCATCCAGCGCGTGAAGGCGCTGAACCTGTTCCTGGGCGACATCTACGGCAAGGGCCAGGTGGTGAAGGACGGAATCATCCCGGCCGAGCTGGTTTACGGCAACGCCAATTACCGCCCGGAGATGAAGGGTTTCCCGGTGCCGCACGGCACTTACGTGCATGTCTGCGGCATCGACATTATCCGCGACGAGCATGGGGATTTCCGGGTGCTGGAGGATAATGCCCGCACCCCTTCCGGCGTTTCCTATGTCATTGAGAACCGGCATCTGATGCTGCGCACCTTTCCGGACCTGATGGCGGGCATCAAGCTCAAGCCCGTGGACGATTATGGCCGCCGCCTGCGCGCCGCGATGGCGGAGGTGGCACCCGGCGGGATGGATGATCCGCAGGTGGTGCTGCTCTCCCCCGGCATCTACAACTCCGCCTATTTCGAGCATGTGTTCCTGGCGCGCGAGATGGGCGTGCCCTTGGTGGTGGGCGCGGATCTCGTGGTGGAGAACGACCGCGTTTATATGCGCACCACCTCCGGGCTGAAGCCGGTGCACACGATCTACCGCCGGCTGAACGATGACTTCCTGGACCCGGAAGTGTTCCGGCCGGATTCGATGCTGGGCGTGCCGGGGCTCATCGGCGCCTGGAAGGCCGGCAATGTCGCCATCGCCAACGCGGTGGGCACCGGCGTTGCGGATGACAAGGCGGTCTATGCCTATATGCCGCGCATCATCAAATATTACCTCTCCGAGGAGCCGCTGATCCAGAATGTGGAAACCCATATCTGCCGCGAGCCGGAAGGGCTGAACTACACGCTGGACAATCTCGACAAGCTGGTGACCAAACCGGTGGGCGAGAGCGGTGGCTATGGCATTACCATCGGCCCGCGCGCCTCCAAGGAGGAGCTGGAGACGGTGCGCGCTACCATCAAGGCCAATCCGGATAACTGGATCAGCCAGCCGATGATCGGGCTTTCCGTCGGCCCGACGCTGGCGGAGGAGGGGATCGGGCCTCGTCACTTAGATCTTCGCCCCTTCATCGTCACCGGCAAGGAAAGCTGGGTGCTGCCCGGCGGGCTCTCACGCGTGGCGATGAAGCGGGGCAGCCTGATCGTGAACTCATCGCAGGGCGGCGGGTCCAAGGATACCTGGGTGCTGGCTGAGCAGTTCGGCCAAGGAGGCGAGGCATGAACCAGATGCGCGACCCCGGGCTGCTGGCACGCGATGCCGAGGGGCTGTTCTGGATGGCCCGCTATCTGGAGCGCGTCGAGAACATGGCACGGCTCATCGACGTGACCCAGAGCTTCGAGAGCCCTGGCTTCGAGACCGAGGCTTGGTTCGGCCTCATCCGCATCAACGCGGATGAGAAAAATTTTCTCGAACGCGGTTTCTCCGGTGATGCCACCCATGTGAAGCGCTTCTATCTGCTGGACAGGGGCAACAGTACCTCCATCCCCGCCTGCCTGGAGGATGCACGCACCAATGCCCGCACGCTGCGGCCGCTGATGAGCACGGAGATGTGGAAGCAGCTGAACGTGTTCCACCGTTTTGTCACCCGCATCACGCCGGAGGATCTGGAAGGCGATGCGCTCTCGCGCCTGTGCACCAGGATCAAGGAAGGCGTGCAGGCCCATACCGGCATCACCCAGGGCACGTTCTACCGCGACCAGGGGTGGTATTTCTACGAGCTGGGCCGTTACCTTGAACGCGCCGACCAGACCACCCGCATGCTGGATATCAAATACACCGCCCTGCTGCCGCGCGGGGCGGAGGAGAAGCGCGTGGCGGAGCTGACGCAGTGGAACGCGATCTTGCGCGCGGCGGCGGGCTACCACGCCTTCAAACGCTATGCCCGGGCACAGTTTTCGCCGGAAGATGTGGTGCATTTCCTGCTGCGCGACTCCTCCAACCCGCGTTCGGCGCTGTTATCCGTGCGGCGGATTGAATCGCACCTTGATGATCTGCGCCGCCATTATGGCCTCTCCGCCGTGGCGGAGACGATGGAGCGGGCGGAGGTGCTGCGAGAGTTGCTGGTGGCCAAACCACTCGGCCACATTCTCGCCACAGGGTTGCACGAATATCTGGATCTCGTTCAAATTCACCTGCAGGAGCTTGCCGGAACCATCGGCCGCGCTTTCTTCCGGGATTGGCGTCCCGAGGCGGTTCCGGCAGTGCAATTGCAGGTCCAGACCCAGGTCAGCGCGTGAGCACTTCAACCCGTACGCAGCCTATCCCCGTCCTACCGGCCGCCGCCTTGGCCAAGTCCTCGCGCCTTGCCGCCTGGGCCTGGCCGCTTGGCGTCTTCGTGCTGGCGCTGCTGCCGCGGCTGGTTGACCTCGGTAGCCGCCCGTTCTGGCTGGATGAGGTGTTCACGCTCGACCGCGCCTCGCTGACGCCTGGCGCGTTGGTGCTGGACTCCTTCCAGAACCACCATATGCCGAGCTTCTTCCTGATGCTCGCCCCCTTGACCCATCTGGGGCATCCGGAATTCTGGCTGCGCCTGCCATCGGCGCTGTTCGGCGCGGCGGCGGTGATGCTGGTGTTCATGATCGCGGCGCGCATTGCGGGCCGGCTGGCAGGGGTGCTGGCGGCGCTGATTCTGGGATTCTCGCCCACCGTGCTCGCCTTCGCGCAGGAAGCACGCTCCTACACGATGGAAATGACGCTGATCCTGGTGGGGCTTTACGGCGTGACCAGGCTGACGTTGGATCTGCGCGCGGCGGGGCAGGGCTTGCGTGCGGCCAAGGCGGGCTGGCTCTGTTACGTGCTGGGCACGGCCGCGGCCCTGGATGTGCTGGGCGATGGCTTACCCTGGGTGCATCGCCGCCAATCTCATCTTTCTCTGCCTGTTGCCCTTCGCGCCCGCGCGCGGGCGCTTCGCCCGCAATTTCCTGCTGGCCGATGCGGCGGTGGCGGTGCTCACCGCGCCCTTCTACGCGCTGATGCTGCATTTCCAGACGCAAACCGTCACCAACAGCCTGGGCTGGATTCCGCCGCTCGACGCGGCGCGGCTCTGGTACAATCTGGGGGCGGTCTATCTGATGCATGTGGCGGACTGGGTGTCCTTCCGGTTCCTGAACCATTATGCGGTGCCCGGCCTGGTCTGGCTGATCGACATATTGCTGCTGCTGGCGCTGGGCACCGCCGCCTGGCGGCTGCGCCGCCGCCCGGTGATGCTGATCATGCTGAGCATCGCCTTCCTGTTCCTGCCCTGCCTGTTCATGCTGATCTCGCTTTGGCATCCGGTGCTGCTGCCGCGCTATCTGCTCTGGAGCGCGGCCCCCTTCGCCATCCTGGTCGGGATCGGCGCCGCCGCGCTGCTGGAGGGACAGTCGCCGCGCACCGCGCGCCTCGCGGTGCTGGGCGCCGCCGCGCTGCTGTTCGTCAATCTGCTGCCTTACTACCATCTGGAGACCAAGCCGCGCTGGGATGTGGCGGCGCAGATGCTGGCCGGGGAAGTGAGCGCCGGCGATGTGATCTATCTCTCCGATACCGGTGCTCTGCCGATCCTGCGGCTCTATATGCCGGCCAGCGCCCAAGCTTCGGTACTGAGCGATTCCGACGGCGATTTGACCCACGCCAAGCAGGCGCTGAGCCAGGGCAAGCGGGTCTGGGTGGTGTATGGCCATGCCGGGCAGAACACCAGCACGCCGCAGAAATTCTTTGCCGGTGTGCAGGCTCTGGGTATGCCAAGCCTGGTGCAGGCGGCCGGCAAGCGGATCACCATCGCGCTCTACACCCCCGACGAGCACCTCGCCAGTTGCACGAAGCTCGGGCAGCAGGACGGGATTTGCAGCTAAGCCGTTCATAAAGAACACAAAAAACGCCGCCAGGCTTAGCTTGGCGGCGTTTTTTGTGGTGGAAGGCTCCGTTACTTCTCGACGAAGGCCTTCTCGATCACATACTGGCCGGGCTCGGAATGGTTACCCTCATCAAAGCCGCGTGCCTCCAGCATGATCTGCAACTCGGCCAGCATATGCGGGCTGCCGCAGAGCATCACGCGGTAATCCTCCTTGTTCAGGGCAGGCAGGCCAAGATCGGCCTCCATCTTGCCCTGCTCCAGCAGGGCGGAGATGCGGCCATTATGGCGGAACGGCTCGCGTGTCACGGTCGGGTAATAGAGCAGCTTCTCTTTCGCCAACTCGCCGAAGAACTCGTCCTCCAGCAGCTCGTTCACCACCTTCTCGCCATAGGCGAGCTCGGCGATCTGGCGGCAGCCATGCACCAGGATGATCTTTTCGTAGCGCTCATAAGCATCCGGGTCCTTGATGATGCTCACGAACGGCGCCAGCCCGGTGCCGGTGGAGAGCAGCAGCAGGTACTTGCCCGGGGTCAGGTTGTCCTGAATCAGCGTGCCGGTGGGCTTGCTGCCGACGATGATCTCATCGCCCGGCTGCAGCCTCTGCAGATGCTGGGTCAACGGGCCGTCAGGCACCTTGATCGAGAAGAATTCCAGCTGGTCCTCATGATTGGCGCTGCACAGAGAATAGGCGCGCAGCAACGGCCGGCCGTTGATCTGCAGGCCGATCATGGTGAATTGCCCATTGAGGAAACGCAGGCCGGGGTTGCGCGTCGTCGTGAAGCTGAACAGCCTGTCAGTCCAGTGCCGGACGGTTTTCACCGTCTCGGTATACATCGTCGCCAAGTTTCTTGCTCCGCACAAAAAATCCGGACGTGCTTATACAGTCCGGCGGGAAATGTTAACCTCTATTTTGACAATGCTGGGGCCAAAAACGCAAAAATCTCCTCCAGCCAGGGGATTTCCTCAGATCGCCGTGCTGCCCGTCTCATTGGTGCGGATGCGGATCGCCTCTTCCACGGTGGAGACGAAGATTTTGCCGTCGCCGATGCGCCCGGTGCGGGCGGCGTTCATGATGGCTTCCACCGCGCGCTCCAACATGTCGTCGTCACAGACGATCTCGAGCTTCACTTTCGGAAGAAAATCAACGGCATATTCGGCGCCGCGATAGGTCTCGGAATGGCCGTTCTGGCGCCCGAACCCTTTCGCCTCGATGACGGTGATGCCTTGCAGCCCGACTTCGCTCAGCGAGTCCTTCACTTCATCCAACTTGAACGGTTTGATGATGGCTTCGATCTTCTTCATCTTCCTTAACACCCTTGTCGGGGGTGCTCTCCATGGTCGGGTTGAGATGCCTGGCCTGTCGTTTATCCTGTCATGCGATTCCGGTCGGCACAATGGTAACGCCAACAAAACATTCAGTTTCCTGGGGGAGCCAGGGGCGTGCCTGCCTTGGCGGCGCCGGTGCTTTGGGGTAAGGATTTTCGTACGCAAAGCCGGAGACGAAATGAACGCTGTGCACATGCTGGCGGATGGAAAAAATCCATCCCTTGGAAACAGCCTGGCCCAGATGCCGGAATTTGCCGCCTTCCGCGATAATCTACCCGAAATTTCCCCGCCGCACCCGGCGCTGGCGCCGCTGATGCTGCGCCATGAGGCCGAGGCCGCCTGGCTCATGGCGCGCGGGGTAAATCCAGCCCTGGCGCGCGCCGCCGCCGCCCGCGCCGCCGCGCAATTCTGCATGGCCGAGCTGGAGGCGCTGCCGAATGCCGCCCGCGCCCTGCTGCCGCACTGGCTGGCGCCGATGGCGGCGGAGGTGTCCCCCGGCCCGCTGCGTCTTTCCGAGCTGTTCGGGCTGGAGGCCGGCGCGGCGGAGCGCCTGCACGAGAGCTGGGGCTTGCTTGGCACCGCCGATGCGCTGATGGAGACCGGCGGCGATATCCGCCTGGCCCGGGACCCGAAAACCGCCCTGAATGGCTATGGCTGCAGCCACCGTCCGCGCCCCTGGGCCATCACCTTCGCGTCCTCCACCGCCTCCTCCTCCTCGGAGCGCGGCTATATCGCGGCCGACAAGGCGCGGCTTGCCGCCACCGCCGCCCTGCTGCGCGGCACGCAAGGCCGTAAAATTGTGGCGGGGTGCATCGGCGCGGTGCGGCGCGGCATCACCCGGGCTTTTGGCTTGCGGGCGGGCGAGGAGATCGTGCTCGCCGCCTCCGGCACCGATACCGAGCTGCTGGCCCTGGCGCTCACCCATCTCGCCGGAACGGACAAGCCGGTCCAAAATATCCTCATCGCCCCGGAAGAAACCGGGCGCGGCGTGCCGATGGCGGCGCGCGGGCTGCATTTCGCCGTGGATACCGCCTTGGGTCATGACGTGACCTTCGAAGCGCCCATCGAGGGCTTCCGGCCTGATACGGCACTGACCAATATCCTGCTCCGCGCGCCCTCCGGCGCGGTTCGGCCCGAGGCGGAGGTGGAAGCGGAGATCGAGGCGGCGCTGGCGGGCGCGCTGGCGGCGGGCAAGCGGGTGATCCTGCACGGGCTCGACCTTTCCAAGACCGGGCTGCTGGCGCCATCCCCCGCCTTTCTGGCCAAGCTGCGCGCAGGCTTATGGCGAGGGGTTCGATATCGTGCTGGATGCCTGCCAGGCGCGGCTCTCACCCGCTTCCGTGCGGGCCTATCTCGATCTCGGCGCCACGGTGCTGGTCACCGGCTCGAAATTCTTCACCGGCCCGCCTTTCGCCGGGGCGGCGCTGCTGCCCGGCCTCGGTCGCGGCGCGGCTGCAAACGGGCAGGCTGCCCGCCGGGCTTGCGTCCTATTTCAACCGGGCCGAATTCCCTGCCAATGCACCGGCGGCCAGCGTGCTGCCGGAGGGTGGCAATTACGGCCTCGCGCTGCGCTGGCACGCGGCTCTGGCGGAGATACGGGCGCTGTTGCGCACCTCTCCGGCGCGGCGGGCGGCGATCTTGCATGGTTTCGCCGAGGCGGTGGGGCGCGGGATCGCGGCTACGCCGGGGCTGACCTTGCTGCCCGCTCCGGCCATCATCCGCACTGAAGCCGATGAGCCCTGGGAGCGCCTGCCCAGCATCTTCACCTTCTCGCTGCGCGCCCCGCACGCACCGGCGCGTTGCCTGAACCCCGCCGAGGCACGGCAGGTCTATGTGTGGCTGAATACCGATCTCTCACCCTGGCTGCCCGAGGATGCCGCGCTTGCCGCGCGCATCTGCCATATCGGCCAGCCCGTGCCGCTGGCGCAGCCGCAGGGCGAGGGGCAGATGGGAGCGCTGCGCGTTTCCGCGGGCGCCCGGCTGATCTCCGGTGAGCCCTCGCACCGGGCCCTGGCGCCGTCCGCGCGTCTGGCCCGCGAATTCGCCGATGTCGGGGTGGTGTTCGCCAAGATCGGGCTGATCCTGGCGCATTGGCAGCGTCTGGCGGAGGCGAATCCCAGCCCGTCCTACCGCCCGCGCCGGTAATCAGACTGGATTAGTGGGTAAAGACGTTGCCGGTCTGGCTGACGCTGGTGAGGCCCGCGAAGATGAGATGCGTGCCGTCGTTTAGATAAACATTCAGCGCGCCGCCGGAGACGCTCTCGTTTGAGATGGTGAGATTGGCGGCGACCACCAGGCTGCCGATGAAATCCGTGATCATGTCAGTCCCGCCGCCACCGGTAATGGAGAACAGGTCATTGCCCCGTCCGGCGCCGGTCAGGGTCTCATTCCCTGCCGCTGAGACGAGCGTGTTGGCACCTGCCAAGCCACCGATCAGAACGTCGTTATTTCCGCCGGCAGTGAACAGGTCGCCGCCGCCGACACCGCCATTCAGGCTGTTATTCCCGGCATCGCCACCGGAGACGATGTTATTGCTGCTGGACCCGCCGAACAAAGTGACCTGGGTATTGCTGCCTGCGGCGATTACCGTGTTGGAGGTGTTGGACCCGCCGATGAAGACCAGCTGCTCATTGCTGTTATTGTTGATGCCGCCGATCTTGGCGCCGTGGCTGTCCGTGGCGGTGACAAAGGCGTCGACATTGGCATTGATCGTCGCGGCGCTGTCCGACACGTTCACGAGATTCACGCTGTCATTGGCGCCGTTGAGAACGATGTTATTGCCGCCATAGACCTGATCATAGGCGGTGATGCTGTCATTGGCGCCCCACAAATTCACATTATTGCCGCCAGCCAGCGTTAGTGCGGCGCTGGAGCCGGTTTGCAGCAATGTGTCCTGACCGCCCAGATTGAACTGCCCGCCCGCCACCGTGAACTGGTTCTGCACAGACCCGGCGCCGATGGCGGTTTCATAGGCCCAGGGGCTAGCATCGGAAACCGTATCTTCGCCGCTGAAATTGATTCTGTTGCCAGTGCCTTGCAGCGTGAGGCTGGCATTGCTGCCGGTGATGCTGTTGTTGTCGGAGTTAACGAACAAAGTGGCGCCGTTTGTGGCCTGGATGCTATTATTGCCGGACCAGATGGACAGCGTGTCAGCCCCCGATACGACCAGAACGCTGCCGGTGCTGCTGGACACGCTCGGGTTGTTCACGACCGCGAAAAGATTGCCGCTACCTCCGGCATAAAGCGTGTCCTGAGAGGACCCGTAGATGAAGCCGGAATTGTCGCTGCCGGTGACGCTGATGACATCGTGATTGCTGGTGGTGCCGGCGGAGGTGAAATTGATGACGCTGCCGGAGCCAAGAATAACGGTGTTGGGGGCGCTGGCGGTGCCGCCCAGTGTGTCCTGGGTCAGCATCTCCCCATTCGCCACCGACACGGTATTGTCGCCGGAGGACAGGTCGAGCTTGGTGCCGCCGCCGATGGTGTAATTGTTGCTGCCGACGCTGTCATTATAGGTGCCGCCACCCGTGGCGACCACGCTGGTGCCGCCGGAGGTAACATTGACCGTGCTGGCGCCGGAGCCTGGCGTTGTGTCCACAATGCTGGAGGAGCCGTCGTTATAGGTGGTGGTGGAGGCGACAACGCTGTCCACCGTGACGGTTGAGGCAGGTACGGTGCTGGATACGGAGTCGGTGAGGATGGAGGTGGAGGTGCTTACCGTACTGTTGGCGCCGGCAACGCTGACGGTTTCGGTTGTGGACTGGGCTGCCACGCTGCTGTTGCCGCCGGATACAGTTGCCGAGTTGCCGTAACTTTGCAGGGAGATCGAGCTGCTGTCGCCGCTGCTCGTGACCGTGTTGTTGTTGTTGTAGGTGGTGACGTTGGCGCCAGCGCCAGTGACCGTGATGGCGGTACCGGGGGTGGTGTCCTGGCCGGCGGCATTGGCACCCGCCAGCAGGGCGGTAGGGAGGTTCGAGCCCGGATTTGCCTCATCCACCACCGTGTCGCCGCTGCCAGCGACGAGAATGCTCTGCGCGTTGGCCGCAATGACCGTGTCGTTTACGCCGTTCACGGTGAAATTGCCGTTATTGGCAAAGACCACCACATCATTGCCATTGACGACGAAATTGCCGTTCATGTAGATCGCCGAGACGGTGTCATGATTGCCGTTGACAACAATATTGGACGTCTCAATGCGCTGCTGGGAGCTGAAATTATTGTAGCTGCCATTGATGGTGACGCCGCCATCGCTGAAGCCGTTATCTGAGATGACGTTATCGTTCCCGTTGAGAAGAAGTGTGTCGCCGGTAACGCCGCCGCCCGTCGCAAGCCCCGCCATCAACGTGTCGAATGAGCCGGTGAGGTTGATGGCGTCGTTACCGCCGGTAAGGGTGATGCCGATTCCGGAGGCGGCGCTTTGCACCGTGTCCGAGCTGCCATTGATCGTGGGGGCGCCGGAGACGATATTTAGAACCTGGCCGCTATAAGAGCTGGCGGTGCTGCCCCCGATGGTGACGATCTCAGTCATAGCAGTCTCCTTTTGTCACGCCGGAATGGTGCGGCTTACTGCGACGCAGCAATTTGCACACAACTATGTGTTGATTAGCGGGACCGGAGGCGCACGTCAGTAGGGAATTTGCTGTCAAGCGGGGAGGGGAGAAGAGCGTCTGAATTCCTTTACGGATGTCTAAAAAACAACAAAGTGATGGTGTTCCGGCATAATGTTGGAAAAAAAACGAAGTGTGCCGCGGAATGCCGGCGGGGGAGGGGAATATGAAAATTCTAATATAAGATATTAGTATAAAATTTTGATCTTTTTATACAAAATTATTTAATTTTAAAGCCAAAAATCAAATATTAACTTGCGGTATCGTTATGTATTGCTTATATTTAATGTTACAAACGGTATTGTGTTACCGTATCGCCTGGTTCCTGTCTCCGGAAACAAGCTGAACTCTTGCCGCTGGCGGCAGGACATGGTGCAGTTTAACCATGGTGAAATTGGACAAGATTTATACGCGCGGCGGCGACCAGGGCGAGACATCTCTGGGTGATGGATCGCGCGTGCCGAAATCCTCCGCCCGTGTCGCCGCATTGGGAGAGGTTGACGAGACCAACGCCGCCATCGGCTTGGCGCGGCTGGATGCCGATGCCACCGCCGATGTCATTCTGGCGCGCATCCAGAATGATCTGTTCGATCTCGGGGCGGATCTCTGCACGCCGATCACGGAAGACGAAACCCCGGCTTTGCGGATTGTGCAGCCCCAGATTGACTGGCTCGAGGAGCGGATTGATGCCGTGACAGCCGCGTTACCGCCGCTCACCTCTTTCATTCTGCCGGCAGGCAGCCCGGCGGCAACAAGGCTGCATTTCGCCCGGACCGTGGCGCGGCGGGCCGAGCGCGCGGTGGTGCATCTGCTGGAAGCGCCGGACGAGGCGGTGAACCGGCTGGTGCTGGTCTATCTGAACCGGCTGTCGGACCTGCTCTTCGTGCTGGCCCGCGCCGCCAACGGCATGGGTGGGGCGGATGTGCTTTGGGTGCCGGCCGGTAGCCGGAATGGCTGAGCCGGCTGGGCGGGCCGGCTGGTCTATTGAAGCCGATTTCGCCTCCCAGGGAGAATTGGCCGCGGCACGGAATTTCTACGCGCTTTATGAGGGGGAAAGTTTCGGCGTGCCGGAGCGCGGGGCGCTCGCCATCATCGCCCGCGCCCATGCGGATGGGCGGGCCGATGCCGCCGGAGCACGCGGGGCCGTGCAAAGCGTTGTGCATGGCTTCGCGGAGGGTTATTTCGGCGCCCGGCGCACCATCTCGCCACGCAAGGCGGCGGCGTTGGCGCTGGCCTCGCTCAATCGCTGGCTGGCCGGGCAGATGCAGGGCGAAGCCGGCCTGGCGCCCGTCTCGCTCTCGGCGCTGCTGCTGCAGGACAAGCGGATCGGGCTGGCGCAGGTCGGGGCCTGCCAGATGTACCGGCTGCGCGGCGGCACGCTCACCCCGCTGCTGCACCCGCATATCCGCCCGGCCGAGGCCGCGCCCTTCATGCCCACGAGGGCGCTGGGGCTGGAGGCGGAGCTGGCGCTGGATCTGGGCGAGGAAGAGGCCGAGGAAGGGGATGTCTATCTGCTGATCGCCGGGCTGGCGGCAATGGAGGGCGTGTATGCCGCCCTGGCTCCGCTGCTGGAGCGCGCGAATGAGCAAGGCCTGGCCGGAGCCGTGCTGGCGGCGCTGATGCATCTGCCGGCCTCGGACAAATCGGTGATGGTGCTGCGGGTGCAAAGCCTGCCCGATGCCGAGCCGGCGTCCCAGGCCCGTGCCGCCTTGGCTGCATCTGCCCATCCGTCCCGCCCCGCGCGAGGGCGATGTGTGGGATGATTTTCTCATCGGGCGGACCTTGTTCAGGGGGCGCTACACCATGCTGGTGGCCGCGCGCGACCAGCGGAATAAGCGCGACGTGGCATTGAAAATCCCGCTGCCCTCGATGTTGCAGGACGAGGTCTTCGCCGCCGGTTTCATGCGCGAGGCCTGGATAGGCACCGCCGTGCGCAGCCAGAACGTGGTGCATTATATCGATGTACCGGAGGAACGCCGCACCTCGCTTTATCTGGTGATGCCGCTTTATGAGGGCGAGACGCTGGAGAAGCGCCTCTACCGCGCGCCGCTGATGAGCCTGCCGGAGGGGATGGGCATCGCCTTCAGGCTGTGCGAGGCGGTGCAGGACCTTGCCGCCATCGAGGTGGTGCATCGCGACCTGAAGCCGGACAATGTGATGCTGCTGGACTCCGGCGAGGTGCGGCTCCTGGATCTCGGCCTTGCCTATCTGCCGGGGATCGATGCCGCCAACGCCGCGCGCCCTGGCGGCACCATACGCTATATGGCGCCGGAATTGCTGAAGGGCGCGCCAGCGAGTGCCCGCACGGAGGTATACGCGCTGGCGGTGACCTTCTACCGCATGTTCTCCGCCGGCGCCTTTCCCTATGGCCAGCATGAGAAGCGCCCCTTGCAGCGCGTGCGGCGCGATCTGCCGGCCTGGCTGGGCGAGGCGCTGGCCAAGGGGCTCGCCGCCCGGCCGGAGGACCGTTTCACCGATGCCGGGGAATTCGCGCAAGCTTTGCAGATCGGACTCGCGGAAGGGCGGGATGCACCCGCGCCACATAAGCGCCTCTCCTTCAGCAGCTTGCAACTTTGGCAGGGGCTGACATTGCTTTTCGCGATTCTGTTTCTGCTTGCCTTGATGCGGGCGATGAAATGATCCGCGTGCTCCATATGAGCGATCTGCATATAGAAATGGAACGAAGGCACCGCAGCCTGGTCGACATTTTACGCCGCCGCGCCGGGGCTGACACGCGGCCCGCGTTGAAGGACGTGCCAGCACCCGATCTCATTGTGCTGGCGGGGGATATTCATAACAGCCTGCTCAGCGTGGCCTATGCGGATGGGCTGGCGAAACGCTTCGGCGTGCCGGTGGTGCTGGTGGCGGGCAATCACGAATATTATTTCCACGATTTCCCCCAGGCAAAGCTGCAAATCGCCAATGCGGCGGCAGCCACCCAGGGGCGGGTGCGGTTTCTGGATAATGACAGGCTCACCCTGGAGGTGCGGGGGGAGCGCCTGCATGTACTGGGCAGTACCTTATGGACTGATTTCAACCTGAACCATGATGTCGCACTTTCCAGCGCTTTCGCCGGGGAGCGGATGAATGATTACCGGCTGATCAATGAGGGCCTCAGGAGACTGAGCCCGAAATCCACGCTGGAACGGCATTTCGCATCCCGCGCCTGGCTGCATACGTCATTGGCGCGGCTGAGTGGCGGAGGACCCCGCCACGCACCGCCTGATCGTGACGCATCACGCGCCGGGCGCGGCGTTTCTGGGCACACGGCAAGGGGCCATCGGCCCGGCCTATGCTTCCGACCTCCTGCCGGAATTCGCGCCCTACGCGCCAGCCTTTTGGATTCACGGCCACACCCATTACCGGCACGAGACCTTTACCTCCGGCTTCTGGGTGGTCTCCGCCCCGCGCGGTTATGCGCGGGAGAAGGATGACAAGGCCGAGCCTTATCAACCGGGCATCCTGGAGATTTAGCTGGTGCTAAGTCCTTGCGGTGGCTTGCAGGGCGAGGGTGCCAATGGCGCAGGCTGGCGGGTCAGCATGAAATCCGAGCATCCGGGGCCGCTGATCTGGCCTTGCAGCAGCCCCGCTGGGGTGAGCGAGCCTTGCAGCCCGACCCAGACGAAGCCAAACGGCCGCACCAGCCAAGCGGTGGGGCGCAGTGCCAGCCGGGCATCTGCGGCGTCCACCTTACCTACCATCAGAAAGCATCCGGCCGGTACGCGCGGGTTAGAGGGGGCTGAGTGGAAATAAAACAAGGCCTGCACACTATCTGGCCCGGTGGCGCTAACATCGAGTTCCAGAGCTGTTTGCCCTTGCATGCAATCATACCGCCCGGTCCAGCTGCCCGAAAAATCGAACAGGCTGGCCGCGCGCAGAGGGGCTGCGAGCAGGCAGAGCAAAGCCAGGGGGATGAGGAGTCGGCGCATGGCTCCCATGCAGACACGTCACGTTGCGTTACACAAGCGGGAAGAGGTTTGACAGGAAAATAATTCTTATGCATCACTCGGCTTAACTATCAGGAAAATTTTTGCCCGCGATGAGATATTCCTTTCTCTCTGTGTTCACGGAGGCGCTGCGTGGCCATACGGGCTGGAAACCGGCCTGGCGCAAGGCGGAACCCGCACCATCCTATGACGTGGTGATCATCGGCGGCGGTGGCGGAGGGTTGGCCACCGCCTATTATCTGGCGAAGAATCATCCGGAGGTGGGGCGCATCGCGGTGCTGGAGAAAGGCTGGCTGGGCAGCGGCAATATCGGCCGCAACACCACCATCATCCGCTCCAATTATCTGCTGCCGGGCAATGTGCCGTTCTACGAACTTTCCATGAAGCTGTGGGAAGGGCTGGAGCAGGACATCAACTACAACGCCATGGTCAGCCAGCGCGGCGTGTTCAATATCTATCATTCGGATGCGCAGCGCGATGCCTATGCGCGGCGCGGCAATTCCATGCGGCTGCACGGCGTGGATGCGGAGCTGCTGGACCGCGCGCAGCTGCGCCGTGAAATTCCGTACCTGAATTACGACAATGCGCGCTTTCCGGTGCAAGGGGCGCTGGTGCAGCGGCGCGGCGGCACGGCGCGGCATGATGCGGTGGCCTGGGGCTATGCGCGCGCGGCTGATCAGCGCGGCGTGGATATTATCGAGAATTGCGAAGTCACCGGAATTTTGCAGGAAAATGGCACGGTGGTGGGGGTGGAGACCACGCGCGGCACCATCCGCGCGGGCAAGGTCGGCATGGCGGTGGCGGGGGCGTCCTCGCTCGTCGCGCATATGGCGGGGCTGCGCCTGCCCATCGAGAGCCATGTGCTGCAGGCCTTCGTGACCGAGGGGCTGAAACCGCTGATCGACAACGTGATCACCTTCGGCGCCGGGCATTTCTATATTTCGCAGTCGGACAAAGGCGGTTTGGTGTTCGGCGGCGATATTGACGGCTATAATTCCTACGCCCAGCGCGGCAATCTGCCGATGGTGGAGGATGTGTGCGAAGGCGGCATGGCGCTGATGCCGATGATCGGCCGCGCCCGCTTGTTGCGCAGCTGGGGCGGGCTGATGGATATGAGCATGGATGGCTCGCCGATCATCGACAAGACGCCGGTGCAAAATCTCTTCATCAATGCGGGCTGGTGCTATGGCGGGTTCAAGGCCACGCCTGCTTCGGGCTATTGCTTCGCGCATCTCATCGCGCGCGGGGAGCCGCACAAGGTGGCAGCCGCCTACAGGCTGGACCGTTTCGCCGAAGGCAAGTTGATTGACGAGAAGGGAGTCGGCGCGCAGCCGAATTTGCATTAATGCGACTCACCTGCCCGCATTGCGGTCCCCGTTTGGTGGAGGAATTCACCTATACCCAGGATGCCGAGCGCACCCGCCCGATAGATGGCGGCGCCGCGCCGACCAAGGAATGGGAAGATTACGTCTATCTGCGCGACAATCTCAAAGGCCCGCGCAAGGAATATTGGTATCATGGCGCCGGGCTGCCATGCCTGGCTGGTGGTGGAGCGTGATGTCTCAAGCCATGAAATTCTTTCGGTGACGCTGCCATGACCGGCTTCAGGCTTCCCGCGGGCGGGTTGATCGACCGCACCCAGAGCGTGAATTTCCGTTTCGACGGCAAGAGCTACTCAGGCTTCGCCGGAGACACGCTGGCATCCGCTTTGCTGGCCAGTGGCGTGAAACTCTTTGGCCGCAGCTTCAAATATCACCGGCCTCGTGGTGTATTCAGCTGCGGATCGGAAGAGCCGAATGCGCTGGTGGAGCTGCGCAGCGGCGCCTATCGCGAGCCCAATACCCGCGCCACGATGGTGGAGATTTTTGGTGGGCTGGAGGCCGCAAGCCAGAACCGCTATCCGTCGCTGAAATATGATCTGCTTTCGGTGAACAACCTGCTCTCGCCGTTTTTGGCTGCAGGATTCTACTACAAGACCTTCATGTGGCCGGCCTCCTTCTGGGAGAAACTCTACGAGCCCATGATCCGCCGTGCGGCAGGGTTAGGGCGCAACGCGGGTCTGCCGGACCCGGATGTTTACGAGAAGACCACGGAATTTTGCGATGTGCTGGTGATCGGCGCGGGGGCGGAGGGCATCGAAGCCGCCGCGCAAGCCGCCGCGAAGGGCGAACGCGTGATTCTGTGCGATGAGAACGCGCCGCTTGCCACCATCAAGCTTCCTGATGGCGTGAGCTTCTTCTCCCGCACCACCGTTTTCGGCGTTTACGATGGCGGCGTTTATGCGGCGTTGGAGCGCCTCACCGACCATCTGCCCTCCTCCAACGCACCACGCCAGCGCCTCATCAAAATCATTGCCGGGCGCAGCATCCTTGCCGCCGGCGCGTTGGAGCGGCCGATCGCTTTCGGCCATAACGACCTTCCAGGCGTGATGCTGAGCCGCGCGGTGGGCGATTACATCACGCGCTACGGCGTCTCGCCCGGCCGCAACATCCTGCTCTACATCAACAACGATGACGCGGCCGTGCTGATCCCCACACTTATCAGCGCAGGCGTGAACATCGCCGGTGTGGTGGATGCGCGGCCCAATAGCAGCGATGCGGTGCATGACGCTGCACGCGCCGCCAACACACCGGTTTACGCGGGGGCGGCCATCATGCGCGCCATCGGTACGCTTGGCGTTAAAGGAGTAAAACTCCATCTCGCCAAGGGCGGCGAACTCTCCGTGCCGTGCGACATCATCGCAGTCTCCGGCGGGTTCAACCCCAATCTGGCGCTGACCTCGCATTTCGACGGCAAGCCGGTGTGGGATGAGCGCATCGCCGCCTTCGTGCCGGGCAAGGTTCCGCCGGGCATGGAAGTCATCGGCAAGGCGGCGGGGCGGGGGATCAACGCCAACATCCAGCCTTGTTTCCATTCCGGCTATTTCCCCGGCAAATCCTTCCTTGACCAGCAGAACGACGTGACGGTGAAGGATGTGAAACTCGCCGAGCGCGAAGGCTTTGCCTCTGTTGAGCATGTGAAGCGCTACACCACGCTGGGCATGGCCACCGACCAGGGCAAGACCGCTAACGTGAATGCCATCGGCGTGTTGGCGGAAGCGTTGGGGCGCGGCGTAGGTGAGACGGGCACAACCCGTTTCCGCCCGCCTTACGTGCCGGTTGCCATCGGCGCCTTCGCGGGCGCGCACCGGGACAAGCATTTCCGCCCCACACGCCTCACCCCCACCCATGAATGGGCAGCCAATCAGGGCGCGGTGTTCGTGGAAACCGGGCTGTGGCTGCGCGCGCAATATTTCCCGAAAGATGGCGATGGCTGGCTGGCCGCCGCCCAGCGCGAGGTGAACGCCGTGCGCAATGGGGTTGGCATCTGCGATGTCACCACGCTCGGCAAGATCGATATTCAAGGCCCAGATGCGGCGGTTTTCCTTGAGCATGTCTACACCAATAGCTGGACCAATCTGGCCGTCGGCAAGGTGCGCTACGGGCTGATGCTGCGCGAGGACGGCATGGCGATGGATGACGGCACCACCGCGCGCCTGGGTGAAACCCATTTCGTGATGACCACCACCACCGCTAATGCGGCGCGGGTGATGCAGCATCTGGAATTCTGCGCCCAGGTGCTGTGGCCGGAGCTGGATGTTTCGCTCATTTCCGTGACGGACCAATGGGGGCAGATCGCCGTGGCGGGGCCGAAATCCGCTCGCCACGCTGGCGAAGATTGTCGATGCGCCCTTTGATGTTTCCGACGAAGCCTTCCCCTACATGGCCTGCGGGGAACTCACTGTGTGCGGCGGCGTGCCCGCGCGGCTGTTCCGCATCTCCTTCTCCGGCGAGCGTGCTTATGAGATTGCCGTGCCCGCGCGCTATGCGCAGGCACTGGCGGAAAAGCTGATGGAGGCAGGGGCCGAGTACGGCATCGCGCCCTATGGCACCGAGGCTTTGGGCATCATGCGCATCGAGAAAGGCCATGCCGCCGGGGCGGAGCTGAACGGCCAGACTACGGCGCATGATCTCGGGCTGCAAAAGCTGCTGTCGAAGAAGAAGGATTTCATCGGCCGCGCCATGGCCGCGCGCGCCGGCGCTCACGGCCCCCGCGCGCCCCACGCTCATCGGGCTGCGGCCTGTGAACCCTCAGGATATCATCCGCGCCGGCAGCCATTTGCTCCCCGTGGGGGCGGAAGCGGTGGCGGAGAACGACCAGGGCCATGTCACCTCGGCCGCGCGCAGCCCCACGCTGGGCTCCATCGCGCTCGCGCTGCTGGCCAACGGCCCCGCCCGCATCGGCGAGACCGTGCGTGTTTACGACCCGGTGCGCGGCGGAGATTTCCAGGCCATTGTCACCAGCCCTGTGCATTACGACCCGGAAGGGAGCCGCCTGCATGCTTGATGTCTCGCTCCCCGCCTTCGCGCCGCACCCTTTCATCGGCACGCTGCCGGTGCAGCGCATCCGCAGCCTGGCGGCGTACAAGACCACCCTTCCGGCGCTGGAGGCGGCGCTTGGCTTTCCGCTTCCCGCCACGCCGAAGCGTATTGCCCATGGCGGATCAACAATCCTCTGGAACGGCCCGCGCCAATGGCTGGTGCTGGGCGAGTTGGAGCTGCCCGCCCAGCACGCCGCCATCACCGAGCAGACGGACGGGCTGACGCTGCTCTCGGTCTCCGGCCCGCATGCGGTGGCGATTTTGAAGAAGCTCCTGCCCATCGACATCGCCCGCTTCGCCGAGGATGAGGTAGCCATCACCCTCGCCGCCCATATTGGCGTGCGGGTCTGGCGGGAGGGGGAGAATTTTATTCTGGCCTGTTTCCGTTCGCTGGCGGAGGCGCTACACCACGCCCTTATGGAAGCTGCAGAGACATTCAATACCGGAAGAGGTTGAGGGCAGCGCGGCGCGCGCCTTCCACGCCCTTCAACCATCAGGAATTTTTTGACCATGTCCAAAGCCAATTATGTGCTCACCTTCTCCTGCGTGAATCGCCCAGGGATCGTCGCCGCCGTCACCACCTATCTGTTCGAGCAGGGGGCGGATATCCGCGAGGCACAGCAATTCGACGATCTGGAGACCGGCAAATTCTTCGCCCGCATCGCCTTCGGGCTGGTGGAGGGTGCGTCCATCGCCAAGCTGCGCGAGGGCTTTGCCGCCGTGGCGGCGCCGTTTAACTTCAGCTGGAAGCTCTCCGACCATTCCGCCCCGCGCAAGGTGCTGCTGCTGGTCTCAAAATTCGACCATTGTCTGGCTGATCTGCTCTATCGCTGGCGCATCGGTGAGTTGGAGATGCAGCCGGTCGGCATCGTCTCCAACCACAGCATCGAGAATTATAACGGGCTCGATTTCGCTGCCATTCCCTTCCATCACCTGCCCATCACCAAGGACAGCAAGATGGAGCAGGAGGGGCAGATCTGGTCCATCGTGAAGGAGAGCGGGGCGGAGCTGGTGGTGCTGGCGCGCTATATGCAAATCCTCTCGGATGCCTTGGCGCAGAAACTCACAGGGCGCTGCATCAATATCCATCATTCCTTCCTGCCCGGCTTCAAGGGGGCGAAGCCTTATCATCAGGCGCACCGGCGCGGGGTGAAGGTGATCGGCGCCACGGCCCATTACGTCACCGCGGACCTCGATGAAGGCCCGATTATCGAGCAGGATGTGGAACGCATCTCCCATGCCGACACGCCGGATGATCTGGTGCGCAAGGGCCGCGATATCGAACGCCGGGTGCTGGCCCGCGCTGTGCGTCATCATCTTGAAGACCGCGTGATTCTCAATGGTACCAAGACGGTCGTCTTCGCGAGCTAGTTTGGCTAGAGCAAGATGCGTTTGGATTAAATTGCCCGCAGCAAAAATGCGAGAGCATGATCGCACTGAAAGCGATCATGCTCTAGAAGGCGCCACGGCAAGCATGAAGGATGAGAAGTCTGGCTGAGATCATCGACGGTAAGGCCTTCGCGGCCAATTTGCGCGCGGCCATCGCGGCGGAGGTCGCCACCCTGCCTTACAAACCCGGCCTGGCCGTGGTGCTGGTGGGGGATGACCCGGCCTCGAGAGTCTATGTCGCCAACAAGGCAAAACAGACAGTTGAAGTGGGCATGCGCTCCTTCGAGCATAGACTGCCTGCCGATACCACGCAGGAACATCTGCTGGCGCTGGTGCGGCAATTGAACGCCGACGCGGCGGTGCATGGCATTCTGGTGCAATTGCCGCTGCCGAAGCATCTGAACGCGGACGAGGTAATCGCCGCCATCTCGCCGGATAAGGATGTGGATGGGCTGACGGTCGTGAATGCCGGACGCCTCGCCGCTGGGCTGCCGGGGCTGGTGCCCTGCACGCCGCTGGGTTGTATTTTGCTGCTGGAAGACAAGCTCCCCGACATGACCGGCTTGCATGCCGTGGTCGTCGGGCGCTCCAACCTTGTCGGCAAGCCGATCGCGCAGCTTCTGCTGCAAAAGAACTGCACGGTGACGATGGCGCATTCCAGAACCCGCGATCTGGCCGGGCTATGCCGCACGGCGGATATTCTGGTGGCCGCCGTCGGCCGGCCGGAGATGGTGAAAGGCGATTGGGTGAAGCCGGGCGCCACCGTGATTGACGTCGGCATCAACCGTGTGCCGGCTGGTGAGGGCAAGACCAAGCTGGTAGGCGATGTGGATTTCGCCGGGGCCGAGGCTCTGGCCGGGCTGATCACTCCGGTGCCGGGCGGGGTGGGGCCCATGACCATCGCCTGCCTGCTGCGCAATACGCTTACCGCCGCCAAGCGTCTGGAAGGCCGGTAAGGGCGATTCCGTAAACAAGGCTGGCCTTTTCAACCCCTGCGGCATAAGACGAAATTTAGGAGGATTGTTGAAATATGCGTAGTCAGGCCAAGCCGAACGCCAGAAAAACGCAGCTCATCAAGGCCCCTTTGCCGGAGGCTTTGGAACAGGCCGGGCTGCCCGCGGAGATCGCCGAGCCTTACAACACCGGCAGCAGCGCCGCCGCGGTTTCGGATCTGACGCTGGAGCAGGCGATTGGCGTGCAGGTGCGGCAATTGCGCAGGCGCGTGGGCATTACCGTGTCGGAGCTGGCGGCGGCGGCCGGGCTGTCCGGCGGCATGCTCTCGAAGATCGAGAACGGGCAGATCTCACCCTCTCTGGCCTCGCTGCAATCTCTGGCGGCGGCGCTCAACGTGCCTATCACCACCTTCTTCTCCACCTTCGAGGAGAAGCGGGACTGCTCCTACGTGAAGGCCGGTACCGGTGTGGTCATCGAACGGCGCGGCACCAAGGCGGGGCATCAATATTCGCTGCTGGGCCACGCGCTGGGCGGCAATGTGGTGGTGGAGCCTTATCTGATCACGCTGAGCAAGGACGCGGCCCCTTACCCTGCCTTTCAGCATGAGGGGACGGAGTTCATCTATATGCTCACCGGCGAGGTGGTGTACCGCCATGGCGACCAGTCCTACCATCTTACCCCCGGCGATGCGCTGCTGTTCGATTCCGCCGCGCCGCACGGGCCGGAGAAGCTGCTGGTGAAGCCGATGACCTATCTCTCCATCATCACCTACGCGCGCGAACAGGCCTGATCTCGTGGCGGCTTTGTTCGGGCGCCTGCGCGAGGGCGCTGGTGCCGCCTGGGGAGATTATGTGCGCCACCCTTTTGTGGAGGCGTTGGCGCAAGGCACGCTGAGGCGCGAGGCGTTCAGGAATTTCCTGGTCCAAGATTATCTCTTCCTCATCCAATATGCCCGCGCTTATGCGCTGCTGGCCTATAAGCTGGAGGAACTGCCGGACATTCAGGCGGCCTTGGAGACGGCGAAAGTCCTGATCGAGGCCGAGATGCCGCTGCATGTGCGCTACTGCGCGGGTTGGGGCATCACTGAGGAGGAGATGCGCGCCGCACCGCCCTCGCTCGAGATGATAGCCTATACACGTTATGTGCTGGAGATCGGCTTCACCGGCGATGCGCTGGAGCTGTTGGCCGCACTCGCGCCCTGCATCGCGGGCTATGCCGAGATTGGCGCCTGGGCGGCGTCCGTGGCTGATCCAGTCAATCCATATATTGACTGGATCAACACCTATACCGGCAATGAGTATCTTGAGTCGGTCAACGCCTCATTGGCGATGATTGACCGGATCGGCGCGGCCTCCGGCGCTGAGGCCAGGCTGCCGAGGCTGCAAGCCATCTTCACCCAGGCGACAAGGCTGGAAGCCGCTTTCTGGCAGACCGGCTGGGCGTTGCAGAGCTAGCCTACGCCGATCAACACACCGGTGGCGAACACCAGCGCCCCGCCAAGGGCCACCTGGATGGTGGCGCGGATGGGGGAGGTGTCCATGAAGCGCCAGCGAATCCAGGAGATCACCGCCAGCTCGATGATCACCACGATCACCGCCACGATCAGCGCCAGATGCAGGTTGGGGATAAGGAAGGGCAGCGTATGGCCCAGCCCGCCAAAGATGGTCATCAGGCCGGTAACAGCGCCGCGGATGAGCGGCGTGCCGCGCCCGGTGAGGGAGCCGTCGTCCGACAGCGCCTCGGCGAAGCCCATCGAGATGCCGGCACCCACCGCCGCCGCCATGCCGACGATGAAGGCGGAGAACGGGCTGTGGGTCGAGAAGGCGGCGGCGAAGATCGGCGCCAGGGTGGAGATGGAGCCATCCATCAGCCCGACGAGGCTGGGCTGGATATATTGCAGCATGAATTGCCGCTTGGCGTGCTGGTCTTCCGCCGAGCGGACATCCTCGGGCAGGTTTTCCTCGGAGAGCACATCCGCCCGGTGCTCATGCACGGCCTCGGCCTCAGCCAGATCGCCCAGCAGCTTGCGGATGGAGACATCCGTGGTCCGCGCGGCGGCGTTGCGGTAGAAGCGCTGGGCTTCCTGCTCCATGCTCTCGGCGAGCTTGCGGACATCGTCGATGCTGGGCTTGGGGAACTGCCAGATGGAGGGGCCGGTTGATGAAGCCGCGCACATCCTGCCGGCGGATCAGCGGGATATGCTCGCCGAATTTTTCCCGGTAGAGCTCGAGCAGCTCGCGCCGGTGTTCACCCTTCTTCTCCCGCCATTTCGGTGAAGATGTTGGCAGAGGCGGGATAATCGTCGCGCAGGCGCTCCGCGATGTCGAGATAGATACGGCCATCCTCTTCCTCGTTGCTGATCGCGAGGGCAAGGATTTCACGCTCAGAGAGCTCGGAAAAATCACGCATGCGGGCACTCCATTTTGAGACGCCCATCTGGCGCGGTGAGTGTCCTGCGTCAAGATTTCTGCCGTGATTGAGAATGAATGGCTATTGCGCTGCGTGTTGAAAAGACAGTTCTTTTACAGCGCGGGCGGCGCGTTGCCGCACCGGGTAAAGCCTGTAGTATGAAGGCGTAATGGACGGGATAGGGCGGTGAGCGGCGTGCAGGTGAAGGACGGGCTATGCCCTTGCGGCAGTGGGTTGCGGGCAGTGCGGTGCTGCAATGCGGACAAGGCGCAATGGCCAGGACAGGAAGCAGCAGCGCTTTTGGATGAAAAAGCCGCCGAGGCGACGAAACTCTTCAACGAAAAGAAATATGACGAAGCCGAGACATTGGCTTTGAGAATACTGGATGCGGTACCGAACCAACGTCCCGCGCTCAGGGTTTTGTTCGAGATCCGTAACGCCCAGAAGCGCCATAAGGCGGCGGATGTTCTGGGAGCCAGGCTGGCGGGTCTGCCGGGAACGCCAGCGCAGCGTGCCCAGGCCAATGGGCAATATGCGCAATATCTCATTGGGCAGTCCCGCCATGCGGAGGCGCTGCCCTTTGCCGCCGCCGCGCTGAAGGCCACGCCCAAAGCCGCGCAGGTGCATCATGTGATGGGGGTGGTGTTTACCGAAACCGGCGCGCTGCTGGCCGGCGAGCGCCATTACCGCCAGGCGCTGAAGCTGCTGATGCGTGAGGATGGCATGGTGCTGGGCAATCTGGCCTGGAACCTCAAGCTGCAGGGCAAGCTTTCCGAGGCGGAGGCGCTGTATGACAAGGCGCTGAAATTGCGGCCGGATAATATGCGTGGCACGGGCGGGTTGGCGCAGGTGGTGTTCATCAAAGGCGACCGCGCCCGGGCTGATGCGCTGCTGGACGAAGCCGTGACCCGCTGGCCGGAGGACCGCATGCTGCGGCTGCTGAAGGTGATGGCGGATCTGGCCTGCCAGCGCCCGCAGGCGGCACTCGACCGGCTGGGCCCGCCGGAGAATCAGCTTCCGCCGGAATTACTGGCGCGCGGCCGGGCCCTCATGCAGCTTGGCCAGATGCAGGAGGCGGTGAACGCCATAGCCGCCGCACGCAATTTCCAGCGTGAGCGCAGCGGGTTGTTCTATCAGCCCGACGCGCTGTTGGCCCAGGCGGAACGCGACAAAGCCTATTTCACCGGCGACCGTGTGCGGCCCTTGCCCCGCGCGGCGCAGGGCAGCTTCACGCCGGTTTTCCTGCTCGGGTTCCGGCGTTCGGGCAGCTCCCTGCTGGAGCAGTTGCTGGCGCAGCTCCCCGGCTTTGCCCCTGGCGACGAGGCCGCCCCCGTGGCGGAGCTGATTGAGGCGATTCCGGGGCTGCTGGGTGGCGGAGTCGTACCCCGAGGTGCTGGATGACATGCTGATCGGCGAGGCGGCAGGCGTGCCGGACCGGCTGCGGGACATGTATGAAAGCCCGCGCCGTGCCTTGGGGCTGGCGCGCCCGGATGTGCGTTTCATCACCGACCGTTCCGCCTCCAATGTCTGGAATCTCGGGCTGATCAAGCTGCTTTATCCGGAGGCGCCCATCATTCATGTGCTGCGCCACCCTTATGACCTCGTGCTCTCCAACATCGCGCAGGACCGCAAGCTGGAGGGCAATGCCCATGCCGGGCTGCCGGGGCTGGCGCGTTCTTTCGTGATGCAGGCGGAGATGATCAAGCATTACCGGGGGCAGCTCACGCTGCGCTATCTGCCGGTGCGCTATGAGGATCTGGTGGCGGAGCCTGAAGCCGTGGTGCGGCGCGTGCTGGATTTCATTGGCGTGGAGGCGGACTTGCCGGAAGGCTTTGCCGCCAATGCGCAGCCGGTGGCGGAGCCGCTGCCCGCGCATTTCGCCGGGCGGGAAGCCGTGCATGGCCGCGCCGCATGGCGGTTCAAACCCTATCGGGCGGCGCTGCCCAACCTGTTTGGCGAGGTTGAACCGATCCTTGCCCCCTGGGTGCAAGAGCTTGGCTATGAGGAGCAGGGCGCATGAGCGGGGCCGCACAAGCAGGCAAGGTGGTGATGCCGCTCTCCGAGGCGCTGGAGAAGCTCGCCAAGCTGGAGCAGGAGAGCAAGCTGGCGGAGGCGGATGATCTGGCGGCACGGATGCTGGCGGCGATGCCGGAGCATCCGCATATCCTGCAACTGGCGGGCATCGTCTCCTACCGCAACGGGCGGGTGGCGGAGGCGATTGAGCGGATGGAGAAATCCGAAGCGCTGGCGCCGCAGACGGCCCTTTATCCGCGCAATATCTGCGAGGTGTATCGCGGGGCCGGGCGGCTGGACGACGCGTTGCGCGCAGGCCAGCGGGCGATTGAGCTGGCGCCGCAGGATTCACGCTCCTACTTCAATCTCGCGCTGATTCACTATGAACGTCTGGAGCTGGATGACGCGGTGCGGGTGGCGGACCAGTCTCTGGCGATCGCCCCTGAATTCGCGGAGGCACATTTCGAGAAGGCGGAAGCGCTGCTGCTGGCCGGAAAGCTGAAAGAGGGCTGGGAGAGCTATGAATGGCGCTTCAAGCTCAAACAGGCCGAGGGCATGTTGCCGAAAACCGACAAGCCGCAATGGGATGGCCAGCCCATGGAGCCCGGCAAGCTCTTGATCATAGGCGACCAGGGGTTTGGCGATTGCATCCAGTTCGGGCGCTTCATTCCCTGGGTGGCGCTGATGGCGCCGCAGCCCGTGGTGGCCTGCTCGGCCGAGCTGTTGCCGCTGCTGAAGCAATTGCCGGGCATCGGCAAGATCGTCACGCGCTGGGACGATGCCGCCGGGTTCGAGGCCTATGTTCCGCTCTCCGGCCTGCCGCGCCTGGCGGGCACGAATGCGGATAACATTCCGCCGGCCGGGTATCTGGTGCCGCCGCCGGAGCTGGTGGCGCATTGGGGGGAGCGGCTGGAGCGGCTGGCGCCCAGGGGCAAGAAGCGCGTCGCCTTGGTCTGGGCCGGGCGGCCCACCCATAAGAACGACAAGAAGCGCAGCCTGAAG
Organism: uncultured Pseudomonadota bacterium; assembly: GCA_963827925.1. GTDB lineage: Bacteria > Pseudomonadota > Alphaproteobacteria > Acetobacterales > Acetobacteraceae > Acidocella. Next base: position 11,670 of record CAWHDE010000007.1, on the reverse strand, counting down.
CTGGCGCAATTCGCGCCGGTTTTCGCGCGGGATGATGTTGTGGTTCTCACCGTGCAGAAGGGCGACCAGATTACCCAGGCGGGCGGCTATTACGGGCGCGCGCCTTTGGTGAATCTGGGGCCGGAGATCGAGGATTTCCTCGATACCATGGCGATTTTGAAGCATGTGGACAGGCTGGTGACGATCGATACCTCGGTGGCGCATGTGGCGGGCGCGAGTGATGTGCCGACCTCAATTGTGCTACCTTATGCACCGGATTGGCGTTGGCTGCTGGATAGGGAGGATTCGCCCTGGTATCCCTCCATGCGGTTGTACCGCCAGAGCAAAGCTTATGAGTGGGACGATGTGATCCGGCGCGTGGCGGCGGATTTATAGGAGGCTGGATGCACAAGGCGGCCAAAGCTCTCCTGGTATGTTGCACCATGGCTGGGCTTGCCGGATGCGCGGCCAAGCCGCCTGCTCCCGTGGCGGTTTCAGTGCCTGCCGCGATGCCGCCGCCCCATGATTATGCCGCCGATGCCGCCTTGCTGCGCCTGACACTGGCCCATGAGGTGCCGCATGCGATGTTTCCGGACGCGGCGGATAATGCGGAATGGATCAGCCGGACCAAGGCGGAATTCGCCGCATGGCCTTATAAGCTGAACGGCCCGCAACTGCTTGTCGCCGTGGACAGGAACCCGGCTGTGCAGCAGATGCGCATCATTCTGGCTGTGCCGGGCGGGCAATGGGAGGTTATCGGCGGGGGCAAGGTTTCCACCGGGCGGAGCGGGCGGAAAGACTATTACATCACCCCGACTGGCGTGTTCCCCCATACCGATGCGATTCTCGATTACCGGGCAGAGGGCACCTATAACGAGAATCATATAAGGGGCCTCGGCATAAAGGGCATGCGGGTCTGGGATTTCGGCTGGCAGATGGCGCAGAAAGGCTGGCAAGGGAATGGCGACTTAGGCGAGATCAGGATGCTGATGCACGCCACCGACCCGGATTATCTGGCGCAGCGGCTGGGCCGGCCGGACTTCAGAGGGTTGCGTGCGTGTTTCCGCCGCGATGAATGTGTTTCTCGACCGGAACGCGGTGCTGGATGCGGATTATCTGCAGGCGGCGAAGACCGACCCGCGCTATGCGGCAATATTGGCGCCGGATGGCGTGCCATCGCCCTTTGCGGGGACCTATCTGGTGATTTTCGATTCCTCGCAGCCTGAGTGAAAGGCGGATGGCGGTTAAGCGGAAGCCGCAAAAAAGAGCCGCCTCTTTGTGAAAAAGGCGGCTGATCGCTCAAACAAAAACCAGAGCGCAAGAATGGGTTGAACCGCTGCAACCTATTCCCAAGGTGCTTTAGATTTCGGCGTCCATATCGATGTGGGTCGTATCCGGCGTCATCAGGATCGCGATGATGGCGATCAAGGCGTACAGCATCACGATGCCGCCGATATAGATATAAGCGTGGTGAATGCCGAAAGATTTGAGGATCTGCCCGGCGACGATCGGCAGCAGGCCGCCGCCATAGACCTGGCTGAGCTGATAGGCGGCGCTGGCGCCGGAGGCGCGGTAACGGGTCGGGAAATTCTCAGTATAGAAGCTGGGGATCGCACCGTAACCGAAACCGAAAACGAACCCGAACCCGATAATTTCCGCGATCATCGCCAGCAGGAAGTTCTGCGTGTTGATGAGGTCAAAATACGGGATGATGAACACCAGGAAGACCACGGCGGAGGTGAGAAGAACCATGCGGCGGTTCAGCTTGTCAGCCACCAGAGAGCCGATGATCATGAAGACGAACATAGAGGCCGCCGCGATCAACCCGATCGTCTCCGCCTGCAGGGCGGTGAAGCCGACGGCCTTCATGTAGCTCGTGCCGAACACGAAGGAGAGGAAGAAGGCACCGCCGAACATCGCATTCACGAAGGAGGTGCGGATGATGCGCATCGGCATTTCCTTCCAGACCTTCGCCGCCGGAAAATCCAGAACATTATGCTGGTCGCGCAGCTTGTCGAACAGGAAGCTGTCCGTCGTGCGGGTACGGATGATGATGCCGACGATGGCCACGAGGAAGCCGATGAAGAAGAAGATGCGCCAGCCCCAGGCGTTGAAAGCCGCATCGCTCATCAGCGACTTGACGAAAATCACCGAGAGGAAGCCGAGCAGAAGCCCGAGGGGAATGGCAAAGCCGACCCAGGCGCCCCAGAAGGCGCGGTGCTTGGTCTTGGCGGCCTGCTCGACCACCCAGGTGGAGGCGGTGCCGAACTCCGCGCCGAAGCTGATGCCCTGGGCAAGCCTGAAGACGACCAGCAGAACCGGCGCGAGCACGCCGATTGAACTATAGGTGGGGGTGAGGCCGATCGCCAGGGTGGAGGCGCCCATCAGCACCAGGGCCCAGACCAGTGCGTCCTTGCGGCCGTACTTGTCGGCGATATTGCCGAATATGAAGGCGCCGACGGGCCGGATGATGATGCCCAGGCCATAGACGCTGATTGCGGCGGCCGCGGCAGCCAGGCCCGGCAGCTTGAAGAACAGACCACCCCAGACCGTCGCGGCTATGATGCCGGTCACCAGGAAGTCATATTGTTCGATTACAGAGCCGATCAGACTGGCAACCGCTACTTTGCGGATCTGCGCTGAATTCGGTCCTGTTAATGTTTCAGCCATTTTAGCTCCCCGCGATTTATTCCTGGCTGCTCCTATAGCGAATTTTAAGGGGCCGCCTAGTACTCGCGCGCTGAGTTTTCCCGGGGTTCCTGGCGGCGGCGGGAGGGATTGTTTTTACGGGATGCGGAACAATTCATGCTCTTTTTGTATCGCCGCATCCGGATTGTTCCTCTGAACTCAGTTTGTCTTATGAGCTGGCTGGGAGACGCCAGAGTCCGCGATTTGGGGAGCCGATCGGTCATCCGACGGTTGCCGATCCTTGTATGTTTATGAAATTTTCGTAACATTCGCTCAACAGGTGCCGAGTCGGCAGTGAGCGGCGCGATGACATTCAGGCCGTTATGAACATCGTCTCCGAAGTGCTGGTCAGGCGCCGCCGAGGAGGCTCAGCCGATCTGGTCGAGCAATTCCAGGCCGATAACAAGCCCATGAGCCCAGCAGCGCTTTGCGCGATACATGGGAGAATCGCCGATTTCGTATTTTGAAGAATTCCGGCACCTGCGTCATTTCCGGTGTTTCCACGCGCATGCCGTTTGGAGACATGTCGACCACCAGACAATCGATGACGGTTGGGCTGAAAGCGCCGAAATACAGCTTCGCCATCGTAAGAACGCGCTGGCGCGGCTCTTTGCGATGTTGGGTGGGTTTCGTGGCTTCGGGTGAAGATGGTTCGGTCATGCTCGGGGATATATCGATTAGGTTAGGTGACTCATAGTATCCTAGGCGGTGACGCCTTAGGTGGATTTTGGCGAAAATTGTGGCCGTGCGCATGTTTTTACTTCCAATACCCGCTTAAGTTGTGTAAAAGAAAGAGACTGCCTTTCTGGTGGTGACCTGGTATCCGACTTAGCCTGGCCGATTTGCCGGGCTATTTTTTTGCCTCTCCCGCGGGCCGGCAGCGTGTTTGCCCGCGCCAGCACGTAGTTTCAGCCCGCCCCGTGCGCAGGCGAAGACTGATTTAGTTACGTGCCGGCCAGGCGGTTCCGGGATAAGATCAGCTTTGCGCGAGCGCGTTCGCGAAGTGCTCGTCGATCTGGGCCGTCTCGGCGGGGTAACGGCCCGGCGCGCCGGACATGTGCCCATAGGCCGAATTTAATGGCGCCAAGCGCGCGTTACGGATCGCCTGTGTCTCGAAGGCGGCATCCTCGACGGTGAAATAGCTGTCAGTATCGCTCGGTACGATCGTGCAGTGCGCGGTGATACGCGCGAGGGCTTCACGCGCGGCATCCTTGTCCATGATCGCGCCTGCCCATGTGCGCAGCATGGCAAGTAGGTCGGCGGCGCGGTGGTTTTGGTTTGCCTGCGCCCAATCAGCGAGCAGGGCTTCGATGTTGGCGTAACCGCGCTCGCGGTAGAGCGCCTCGCGGAAAAACGGCGCCGAATAGGCCCAGCCCGCATAGGCGCGGCCGAACATGGCCAGGGCCTTGTCTTCCGCCAGATAGGGAGCCGGACCGCAAGCCAACTCCAGGATCATCGCAAGACCTTCCAGAAAGGCCGTGTTGATGGGCCAGCAAATGGCCGTGCCGCACACCGCCACGACGCTGCGGATATAATCGGGATAGAGCATCGCCCAGTGCAGCGACTGCATGGCGCCCATGGACCAACCGGCCGCCAGCGCGATGCGCGTGACACCGAGATGCTGCAGCAGCTCGTGCTGCGCGCGCACATTATCACCGACGGAAATGGTGGGGAACAGATCCGGCCGCGCTACATGGCTCGGCGAGGTGGAGACGCCATTGCCAAACATGTTGGGCGCGACAATGAAATAACGCTCCGGGTCGAGCGCGCGGCCAGGGCCGATCAGCGGCGCGTAGCTCTCATGCTTGCCGCTATAATAGCTTGGCAGCAGCACCACATTATCGCCCGCCGCGTTCAACCGGCCCCATTGCGCGTAGACCAGGCTTGCATCTTCGAGCACGCCTCCCGCTTCTGGCCGGATTGTCAGTTTATAGCTCTCGACCTGCATCATGCCTCATCGCAAAGTAAGTAACCGTCATATCCCCAGTCAACGACAGGGCGGACGGGGATATCTCACTCCTGACACATGCAGGCAAGCGAGGCTGAATTGAGCCGCGTTCGCTATCAGTTTGGTGGAGACAGGTTGAGCTAACATAAAGCGGGCCTCGAACGCGTGGCGCAGGGCAACCTTACGCCGCCCTGAGGCGGCCGGTTTGGCCAGCACCGGGATACCGGCTGTACCCTTCGCTCACAGCTTGGCTCCATCGGCGCGCCCGGCCGGGCAATGGTTCAGTGCTGGTGTGGGCGTGACCATCTCGCCTCGCCCTGAAAGACGCCTGTGACCACCGTCACCTCATGCCCACGCGCCTGCAGCGATTTCGCCACTTGGTAGATATAGGTTTCCGTCCCGTAGAAATGGTCCGGGAAAAAACAATGCACAAACAAGGCGATTTTCATGGGTGGTGGCTTTGCCCGCTGCGTTTCTGCACCTGGCGCACCGGCGCCGGAGGGTGCAGGGTGGATATGTCCGGGTGCTCGGTAAGGTCGGTGAGCATCCGCGCCAGTCCGGCGGAGAAGCTGAGGCGCGGCGCCCAGCCCAGCACACGGCCGATGCGCTCAATGCTCAGCACGTTGGAGGGTACGTCAAAAGCCCGACCCGGCTTGCGGTTGACTGCCAGCTCGCGGCCAAAGCGCACTTCCAAGGCATGCACAATCTCGTTCAGGCTGGTGCCCTTGCCGCTGCCGACATTAAAGACATGCTCGCCCTGCAGGTCATCGGCCAAAGCTAGCCGCGTCAGTGCCTCGGCAGCATCGGCGATATGGATGAAATCGCGCACCACCTCTCCCGTGCCCCAGATCTCTATCGGGCGGTTGTTCAGCGCATGGTCTAGGAAGGTGGTCACAGCACCCAGGCCGCGCGAAATATCCTGGCCGGCGCCGAACGGATTGGCGATGCGCGCCACCCGGCAGTCCAACCCATGCATGGCGCGATAGAGGTTAAGATAGATTTCCGCCGTCGATTTACTGGCGCCATAAGCGTTGATCGGCGCCAGCCCGTGGGCCTCCGCCCGCCCCGTTAGGCCTGTCATACGTGACCACGGAAGTCAAAATTTTCGAATTTATAGAATCACGAATTTATGCCTGAGCAACTTTGGATTACCGCACTCCTAAACAAGTATTTTGCCGGCGTGGCGAACGCGATTTTAGGCGTTTTCCACCTCCATTCCAGGTATCCGCAAGCGCCGATTCCCAACTATGTCGCCATGCAGATCGTGGTATTTGTCCTCTTGGCGCTGATATTTGTGCTGGTGCGGTCGCGGCTGTCGGTGGAGAATCCGGGCGCGCTACAGCATGTCGTCGAGAGCATGGACGGCATGATCAACCAGCAGAGCTTAGAAATCATCGGCCACGGCTACGAGCGCTACACCAATTACCTCGTGACGCTCGGAATTTTCATCCTCACGTGCAACCTGATCGGCTTGATTCCGGGATTTGAGGCGCCCACGGCGGTGCCCTCCGTGCCGTTGGGTTGCGCGGTGGTCACATGGTTCTACTACCACATGCACGGCATCCGCGAGAACGGTCCCCGCTACATCAAGAATTTCCTGGGCCCGGTATGGTGGCTTGCGCCCCTGATGTTTGTGATCGAAGTGGCGAGCCACCTGGCACGAATTCTCTCGCTTACGGTCCGTCTGTTCGCCAACATGTTTGCCGGCGACATGGTGACGTGGTGTTCTTTTCGCTGTTCCCGATCGCCATACCGGTGGTTTTCATGCTGCTCCACGTCGGCGTGTCGATCATTCAGCGTACATTTTCGTGTTGCTGCCGACGGTATACATCGGCGAAGCGGTATCGCACGAGCACTAACAAGTTTGCTGCAAGTGTGAGGGCGTCAGCACGGTGAGCGCCAACCACCCACTGGCAGCGATTCCTAAGGAGAAACATAATGCGGAAACTGATGATTGGAATCTTCGCGCTCATGGCCATCAGCCTGATGACCATGCCGGCGTACGCGCAGGGCGCTGCTGCTGCCCCTGCTACCAACTGGGTCGCCATCGCTTCGGGCTTCGGCATGGCGATTGCCGCCGGCCTGGCCGCCCTCGGTCAGGGAAAAGTGGGCGCGGCTGCCTGCGAAGGCATGGCCCGCATAAAAATGGGGTCGATCTGATGAGTATTTCTAGGAATAGGTAAGTTATTATGGCCGACACCTGGCTCCCAGATGATGTGGGCGTGGTGCGGGGCGGCGAGACTGGCGGCGACGATCAGGTGGGTGAGCAGTTCTCTGTCAGGTTCCATCGTGCGGATCGGCCAGGCGCGATGATCACCCGGACCGCATACACGATGAACGTCTCTGGCGACCGTGAGCGACCGTTCCTTGTTCGCGCCGAGACCGAATGGCTCGTCTGCGGCGACCTGAGGAGCCGGGCGCGACCGAACGCTGGTCAGACCGTCACAGCGACGATGCTGAGTCGTACAGGACCGCAGCAGAGGCTGAGCGCGCTGCCCGGACGCTGGCCGACGAATTCCTCAGCGATACAGGTTCTCTTACGTGGGACGGGCTAGCGCCGTGGGAGCGCGACGATAGCTGATCGGTCGAAGTCGTTCAGGTCGCAGGGGCCGCACCCGCCGCGTTAGGCGCGTGGCTGAAAAGCGAAGTCAAGGGCTCAAACCCATCCAGACCCGCCGCCGAGACCCTGAACGCCGTCAGATTGTCCCCAGGCAGCACGAAGAACTCGTGCGGGTGGGGGTATGTCCGCGTTCACGGAGAACCGCCGGAAGCCCGTCGGGCCGAATGGAAGCCTGCTCGACCCTGCGGGGTTAGCGGGTTATGGCTGGGCGGCTTGGTCAGTAGGGCCGGTCGGGATGCGTCTGGTTGTATGCCGTGATTGCCTGTCCTGGGATGGTGCCGTCGGTACCGATCTGAAAGCCGTTGCCGACTGCCCATTCCCTGACTTCGGGCGCGCCGGCCTGCCAGCGGGAGCCGGTGATCTCGGCTCGTGGCTGCCGGGGGCGGTGGCATGCGGCCACGGTAGCCGAGGCCGCGCGTCATGCCGTCGGATCGGGACGGCGGAGGTTATGAGGTGCCAGGGATCCTGGGGACGGCCACCGGCGGCGCGAAAGGCCGAACGTAGACTGGCCGGATAGCGGGCGTCCGTCGCTGGCCATGGTCGCGCTGCGTAATCCGTTGGGCCAGGACATCAGCTGCCCTCATACATCCGTTCAAGCCCATGAGTTCCACGTCCCGCCGCCCCGCAGCCTCGTCCATCAGACCCCCCGTAAACCCAGTCCGGCCAACAGGAGCAGCTTCGCCTGCTGCTCCACACGCTGACGCGGCAGCCTGCCGCGCAGGTGCTCCAGCCGTCGAAGCTGGTCGAGTCCGACTGGCGCCGCGGTCGCCCTCGCCTCCCCGATTGCGCTGATGCGGCCAATCGGGCCCGGGTCATCGGTCACGACGATGTCGAGTTGGTGCCCGTGCTCATGCTCCAGCACGCGATCTCGGTCGGCCGGACCGCGCTTGCCACGCCGCCCAGGCTCGCCTCGTCGGCGTACAGCAGGCACCACTGCCTGGCCAAGTCCTCGGAGTGCGGGCCATAGATCTTTTCCGCGACGACGGTGGCGCTGCGCCGCCATACTCGGTCCGCCCGACCGGCCACCAGTTCTGGCTCGTATCGCGTCGTGATCAGGTGGTTCAGTCGGACAACGGGCTCGGCGATCCGGAAGACGGTACGCTTGCCGCGCAGGGCGTCGTCCAGGTGCTCGATCAGCCCGATGTCCGCCAATCCGGCTGACGAGGTGCGCCAGCGCGCTGGACGGGCGGGCGAGAGCGGCCCCTATCTCCGACCGACGGCTGGCCCCGGCGCTGATGGCGGCGAGTACCGACGCGTACGAGGTCGGGTCCGCGATCGACGGCTTTTCGCGCAGCAGCAGCGTGCCCTCGCGGAACATGGCGCTGGCCGGACTGAGCAGCCGCCGCTCTACCCAACGGTCGAACCAGCCAGGTCACGGGGACCGGAGCCCGACATGTCTTTGTAGGACAGGCGTCCCGCCGACGAGGGCGTTGAGCCGGAAGGCCAGCTCGTGGTCATCCCCGGCGTCCCAGAACTCGGCTGCCTCGCGGAACCGGAACAGGCCCGGACGACCAGCTCCATGCGGGGCGTCCACGCAGCGGGGCGCCGCCTCCGAGCAGCTGCGACATCGTAGTGAGGCGCTACCGCACAGGATCAGCCTGGTCCGAGTGCCCTGCCGGGCATGCCCGAGCGGGTCAGCGCCTGCTGCAGATAGGACGGAAGGGCCGGGGTCGCCCGCAACCAGGTACGGAACTCGTCGATGATCACCGCGGTGGGCCGTTCCTCGCCCAGTCGGAGGAGCTCATCAAAGGCTTCACGGAACCCGGCGAACGCAACCGGCTGCCCAAGCCCCCGATAAGCCGCGTACGCGGCTCCGAGATCGGCCAAGTTCTGGGCCTCGGTCTGCTGCGTTGCCCCGAACATGAACCCGCCGGTCTCGAGCGCCAGCAGCTCGAGTAGCAGCGTCTTCCCCTGCCGCCGTCGCCCGCGCTCATGTGCCTTGCCCACGCAGGCGGCATGTCACACGAGCCGCCCCGCCCTCGTCCACTCCCAGGAAGCCGTCAACAGTGGCAATAGGGGAGCGCACATGAAAATCGCAGTAGCAGGCGGAACGGAAGTCGCCGGCCGCCACACCGTCGACGCACTCCGATCAGCCGGTCACGACCCCGACCATCGTGATCGCCCGTTCAACCGGCACCGACCTGCTGACCGCCCGGCCTGACGCCGCCCTAACCGGTGTAGACGCGGTCATCGACGCAACCAACGTCAAGTCGACCACCAAGCGCGCCAGCACCACCTTCTTCGAGACAACAGCGCGAACTCTAGTAAGCGCAGCAGAAGCCGCAGGCGTCCGCCACATCGTCGCCCTCTCCATCATTGGTATAGAAGGGTCCGTACGGCTACTACCAGGGAAAGCTCCGCCAAGAGCAGGTCCTCCAACAATCCCCGGTCCCGTCATCATCCTCCGCGCCGCCCAGTTCCACGAGTTCGCCAGCCAGTACCTGGCCACAATGCGAGGCCTGGTCGTGCTCGTCCACGCTGGCGCGCCCAACCGGTAGCCGCCCGCGAAGTCGGCCAAGCCCTGGCGACCATCGCCGTTGCCGACCCAGTCCCCATGTCCGAGCTCGCCGGCCCCAAGAGGAAATAATGGCGAACATGATCCGCCAGGTCATCCGCGCCCGCGGCGACCGCCGCGCAGTCGTCGAGATCCGCGTCCCCGGCGCCGCAGGCAAGGCCATGGCGTCCGGCGCGCGCCTCCCCAACCGCCCCGGCCTCCGCAGCACCCAGACCTTCCACGACTGGCTAGCCGAACGGCGCAACCAGGCCACCCCATGACCACAGACCCGGACCAACTGGCCGCAGATTCACCCAGGCCCGCCCGAGGCTGGTCCGAGTCGCCTACGCGATCATCGGCACCCGCACCGAAGCCGAAGACGTCGTCGCCGACTGCTGGTTCCGCCTCGTCTCCGCCGATCGGCAGGAACCGGTCCGCGACGTCGAGGCCTGGTCGGTCGTTGCCGTCTCGCGGATGGCGCTCGACGTCCTCCGCTCCGCCCGCGTCCGCCGCGAGCGCTACGTCGGCCCCTGGCTGCCCGAGCCGGTCGTCGCGTCACCCGGTGCGACCGCCGCCGATCCGGCCGACCAGGTGACGCTGGCGACGAGGTCGGCTACGCGATCCTGGTCGTGATGGAGACCCTGTCCCCAGCCGAACGGACCGCCTTCGTCCTCCACGACCTGGTCGGCCTCACCTTCGACGAGGTCCGACATCTTTGGCCCACCCCCGGGGCCGTCCGCCAGCTCGCCTCCCGCGCCCGGCGCCACGTCCGCAGCCGATCCCCGTGGCCATCGACCGACGCGGCCGAGCACCGGCGCGTGGTCGACGCGTTCGCCTCGGCCGCGACCTCGGGCGACCTGACGGCGCTGATCCGCCTCCTCGATCCGGACGTTGTCCTGATCAGCGACGGCGGCGGCCTGGTCTCGGCCGCCCGCAAGCCCGTCCAAGGCCCGGACCGGGTCGCCCGCTTCCTGCTCGGCCTCCTCGCCAAGGAACAGCCAGGCGACCAGATCGACCGCGTCCTCGTCAACGGCGCACCGGGCTTCGCCGTCTACCAGCAAGGCACCCTCGTCACGATCGCCTCCGTGACCGTGGCCGCCGGCCGCATCACCCGCCTAGACCTGGTCCGTACCCCCGCCAAACTGCCGAGTCAAAATGTCGCGGGCTCGACTAAACTTACGGACCAGCGGGACACGGCAGGTCAGGGCTGAGCCGTCGGGCGGACCGTGATCTCCCCGACGTCGACCGCCTCAGGCTGGCCGATGGCGTAAGCCACCGCCTCGGCGATCGCCTCAGGCGGCATCGCCATCTCATCTCGCCGGGCAGTAAGCGCCACGTCGCCGCCGATGGACTCGGCCACCGCTCGCAACTCGTCTGCTGACCGCGCGCCGAGGGCGAGCCGGGCGCCCCGCGCGGCCAGCAGCCGCGCGGTCGCCGCCCCGATGCCGCGCCCGGCCCCGGTGACGACGACGACCTTTCCGTTCAGCCGCTGCTCCGACGTGGTCATCGGCCCTCCTCAAGTCAAACCCGCACACCCATCATCTCGAACGGACCGTACCCTCCGCGTCCACCGTCAGCACCGGCGGTATGGTGCCGGACGTGGATGATGAGGGCTCCAGGATGTCGCGTGTGCCTCTCTGGGGCTGTTTGCGGGAGCGCGAGGGAGATCGCATGAGCGCGCTGTCTGTTTCTGCGGTAGGCGAAGCCGAGCAGGAGCGGGCCTATGCCACGCTCGTCCTGGCGTTCGCGGCCGACCCGGTGGAACGCTGGCTCTATCCCAGCCCCGGGACTATCTGTCGCACTTCCCCGGGTTCGTGGCTGCCTTTGGCGGCCGAGCGTTCGCCGGGCAAACAGCATGGAGCCTTGGCCAGTTCGCCGCCGTCGCCTTGTGGCTGCCGCCCGGCACCGAGGCAGACGGCGACGCCATCACCACCTCGCTCG
>CAWHDE010000006.1:0-236068 GCA_963827925.1 uncultured Pseudomonadota bacterium | reverse complement strand
CTCGTTTATCTTCGGTGTTGGCATGCAACTCGGTGGCGGCTGCGCTTCGGGCACGCTCTTCGCCGTTGGCGGCGGCAGCACGCGCATGATCGTGACGCTGGTCGCCTTCGTGATCGGCTCGCTCATAGGCACGGCGCAGTTGCCATGGTGGTCCGCGCTGCCGGCTTTCAAGCCATATTCGATCATCCATGGCTTCGGCGTCGGCCCGGCGATCGCTCTCAATCTCGCGCTGTTCGCCGTGATTGCCGGGCTCACCGTGGTGCTGGAGAAACGCCGGCACGGCCAAGTGGCCTCCGATGTGCCGGTAATGCGCGGGGCGCGCTGGCTGATCGGCCCCTGGCCGATGTGGGTTGGCGCGATCGCCCTGGCCATTCTTAATTTCGCCACTTTGGCGCTCGCCGGGCGGCCTTGGGGCATCACTTCGGCCTTCGCGCTGTGGGGTGCCAAGGGCGCAGCGGCGTTCGGTGTCGACGTGGCCAGCTGGCCTTATTGGCATCCCCAAGCCAAGGTACTCGCAGCCCCGCTCTCCTTCGACGTGACGACGGTGATGGATATCGGCATCATGCTCGGCGCGTTCGCGGCCTCCGTGCTGGCAGGCCGCTTTGATCCCGTCTGGCGGGTGCCGGCACGTTCGCTTGCCGCCGCCGTGCTGGGTGGCCTGCTGCTCGGCTATGGCGCGCGCCTCTCCTTTGGCTGCAATATTGGCTCATATTTCAGCGGGATCGTGTCGGGCAGCTTGCACGGCTGGCTGTGGCTCGTTTGCGCCTTCACCGGCAACATCGTCGGCACGCGTCTGCGGCCGCTATTCGGCCTGGCCGTCGAGAAGACAATCAAGGAGAGCGCCTGCTGAGGAGCAGGCGTCTTTCCTGGATGGTTTGGCGCTTGATGCCATCCCGTTCGCGCAGGATGGCATGGCGCCATGCCATTCATCGGCTGTATTTGCCGAGGCTCTCATGATATCGGCGGCTGTTGTAATGCGCGATGAAGGCGTGCGGTCTGTGCAGGACATTTACCGTGGCACAAGCCTGATGCTTGGAGCCCCTCACTGCGACGGGCCCATTTACGCCGACACTCGACCCGGGGAACGACCAATGGTTCAGGGGGCGGTCACCGCCCTCGGCCACCGCTATGCTGAATGTAGGTCACGGGCCGGCGCCGCCGGAGTGATCGCCAACTGAGACGTCGCTTTTGTTGATGAAGCGATTAACCTGACAACTCCGGTTAGAGATCCAGCACCAGGGGCACGTCCTTACCATTCGGGTCGCACGCTGGCGTCGCACAGCAGATTAGCGCTTCGCCCGCGGAAACCTGCGCGGAGGGTGGGTTCGCATAGGCGACGCTGCCTTCGACAATGCGCGTCCGGCAGCTTCCGCAATTGCCGCCGCGGCAGCTTGAGTCCGGCGTGAGGCCCTGGGCTTCAGCGAATTCCAGCAATGTTCCAGAGCCTTGTGACCAAGCCGCCACTTTGCCGGAGCTGCGGAAGGTGACAGAGACAGGGCCAACCGCAGGCGGCACAGTTGCGTTCAACGCCGTATTGTCGGCTGAACGCTTACGGCGGCGAAGCGATGCCGGGCCGAAGGCTTCAGCATGAATGCGCTCATCCGCGACGTTCAGGTCAGCGAGCCCGTCATAGAGTGACTGCATGAACGGCCCAGGGCCGCACATATAAAAATCGTAATCGTCGAAGGACAGCGTATTCTTCAGAAGTGTCAGATCGATCCGCCCTGCATGCTCGTAATCCAGCGTTGTCGTGTCTGCCAGGTTGTCGAGCACGCGGATAAGACGAACCGCGCCCTTAGCCTCGGCCACAAGGGCCGCGAGCTCGCCCGCGAATGCGCGCTCGGCTTTCGAACGTGCCGCATAGAAGAACCAGGTTGGCCGCATGACGCCCGTGCGGCGCCCCTCCGCGACGATGTGGCGGAGCATGGCCAGCAGGGGCGTGACGCCGATCCCAGCAGCGAGCAGCACCGCCGGGCGGGTGGCCTCGGCATCGATAATGAAGTCGCCAGCAGGTAGCCGCGCCTCGACCGTGTCGCCCAGACCCAACATGTGCAAATGCCGGGAGACATTGTTTTCGCGCTTCACGCTGATCCGGTAAATGCCATCGGACGGAGCGGCTGAGAGCGTGTAGGTACGCAGCGTCGGAGCGGCTGCACCGGGGATGGTGACGCGGATCGGGAGATGCTGACCGGCAAGATGCGGAGTGATCGCAGAGCCATCTTCCCGTTCGAGGGTGATTGAGCGGATCACGCTGCTTTCCTCGACGATCTTTGCGATCCGGAAGGGACGCCATGGATTCCGCTCCGCCGGGCTTGCAAGCCGCTCTGCGACTTCCGCCCAATTGCCTGTCGCAAGCGCCTCAGGCGACCAGCCCTCATCGAGAAACCGCCCGCGGAGCGGCAGTGCCGCACGCCGCCGGACGATTTTTTGCGGCCGGAAACGCCACAGGCGCTGTGCGCCCCGGAATGCCGCGATTTCCGGCGAATCGAAGATCAGTTCAGCCACACCGGTCATTTGCAGAAGATCACCGGCCTCGAAATTAGGAAAGACCAGCCCGGCGCGGCCGTTGAGCGTGATGTTGCCGAACGTATTGAAAAAATTATTGCCAGTGAAGTCGGGAATGACGAGTGCGCCGTCAGCCTCGATGCGTACAAAACCCGTGTGGCCACCACGATGCGAGACGTCAACCTTGTTCCGGCCCTCAGCCGTTGTGGAATAGGAGGCGACGAAGAGGGTGTTGGCGCGGCTGATCGCAGCCTTTGCCAACTCGTCGAGCTCGTCCATCGTTTCGGGATGGCTTGGCCCTCCTGGGTGGTAGCCTCGGCCGGCGTGAATTCCCGGAGCTGAATATATTGCTGGCAGTTGCCGAACGCCTCCTCGACCGTGATCTGAAACCCGTTGGAATCCGAGCGCTGGATGCGCCCGTTCAGACGGTTGCGGCGGCGCGTTGAAAGCTGAATGCCGAGCAGGGCAATTCCATCACCATCTTCCATGCCGCGTTCGGCGGGATCGGAGGCATCGCGCGCCACGGCGACCGCAAGGTTCGCGGTGTCCGGTGCGGCCAGAAAGCCCGGTGCACCGGCGCGCAGCGTTGCCCACACCGCCCCCTCCGGATCAACCGCGCCGAGCACGGCGAAGGGCAACTGCGGAAAGAAATCGCGATGCTGCTCGGTGAGGTAGGTGCGGATATAGCGCCGGCCGAGGTCATCCATCGTCTCGACCGCGCCGACGCGCTGCTGCATGCGCAGCTCGCCCTCGTGCCAAGGGGACGGTGATGTAATTTCCATTGTGGACGACATGATAAATGACCTCTGCCTATTGCGGGTTTTGTCTATGGCCGCCCGTTAGCCAGCTACGTTTTGGCGGCGGGTGTGAAAAATCGCACCGATGAAATCGAGACTGATGCGGGCGGCGAGAAGTGCTGTGATCCCCGTTGGATCGTAGGGCGGAGAGACCTCGACGAGGTCCGCGCCGACGACTTGAAAGCGCCGTGCAATCTCTTTCAGCAGGTCCCGTACTTCGTAATAGGTAAAGCCGCCATGGCTGATCGTACCAGTGCCGGGCGCGATCGAAGGGTCAAAGGCGTCGATGTCGAGCGAGACATAGACGCGCTGACCATCCGGGATATGGCGAAGTGAGTTGACCGCACCTGCAGCGCGCACTTTGCGGGTTGACGCGATGTGAACGCCATATTCCTGCGCCTTTTCCCAGTCCCGTTGGCCGATCGCGCCCATATTGCGCGGGCCGAGTGTGGTGATGCCGGTGACGTGCGGCATTTCAGAGGCGCGGCGCATCGAGCTGCCATGACCCCAGGTCATTCCATTGCGGCCGTCGATGAAATCGGCATGCGCGTCGATGTGAATGACGTGGAATGGCGTTTCTTCCGAAAAGGCCGAGATGCAAGCAGCGGAAATCGAATGGTCGCCGCCGAAGATAAAGGGCATTGTCTTGGCGTCGAGAAGACCGCGCACCGCGCGCTCGGCACGGGCCAGGCTGGCGCGCGCATCGGCATAAACCACATCGGTATCGCCGGCATCGACGATGCGTACGTCCTCGGCGCTTGAGATAGGTGACCTCGTCTTCGAAGTCGAAGACGCCTTCAGGCCCGAAGGCATGGAACATTGAGGCTTCACGGATCGCACGTGGCCCGAAGCGAGACCCTGCGCGATTGCTTGAGGCGGTGTCGATCGGCACACCGAGAATAGCGACATCCGCCCCGTCGAGCTTATCCCAATCTGTGCAAGCAGGTTGACGGGCGAAGGTGACGTGCCCGGTAAAGGGCATGTCCGTGCGGTCCGGTAGATTGCGGCTTGGCTTTGTGCGAGGCGAAGCGGATGTCATTTTAGTCTCCTCAGGAGAACGGTGTCAGCAAATCGGCGCAGTGATGTCTTCCTGCGCGTAGGCGCGCTGCACGGCGGGGCGTGCGGTCACGGCATCGAGCAGCTTGGCGACATGCGGGCGCGAGCGCGGCGGGTTGGTCATCGGCCGTGCCCAACGGGACAGCATGACCAGGTAGAGATCAGCGGCGCTGAACTGCTCGCCCACGAGGTATGGGCCATTGGCGGCGAGATGCGTCTCGATCACGTCCAGGAACATGCTCGCGCGCGCTTCCGCACCGCGCTTCACCACTTCGACTGCATGGGCGTCGTTGCCCGCGATACGGTCCGGGTACTGGAACACCATCAACTCTTCCTGCAGCGAGTTCGTGAGGAACGTCAGCCACTGGTAGAACTTCGCGCGCTCGGGTGTGCCGACCTTCGGGGCGACTTTCGATTCCGGGTGCTGGTCGATGATATGCAGCATGATGGCCGCCGCCTCGAACATCACCAGATCGCCCTGCTCCAGCGCAGGAATGCGGCCATTCGGGTTGATCTTGAGGAATTCTTGGGATTTCTGGCCATTCACCTTGCGGTCGACGAGGACGAGCTCGTAGGGCGCGCCAATTTCCTCGAGAAGCATGTGCGGGGCGGCATTCGCGTTGGCGGGGTAGTAGTGCAGGCGATACATCGTTCGGCTCCTGGTGGTGGGTGGTGGCAAAAAGATATAACTGTGCTACCTTGGCCGCAATTGTAGTTAGCCGTCGGATCCGGCCAAAGAGCGGGAAGATCCGGCCAGTGCAGGGCAGAGGGGGAAGGGTGGCTACAACGAATAAGCCTGTTGAAGTGACGATCGTGGTGCCGCGGAACGCACAATCCTTGGATGTTTCGGGCCCTGTCGATGCTTTCGCCGAAGCGACACGCCAATCCGGCGGGCGTGCGGCATATGCGGTCACGCTGGTCGCAGCCGGGCCGGACCGGGTCATCCGCGCCGGCGGCCTTTCGCTGTTCGCGGACGCGACGATCCTTGATGAGGACGTGCCGCTCGACACACTTCTGGTTGCGGGCGCGCCGGATCTCCCCGTAATTGAGCCCGATGCGGCGCTGCTCGCCTGGCTGCGGCGCCGTGCCGCCAGCGCGCGGCGCTACGGCTCGGTCTGCACCGGCGCCTTCCTGATTGGCGCCGCCGGTCTGCTGGAAGGCCGCAGCGCCACCACCCATTGGCAGCACGCTGCCACGCTTGCCGCGCGTTATCCGCAAGCGCTCATTGTGCCAGACCAAATCTACGTGCAGGACGGCCCGCTCTTCACCTCAGCAGGGGTGACTTCGGGCATCGATCTCACTCTGAAGCTTATCGAGGACGATCACGGCCGTGAACTCGCGTTGGCTGTTGCGCGCCAACTCGTGATGTTCCTCAAGCGCCCGGGTGGGCAATCGCAGTTCAGTTCGCATCTCGCTGCCCAACTCGCCAGCGAGACGAGGATTCAAAGCGTGCAGCACTGGATCATCGACAATCTCACCGCCGATCTTTCGCTCGAAAGCCTGGCGTCCAAGGTGGGCATGAGTGTGCGAAACTTCACCCGTGTTTTTCAAAGCGAAACCGGCAGCACACCGGCGGAGTTCGTTGAAGCGGCGCGGCTTGATGCTGCCAGGCGCATGCTGGAAGATACTGATGTGCCCTTGCAGCGTGTCTCCACACGCTGCGGCTTCGGCACCTCCGATACGATGCGCCGCGTCTTCCTCCGCCGTCTTGGCACTGGCCCGCATGACTACCGGCAGAGATTCAATAGGTAAGACATTAGAGTTCTACTGGTGGAGCCTACAAAAAGCTGTTTCCTGCCAATTACGATGAGTCGCTTTTCCCTGCCCAGACGCCCCGTTGATTAGAGCAACAGCAAAAACTTCAGCGGCGTGTTCAGAGGTTCCTTAAAATCAGGTTCAACGGCAGCTTGCTAAGTGGTGATATAGGCGCGCAATGAAGCAACCTCGAATTCGGCCTCTTCCAGCCGTGCCTTCACGAGATCGCCGATGCTCACGATTCCGACGAGGGCGCCATCCTCGAAAACCGGCAGATGGCGGCAACGCTTGTTGGTCATCAGCAGCATGGCGTCCAGGATCGTATCGTTCGGGCGTGCAGGAGGCAACGAGCGTCGTCATCAGATCCGCCGCTGTCCGATTTCTTGTGTCCTCGCCGAGTTCGCCGACGAAGCGCATGATGTCGCGCTCTGAGAGCATGCCAACCAGCACCCCGTGATCATCGACCACCGGCGCAGCGCCGATCCGCCTGGCGGTAAGGAATTTCGCGACTTGTGGAATCGTCTTGTTGGCCGCTGAGCACAATTGAGCCCCAGCCTTTCTCATCGAGAATCTGGCGGATGGTTGTCATGATCGTTTCTCCGCGTTTCGTGCCGGACCTGCTCGAAATACCAGCCTGTATTCCTTCCTCCGGCACAGACATGATTCTGGCACCCTTTCGGGTGATCGATCCTGCAGATTGCGCGCAACGCAAATCCATTCGGCGCTATGCACCGGCGACCACCCAAATTGTTATCAATATTATGCGCTTTTTGTACCTCCCGAACCAGCGCGTCGGCGTGTGGAACATGCGGTCGAGCCATGCAGAATGCACTGCGGTAGAAGTCAGGCGTCTTCGTTGAGGTGTCCATTGCCCGCGCGGAAATACGCGCCGGGCCAAATCGGCGTTACGTAAGCGTAGAGCCGATGGTCATCCGGATCAGCGCGATCGCTGGTGCCGGATAGGCGCCGAGCGCCAGCAACAGCACCAGGAGGGCCGCGATCACCGCATTGCCGAATAATGGCGCCGTGGCGGGCGGGGTGGCGGAGCGCTCGGCCGGTACTGGCATCGCCATCGCAACCAGCACGCGCAAGTAATAATAAAGGCCGATCACGCTGCCGACCACGAGGGCCGCCACCGGCCAGAACAATCCGGCACCGACGCCTGAGACGATGAGGTAGAACTTGCCGATGAAGCCCATCGTCGGCGGCATTCCGGCGAGCGAGAGCAGCATCAAAGCGAGGCTGCCCGCCAGGAACGGGCGGGTGCGGAAAAGGCCGCGATAATCCTCGATCCGGTCGGCATCGCGCCCTGATCCCGGCGCGCTGAGCAGGCCGACGATGCCGAAGGCGCCGAGGCTGGTGACCGCATAGGCGGCGAGATAATAGGCGGCCGCCTCAACGCCCTAAGGACCCCGCGGCCAGAAAGGCGACCAGCAGATAGCCGAGATGGGCGATCGAGGAATAGGCGAGCAGGCGCTTCACATTGTTCTGCAGCAAGCGCGAGCAAATTGCCGCCGAGCATGGAGAGGATCGCGATCGCGGCGAGGCCCAGCGCGCAGCGAGGCGTCGGCATGGCCTTCGGCGAGGATGAAATAGCGCAGGATCACCGCGAACACGGCGATTTTCGAGACCACCGCGACGAAGCCCGTGATCGGCGCCGGCGCGCCCTCGTAGATATCGGGCGTCCACATATGGAACGGCACCAGCGAGAGCTTGAAGCCGACGCCGGTGAGAATCATGGCGACGCCGACCAGGCGATAGAGATCGGGCGGGTCTCCCGCATGGGCAAGCTGCGCCGATGCGGGCGAACGACATGGTGCCAAGATCGGCATAGATCAGCGCCATGCCGAACAGCAGGAAGGCGGAGGAGGCGCCGCCGAGGATGAGATATTTGGTACCGGCCTCGGCCGCTGCCTCGCGCGGGCTCGCATAGGCGATCAGGCCGAGCAGCGAGATGCTGAGCGTCTCGAGGCCGAGGAAGAAGGAGGCGAAGTGGATGCTCGCCGGCAGCAAGGCGGCGCCGAGCGTGGCGATGAGCAGCAGCAAATAATATTCCTCGCGCGGCCCCTGTGCCGATCCGTCAAGATAAGCGTAGGAGAGGATGGCAACAATCAGCGCCGAGCCGAGTACCAGCCCGGAATAGAAGAGAACGGTGCCGTCGACGACGAAAAGCGGCGTTACCTGGGTGGGCGACGGCGGGCGCCGCGAGCGGCAGTGCGATGCAGCAGAGCAACAGGCCGACAATGGTCGATAGCGCCGATGAGACGATGGCTGCGGTGGATTGCGATCAGCAGCATCACCACGATCGTCACCGCACCGAGCAGAGTGAAGGGCGCGAAGGCCGCGAAGGCCGCCGCCGTCATCGTGCTGCCCTCCGCGAGCTGCGTGGGTGCGCCCGCAGACGGCGCGCCGTTATGCTGCAGCACCGCCAGCCCTGGTGCCACCTGGTCGAAGACCGGCTGCGGGTAGAGGCCGAGCCGATGATCGCGAGCACCAGCACGCCCATCACCGCGAGATGCGGTGCGGTGAGGTCGATCGGCTTCGCGGCACCGGGGTGCCGGCGACGCCCTGCCGTGGAAGGCCCGCTGCACCAGCAGCAGCGCGTAGGCCGCCCCTGCGACGAGACCGGTGGCCGCGATCACGGTGAAGGGCACGCTGGCGTGGAAACTGCCGAGCAGGATCAGGAACTCGCCGATGAAATTGCCGAGCCCGGGCAGCCCGAGCGAGGCAATCGCGAAGACCATGCCGAACGCCGACAGCCGCGGGATCGTGCCCCACAGCCCGCCCATGAGCCGCATGTCGCGGGTGTGGATACGCTCCTGCAGGGCGCCGACCAGAATGAAGAGCGCGCCGGTGCTGATGCCGTGCGCCAGCATTTGCACGACCACGCCCTGAAGGGCGAGGGTGTTCCAGGCGAACACGCCGAGCAGCACGAAGCCCATATGGCTGACGCTGCTATAGGCGACCAGCCGCTTCATGTCGTTCTGGCCAAAAGCGAGCAGCGCGGCGTAGAGAATCCCGATCACCCCGAGCGCCATCGCGACCGGCGCGAAGGCATGGGCGGCACCGGGGAACAGCGGCACCACGAAGCGGAGCAGGCCGTAGGCGCCGGTTTTCAGCAGGATGCCGGCGAGCAGCACGGAGCCAGCGGTCGGCGCCTCGGTATGGGCATCCGGCAGCCAGGTGTGGAACGGCACCGCCGGCAGCTTGACCGCGAAGGCGAGGAAGAAACCGAGCATCAGCCAGAACGCGGTGGTGGGGCTCATCTTGGTGCCGAGCAGGGCCAGATAGTCGAAGGTGAAATGGCCGGTTGCGTGCTGGTGAACGAAGACGAGCACCAGGATTGCGACCAGCATGAGCAGGCCGCTGCCCTGGGTGAAGATGAAGAACTTGATCGCGGCGTAGAAGCGATGCTCGTGGCCCCACAGCGCGATCAGGAAATACATCGGCACCAGCATCAGTTCCCAGAAGAAGAAGAACAGGAACAGATCGAGCGCCAGGAACACGCCGATCACGCCTGTGACGGTCCAGAGCAGGTTGGCGTGGAACAGGCCGACCCGGTCGGTGATCTCGGTCCAGGAGATCACCACCGAGACGAGGCCGAGCACGATCGTGAGCAGGATGAGGACCAGGCTCAGCCCGTCGAGGTCGAGCTCGAAGGAGATGCCGAGTTGCGGGATCCAGGGCCGATCGAAACTCGCGATCCAGGCGGTCTGGCCGGAGGACATAGCGGGGCCGATCAGGGTCAACGCGATGAGGAGGTCGATCGCAAGCACGAAAAGCGCGATCCAGCGCGGCCAGTCCGGATGCCGCGCGCCCGCGATCCAGGCGAGAACGCCGCCGACGGCCGGTACGAGGAGGAGCCAGAGCAGGGTCATCGCAGCACCACGATCGCGATCAGGGAAATCGAGCCGATGGCGAGGCCGGCGGTGTAGAAGCGGACGCGCCCGTTCTGGGTCCGCCGCACCTGCTGATGGAGCACCCGCGTCACCCAGACGATGCCGTCGTAGATACTGTCGACGAGCATCATCGCAATTGATCCGGGCCGCCCACAGCACCGGGCGGACCAGCAGGCGATCGTAGAGCCAGTCGAAGCCGGCGGCGGCATGCCAGAAGCGCCAGAGTGCCGTCTCGGCCGGCGCCCGCGCGGGGCGCCAATAGAGCGCGGCCGCAAGGGCGATGCCGAGAAGCCCGGCGAGGCTCGCGAGCAGCAGCGGCACGACGCTGGTGACTTGCCTGGTGGCGGGCAGCACCGGGGCGAGCAGGTTCGAGAGCAGGGTGACATGGCCGAAGGCCGGCGGCAGCTCGATCAGCCCGCCCAGCAGCGAGAGCACGGACAGCACGCTGAGCGGACGATGACGCGCCAGCCATAACGTCCGCTGACATGGGTGTGCTCCTCGCCGAAAAAGGCGATGAACACGGCGCGAAAAATATAGAGCCCGGTGAGGAAGGCGCCGACCACGCCGGCAACCCACAGCACGCGCCCGCTGGTTCCGTCCGCCCAGGCGCCGGACAGTATGGCCTCCTTGCTGTAGAAACCTGCTGTGACCAGCGGCAATGCGGCGAGCGCGGCACTGCCGATGAGGAAGCTCCAGAAGGCAACCGGCAGGCGCCGCGCGAGCCCGCCCATTTTGAAAATATCCTGCTCGTGATGGAGCCGCATCGTCACGGCGCCCGCGGAGAGGAAGAGCAGCGCCTTGAAAAAGGCGTGGGTCATCAAGTGAAACAGCGCGGCACTCCAGGCGCCGACACCAAGGGCCAGGAACATGTAGCCGATCTGGCTCATGGTCGAATAAGCGAGGATGCGTTTGATGTCATTCTGCGCGAGCGCGCTGAAGCCGGCGAGCAGCAGCGTCGCCCCGCCGATGACGCCGACCGTCAATTGCGCCGCCGGGGCGAGCAGGAACAGCGCATGGGTGCGGGCGATGAGGTAGACGCCGGCGGTCACCATCGTCGCGGCGTGGATCAGCGCGCTCACCGGTGTCGGGCCGGCCATCGCATCGGGCAGCCAGGTCTGCAACGGCAATTGCGCCGATTTGCCGACCGCGCCGCCGAGCAGGAGGAAGGCGGCCAGCGTTGCGACAGAGGAACCCAACTGGCCAGCTTTGCGATGGCGTCCTGCATGGCGCCCGCGATGTTCGAGCGTGCCGAGCCGGCTCGCGATCAGCAGCAGGCCGATCAGGAACGCGGTATCGCCGATGCGCGTCACGATGAAAGCCTTGCGCGCGGCGAGGCCGTTGGCGGGATCGCGCCACCAAAAGCCGATCAGCAGATAGGAGCAAAGCCCCACGCCTTCCCAGCCGGCGTAGAGGGCGAGGAAATCATCCGCCAGTACCAGCAGGAGCATGGAGGCGACGAATAGATTGAGATGGGCGAAGAATCGGCCATAGCCTTCCTCGCCTTCCATGAATTCGGTCGCGAACAGATGGATGAAGAAGCCGACGCCGGTGATCACCAGCATCATCACCAGGGAGAGCGGGTCGAGGCGCAGGCCGATTTCCGCCGAGAGCCCGCCGACATCGAGCCAATGCCACAAGGTTTGCTGATAGGCCGCGCCCGCTGGCGGGTTGAGCAGGAAACCGGCGGCGATTGTGAAGGCAATGAGGGCGGCGAGCCCGACCGAGAGCGCGCCGATTGATCGGCCTCAAAGCGGGTGGAAAGCCGCCCGGCGCCCAGCATGAGAAGCAGCGAACCGAGCAGCGGAAGCGTGGGGACCAGCCAGAGGAGTTCGCGCATTGCCTAACCCCTCAGACGGTCGCCGGCATCGGCATCGAGCGTGGGAATCCGCCGATGCATCAACAGGATCAGCGCCAGGCCGACCGAAACCTCGGTGGCGGCGAATGTGAGCACGAGGATGAACATGATCTGGCCGTCCGGCGCCGCCCAGCGCGCGCCCGCGACGATGAAGGCGATGCCGGCGGCATTCAGCATCACCTCAAGCGACATCAGCATGAACAGGAGGTTGCGCCGGACCAGAACGCCGGCGAGGCCCAGCGCGAACAGGATCGCGGCGAGCAGCAGACCTTGATCGAGCGGAACACTCGCCATCGCCCTAATCCCCCCTCATGACGGCGCGCCCAAGATGGAACGCGGCGACCAGCCCGGCCAGCAGAAGGAAGGAGGCGATTTCGACCGCGAGCATATAGGGGCCGACCAGCGCGATGCCGACCGCCTGGGCGCTGACCACCGCGCCCGCAGGGCGCGCGAGGCCCCCGGTTGCGGCGAGCGCGCCAAGCTCGATTGCGAGCAGCAGGGCAAGAACCGAAGGGCCGATCCAGGTTGATGGTTTCAGCCAGGCGGTTTCGAGGGCCGCCGCCGCTTCCCCGATGTTCAGCATCATGATTACGAACACGAACAGCACCATGATGGCGCCGGCATAGATGATGACCTCCAGCGCGGCGGCGAACGGTGCGCCGAGGACGAAGAACACCAGCGCGGCCGCGAGCAGGGAAACGGTGAGGTAGAGCAGCGCGTGCACCGCCGAAGCGCGCGTGATCATCATTACGGTCGCGAGCACCGCGACGATCGCCGAGATCTCGAAGGTGGCGTTCATGGTGCGATGTGCCTCCCCTTCGCGGTCTCGTTCATGGCATCAGGCTGCGGATGTCGATCGGCTTGCGTTCCTGCTCCGCCTCGCCCTTGTCCTTGCCCGGAATTGCGAGGCCGGAGACGCGATAGAAGTTGTAGTCCGGATATTTGCCGGGGCCGCTGATCAGCAGATCCTCCTTCTCGTAGACGAGGTTCTGCCGGTCATATTCGCTCATCTCGAAATCGGGGGTGAGCTGGATTGCGTAGGTCGGGCAGGCCTCCTCGCAGAAGCCGCAGAAGATGCAGCGGGAGAAGTTGATGCGGAAGAACTCAGGGTACCAGCGCCCTTCGTCCTCGGTCTTCTGCAGGCTGATGCAATCGACCGGGCAAGCGACCGCGCAGAGATAACAGGACACGCAGCGCTCCTCGCCGTCGGGATCGCGGGTGAGCACGATCCGGCCGCGATAGCGCGGCGCGAGATAGGGCATCTCCTCAGGATATGAGACCGTGACGTTGCGATGGAACAAATGCAGGAAGGTATACCAGAGCGTACGCAGGGAACTCAGCATCGCTTCCTCCTCTAAGCTTGCCCCGGCAGGCCAAGCATCAGCGCGCCGGTAACCAGGATGTTGAGCAGCGTGAGCGGCAGCAGCAATTTCCAGCCGAAGGCCATGAACTGATCGTAGCGCGGCCGGGGCAGGGCGGCGCGCAGCAGGATGAAGAAGGCGATGAAGAAGCCGGTCTTGATGCCGAACCACAGGAACGGCGGCAGGACCGGCCCGTACCAGCCGCCGAGGAACAACACCGTCGTCATCGCCGAGACCAGCATGATGCCGATATATTCGCCGACGAAGAACATGCCGAACTTCATGCCCGAATATTCGGTATGGAATCCGGCGCCGAGTTCGCTCTCGCCTTCGGGAAGATCGAACGGCAGCCGATGCGTTTCGGCAATGCCGCCCAGGAAGAAGACGACGAAGCCGAGGAACTGCGGCACCACGTACCATAGATGCCGCTGGCTATGGACGATATCGGTGAGGTTGAACGAGCCGGCGAGCATCACCACGCCGACCAGCGAGAGGCCCATGAACACCTCGTAGCTCACCATCTGCGCCGCGGCGCGCATGCCGCCCAGAAGCGAGAATTTGTTGTTCGAGGACCAGCCCGCGAGCACGACCGAATAGACACCGAGCCCGCTCATGGCGAGGAAGAAGAGCAGGCCGACATTGAGATTGCCGATGATGCCGATGACCGGCGTTGCCGGGATGACGGCCAATGCGAGCATGACCGTGACCATCGAGATTGCCGGCGCCAGGACGAAAACGGCGGGATCGGCGAAGGGCGGGATCCAATCCTGCTTGAACAGGAGTTTGATGCCGTCGGCGACGACCTGCAGCACGCCGAACGGTCCCGCGCGGTTGGGCCCGTAACGGTCCTGCAAGAAGCCGAGCAGCCGCCGTTCGACCCAGGTGAGCAACGCCGCCGCCACCATCAGGAAGGCGAGGCCGAGAACGATATTGAGCAGGCCCGCGATGATTTCGTTGGGATGCGCTCATGCCGCACCCGGCGTCGGCTGTGGTAATGCGGATCCAGCCTGGCAGCGCATGGGCCTTTGCCGCGAGACCCGCAACTCCCGCCACGCCGCGCGGCAGCTCGGGGTGAATTTCGAGCGCCAGGCATTGGCGCTCACCGTCCATCTCGAACTCGAGCATTTGGCCCGGCGTGGCGCCGATCAGGGCTGCATCCTCGCCATTGAGTGCGAGCGCGGGCGGCGCCATGCGCTCGCGGATCGGTGCCGCGCGGGCGCTTTGCTCGTCATCGCCGAACACGCGGGGCAACATGACCGCGAGCCACATTCCCGCGCGCGGCGCGAAGGCTTCGGGAATGCCGGTATAATAGGGCAGCGCCGCGTCCGCGCGCGCTTCCAGCAGCCGCACACCGGGATCGCCGCCCTCGAGCGCGCCGCCGATCTCGGCCTGGAACTTGTTAACCGACTGCACCGAGTTCCAGCCCGGCGCCCAGAAGAACGGCAGCAATGCCGGCGGCATTTTGCCGTAATAGCCTTCCATGGTGGTGCTGAATGGCGAATCCGCGCTCACCGGCGGCTTCGGCTCCCGCACGTTGCGGTCCGCGTGCATTGCCGTGCGGCCGGAGAAGCGGTGCGGCTCGCTGGGGATCCGGCAACCCGCGACGCGGAATGTCTCAGGCGGTGCCGCGCTTGGAAGTGCCGCGAAGCATGGCAACGCATTGGCCAGAGCGGCAAGGATATCGTCCTCCGTGTTCCAGCCGTCGCAGGCGTTGCTGCCGGCGGCGCGGCCGGCATCGCCGAGCCAGCGCCAGGCTTCGCTGACATCGTTCTCGGCGAAGATCGGCTGGTAGAAGCGCTGCGCCCGCCCCTCGCTGCTCACCAGCGTGCCGCCGGACTCGGCGAAGCTCGCCGCCGGCAGCACGAGTTCGGCGCGCTGCGAGGTCGGGCTCTCGCTATGATCGAGCACCACCAGGCGCGCGGCGGCGAGTGCTGCGTCGATCGCATTATTCCCCGCGCGGCGGGAGAGGTCGTTCTCCAGCACGATCACGAGCGCGGCCGGCTCGGCCAGCGCCGCCTCGAAGCTGCTCTGGCCGTTTGCCATCAGCGCCAGGCCGAGGCTGTTGCATTCGGGAACATTCAGCATCAGCGCGACGGACTTGCCGCGCGCACGCAGTGCGGCGGCGATGTTGGCGGCGGCCTGGATCACGCTTTCCTCGCCCGCCTCGACGCCGGAGACGACCAGCGGGCGTTCGGCCGCCAGCAGCGCCTCTGCGATTGCGTGCGCCTGCGCGGCAAGATCGGCGGACAAATCGGCAATCGCGGGCGCGGCGGGATCGATGGCGGCGGCAACCGCGAAACCGAGCCGCGCGATATCGGCGGGGGCGGCGCGCAAGGTGGCGTGCGCGATGTCGTCGAGCCGGGTTGCTGCCGGTGTCACGATAAAGAGCGGGCTGCGCACGTCGCCCGCGAATGTGCGCACACCGGCATCCTGCCAATGCGGAATGTTCACCTTGGCGGCAGCGCGAACGCTGGCGCCGCGTACCGCCTGGCGCAGCGCGAGGGCGGCGCGCGGTGCGGCGTTGGGCAGGTCCGAGCCGAGCACCAAGGTCGCATCCGCCTGTTCCACTTCGCGGAGCGAGGGGATATGCACCGCGCCGGAGCCCAGAATATCGGCGACCAGACGCAGCAAGCCGCCCTCGCGCGCGCTGACGCCGGAGCAAAAATTCTCCGCCCCGACCAGGGTGCGCAGGGCGAAATTGGCTTCCAGCGAGGCGCGCGGTGAGCCGATGCCGACGACCCGGCCGCCCGCGCGAAGCAACGCGGCGAAATGCGCGATCGCGTCCTCGCGGCTGATCGGCGTTTGTTTGCCGTCTGCCCCGCGCGCAAGCGGCGTGCGGATCCGGCTCGGGCGCGTTGACGAAGCCGTAGCCGAAGCGGCCGCGATCGCACAGAAAATAGCCGTTCACCGACCCGTTATAGCGATTGACGATGCGCCGCAGCTCGCCGGCGCGCTCGTTCGCGGTGGTGTTGCAGCCCAGCCCGCAATGGGCGCAGACCGAGGGCGCGCCGCGCATATCCCATTTGCGCGCATAGCGCGCGGAGAAGGGCTTGTCGGTGAAGACCCCGGTCGGACAGACTTCAACCAGATTGCCGCTGAATTCGCTCTCCAGCGTGCCGTCGGCATGGCGGCCGAAATAGACGTGATCATGGGCCGCGAACACGTCGAGATCGCGCCCGCCGGCATAATCGCGATAGAAGCGCGTGCAGCGATAGCAGGCGATGCAGCGATTCATTTCATGCTTGATGAACGGCCCGAGATCCTGGTTGAGATGCGTGCGCTTGGTGAAGCGGTAGCGCCGGTAGGCGTGCCCGGTCATCACCGTCATGTCCTGCAGGTGGCACTCGCCGCCTTCCTCGCAGACCGGACAATCATGCGGATGGTTGATCATCAGCCACTCGATCACGCTGGCGCGGAACGAGGCCGCCTCCGGGTCGGCGAGCGAGTAGCGCGCGCCTTCGGTGAGCGGCGTCATGCAGGCCATCACCATCTGCCGGTCTTGTCGTCCTCGTTCGCATATTGTTTGACCGCGCATTGGCGGCAGGCGCCGACCGAGCCGAGTGATGGATGCCAGCAGAAATAAGGGAGATCGAGCCCGGCGCCGAGGCAGGCCTGGAGCAGGTTCTCGTCCGGCTTTCCGGAATAGGCTGTGCCGTCGACCAGGAATTTCGTCATGCCCAGCTCTCCGCGTGATCGTGCCAGGGGCAGCGTTTCTCGCTGATATGTTGCTCGAACTCCGCGCGGAAATGTTTGAGTGCGCTGCCGAGCGGCTCCATCGCGCCCGGCGCGAGGTCGCAGAAGGTGCAGTCCGGGCCGAGGAAGGAGACATGGCGGGCGAGCGTTTCGAGATCCTCGGGCTCGCCCTCGCCAGCCTCGATCGCCGCCAGAATCCGCTCCACCCAGGGCAGGCCGTCGCGGCAGGGCGTGCACCAGCCACAGGATTCCTGGGCGAAGAAATGTTCGAGGTTGCGCAGCATGCCGATCGGGCAGCGCCGCTGGTCGAGCGCCATGATGTTGCCGGTGCCGACCGAGCTGCCGACCTTCTGGACCGAGGTGAAGTCCATCGCGACATCGAAGTCTGCGCGCATGACAAAGGCGGTGGAAGCGCCCCCTGGCAGCACCGCCCGGCATTCGTAGCCGTCTTGCATCCCGCCCGCATGCTCCTCAAGAATTTCATTGAAGCGAGGTGCCGAGCGGCAGCTCCCACAGGCCCGGCCGTTTCACGCGCCCGCTCAGGCCATAGAGCTTGGTTCCGCCGTCCCCGCCGAGGCTGAGGCCGAGAAACCAGTCGGCGCCGCGCTCGATGATGTGCGGAACGTTGCACAGGGTTTCGACATTGTTGACCACGCTCGGTTTGCCCCATAGCCCGCTCTGCGCCGAGCGCGGCGGCCGGGAGCGCGGGATGGGGCGGCGGCCCTCGAGCGCCGTGAGCATGGCGCTGGACTCGCCGCAGATATAGCGCCCGCCGCTCGCATGCACGTGGATGGTGAGCGCGAAGCCGGAGCCCAGTATATTGGCGCCGACATAGCCGCGGGCTTCGGCC
The DNA here is from genome assembly GCA_963827925.1 of uncultured Pseudomonadota bacterium. Taxonomy (GTDB): domain Bacteria; phylum Pseudomonadota; class Alphaproteobacteria; order Acetobacterales; family Acetobacteraceae; genus Acidocella. Next base: position 218,297 of record CAWHDE010000006.1, on the reverse strand, counting down.
TCGGCGACCGCGCGGGCAAGCCGGTCGATCGCCAGCACGTATTCGGCGCGCACAAAGATATAGGCAATTTCAGCCTGGATCGCGAAGGCGCTGATGATCACGGACTCGATCATCTGATGCGGCGTCTGTTCGAGCAGCAGCCGGTCCTTGAAGCTGCCGGGCTCCATCTCATCGGCATTGACGACGAGATAGCGCTGGCGCGGCGCATCGGCGCCTTTCGGCACCGCCTCCCATTTGCGCCCGGTCGAGAACCCGCCGCCGCCGCGGCCGCGCAGTCTTGAGCGCTTGACCTCGTCGATGATCGCGTCCGGCGTCATGGTGAGCGCCTTGCGCAAGGCCTGATAGCCGCCGGCGCGTTCATAGCCGCTAATGTCGAGCGGCGTGCCGTCGGGCTGGAGGATGGCGGTGAGCGGTTTGTCCATCATCATGCTCACCGGTACCGATCCAGGATGGCATCCAGCCGCCCGGCGTCGAGATCGCCGTACTGGTCCTCGTCCACCATCATCGCCGGCGCGTGGTCGCAATGGCCGAGGCAGACGATCGGCAGCAGCGTGAAACGGCCGTCGGCCGTCGTCTCGCCCGGTTTGATGCCCAGGCGCTTCGCGAAGATGGGCGCGCGCGGCGGGTTCGCCCATCACCCAGCAGGCGACGCTGTCGCACAGCAGGATGACGTGGCGGCCGACCGGGCGGCGGAAGATCAGATTGTAGAAGGTGGCGACGCCATCGAGTTCGGCCGGTGTCATCTCCAGCAGCGCCGCGACTTCGGCAAGGTGCGGGTCGGAGACAAAACCAAAGCGCTTCTGCACGACTTTCAAGGCGTCGAGGCACGCCGCGCGCTTGTATTCGGCGTGCTGCGCGACGGCTGCGATCTCCTGGCGCAACGCGGCCTCCAGCGGCGCTTCCGGGGTGTTTTGTTCAACGGTCGACATCGGCCATCACGAAATCGATGCTGCCGAGGATCGCGATCAGATCGGCGACGTAGGCGCCGCGGCTGATGAGCGGGATCATCTGCAGATGCGGGAAGGAAGGCGTGCGGATACGGGTGCGGTAGGAAATGCTGTCGCCGTCGGCGGTGAGATAATAGCCGTTGATCCCCTTGGTCGCCTCGATGCTGACCATCGCCTCGCCCGGCGGCAGCACCGGCCCCCAGCTGACGTTGAGAAAATGCGTGATCAGGGTTTCGATGTCGTGCATCGTCCGGTCCCTGAGCGGCGGCGTCGCGAGCCGGTGCGCCGACCGGTAAGGGCCGGGCGGCATGTTATCGAGGCATTGGCGGATGATGCGCAGGCTTTGGCGCATCTCCTCGATATGGACGACCACGCGATCGTAGCAATCGCCGTTGTTGCAGGTGGGGATTTCGAAGTCGAGCTGGTCGTATCCGGAATAGGGGCGCTGCTTGCGGTAGTCCCAGGCCAGGCCGCAGGCGCGCAGGCCAGGGCCGGTGACACCCCAGTCGAACGCCTCCTCCAGCGTATAGGCGCCGACGCCGACGGTGCGCGCCTTGAAGATGCGGTTCTGCATGACGAGCTTGTGGTATTCGTCGAGGCGCTTCGGCTGGTAGTCGAGATAGTCGCGGATCATCCTGTCCCAGCCCTGGGGCAGATCGGCCGCCACGCCGCCGATGCGGAACCAGGCCGGGTGCATGCGAAAGCCGCAGATCGCCTCGATGATCTGGAAAACCCGCTCGCGGTCGGCGAACATGTAGAACACCGGCGAGAGCTGGCCGACATCCTGCGACATGGTGCCGTAGAAGACGAGATGGCTCGCCATCCGGAACAGCTCGGCGAGCATGATCCGGATCATCTGCGCGCGCGGCGGCACCTCGATGCCGGCGAGCTTCTCGACCGCCATCACATAGGGGAAGTTGTTCATCACCCCGCCGAGATAGTCGATGCGGTCCGTGTAGGGGATGTAGGTGTGCCAGGTCTGGCGCTCGCCCATCTTCTCGGCGCCGCGATGATGGAAGCCGATCTCCGGCACCGCATCGACGATCTCCTCGCCCTCGAGCTGAAGGATGATGCGGAACACGCCGTGCACGCTCGGATGGTTGGGGCCGAGATTGAGGAACATGAAATCGGCGGTCTCGCTGTGCCGCTTCATGCCCCATTCCTCGGGGTGGAAGCGCAACGCCTCCTGCTCGGCGATCTCGCGCTCCTCGGTGAGCACGTAGGGATCCATCTCGGTCGCCCGCGCGACATGGTCCTTGCGGAGCGGGTGGCCGGTCCAGGTCGGCGGCGTCAGGATGCGGCGCAGATGCGGATGCCCGGCAAAGACGATGCCGAACAAATCCCACACCTCGCGTTCGTACCAGTTCGCGTTGGGCCAGATATCGGCGAGCGGTCGGCAGTTCGAGCGCGGCTTCCTCTGAGCGCGCACCTTGATGCGGATATCGTCGTTCCGCTCGAAGGAGATGAGGTGGTAGACCACCGTGAAATCGGACGGTGGCAGCCCTTCGCGATGGACGCGCAGCCGCTCATCGACCGCGGTCAGGTCGTAGAGAACGCGAAATGGCCGCTCAGCGCCGCGGCGCAGATATGCTGAGCACGTCATGCACTATGTCCCGATCGACCCAAAAGGTCGGGATCTGATCGCTTGTCTTCTGCGCGGTGATCGCGATCTGCCCGAAGCGCCGGTTCAGGTCGCGCAGGATCGTCTGCTCGGCGTCCGTGAGGGGGATGCTGTCGGCTTCGGTCAGCATCCCGGCGCTCCTCTACACGTGGTCCGGCGAGGGAAGATCGGTCGCGGCCCGGCGCGTCCTCGCGCTTGAGGTCGCGGAAGCTCGGCCGGTCGAGCTTCTCAACGCCCTGCGGCCCCACCATCCAGCTCAGCGGCCTGCGATCGGTGCCGATCGAGCGTTGCAGCAGCATCAGCCCTTCGAGCAGGGCATCCGGACGCGGCGGGCAGCCGGGGACATAGACGTCCACGGGCAGGAAACTGTCGGCGCCCTGGACCACGGCATAGATGTCATACATGCCGCCCGAGTTGGCGCAGGCGCCCATCGAGATCACCCAGCGCGGCTCCAGCATCTGGTCGTAGAGAAATTTGATCACCGGCGCCATTTTCACGAACACCGTGCCGGATATGACCATCAGGTCGGCCTCGCGCGGGGTGGCGCGCAGCACCTCGGAGCCGAAGCGCGCAATGTCGAACTTGCTCGTGAAGGCGGTCGCCATCTCGACATAGCAGCAGGAGAGCCCGAAATTGAACGGCCAGACGGAGTATTTCTGGCCCCAGGCAACCATGTCCTCGAGCTTGGTGAGAGCCAGGTTGCGGCGCACCGCGTCAGTGAAACTGCCGCCTTCCGGGTCTGGCCGGCCGGCCAGCTGGCGGGCGCCGCGCAGATAGCGGAGCGGTGGTCGAGACCATGCGTCCAGAGGTTGCTTTTGTGATCGAGAAGCGCATGGCGTTAACCTGGCCTTTGCTTGGGGAGCGGCCGTGGCCGCGGCCCCCAGTCGAGCGCGCCGGCGCGCCAGAGATAGGCGAGTGCCGCGAGCAGGGCGACGATGAAAACCAGCATCACGATGTAGCCGCTCCATCCCGCTGCCCGCACCGCGGTGGCCCAGGCATAGAGGAATGCCGCTTCGAGATCGAAGATCACGAAGAACATCGCGACCAGATAGAACTGGACCGGCAGCCGGAACCGCGCGTAACCAACCGGAACGATCCCGGACTCGAATGGCTGGCGTGGTGGCGTGCTTCAGGTGGCGCTGGCCAAGAAAATAGGACACACCGATCATCCCCGCGACCAAACCGATCACGGCAACGGCATAGACCAACAAAACCCAATAATGAGCCGTATCCTCCATGGTCCGTGTCCGCCTCTCTGGTCCCTGTCTGTTTTGACAGGTTGTTTTTGGAACCGACGAGTGCGGCCGCAGCCGCAAGACGACAAAACCTTCGTTAACTATCTGAGCCTATTGCGTCGGTGCCTGTCAAGCAAGCATTCCACGGTGGTGGCAACCCACCGATGCCACGCCGTCGAACCACGTAGTAACGGTAGCGCCAGCTGTGCGATCGCAAACCGGTCGACCGGGTTAGATTTCCGCTGCCATTATTGGCACCCGCCCGCGCGAAGCCTTGGCAAAATGGGCCGGGAAAACGCAGGGACTAAGCATGGAGGGACGTTAGCGGAGACGCTGTTTGGGATTGTTTTGCGACATTCTGTTGCCACCAGTGGTGCTGGCAATACGGCAGGTTTAGCCGTTGGCACGTCAACCAGTGCCAATAATCTGGTTGTTGCATGCACGCTGTTTGTCACGCGCGGGGCTGGTGGGTCGTCCATGCGCCGACCAGCAACGCACCCAACCCCGCCGATCTGTGCGACGCGGGCGGCGGGTACTCTCCTGGCGGGAGCCGCAATTCCATGAGCTGGGCGCTGTGAAGATGGGCACTTTCGCCGCTCCAGAGTAGGCTCATAGGGCGCAAGGGCTTTTGGCTAAGAATAAACCAATCGTAGCGCTCTGCGCCATCCCAGTCTAATATCTGCTTATGGTAACGAAGATTACCGCCCCTCCGGCGCGTCGATCCCTGCATGTCATCGAGCAGCTCTGGGACGATGGTGTTGTGCGACTTTCTCGGTGTTTGCTCGAGGGTAGCCCTGTGCCCGTTCTGGTTGTAACGCCGGTTCGTAACCATCCGCCGAGCTTCCATCCTTCAGCGGCTCGAGAATGAATATGCCCTGCGCGCCGAACTCGAAACGGCATGGGCCGCGCGTCCGCTGGAGGTGATATATGAGGCCGGCCGGGTGGCGCTGGTGCTCCAGGACCCCGGCGGCTGGACGCTCGATCGCATGATGGGCACGCCCTTGCCTGTTGATGATTTTCTGCGCCTTGCCATCCCGCTCACGGTGGCTGTTGGGCAGGTACACGCACATGGCCTGATCCATAAGGACTTGAAACCGGCCAACATACTGGTGGACCGGGCCGGCGGTGGCGTGTGGCTGACGGGGTTTGGCATCGCCACACGCTTACCAAAGGAACGGCAGGCGCCGGCGCCGCCGGAGCGGATTGCCGGGACGCTCGCCTATATGGCGCCGGAACAGACCGGGCGGATGAACCGTTTGGTCGATGCGCGCAGCGATCTTTATGCGCTGGGCGTCACCTTTTATGAGATGTTGACGGGCGCTCTGCCCTTCACGGCCGCCGAGCCGATGGAATGGGTACATTGCCACATCGCCCGGCAACCGGTCCGGCCCGATGAGCTGGTTGCAGATATCCCCAGACCGCTTGCGGACATCGTGCTGAAACTGCTCGGTAAAACAGCGGAGGAGCGCTACCAGAGCGCAGCCGGGGTTGAGGCGGATTTGCGCCGCTGCCTCGCCGCGTGGGAGGCGCTCGGACAAATTGAGCCGTTTATGCTCGCCACACGGGACGTGCCGGACCGGCTATTGATCCCGGAAACGCTCTATGGCCGGGAGCGTGAGACCGAAGCCCTGTTGATGGCCTTTGACCGTGTGGTCGCGCAGGGGAGGCCTGAACTGGTCCTGGTGTCCGGCTATTCCGGCATCGGCAAATCCTCGGTGGTGAATGAGCTGCACAAGGCGCTGGTCCCGCCACGTGGCCTGTTCGCGTCAGGCAAGTTCGACCAGTACCAGCGCGACATTCCGTATGCGACCATTGCGCAGGCTTTTCATGGTCTCGTGCATGAGATTCTGGGCAAAAGCGAGGTGGAGGTCAGCCAGTGGCGCGGCGCTTTGCAAGAGGCGTTGGGGCCGAATGGCCAGTTGATCGTCAACCTCGTCCCTGAGCTTGCGCTGATCATCGGCCCGCAACCACCCGTGCCTGACTTGCCGCCGCAGGACGCGCAGCGCCATTTCCATCTCGTATTTTGGCGGTTTTTGAGTGTGTTCGCGCAGGCGGCGCACCCGCTGGTGCTGTTCCTCGACGATCTGCAATGGCTGGATGCGGCGACGCTGGACCTTGTGGAATATTTGCTCACCCAGGCGGAGACGCGGCATTTGCTGCTGGTGGGCGCCTATCGAGACAATGAAGTCGGCCCCGCACATCCGCTGTTGCGCATGCTGAACGCGATCCGCGGCGCCGGTGTGCAGGTGCAGGAAATCGTGCTGGCGCCTTTAGGGCTCGACGATCTGGGACGGTTTATTGCCGCTTCCCTGCATTGCGGGACGAAATGCGCGCAGACCTCTGGCGCAACTGGTGCAGCAAAAGACCGGTGGCAATCCGTTTTTCGTCATCCAATTCCTTACCATGCTGGCCGAAGAGGGAGCGCTTAGCTTCGATCCGGCCGCATCCGCCTGGCAGTGGGATATCGGCCGTATCCGCGCCCGGAATTACACCGATAATGTGGTGGAGCTTATGACTGGCAAGCTGCAGCGGCTCCCGGCCGGCACCCAGGAGGCCGTGCAAGCATTCGCTTGCCTGGGCAATGTCGCCGAGACGGCGATGCTGACCCTGGCGCACGGGGAAACCGAAGCCGGCGCTGCACGCCGCCCTCGCGGATGCCGTGAAGGCCGGGTTCGTGTTCCGGCTGGAGGGCGCTTACCGCTTTCCGCACGACAGGATCCAGCAAGCCGCGTATGCGCTGATCCCCGAGACGGAGCGCGCCGTTGTCCATTTGCGCATTGGCCGGCGGCTGCTGGCGGGCATGACGGGCGATGCGCTCGCGCAGCATTTGTTTGACGTCGCGAACCAGTTCAATCGCGGTACGGCATTGCTGGCCGGCCTGAATGAGAAAATGCAGGTGGCGGAGATCAATCTGCGAGCCGGGCGCAAGGCCAAGGCGTCGGCGGCCTATGCGTCGGCGCGCGCATATTTTTCTGCCGGCATGGCGCTATTGGAGGAAATGGATTGGAGCCGCCAGTACGAACTGACGTTCAGCTTGTGGCTCGAACACGCGGAGTGCGCGTTTCTGACTGGAGACTTTGACAAGGCAGAGAAACTGATCGCGGAGCTCCTGCAGCGCGGGACGTCGAAGATCGACCTGGCTGCGGTCTATTACCTAAAAATCCAATTCCATGTCATGAAGTCGGAGAACCCTCAGGCTGTGGCCAGCGCACTCACCTGCCTGCGCCTGTTCGGCATTGACCTGCCGGCACAGCTGAGCTGGGAGCAGGTCCAAGCCGAATACGAAACGGTCTGGCAGACCCTGGATGGGCGCCCGACCGAAAGCCTGATCGAGATGAGGCTGATGACCGATCCGGAATTGCATGCCGCGATGCGGGTGCTCTCGGTCCTTACGCCCCCCGCCTACTTTACAGACTTTCATTTATTTTGCTGGATCGTCTGCCGCATGGTGAAGGTCGGCATGAGGCACGGGATAAGTGGCGCTTCCACGCTCGGTTATGCCCTTCTGGGGGTGTTTGTCCTTGGCCCGATCTTTCACCGTTACGGTGATGGGTATCGTTTCGTCAAACTTGCATGCGACCTTGTCGAGAAGCACGGCTTCATCGCCTACCAGGCGAAAGTCTATCACGCGATGGGAAAAATTGCCCTCTGGACGCAGCCCATCGGGACCGCGATCGATTTCATGCAGATGACCTTTCGTGCCGCAATTGAGACGGGTGATTTGACCTTCGCTTGCTACGCTACGTACCAAACCGTTACAGGCCTGCTTCTACGAAACGACCCCCTCGACGCGGTGTGGCGGGCCTCGGAGATGGCGCTGAACTTCACCCGGGAAGCCAAATACGGCGATATCGTGGAAATCGTTCTTAGTCAGCAACGCTTTATCGCGGCCATGCAGGGCCGTACCGTAACCATCTCCACCCTCAACGGAGCGCAGTTCGACGAGGCGGCTTTCGAGGCCCAGTTGGCAAGGGAGCGGACGACCTTAACGATCTGCATTTACTGGATCCTGAAACTGAAGGCGCGGTTCTTGTCGGGAGACTATGCCGAGGCGTTCGCCACTGCTGAAAAAGCGAAGCCACTTCTTTCGGCCGTAACTGCAAATTTCCATTTGCTCGACTACTTCTATTACACCGCGCTGACGGTAGCGGCGGTCTATGAGACGGCGTCTGCCGACAAACGGGAGGCGTTGGCACAACCTTCTGTTGACGCACCAGGAGCAATTGCGTGAATGGGCCGACAACTATCCGCCGACATTCACTGACAAGCATGCTTTGGTCTCTGCCGAGATCGCTCGCCTCGAGGGCCGCGATGCTGATGCGATGCGGCTCTATGAAGCGGCAATTCAATCGGCCCGTACGCATGGCTTCGTACAGAACGAGGGCCTGGCCCATGAGATTGCCGCGCGTTTTTATGCGGCGCGAGGTGCAGACTCGATTGCACAAACCTGTTGGAGGAACGCGCGCTTCTGCTATCTGCGCTGGGGCGCCGAGGGAAAAGTCCGGCAGCTCGAGCAATTGCATCCATGGCTTCACGACGAGGTGGCATCGTTGCCTTCCAGCGCCATCCTTGGCGCTTCCGTCGAGCAATTGGAGTTCAGGGCGGTGGTGAAGGCGTCACAAGCTCTTTCCAGCGAAATCATTCTGGATCGGCTCATTGAAACGCTGATGACGCTGGCGCTCGAATATGCTGGTGCCGAGCGCGGTCTACTCGTTATGCTCCGAGGTAATACGGCGAGAATGGACGCGGAGGCCAGGATTGATCGCAAAACCGTTACTGTTACGATGAGGCATGAAGCGGTGACGCCAGCCGACATGCCTGAATCTGTTCTGCGCATGGTCATCCGCACCCGTCAGAGTCTGATCCTGGATGATGCGGTAGAAAAAAGTCCTTTTTCGACGGATGCGTATATTTTGCAAAAGCGCGTCCGGTCGGTGCTTTGCTTGCCTTTGTTAAACAGGCGGAACTTGTTGGCCTGCTCTACCTTGAAAACAATTTGGTCTCGCATGTTTTTACGCCAGACAGGATCTGCGATTTTAGAATTGCTTGCCTCGCAAGCTGCGATTTCGCTAGAAAATGCCCGTCTCTATACCGATCTGCTCCATGAAAATCACGAGCGGCAAATGGCTGAGGACGCGATGCGGATGAACGAGGCACGCTGGCGTAGCCTGTTCGAAAATGTACCGGTTGGCGTTACTTTGGTGAACGCGCATTGGCATTACGTCGAGGTAAATCCGGCCTTCTGCGCGATGACAGGCTATTCGGAGGCAGAACTCCGGCGTTTTTCACCTGCGGACATCACGCATGAGGATGACCGTGCCGCCACCGAGGCGATACTCGCGGCACGCGCTACGGATTCATCTTATGCACCGCGCATCGAAAAACGTTACCGGCGCAAAGATGGCGGCATCATCTGGGTGGAGCTCAGCACCTTCATGGTGCCAATTATGGACGGGATGCCGATGTATGCCGGGGTCGTAGTTGATATCACGGAACGCAAGCATGCTGAAACCGCCCTGCGCCATAGCGAGGCTTATCTGGCCGAAGCGCAGCATTTGAGCCGTACTGGCAGTTTCGGCTGGAATGTCTCCCGCGGCGACATCTTCTGGTCTGCCGAAAGCTTCAATATTTTTGGCTATGACGCGGCAACATCTGCCGATATCGGAATGGTGCTGCAACGGGTCCATCCGGAAGACTTTGCTCTCGTGGAAAGAGTCATCGCGCACGCTTCCAGCACCGGGACGAGTTTTGATTTTGAGCACCGCTTGTTGATGCCGGATGGGGCGGTCAAATATGTCCATGTCGTCGGCCGGGCCGTCAGGGACCAGGCGGATGAGCTGGAATTTATAGGCTCGGTGATGGATATCACCGCGGCGAGGCACGCCGAGGAAGAGCTGCATAAAGCGCAGGCGAATCTCGCACACGCGACACGCGTGACGACTTTGGGCGAACTGGCAGCCTCGATCGCGCATGAGATCAACCAGCCGTTGGCCGGAATCGCCACAAGCGGCAATGCCTGCCTACGCTGGATGGACCGGACGCCGCCTGATCTCGATGCGGCTCGGAAGGCGGTCTTGCGTATCGTGCAAGATGCCCATCGAGCGGGTGACGTGATCCGAGGTCTTCGCGCGCTGACTTCGAAATCCGAACCACAGCTGACGAAGCTTAACATGAATGATGCTATCCAGGACACGCTGCTGTTCGTCGACAGTAACATCCACCGGCACGGTGTGGAACTGGAAGTCCTGTTGTCCACCGAAATTCCCCCAGTCCTGGGAGACCGCGTACAGTTGCAGCAGGTGTTGCTGAATTTAATTACAAATGGGATTGATGCCATGGGTACAGTCGTGGAAGGGGACAGAAAATTGACGATAACCTCCGAACGCGGTCAACCGGACGGCGTATTAGTGAGTGTGACGGATACCGGTCCCGGGATTGATCCCGCCACTGCCAACCGCATTTTTACTCCTTTTTACACGACGAAATCGAAGGGCATGGGAATGGGACTTTCAATCTGCAAAACGATTATTGAGGCGCATGGGGGGCAGATTTCGGTGAAACCCAATAGGCCCCGAGGCGCCATTTTTCAGTTTCGGTTGCCAGTTGCCAGTCAGGAGGCTGCATGATCGAATCCCCATCCGTCGTGTTTGTTATCGATGACGACGCATCGGTGCGTGCTGCGGTTGAGGATCTGCTTCGATCGGTTGGATTGGCAGTACGAAGTTATGGATCAACGCAGGAATTCTTGCAAAGTAAACTTCCGGATGTGCCAGGGTGCCTCGTGCTTGACGTTAGAATGCCGGGGCAGAGCGGCTTGGAATTTCAACGGACGCTGACAACGGCCGGTATTCATCTCCCGATTATATTCATTAGTGGTCATGGGGACATTCCCATGACGGTGCGGGCCATAAAATCCGGTGCGATAGAGTTCCTGACGAAGCCCTTGCATGAACAGGAGCTGCTTGATGCGATCCAAAGCGGGATCGAACGGGACCGTGGCAGGCGCCAGAACGCCAAGGCTGTTACTGAATTGCAAGGGCGTCTTGAGTTGCTGACAGGGCGCGAGCGCGAAGTCCTTGGGCTGGTCATTACTGGGCAGCTCAATAAACAGATCGCTGCCCGCTTGGAACTGAGCGAAGCCACGGTGAAGGTCCATCGCAGTCAGATTATGCGTAAAATGCAGGCGCGATCCTTGGTCGATTTGGTACGCATGGCCGATACCCTCGGCGTTTCTACGCCAAAGCCGTAGATGTCCTAAACCAAAGCACTAGATGAGCTATTCTACAGGCTGATCAGAATAGCTGAAAAGTGTATGGGCGGTTGATGCGGGGATGTGGCTCTCTTTCCAACGGGCAATAGCTTGAAGCCGAGAATGGGGCTAACCTTGAACGTGGATAGGAGACCACACTCAAGTGTCGAAAGATTCCATGATCTCGATCGTCGATGATGATTTGTCGGTTCGCGAAGCGCTGAAAGATCTCATCAGAGCGATGGGCTTCGCCGTAGAGGCTTTCGAATGTGCTGAGGATTTCCTGAGCTCAGACTTGCTTTTGACGACGGCCTGCCTGATTACCGACATGCGCATGCCGGGAATGTCGGGGCTGGAGCTGCGCATGCGTTTGTTGGCGATGGGCAAACCGATTCCGATGATACTGATCAGCGCATTCGCAGACGACAGGGAGAAGGCGCGAGCGTTGCAGACAGGTGTCATGGGTTACCTGACTAAGCCGTTCGATGAGGCTGAACTTCTCCTCAAGATTCGTTCAGCGTTTGATAAGAAAGAATAAATCCGATGTGGCGGAAGTAAGAAAGACAGTTTGCCCTTTGTTTAGACGCTGATTGTCCACGCCATCAGCGTTGCTGTCATTGAGATGATGTCAATATTTGGAATGTGATCTGCTGCGCGGGGGTGAACGCCGCGTATGCTTTCAGATGGAACGGCACCAAGGCTATGCCGAGGGCGGTTTGCGCCTTTCCAACAGCGTCGACATCGGGGGCGATCCAGAAAGGAAGGTTCGTTCTGCGCCGCGTCAGCTGATATTTGGCATAGGCTGCCTGCCGAACGTCAATATCCTTTTTCATCGAAGTATCCATCCGGACATGAGCTGTGTCTCGACCGTCAGCTGTGCGGCAGTAAGCTGCAACTGAGGCGTATGATTTAATATCCAGTTTGGCCCGGGATGATGGGCGCGAAATATCAGTGGAAAGCCGCGATTTTATCGCGACGTCTAGTAACCTAAACCAAAGTATTAGGTACTTAGTGTTGTGGCTCAATCTCACCACGATCTACGGACAGAAAATCCGACACAGATGAGCGCAAATCCTTCTTGTGCATAAGGGTATTAGGCATCGCACAATGGTAGGTTAAATCACTGAGAAGGATTTCGAAGCGTTAAATGGCTTGGAAGTTTTAATGCTCACGTACGATCTTTCTTGGTCCGATAGTGACTTGTCTGATTAAAGAATCGGGTTTGACTATCGAGGTCTTTATAAGAAGCGGTAAGTTTGCCGTGCCCGCCATCAGCGCAAGATGCTGCGGCGCTTTGTTTTTGAAGGCAAAGACTAACAATGTGGGTGAGGGTGATGTCAACTATATTGCGTAAGAAGCGGTCTGAGGTAAGAGTTGAAATTTTCGACGGTGTATTGGAAACGCTGCCGAAAGCCACATGGTTGGTTGGATAGAACCATGAGCGCAGAAATCGTCTCTCTTCAGGCATGGCGCCGTGAACATTGTGAGCCTCATAAGCCTGAAAACACGTCCGTCAGTGTCCCTTTTCTTTTGCCGACATGGCCGTACGGCTGGTTGCAGCCAATGCTGGTAGAGCTTGATTTAGGATTGATCGTAGAATTCTACCAGCTTGCCACTAATTTCACGGATGATGGAGGTTTGGGTAGATCGCCTAAGCGAGATACCGCTCGGAGTCAGGATCGGGACCGCCGGATGAGTGCTAAAATTTATCACCTGGATTCGGCGCCAGTTGCCAAAGGAAAGGTGGCCAGAGACCTGTGATGCTCTCGATAACATCGCGGACTGGAAATCTGGTTCGTGACATAGAGTGTCGCATTCAAATCAGTGGAAAACAGAATTTCGTAAGCTAACAAAGCTGCAATCGCAAAACTTAGTAAAGGAGTGGTTCAATGGACATGAAACTGTGGAACGACGAGTTGGAATCCGGTTGCGAATACGACCGTCAATGTTCGTCATATCTCGTCTGACCAATTGGAGAATTTGGGAGTTGACGAAATGGCCTATGTGAAACCAGTGATGACCGAAGCCGGTCTGGCATTCGCCATTCATGCCGCAAATGGCAGACAGCTGTCACTCGTTCTCTCGGAAGCATTGGCATCTGCGGTGATTATCCAGAACGGCATGCTGCCGAGGCTGGTGCATTAACGGAGCTGAGGTGTCGGCCCGTGCTTTCGCCGACAGGTTGCAAGGGCGCGTTGTGGTTCGTCCCGAAAGAGAGCTGGTAGCCCGCAAGTCGCCAGCAAGCTGGACAAGCAGGCCCGTGTGCATAGATATAGCGGCATCTGCCTCAGCACGGATGGACTTACTAAAATGGCTGCCGCCACAAACGAATTCGACGTTGTTATTATAGGCGCAGGCCCGGCCGGGCTTAGCCTCGCCGGCTCGCTTGCCGCGCAGGGGCTCGCCATTGCCCTCGTGGAGCGCTTGCCCGCCGAATTGCTCGCGGCACCGGCATTCGATGGCCGTGAGATTGCATTGACCCATTTCTCTGTCGATGTTCTGCGCCGCCTAGGTGCCTGGGCGCGCATTGCACCTGACGTGATCGCGCCGCTCTACGAGGCGCACGTGCTCAATGGTTCGGCCGTCCATGGGCTTCGCCTCAGCCCAGGCCGCGCGCAGGATCTACGGCTTGGCAGCCTTGTTCCCAATCATGAAATTCGCCGCGCACTGTTCGAAACCGTGCAAGCCAGGCCAAACATTCGCCTCTTTGCCGGAAGTACAGCCGCCGCAATCACCACGGCGAAAGAAGGCGCGACGCTCACTTTGGCCTGTGGCACGGTCCTCACCGCTCCTCTGGTTGTTGCCGCCGACACGCGGTTTTCAGAGATGCGCAAGCGCGTAGGTATCGGCGCAACCACGCGCGATTTCGGCAAGACCATGCTGGTCTGCCGTATGGCGCATGAGAAGCCGCACCACGAGGTTGCCACGGAATGGTTCGGCTACGGCCAGACCATCGCGATGTTGCCGCTCAATGGCACAGTGGAGATGCCAAATCTCTCTTCGTTGGTCCTGACTTTGTCAATGGGTGATATCGAACGTCTGCGTGCCTTGGATGAAGCGGCATTTAACACCGAGATCACACGCCGTTATCAAGGCCGCCTCGGCGCGATGAACCTGGTCAGCACGCACCACACATATCCTTTGGTCGCGGTTTATGCTGAGCGCTTCGTTGCCCCGCGCTTTGCGTTGGTTGGCGATGCCGCCGTCGGCATGCACCCGGTCACCGCCCATGGTTTCAATTTCGGTTTGCGCGGCCAGCATGTCCTGGCCGGTCTCATCGCCAAGGCCAAGGCGAATCATGGCGATATCGGCGCGCTGCCGCTGCTCCAACGTTATGAGAGCGCTCATCGGCTGGCGACAAGGCCGCTCTACCTAGCCACAAATGCCACCGCGCGGCTTTATACGGATGACAGCCTGCCCGCCCGGGTGCTGCGCGATGCGGTACTGCGCATTGGCGCGCGCCTGCCGCCGGTCCGCCACGCGATGGTGGCAAAATTGATGGAAAAAACTGGGCCGTCTTTCGTAGCGTCCTGACGATAACGATTTGCCGTTTCCCGGATGCGTGGTGAGCAAAGCTGTCGCCGCGCAAATGCGTGCCTGCATAGATGGGGGCGATGCAGTGCTTGTCAAAGGGCAGGATGGCGGTTGCCGGGCATCGCGGAACGGTGGTTGATCGGCACCAGCGACGCTGTATGAGCAGGGGACAGAAAACCGCGCGGGGGTACCGGCGCGGTTTTCTGTCGACGACCATTGCAAGGAATAGACACTGCCGATGAAAGTTTACGAATACAGGGCGTTCCCCAATCCTGCCCGCGTGCGCATCGCCCTGGCCGAAAAGGGCATGCTGGATCAGGTCGAGTTCATCCAGGTCGACGTTCCGGCCGGTGAGCACCGCAAGCCGGAATTCCTGGCCAAGAACCCCACCGCCGCCGTGCCGGTTCTGGAACTCGATGATGGCACCTGCATCGCTGAATGCACCGCGATTACCGAATATCTCGATAATCTCGACGGCAAGCCGAGCCTGACCGGGCGCACGCCGCGTGAGAGCGCTCTCGTGCACATGATGCAGCGCCGCGCCGAGTTCGGGTTGCTGGACGCCGTGGTGACCTATTTCCACCACGCCACGCCGGGCCTGGGCCCGAATATCGAGCTCTACCAGAACAAGGAATGGGGCGAGCACCAGCTCAAGCGCGGGCTCGATGGCATGCGCTATCTTGACGCTGTTTTGGCCAAGCAGCCTTATCTGGCGGGCGATGCGTTCTCGATGGCCGACATCACGGCTTTCGCGGGCATGAGCCTGTTTGACGCCCTTGGCCTTGAAATGCCTGCCGGGCTGGAGAACCTGAAAGCTTGGCGCGCCCGCGTCGCAGCCCGCCCGAGCGTCAGCGGCCTCTGAGTTCAGGCAACGGAAGAGCGTCCTGAAACGGTATGCCGATTTCAGGACGCGCGCCGCGGGTTACGCCGCGGCGCGGCTTCCATCGTCTGCTGCGTACAGGCAGGGTATAAAAGGACGATCGTAGATCGTCCTTTATATAATTGAAAGCCGGCGATAGTCTCGCCGCGTTGACATAATCTCTGCTTTCGGGTGCTCAGCTCTTGTTTATCGGGTTTGAGACCAGATCGCTCGGTGAAACCGAAGCCCAGAGCTGCTGAGTCAAGCTTGATACGGCACCGCAAATGGCAGCCGACGGTGCTGCGTCCAGCGCGGTTTCCCGCCGCCATTGAAACGCCACAACATGTGTACCACGCAGCAGGGAAACACGAATCTCTGTGGCGGTACGCGGCATATATACATTCTGCACATGGACCTGAACTTGCCATCCAGAGTGCAACGCGTCGGCCACCGTTCCAGGTACCGGCACTTGGGCGACACATGAACTGACCGAGCGCGCAAGCTCATTATCTGTATATCCCGGCATGAAGCCTTGAACCGTCACGGGAACGCCTGCCTCGCCAACGGGTCTGGCAGAAGCACCGGCGGCCAGGGCCGGTAATGTGCCGCATGTGTTGATGGCAAGAACGACAGGGATGAGCGCGATGACTTTGCGCAATTTCATTATTCGCAACCGTAGTCTCCTTCAGGCACTTATAAAAAAACGAGTTACAGAAATGGTTTGGAACGGCTTTTGGCGGATCAATTGCTCGCCATCTGCGCACTGGACTTAACTGTTGAGTCCGAGCGGTTCCACCAGCCACCGCCCAACGATTGAAAGAACGCAGCCGTATCGCTGAGGCGCATCGCCTCAGCTTGCACCAGGGACTGCTGGGCCGTCTGATATGTCTGCTCTGTGCGGCGCGAGCTTTTCGCCGCGCCGGCAAACCAGGGATAGACGGAGGGCTGCTGGCGACCTCGCTCAGAGGCACGGAGATGCCGGCCCCGTTGCTGACGCGCAGATTGCCGATATCCGCCATATTGTCGCGATCCTGCGGCGCCAGACGGACGCGGATGTCGAACCGGCCGACGCCGTCATCGATGGTGCCCACGGTCTGGCCGCCGTCGCGGACATTCAGCCCGTAGCGGGCCACGGCCGCGCGGTCGGCGACGATGCGCAGATAAGGCTGACCGATGGTCTGCTCAGCCTCGACATCGGCAGCACCCGGCACACGTGAGACGAGATTGGCGACCTGGTTGGCGATGTTGGGCAGCGTATTGAGGTTGTCGCCATGGATCATGATGGCGACGTCCGCCTGCACGCCTTGCAGCATGCCGTCCATGCGCATTTCGATCGGCTGTGCCCAGTCCTGCGTGATGCCGGGGACATCCTCGTTCAGCGCCTTGGAATAAGCTGCGACCAGTCCGGCCTGGGTCTGCGCGGTTTTCCACTCAGATTTCGGCTTGAGGATGATGAAAATGTCGCCGCTCCCCATCGGATCGGTCGGGATTTCCGAACTGCCGCCGAGTGTGACGGTGGTCTGAACCTCTGGGAATTTCATCAGTGTACGTTCCACCATTTCCTGCGTCTGTAATGCCGAGGTCAGTGAGATGCCGGGCAGTTTTGTGGTGGTGACGGTGAGCGATCCTTCATCAAGGTTAGGTAGGAATTCAGAGCTAAGATTGGAACCAACAAGACCCGCGGCGACTAGCAGACATGCAGCCAGCCCCAGGGTAATGGCAGGCCTTTTCGGCGTCAGGTTCAATGCGGGCCCGTAGATGCGGCGCGCATTCTGCACGATCAGGCTTTCACGCTCGGTAATCTTGCCGCGCAGCAGCAGGCTGGACAGAACCGGCATGAGCGTGAGGGTGAGCACGAGCGAGGCGAGGAGGGCGAAAATCACCGTCAGTGCCATCGGCCGGAACATCTTGCCTTCAATGCCCTGCAGGCTGAGGATCGGCAGATAAACGGCTGTGATGATGATGACAGCGAAAGTGACCGGCCGGGCCACCTCGCGCGCGGCCTCCCGCACTACCAGCCCCACGGGGCGATTTGGCTCCTCCGCACGGCGGCGCACGACATTTTCGATCATCACCACCGCGCCATCGACCAGCAGGCCGAAATCGATCGCGCCAAGGCTCATCAGATTGCCTGACAACCCGGCCGCATACATGGCGCAGGCGGCGGCCAGCATCGAAAGCGGGATTGCGACCGCCACGATCAACCCGGCCCTGGCATTGCCGAGCAGCAGAAATAGCACGACGATGACCAAAATCGCGCCCTCGGCCAGGTTATGGGCGGCAGTGCCCAGCACACGGTTGATCAGATCCGCACGGTTATAATAGGGCGCGATGGTCACGCCGGGCGGCAGGGTTTTGTTGATCGCCTGCACGGCGCTGCTGATGCGGCCGGCCACCACGCGCGTGTTCTGGCCCAAGCCCATCAGCACCACGCCGATGACCGCCTGACCCTTGCCGTCGCGGGTCACGCCGCCGAGGCGCGGCATCGGCGCTGTGGTGATCTTCGCCACGTCGCGTACATAGAGCGCCCCGCCAGTGCTGGTGCGCAGTACGATATCGCCGATATCCGTGGTGTTTTGCAGCAGCCCGACGCCCTGGACGATCGCCTCCTCGCCATTGCGGTCGATGGTGGCGCCGGCGGCGTTACTATCGTTCATTTCGATGGCGTTGTAGACATCGCCAACCGACAGGCCGTAGTGCGTCAGCGGTAGTCGCCTGGGCCTGAGCCTGCACCATTGCGGCCTGCGCCACGCGCAGCTGGTTGAAGCCGACGGTGCCGGTCACCTGGACCGTCTGCACCAGTGGACGATACACCGCGTTGGCAACCTGCAATTGCATATTGGCCAGTGCGCCGGCCGAGACATCGATTTCCGCCGGCAGCGCCGGAGCGGATGACGCGGCAGCAGATGGAGCAGACGCAGCGGCAGCGCGGCGAAGCGCTGGAGCCAGCATGGGCCCGCATCTTGCCGGCGACGAAGCCTGCCACAGCAACCAGGGCAAGCGTCCCGACGGTGTTTAGCAGCCGGTTCTTCAGCATACCGGCCCCCCACACGATGCAGGCTGCAGTGCATTCTGGCCATGCCGGGCGGTGCGCGCGCGGTAGCTTTGCATTCGTTGTCTCCGAACGGGGATTTCGTCGGCGCGAGCCTTAGCCCCGCTTGCTGACGCCAAACTGACACGCGCTATCAGCTTCGTTCAGTTTCGCGTCAGCTTTGCCGTCCATGCACTGGTTTTGATGATTGAGAAGTCTTAAATTGCCGATGGTGCGAATTCTACTGATCGAGGACGAACCACATCTGGGGATGGCGGTTCAGGAACGTGTGCGTCAGGCGGGGCACGCGGTCGACTGGTTTCAGCGGCTGGGTGATGCTGACGCCGCCCTGCGATCAGTGCCTTACGACGCGATATTGCTCGACCTTCATTTGCCGGATGGCAAAGGTCTGGACTTCCTGCGTGCGCTGCGCCGCCGGCAAGAAACTGTGCCGGTGGTTATCATGACCGCGCGTGACATGGTGAGCGACCGGATTGAAGGACTTAAGGCAGGGGCCGACGACTATCTCGTAAAGCCGTTTGATCTCGATGAATTGATCGCGCGCCTGGACGCCGTGGCGCGCCGTTACTTCGGCAATGTCTCACCGGTTGTTAAGTTCGGACCTGTTGAATTCGAATTGGAGGCGCGGCGAGCCAGGCTCGACGGCGAGCATGTTGAACTGACCGCGCGGGAATGGGCCGTTATCGATGTTTTGGTGCGCCGGCCGAACTCCACCGTCTCCAAGGAACAAATTGTCGACGCCCTTTACGCGTTCGACGAAGAAATCGAGAGCAATGCGATCGAGGTTTACGTCAGCCGTATCCGCAGGAAACTCGGCAAGGATTTCGTACAGACCGTCCGTGGTCTCGGCTACAGTTTAAGGCGCTAGGCCATGACAAACGAAAGTCTCGTATCGCGACTGATCTGGCTGTTGACCACGGCCATGGCAGGGCTGTGGCTGCTTGGCAGTGTCACCTCAGGCACGCTTGCGCTTTTTGAGGTCAATGAACGGCTCGACAACGCGCTGGTGGAAGTCGCCGAGCGCCTTCTGCCGGCAACCAGCAATGTCCTGCTACAACCGCAGGACAGCGCAAAACTGGCGCAGCAACTGGTCTCAACTCTGAATCCAAAAGCGCTGGCCTACCAAATTCTTAACCCGGCGGGGAGCGTCGTGATGCGTTCCGTGAACGCACCAAAAACGCCCTTCACGCTGCCATTGGCCTCTGGGTTCCACAATGTCCCGCGCTATAGGGTCTATTCGCAGACAGCCTTGACCGGCGGCTATTTTATCGAAGTGGCGGAGCCGGACTTGCACCGTCATGAAGCTCTGCGGCGAACGATTGGCCTTGCGGCATTGCCGCTGCTGTTTTTCTTGCCTGCTCTGTGGATCCTGATCCGCTGGGTGGTGCGCCGCGGTACGCGATCATTGATCCAGCTGCAGCAAGAGATCGGACAGCGCGACGGCTCAAACATGTCGAGCATTCCGGACTTGCCGCTGCCAGTGGAGCTTATGCCGATCCATACCGCGCTCAACCGGCTGCTCGACCGTCTGCGGCACGCTTTGGAAAATGAGCGCCAATTCGCGGCGAACAGCGCGCATGAACTCCGCACGCCCATTGCCGCGCTATTGGCACAATTGCAGGTCTTATCAGCCGAACTGTTAGGCTCACCCCATGCCGACCGGGTGCACGGCCTGGTCCGGCAGGTTAAAGCGCTGGGCCAACTTGCCGAAAAGCTCCTGCAATTTTCGCGAACCGGGGGGATTTTGGCGCTCCGGCGCGAACGCATTGCCGTGCTGCCGGTTCTGCAGCTCCTCATTAACGATTTCCAGCGCCAGGACGGAGTTGGAAACAGGTTACGGCTGACGCTGAATAATGCTGAGGAACTCATCGCGCTGACCGACCTTGATGTTCTTGGAATTGGGCTGCGCAATCTGCTTGAAAATGCCGTTCGATATGGCGCGCCTGACGAGGCAATCGACGTCATAATCGATCATGACAACTGCGTACGCGTATTGAACGGCGGCGAAATTGTTCCGCCCGAGACGATGGCCGAAATTAAATTGCCATTCCGGCGTGGCACCACGGTGGGGCTGGGGGGCGGATTAGGTCTCGCGATCGTCGAAAATATCATGACTTAACTTGGGGGCAGCCTCTGCCTCTCGTCTCCCCCCGCGGGGCGGCTTACAGGGTTCGAGGCGGTGCTCGTTTTCCCCGCACCGATATCCAATCCGGCGGGCGTGGTTGACGGCAGCGCAGCGTCCCGGGCGAGGCCCCTCAGCCTCTCCCGAGCGTGATCAGATAGGGAATTGAACCGCACCAAAGTCTCCACCAAAGACCTTAAAATTCAATCAAAAGGGCTGCTGGCCGAGGGTTATCGGATTCTAACGTTTGCCCCAACCGCAGCTATTGCATCGTGGCCAAAAAGGCGGGAGCTTGCCGGTTACTAAGGGCGAGGCGGAGACCTTGCCCGTGAACAGGAAGGAGCAAGCATGAACGGCGCGCAAACTTTGGTGTCTACCCTGGTGGATCAGGGCGTGGAAATCTGCTTTGCCAATCCCGGTACTTCGGAGATGCATTTCCTCGCCGCGCTCGATAACCCGCGCATGCGCAGCGTGCTGTGTCTGTTCGAGGGCGTGGCGACAGGGGCCGCGGATGGCTGGTACCGCATGCGCGACAAGCCGGCTTCCACGCTCCTGCATCTGGGGCCGGGCCTGGCGAATGGGCTGGCGAATATCCACAACGCCAAGCGCGCCAGCTCCGGTATGGTCAATATCGTCGGGGAACATTCCCAGTCGCATCTGAAATATGACCCGCCTTTGACGTCTGACATCGAGGGGCTGGCCCGGCCGCTCAGCCATTTTGTCCGCAAGGCGGAATTCCGCCGGTACCATCGCCTGGGATACGGCGGCGGCGGTGGCGCAGGCCAATGAACATCCGGGCCGCATCGCCACGCTGATCCTGCCCGGTGATTCCTCCTGGCGGGAGGCGGGGGAGGCCAACGCTCTGCCGCCTGCCGTGCACCATACGCCGAAAGCGCCGGATTTGGCCCGCATCGAAGCGGTGGCGAAGGTGCTGCGCTCCGGCGAGCCGGTGATGCTGGTGCTGGGCAATAAATCCACGCGCGGCCGCGCGCTGGAGCTTGCAGGGCGCATCGCCGCCGGCACGGGCTGCCGTTTGGGCACGCAATTCTTCAGTGCTCGCATCGAGCGCGGTGCGGGCCGCACGCCGCTGGAGCGCATCCCCTATGCCGTCGCTCTGGCGACTGAATTCCTGAAAGATGTCCGCCATATCGTCACCGTGGAAACGCGCGAGCCGGTGGCGTTTTTCAGCTATCCGGACAAGCCCAGCCTGCTGAAGGCCGAGGGTGCGCTGGTGCATCCGCTTGTGGAAGCGGATGAGGATAGCGCGCTGGGGTTCGAGATGCTGATCGAAGCGCTGGGGCTGCGCAACACCGCGCCCCTGGTGCAGGCCCTGGTGGAAACGCCCGCCGCCCAGCGGCGCGCTCAACCCTGTCAGCATTGCCCATGCGCTGGCCGCAGCCATTCCGGAAGATTGCATCGTCGTCGATGAATCCCTCACCACTGGCCGGGAGACGATGGGCTATACCATCGGCGCCAAGCCGCATGACCTGATCAACAATCATGGGCGGCTCTATCGGCTATTCCACGCCGGTTGCCACCGGCGCCGCCATGGCCTGCCCTGACCGGCGGGTGTTCTGCATGGTTGGCGATGGCAGCGCCATGTACACCATCCAGTCGCTCTGGACCCATGCGCGCGAGGGGCTGAACATCACCACCATCATCTTCGCCAATAACCAATATGCGATCCTGAAGGGGGAATACACCAATATGGGCGCTGGCACGCCTGGCCCGCAGGCGATGGCGATGATCGATATCGGCCGCCCCAGCATCGATTGGGTGGCGATGGCGAAAGGCATGGGCGTGCCGGGTGTCAGTGTCACCACAGCCGAGGATTTTTACGATGCGATGCGCCGCTCCGTTCACGAGCCTGGCCCTCAGCTGATCGAAGTCAAACTCTACTGATGGATCGCGGAGTGGGCAGGGTGCTATCGAGACGGCCCGTGTAGGAGTACCCACAGCACTATGATGATCAAGCCGAGCCGTTCCAGCGCTTCAGAGGCCTATGAGTTGCTGCTGGCCGAAATCGAGAGTGGCGGATTGCCGCCCGGCACGCGGCTGCGGGAGTTGGAGCTTGCCGAGCGCTTTTCGATCAGCCGGACGCCGATCCGCGAGGCGCTGAAGCGGCTGGAGCTGCAAGGGTTGATCACGCATGAGCCGCACCACGGGGCCGTCGTCGCCTCACTGGATTATGGGCAGATGACGGAGCTTTATCTGCTGCGTGAGGTGCTGGAGGGCACGGCGGCGCGGCTTGCGGCGCAGCATGCCACTTCGGTCGAGATCGGCGTGCTGCAGGCCATGGTCGAGAGTGACCGTGGCCTTGCGGGCCAACCCAGGCAGCTCGCCCTCACCAACCGCGCCTTCCACCAGCAGGTGCGCGATTCCGGGCGCAACCGCTTCGTCAACCATGCTCTCGAAAATCTGCGCCTCTCCCTTGCGCTGCTCGCGGGTACCACCCTGGCCGTGCCCGGCCGAGGGGCTGAGTCCGTCTCTGAACATGCTGAAATCGTTGCCCGTATCACCGCACGCGATTGCGACGGCGCGGAGGAGGCGGCACGCCAGCATATCCGCAACGCCTTCAAAACCCGCATCGAGCTGCAGCAGCGCCAGCCCCGCTGATCCGCCACGGCTTGACGGCGTTTTGGTGAAAACCTAAATTGTATACGGCTGGATACAATTTGAGGTTCGCAGAATGGCAGATCGAACACGTGCCTACGACATCGTGGTCGTCGGGGGCGGCAACGCCGCGTTGACCGCCGCGGTGACGGCGCGGGAAGCAGGTGCATCCGTGCTGATTCTGGAGCACGCGCCAAAACCCATGCGCGGCGGCAATTCCCGCCACACGCGCAATATCCGCGCCATGCATCTGCAGCCCACCTCCGTCCTCACCGAAAGCTATGAGGAAGAGGAATATTGGGACGATCTGCTGCGCGTGACCGGCGGCAAGACCGATGAGGCGCTGGCGCGCCTGACCATCCGCTCCACCCAGGAGGCGTTGCCCTTCATGGCGCGCTGCGGCGTCAAGTTTCAGCCCTCGCTAACCGGCACGCTCAGCCTCTCGCGCACCAACGCCTTCTTCCTCGGCGGCGGCAAGGCGCTGGTGAATGCCTATTACGCCACCGCCGAGCGGTTGGGCGTCGATGTTCTCTACGATACCGAGGTGACGGAGATCGTTCTTGAGGGCAACCGCGTCCGCCAGCTGAAGGTGACTTGCCGGGGCTTTCCGATGGAGGTCGAGGCGCGCGTCGTCATTGCCTCCTCCGGCGGGTTCCAGGCGAATATCGACTGGCTGAAGGAAGCCTGGGGCCCGGAGGCGGAGAATTTCCTGATCCGCGGCACGCCCTATGCCAAGGGCCGCGTGCTGCGCAATCTGCTGGACCAGGGCGTGGCGGCAGTCGGCGACCCGACACAATGCCATGCCGTCGCGATCGATGGCCGCGCGCCGAAATTCGACGGCGGCATTTCGACGCGCCTGGACTGCGTGCCCTTCTCCATCGTGGTCAACCGCGACGCCCAGCGCTTCTATAACGAGGGCGAGGATGTCTGGCCGAAACGCTATGCCATCTGGGGCCGCCTCGTCGCCCGGCAGCCGGACCAGGTTGCCTACAGCATCATCGACAGCCGTGCCGAAAAACTGTTCATGCCCTCCGTCTTTCCGGCCATCAAGGCGGATACGATCGGCGGGCTGGCCGAGAAGCTGGGGCTCGACCCGCAGGCGCTGGAAGCCACGGTGAAGCGCTTCAACGAGGCCTGCCGGCCGGGCGATTTCAACAGCGGCAAGCTGGATGGTCTTACGACCGAAGGGCTGGACCCGCCGAAAACCAACTGGGCCAGGCCCATAATGGAGCCGCCTTTCATCGGTTATCCGCTGCGCCCCGGCATTACTTTCACCTATTTGGGCGTGCAAGGTGAATGAGCGGGCCCAGGTGATCATGCAGGATGGCCAAGTGGCCGATAATCTCTTCGCTTCGGGCGAGATCATGGCTGGCAGCATATTGGGCCAGGGTTATCTCGCCGGATTTGGCATGGCCATCGGCACTGCCTTCGGACGTATCGCAGGAAAGGAGGCCGCTTCTCGTGCCCGTTACTGATCTTGAAAGCCCGGCCGTGCAGGAAGCCCGCCGGGCCATGGAAGTCTGCAATGCCTGCCGCTATTGCGAGGGGTTTTGCGCGGTGTTTCCGGCGATGGAGATGCGCCGGGAATTTTCCTCCGGCGATCTCAACTATCTCGCCAATCTCTGCCATTCCTGCAAGGGCTGCTACTATGCCTGCCAATACGCGCCGCCGCATGAGTTCGGCATCAATGTGCCGAAGGCGCTCGCCGAACTGCGCCAGGAGAGCTACGCGCTCTATGCCTGGCCTGGCGCGCTTGGCGCCGCCTTCCAGCGCAATGGCCTGATCACGGCGCTCGCCATGGCAGGGGGGATTATTTTGATCCTGCTGCTGGGAATGATTTTCCAAAATCCGGCGGTGTTCTTCGGCGCTCAGCCGGTGCGGCCGGGGGCGGGGTTCTACCTGATCTTCCCGAAAGCGGTGATGATCACTGTGGCCTCAGTTTGCTTCCTCTTCGCGATGCTGGCCATGGGGCTCGGCTTCCGTGCCTTCTGGCGCGATACAGGCAGCGCGCCGGCCAGCGCGTCTTCCTTCATGCAGGCGTTCAAGGATGCGGCAGGGCTGCGCTATCTTGGCGGCGGCGGCCATGGCTGCAACGACAAGGATGGCAGCTTCTCCACGAGCCGGCGCCATATGCACCATGCCCTGGCCTATGGGTTTCTGCTCTGCTTCGCGGCAACCAGTGTCGGCGCCTTTTATGACCTGGTTCTGGGGTGGCAGGCGCCTTATCCGTTCTTCAGCCTGCCGGTGCTGCTGGGCACGGTTGGGGGCGTGTTGATGGCCATCGGCGCGGCCGGGCTGTTCTGGCTGAAGCTCGCCGGCGACCAGGAGCCGCAGGCGCGCAAGCTGTTGGGCGCTGATGCCGGGCTGATTCTGCTGCTGCTGTTAATCGCCGTCACGGGCCTCGCCCTGCTGGGCTTGCGGGGCACCGCGCGCTGGGTGTAGCGCTCTGTCCATCCATCTGGGGCTGGTTCTCGCCTTCTTCCTGACCATGCCCTACAGCAAGTTCGTCCATGGGCTTTATCGCTTCGGCGCTCTGCTGCGCCATGCTGTGGAACGCCCCGGCGCTTAAGCCGGGGTACGCTGCCGTCAGGCAGGTTTGGACAAAAAGCGGCAAACGGCTAAGCAATTCATCGGACACGATCAGGATGTAACTGTTGAAGCCATGATTACGTGGCGCCGGAGCTTGTGGGCATAATGCAGGATGTTTGCATCATTGGCGGCGGCATTGTGGGGCTGGCGACGGCTTATGCGCTTTTGCAGGCCCACCGGGGATCGGGATCACCGTGCTGGAACAGGAGCGCCAGCCCGGCCTGCACCAGACCGGGCATAATAGCGGCGTCATTCACTCCGGCGTTTATTACGCGCCCGGCAGCCTGAAAGCTCGGCTCTGCCGCGAGGGCGCGCAGGCTACGAAAGAGTTTTGCGCAGAGAACGATATTCCTGTGGAGGTTTGCGGCAAGCATCTGGTGGCGACCAATGCTCTGGAGGCGAGCCGCATGGACGCGTTGGAAAAGCGCGCGCAGGAAAACGACATCGCCTATGAGCGGATCGACGCCGCCGAGCTGCACCGGCGTGAGCCTGCCATTTCAGGTGTCGGCGCGCTGTTCATCCCGGCGACTGGCATCGTGGATTATCAACTGGTCTGCCAAGTGTTGGCGCGTAAGATCGCGCAGTCCGGCGGCAGCGTGGTGTATGGCGCGCATGTCGACCGTATCGAGGAGACGGCCGGACAGGTGAATATCCATGCCTCCGGCCAGATGCACAGCGCGCGGCACATGGTCGCCTGCGCGGGGTTGCAGTCCGACCGCATCGCGGCCCTAGGCGGGCTTGAGCCTGATTTCCAGATCGTTCCGTTCAGGGGTGAATATTACCGCCTCCCCGCCAGCCGCAAGGATCTGGTGAAAACGCTGATCTACCCGATTCCTGATCCTGATCTGCCGTTTCTAGGCATTCATCTCACCCGCATGATTGACGGCGGCATCACCGTCGGCCCCAACGCGGTTCTTGGCTTTTGCCCGTGAGAATTACAGGAAGTTTTCTGTATCTGGGCAGGATGTGAAGGATATGCTCGGCTTTCCGGGTTTCTGGAAGGTGATCGGCGCCAATCTGAAATCCGGCGTGACGGAGATGCGCAATTCAATCTTCAAGCGCGGCTATCTGGAAATGTGCCGGAAATACTGCCCGGAACTCACGCTGGAGGATTTGCAGCCGCAGGAGGCTGGCATCCGCGCTCAGGCGGTGATGCGCGACGGCGCGCTGGTGCATGATTTCTTGATCAAGAAGACCGCGCGCGCCGTGTATGTGTGCAATGCGCCCTCTCCGGCCGCGACTTCGGCTTTGCCCATCGGCCGGATGATCGCGGCGGAGCTGGCGCAACTCAGCGTCTGACGGGCTTCATCCGCTGGTCTGCCGTACGGGCCACCCCGGTACGTCGCTTGCGCATTGTACCGGGGAGGCTGTGGGAGAGGAAAAAACCAGGGTTTAGCTGGCCGGGGTAGGACCAGTCTGCGTCAAAGAGCCTGTGGGAATGTTGCTCAGCCTGCATTCGGGCGTGCCGAGCTGGCCTTGATAGGCGCTCCAGCTCTGGGTCTGCCCGAACAGCGGCAGGCCGACATAGCCGCGCAGCAGGAAATTCCCATTATTATCCAGCGTAAGCCGGATATGATAGGTGGAACCGTTCCGCGGGTTGATGATCTGCCCATACCAGGCAGGGGTGCCGTTAGCCTCGGTCTGAGGGGCTGCATCGGTCTTCAGAATGACGAGGCCGCATTGGCTTTGCCCTGTCCAGTCCACCGGCTCTTTGTCCGCGGGGGCCAGAACCATGCCCTGGATGGACCCGCAGAGCTGGGTGCCGCAGGGCGCGATCTGGATGACCGCACCATGGCTGGCCGTGACCCAATTTCCTACCGGGCTCGGCATGGCTGCGCGGGCGGGCAGGGTGGCGAGGCCGAGGCAGAGCAGAACTGTCGCAGCCATACCAAGCCGCGAAACCGCGGCAGCTAAACGGGCACTCCACATCGGAAAATTCCTTTGAGGATCCAGAACCTCTCTCCGCCGCTCAGGCGGCGGGGGAGGGCTGGAAAGGGAGGTTTACGGCACCACCGGGCCGGTTCGGCGTTGTTGGTTAGCCGGCGAAGCCGTCATGATTGCCGGAGTTGGCGTATTCGACCGCACCGGTGGCTATGGTGAATCTGGCAGGCACATTGGCATTTTCCGCCATGCGGCCATGCTCGGCCGGCGCCGCCCGGCCAGGAATTTGGACCAGATGCTGCGGCGGGTAGGTGGTGCTGTGATCACCGGAACGGGCCTGGGCGGCAAACGGCGCCAGAGAGGCAACCAGCACAGCGGCGGAAGCGAATGTCGTGAAGCGTGACATGATAAAAGTTTCCTTTGTCAGGAATGTTCAGAGAGGCGGAATTAGCCGCCGTAGCTGTCAGTGGCGGCGCCGCCGACCCAGCGGGAGGAAACCGGAACGTCGTTGCGTGCATACTTGACGCTCGCGGCGCCCTGGCCAGCGGTGTAAGCGGCATTCTGGCTGGTCTGAGCGGCGTTGTTGTGGGCCGGAGCGGTGCGCGGACGTCGCCGGAGCGGGCCTGCGCGGCGAACGGCGCCAGGGAGGCAACCAGAACAGCGGCGGAGGCGAATTTGGTAAAGCGGGACATAATGTTTTGATCCTTCGATTGTGTCGGGGCGGGAATGCCCTGCGACGGACCAGGATGTATACGTACGTCCGTTCCTTTACAACTAAATTAAGGACGTACGTACGTTAATCCAGATATGTGCTTTGAGCATGGATGTGGGTTGACCCATGCGGTTCCTGGCTAAAAACGATATTTCTCTGGGGTAGTGGATTTTTCTTGCAATCCAATGTGTACGAACGTATTTATTGATACAAATAAACATATGGAATCGTAGCAACCACCATGCCCAGACCGTCGAATCGCGAAAAAATCCTTATTGAAGGCCTCCGCGTTGTGCATGAGCGGGGGTTTGTCGGGGCGTCGGTGCGTGACATCGCGCAGGCGGCAAATGTGCCGCTGGGCTCATTCACTGACCATTTCCCCTCGAAAGAGGCTTTTGGGTTGGAGGTTCTGGAACGGTATTACGAGCAGAGCCAGGAGGTTGCGGCACTAACGCTGCACGATCAAATCCTTGCCCGTGCGCGAGCGGTTCACCGCTTATTTCGACCATGTGATCGAGAACTTGAACAGCAACGAGATGCGCGGTGGCTGTCTGGTCGGGAATTTCTGTGCCGAGGTGGCTGACCAGTCCGAGGTGTTGCGCCTGCGGCTGGCGAAGATCTTTCAGGACATCCGGGACGACATCAGAACCGTGCTGGAGGAAGGTGTAGCCTCCGGTGAGTTGCGCGCCGATCTGGAATGCGTGGAAGCGGCGGGGTTCATCTATGCCTCGCTGCAAGGCGCGATCTTGATCGCCAAGGTGCTGCGGGTTCCAGCGCCCGTCGAGTATTGCCGCAATCAGATCATACAGAACATATTGAATTGATTTGCCCGCCGGTCTGAAGGCGGGGCCGCTCTGGTATCGCCACAAGCACCGGAAATCGCTCTCGTCTGCAAAAATCCGGTTTCGGAGGAGCGGAAATTTCTCTATTGCTCCCCCATGCTCACCGACAAAGACAATCTGCTGCGCCGGCTGCATGCGCTGCGCAGCGAGCACCGGGACCTTGATACGGTTATCACCCGCATCAGCGAACATGGCCCGGTGGACCAGCTGCATCTGCAAAGACTGAAGAAGCGCAAGCTGGGGCTGAAGGATGAGATCTCGCGGCTGGAAAGCCGGCTGATCCCGGACCGCACGGCATGAGCGCGCCGCTTGTCGGAATTATCATGGGCAGCCGGTCGGACTGGCCTGTGATGGAGCATGCCGCTCAAATGCTCGAAAAACTCGGCGTGCCGTATGAGGCAAAAGTGGTCTCCGCGCACCGTACGCCGAAGCGGCTTTATGAATATGCCAGCTCCGCCGAGGGGCGGGGGCTCAAGATCATCATCGCCGGGGCTGGCGGGGCGGCGCATCTGCCGGGCATGGCGGCATCCATGACCAATCTGCCCGTACTGGGCGTGCCGGTGGCCGTCACCGCGCTGCAAGGGCAGGATGCGCTGCTCTCCATCGTGCAGATGCCGGGCGGGATTCCGGTGGGTACTTTGGCCATCGGCAAGCCTGGGGCGATCAATGCCGGGATTCTGGCAGCGTCCATTCTGGCTTTGTCCGACCCTGAATTGCGGGACCGTGTGGCGGCGCTGCGGGCGGAGCAAACCGAGAGCGTGCCGGAGGAGCCGGTATGATGCCCCCTGGCAGCGTGATCGGCATGATCGGCGGCGGGCAGCTTGGCCGCATGTCCGCCATGGCAGCAGCCCAGCTTGGTTTTCTCGTGCATGTCTTTTCGCCGGAGCAAGATGGCCCGGCCGCGCAGGTGGCGGCCGCGCAACACCGTGGCGCCCTATGACGATCTGGCGGCGCTGCGGCGTTTCGCGGAGGAGGTGGATGTCGTCACCTTCGAATTCGAGAATCTGCCCGCCGCCTCGCTGGAGCTGCTGGAGAGCCTGAAGCCGGTGCGCCCGGGGGCGAAATCCTGGCCATCAGCCAGGACCGCACGTGGAAAAGCAATTTCTGAACGATGCCGGCATTGCCACCGCGCCCTGGGCAAAGGTGGAAAGCCTGGAGGAGCTTGAGGCGGCGGTGGAGCGGCTCGGTCTGCCTGCAGTGCTGAAGACCACACGGCTGGGTTATGACGGCAAAGGCCAGGCGATGCTGCGCACGCCGGAGGATCTGGCGCCCGCTTTTGCCAGGCTGGAGCCGAAGCCGCTGGTGCTGGAAGGCTTCGTGGATTTCGGCGCGGAAATTTCCGTGATGGTCGCGCGCGGCGTGGAGTGGCGAGATCGTGTGCTTCGACACGGTGGAGAACCGCCACAAGCATCATATTCTGGATCTGACCCTGGCCCCCGCGCCGCTGTCACCGGATATTCTGGAGGAGGCGCAAAGCATCGCCCGCGTCGTGGCGGAAAGGCTGGAGCTTGTCGGGCTGCTGGGCGTGGAGATGTTCGTGACCGCCCATGGCAAGGTGGTGGTGAACGAGATCGCCCCGCGCCCGCATAATTCCGGGCATTGGACGATGGATGCCTGCCCCTGCGGCCAGTTTGAGATGCATATCCGTGCTGTGACCGGGCTGCCCTTGCCGCCGGCCGTGCGACATTCGGATGCGGTGATGAAAAATCTGATCGGCCCGGATGACATGGCGCTCTGGCCGCAAATCCTGGCCACGCCAGGGCTAATCCCGCACCATTACGGCAAGGCTGAAGCCAGGGCCGGCCGCAAGATGGGGCATTTCAACCGTTTGTTCCCCAAGGGCGGGCTGCCGGGCGAGCTGGGGATAGAGGACGCACTGGCGTTAAAGGCGTGACGGAAAAAGCAGATTTCCCCTGGCAGCCGCATTGTTTCGATTCGCGGACGAAAGCGGCCTGCATCCGCTGATACCCAGGCGGGGTGATGGCTTACCGGCCTCAATAATCCTTGGTTTGGCGCTGCCGCTTGACCTCGCCGCGGCGGCTTTTCGAAGTCGAGGCGGCGGGTTTTCGAGGCTTTGGTGGGCTTTGTCGCGCGGCGGGTTTTTGGCACCACGGCGGCCTCGCGGATGAGGGCAAAAAGCTTCTCTTTCGCTTCCTCGCGGTTGCGAAGCTGGGAGCGGTGCTCCTCCAACTCGATCAGGATGACGCCGTTTTGCGTCAGGCGCCTGCCCGCCAGCCCAACGAGGCGGGCCTTCACAGGCTCGGGCAAGGTGGTGTTGGCCGCCAGGTTGAACCGCAGCTGAACGGCGGTGGAGACCTTGTTAACATTCTGGCCGCCAGGGCCGGAAGCGGGCGTAAAAAATTCCTCCAGATCAGAGTCGCTGATCTGGAGGTTCCTTGTCACTCGTATCAGCATCAGAGCCTCTCTAAATGGGAGAGGGCGTTTCAGACTTTTATGCCCGCCCGCAGGCGGGCACGCATAAAATCATCGCGCTCTATCCAGGCTCCGGCGCCGAAAAAATCAGGCGGCCTTCGCCTCTTTCTTGGCCATCGCGCGCTCCAGGCGGCGCTTCAGGGCCAGGCCTTCGCCGGTCAGCTTGGCGTCGGTATGGGAGAGCAGGAACGCATCCAGCCCGCCATTATGCTCGATCGTGCGGATCGCGCGGGTGGAGAGACGCAGGCGCACGGCGCCCAACGTGTCAGAGAGCAGCGTGGTCACCTGCAGGTTGGGCAGGAACCGGCGGCGGCTCTTATTGTTCGCGTGGCTGACATTATTGCCAGCTTGCACGGTCTTTCCGGTCAGGTCGCAACGGCGGGCCATGAATACTGTTCCTCAAACAAACGCAAAGCGGGCTGGCAGGGGCCAGCCCGGAATTTCGGGGCGGCTTATGGCCGAAGGGAGGGCCAGCGTCAAGTGAGTCTGCGCGGGCGGGCCAGAGGCCAGACTCTTAGATTAAAGAGCCAAAATAGGTTGACGGTTCACTATTTCACAAGCGCTCTAGGCTTGGCCCGCGTGGTCTTCGCCAGATGCCGCATGCATCTCGCCATTCTCGATGCTCTCGATGGCGTTCTGCAGAATCTGGACCACGACCGCGTCAGGCAAGGTGCGCGTCAGCAGCCCCATGGCGCCGCCCAGCAGGGCAGAGGCTATGGAAAGCTCAGAGAGGTCCTGGCCGATCATGTATTCGATCGCCTTGTCTACAACCGAGCCAGCATGGCTCAGCTCACGTTCCGGGGGAGATTGTCTATCAGTCATCGTATCAGTCCAAATTTTCTGCGCCTCTTATCTGGTGTGCCGGAGCGGCGCTACCAACCCATTCCCTATTCGGCGGCATCCTGAGTGGTATTTTCCAAGGGCGTGGCATTTGCACCATCAGCCAGGCGCTCCTGCTCCTCATGCTCCATGACCGCCTGGGCGGCCCACATGCTGGCGTAAACCCCGTCCGCGGCCAGCAGGGCCGCATGGGCGCCGCGTTCCACAACCTCCCCCTCGCGCAGCACGAGGATTTCATCCGAATCCGTCACGGTGGAGAGCCGGTGGGCGATCACCAGGGTCGTACGGTGCTGGGCGACGGAGCGCAGCGCGGCGGAGATCCCCTGCTCCGTGGCGGTGTCCAGCGCGCTGGTGGCCTCGTCCAGGATCAGGATGCGCGGATTCTTCAGGATGGTGCGGGCAATGGCCACGCGCTGCTTCTCGCCGCCCGAGAGTTTCAGGCCGCGCTCGCCCACCTTGGTGTTGTAGCCCTGGGGGAGAGAGGCGATGAAGTCATGAACCTGCGCCAGCCGCGCGGCATGCTCCACCTCCTCCTTGGTCGCACCCGGGCGGCCATAGGCGATGTTGTAGAAGATGCTGTCATTGAACAGCACCGTATCCTGCGGCACCACGCCGATGGCGGCGCGCAGATCGTGCTGGCGGTAGTCGCGCACGTCCTGCCCGTCTATCAGCACGTGCCCGCCGGTGGCGTCGTAGAAGCGGAACACGCAGGCGGGAGATGGTGGATTTACCGGAGCCGGTGGGGCCGACAATGGCGATCTTCTGCCCGGGCGAAGCGGTGAAGCTGACGCCTTTCAAAATCTGCCGGTCGGGGTTGTAGGCGAACTGCACATCCTCGAACCGGATTTCGGCGGGCGCGCCGTGTGATGCCAATGGCCGGGCGTCCGGCTTGTCCTTCACCTCCTGATTGACGTGCAGGAGGGAGAACATCTGCTCCATATCCACCAGCCCCTGGTTGAGGGTGAGATAGGTGAAGCCCAGGAAGTTCAGCGGCACGTAAAGCTGCAAGAGATAAGTGTTCACCAGCACGAAGCTGCCGATGCTCATGGTGTGATGCACCACGCCATTGGCGGCCATGACCATCATCGCGCCCAAAGCCAGCGAGATGATGACGGCCTGGCCGATATTCAGCACGTTCAGCGAGACCTGAGACTTCACCGAGGCGCTTTCGTACCGCGCCAGGCTTTCATCGAAGCGCCTGGATTCATGCGTCTCGTTGCCGAAATATTTGACGGTTTCGAAGTTGATCAGGCTGTCGATGGCCTTGGTCTGGGCCTCGTTATCCGTCTCGTTCATCGTGCGGCGGAATTTCGTGCGCCAGGCGGTGAAGCTGAAGGTGAAGACAATATAGAGCCCGACGGCAACGAAGGTGATCAGCGCGTACCAGACATTGAACAGGCGCCAGAGCATGAAGGTGGTCAGCACCAGCTCTATGATCGTCGGCACGAGGTTGAAGGTGGCCAGCCGCAGCACGGACTGGATGCCAAGCGTGCCGCGCAGGATGATGTTGGAGAGCCCGCCGGTCTGCCGGTCCAGATGGAAGCGCATGGAGAGCGCGTGCAGATGCTCGAAGGTCTTGCGCGCCACCACGCGCGAGGCGCGCATCTGCACCCCCGCGAACAGCGCATCCCGCAGCTCCCCGAAGGCGGCGGCGGCGATGCGCACCACCACATAGCCGCCGATAAGCGCCGCAGGCAGGCCAAGCGGCCCGGCGGCGTGGGTGAGCTTGTCCACCATATGGCCATAGACCACCGGCACATAAACAGTCCCGACCTTGGCCAGAAGCATGGCGATGGAAGCCAGTACCAGCTTAACGCGCAGTCCCGTCTCCCCCTGCGGCCAGAGATAGGGGAGGAGGGTGAAAACGGTCTTCATTGAGCCCCGGGCGGTCTTGGCGGACGCGTTCGGGGCCAGATTGGGGTTGGCACGGGCAGCGGATCGGGTCATGACCCAGCACATGGCACCTGACGAACGAATTGCAAAGCTTCTCGCCGATATTGAGGTCTGCCACTCAGCCATGCTGCCGGGCGCAAGGCTCGCGCTGCATGCGGGGGCGCATCACATTGGCTATCTCAAGCCCGGATTGGCGGAGGCCCTGCGCGGGGTCGAGCCCGCCATCAAAATTTCATCCGGGCGGGTGGATATGTCCGAGGCGCTGCTACCCAGGTTGAACGAGTTGGCACAGGCGGTGGGCTTGCGCTTCCGCGCCGAGGATTTCGACGTGCGGGCGCATGTGGACGGGCCCGTTCTGGGCGTGCTGGACCGTGGCGCCCTGCCGGATTTCGGCGTGATCGGCGTGGGGGTGCATTTGAACGGTCTGGTCCGCAAGCCGGACGGGCTGCATCTCTGGGTCGCCAAGCGCGCTGCGAACAAGAAGCTGGACCCCGGCAAGCTGGACCATCTGGTGGCCGGTGGCGTGCCGGCGGGCCATACGCCCTTTGCCGCTTTATTGAAGGAGGCTTGGGAAGAAGCCGGGCTGGACGAGGCAGAGGCCGCACGGGCGCGGGAAGTGGCACAGTTTCGTTATAATATGGACAGGCCGGAAGGGCTGCGCCGCGATATGATCTACGCCTATGACCTTGAACTTCCGGCGGCTTTCACCCCGAAGCCGATGGACGGCGAGGTGGAGAGCTTCATGCTTTGGCCCCTGGTGCAGGTGAAAGACGTGCTCTGCACCAGCGATGATTTCAAATTCAATGTCGTGCTGGTGATGCTGGATTTACTGCTGCGCCAGGGTTTGTTTGCCCCTGCGGAGGCGAAATTGTTAAAACCCGCTCTGTACCGCGATATAATTTAGCTGGCTGTTAATCCATGCAGTGAGACCCTTTGACCTGGAAATCCAGGAGGGAACGGCGTGGACATCCAGCTTGTTTTCGATAGTACAACGTCCGAGGCGCCCAGCGGTTTCACCGCCGCTGTGGAGTATGCGGCGAGCCAGCTCGACGCTTTAATCACCAACAATATCACCGTTAGTATTGAGGTGAGCTGGGACAGCACGGGGCAAGTGCTGGGTGAGGCCTCGCCCTATCTTCGTTCGGCAGGGCTTTACAGCTATGCGGATGTGGTGGCGGCATTGCGTGCCAATGCGCAGACCGCCACGCAGCTGGCGGCGGTGAACGCCTTGCCCACCACGGACCCGACAGGTGGTAACGGGCTCTATCTCACTTTGGCGCAGGCCGAGGCGCTGGGTCTGCCCGCCTCCAATCTGGCTAGCGCCGAGGGCGGGATCGACGGGCTGGTGGAGTTCGGCACCGGCGGTGGCACGCTGAATTTCAGTACGCTCTCTACGGCGGTGGCGGGCGAACTGGATTTTGTCGGCACCGCCGAGCATGAACTGTCCCACGCGCTGGGGCGGGTGGATTTCGATAACGGTTCGGATTTCACCATTATGGATCTCTACGCCTACGCCTCCCCCGGCACGCTGCAATCCACGCCCTACGCCCCCTCTTATTTCTCGATCGATGACGGTACGACCAATCTCGCCACATTCGACACCACGAGTGACATCAGCGACTGGGCGGATGAAACCCAGTACCAGACGGACGCAT
This sequence comes from uncultured Pseudomonadota bacterium, assembly GCA_963827925.1. Classification (GTDB taxonomy): domain Bacteria; phylum Pseudomonadota; class Alphaproteobacteria; order Acetobacterales; family Acetobacteraceae; genus Acidocella. The sequence continues at coordinate 182,220 of CAWHDE010000006.1, read as the reverse complement.
TCGACGCTTATGAATACCCCGGCTATGCCACCACAATCTCAGCGGTGGATGACACGCTGATGAGCGTGCTGGGGTTCGACATCGCCTGTTTCTGCCCCGCCACGATGATTTTAACGCCGCGCGGCGAGGTGCCTGTAGAGAGGCTCGCCATTGGCGATGAGGTGCAGACGCAAAGTGGGCCTCAGCGGATCAAATGGATCGGCCGCAGCGCCTATGAGGGGCGGTTTCTGGGGCAGAATCCGCTGATGCTGCCAGTGACCTTCCTGCCCGGCTCATTGGGTGAGGGCGTGCCCAGCCGGGCCATGACGGTCTCGCCTGGCCACGGGGTGTTCCTGCATGGCGTGCTGGTGCCCGCCTGGCGGCTGGTGAATCAGGTGAGTGTGCGGCAGGTATCTTGCACAGGGCCGGTCGAGTATCTGCATATCGAGCTGGCGCGGCATGATCTGCTGATTTCGGATGGGTGCCTGAGCGAGAGCTATCAGAACGGCGTGCCGCGAAGCTGGTTTCACAATGCAGCGGAATATGCCGCGCTCTACCCAGGCGCAGATGAACCTTACGAGCCTTGTGTGCCACGGGTGGAGGAAGGACTGGCGCTGGAGGCGCTGCGCGATTGGGTGAACCGCAGGGCAGGGCTGAAACGCGCGGCGGAACCGGAGGGCGCGTTGCGGGGCGCGGTGGAGATGGCAGGGCCGGATGTTTGTGCCGGTTGGGCGCAATGCCCGGAGATGGCTGATGCTCCGGTGACGTTGTTGGTGATGGCAGGTGGCGAAATTCTGGCCCGTGTGGTGGCCAACCGCTACCGGGCGGATTTGCGCGTCGCCGGAATTGGCCAGGGCTGCCATGGCTTCGCCGTGGCGCTGCCTGCCGGGGTGAGGGGGGAGATGACTGTCCGCCGCGCAAGTGACGGGGCGTTGCTGGGGCAGATGGGAGCAGGCTGTAAGGCTGCATAGGTCTATTTTAGAATATTCACAGGTAATTAGCAGAGGTTTCCAGGCTGAGTTTTGCTGCGGGCGGCAATTGGCCAACTCCGGGACGGTTCGGTTCCTGGTTGATTTCGATCAAATACGTATTGCTGCGTAGATGCTAAACAGCACAAATTCTGGATGCATCTATTATAGATGTAATTTGCAGCGGGCTCTGAATAACCTGTCCATTTAAGCGCCGGGCGGGGCCGTGCGGATCCGACATAAGAAGATCTGAAACAAGACCTAAAGTTTCAAGAATTGGTCATGGAGGAAGCGATGATCTCAAGGAGTGCGCGGGCGCCTGTGTGGGCGTTTGTCGGCGGGCTGATGCTGGCTAGTGGTGCAACTGCGCAGACGCCAACGCCCCAGATGCCCGCGACACCCGCACCCCCCACTGGCGCATCGGCGGTGCCGGCCTTCAAACTTATCCTCGAACCCCGGGCGCTTGATATACTTAAGGCGGCGAGCGCGCGCTTGGCCGCGGCCAAGTCAATGTCATTTACGGCGGTCGTGAGCTATGAGTTTCCGAGCCGGCTGGGGCCGCCGCTCATCTATACCGTGCGCAACGACGTGACGATGCAGCGGCCAAACAAGCTCAGGATTATCACGCCCGGAGACGGACCGGCTTCCGACCTTTACTATAACGGCCAGCAAATGATGGCCTATTCACCAGGACCAAATCTGGCCGCGGTGGCCGATGCGCCACCAACAATCGACGCAGCCATGATTGCCGCCTACGAAAATGCGGGGGTCTATTACCCGTTCACGGATCTCCTGCTGACCAACCCTTATGCCGCGCTGACCCGCGGGGCGGTCCTCGCATTCTACATTGGCCAGTCAAACGAGGTTGGGGGCACGAAGACGGATATGGTCGCCTGGGCCAACGACGCCGTGTTCATTCAAATATGGATCGGCGCCAAGGATAAACTTCCGTACCGGATACGGGCGATCTATCGCAAAGATCCTCTGCAACTACGCCACGAGATGGATCTTTCAAACTGGAGGATCAATCCTGTACTCGCGCCCAGCGTGTTTAAATCAACGAAAGGTTTGCATGCGAAGTTAATCCCGTTCGCGAACCCAGGGTCCGAACCTCCTCCCGTGGGCACGCCGTTATTCATAACGCCGTCCTCCACCCCTGCAACTTCGCAACCGAAGCCGTAGTGAAAGGAGTCGCGCGATGCAAAAAATTCGTGTCCTGACGACTATGTTGATGGCTGGCACGGTGTTGTTATGGACTTATCCTGTCTCTGGCCACGAAAACGGCTTTGGCGGCAGCACTGCCCATAGTTATGGCTCGACCAGCCACACCAATGCCTATGGCGGCAGCTCAAGTCACACCTATGGTAAAGGCACCGAGCATACAAATACGTATGGCGGCAGCACGGCCCACGCCTATGGCGGCGGTACTGAGCATACAAACACCTACGGCGGCAGCACGTCCGGTGAATATGGCCATGGCGTGGAGCACACCTACCCAGGTGGGGCTTCGGCGTACCATCCGCCTGTATATGGGGGCTATCCGGGCTATCCCGCCTACCACCCGCCCGTCGCGGTGCCGTATTATTCTTCGGGCTGTTATGGCTGCGCCGCGGCGGCCGGTGCGGTTGCTGGCGCTGCTGTCGGTGTTGCCGTTGGCGCGGCGGCAGCTTCCGCCCAAGCGGCACCGGCCTATCCAATTGGTACGGACTACGCAACCTTGCCCGCCGGGTCGACGCCCGTTTCTCGAGGCGGTGCCACGTATTATGTTAACGGGAGCATCTGGTTCCAGCCGGCCTATGGCGCCAATGGCGTCTACTATGTCGTGGTGCCTGCGCCCTAATGCAGCGCTCAGTCTACTGCCGGTAACGCCTCAACTGTCCTTACCAGGCACCTCTTCCGGCTTCACGCGCCGGGCACGCAGCTTACGGATGCGCCTGGCATCCGCATCCAGCACCAAAAACTCCACGCCTGATGGGTGCGAGATGATCTCGCCCCGGGTGGGCACACGCTCCGCCAGATTGAACACCAGCCCGCCGACGGTTTCGATGTCGGCGTCTCGCTCATCATCCGACAGAACAGGGCCGATCTTTTCCTCGAATTCCTCCACCGGCAGGCGGGCATTGATCTCGTAGGATCCGTCTGGCCGTTCGGTCAGCATCGGGCCTTCGATCTCGTCGTGTTCGTCCGAGATGTCGCCGACGATGGTCTCCACCAGATCCTCGATGGTTACCAGCCCGTCGATGCCGCCATATTCATCCACCACCAGGGCGAGATGGGTGTGGGTCTGGCGCATTTGCAAAAGCAGATCGAGCACGGGGACCTGAGGTGCGACCATCAGCGGCTTACGCAGGATTTTTTCGACAGCAAATTCCGACGGCGCGCCGGTGAAGCCGAAAACATCCTTGATATGCACCATGCCCGCCACGTCATCGAGATGCTCGCGATAGACCGGCATACGGGAATGGCCCTCGGTGCGGATGAGGGCCAGCGCCTCGTCCAGTGTCAGGTCCGCCTTCATCGCCACAATGTCCGGGCGGGGCACCATCACGTCATCGGCGGTGATATCCCGCAGGCGCAGCACATTGCCGATAAGGGCGCGCTCCTGCGGATTAAGGTCGAGCGATTCGCCCTCGCCCTGCGCGGTTTCGCCACTATGTTCCTGCTGCACCAGCTCCGCGATGGAGTCGCGCACCGATTGCTCCTGGCTGCGAAGCTTGCCCAACAGGCGGCTGAGCGCGCCGCTCATCGGTTTTTCCAGGGGTTGGGCACATGCAGCCGGGCCAGGATGCGGGTTTCCTCCGCCTCCATCTCCCGCGCCTCGCCAGGGTGGTGATGGTCAAAGCCTTGCAGATGCAGGGCGCCGTGCACAATGAGGTGGCTGAGGTGATTGGCGATGCTCTTGCGTTCGCGCTTCGCCTCCCGCGCCACCACACCGAATGCCAGCAAGATTTCCGGTGGCTGCTCATAGGTCAGCACGTTCGTCGGCTTGTTCTTGCCGCGGTCGCGGAAGTTCAGCTTTTTCACGGTGTGGTCATCGGTCAGCGCGACGCTGGCCACACAGCCCGAGGCCGCTAGAGCGCGGCCGATACGCCGCAGAGCGTCCGGCACATGGGCGCGCCAGCGCCGGTCCGTGACTACGATTTCGAACCCCCCGAGGGGGTTGGTACTTCCAGGGTCGTCCATATCTCTTCGTGTCTGTCGCAAACCCGTGGGGGCTGAGTCAACCGCCATGGCTTATTTGAGCGGGCAATTCACGCTCAGCATCGAACCAAGGTTCGTTCGATACAGTGCGATCGCACGCTAGCCTTGCCGCTCCCGGGCATGCTCCTTCACCGCTGCGTAACGCTGGTCATAGGCTTCGACGATGCGCGCCACCAGCGGGTGACGGACCACATCGGCATTGGTGAAGCGAGTGACACCGATGCCGGAAATCCCCTCCAGCGTCTCCAGCGCATCCGCGAGGCCCGAGCGTGTGTTGGGCGGCAGGTCGATCTGCGAGAGATCGCCGGTGATGACCATGCGCGTGCCCTCACCCATGCGGGTCAGGAACATTTTCATCTGCACGGCGGTGGTGTTCTGCGCCTCGTCCAGAATCACGAAGGCATGGGCCAGGGTACGGCCGCGCATGAAGGCCAACGGGGCAATCTCGATCTCGCCGGTGGCCATGCGCTTGGTCAGCTGGTCGCCGGGCAGAAGGTCGTTCAGCGCGTCGTAAAGCGGGCGCAGATAGGGGTCGACTTTCTCCTTCATGTCGCCGGGCAGGAAGCCAAGGCGCTCGCCAGCTTCAACGGCGGGGCGGGAGAGCACGATGCGGTCCACCTTGCCGGAGGTGAGCATGGCCACGGCCTGGGCGACCGCCAGATAGGTCTTGCCCGTGCCGGCTGGGCCGATGCCGAAGGCCATCTCATACCTGGACAGCGTATCGATATAGGCGGCTTGGCCCTGGCTGCGCGGGCCGACAGGGCCTTTGCGGGTGCGGATGGCCGGAAGATCAGACAGAGGCAGGCGTGGCTCGTTTGCCGGGTCAGTCAGGCGCAGGGCGGCGTCCACTTTCGGGCCGTCGATCATCTCACCGCGCTCCAACTGGTTATAAAGCGCCGCCAGGGCCGCTTCCGCCGCCACCACCTGTTCCGCCGTGCCAGAAATCGAAATCCTGTTGCCTCGGCAGGCTAGGCGCACGCCAAGCCTTTGTTCGATCCGGGCCAAATGCCGGTCATGATCGCCAAGCAACATCGGCAAAAGCGTATTGTTGCCGAAGGTCATGGTGATGGAGCGCGCGAGCGCGACAGGGGGGCGGGGGGCGGAGGTGATGATCTGGCTCAAGCGGCGATTTGCTCCTTATCCAAAAGAGTGCCTAACAAGGAATTGGTATTGGCGCGGGTGATTTTCACCATGCGGATCTGCCCGGTGAGGTTGGCATCATGCTCCACCACCACCGGCTGCAACCAGAGCGAGCGCCCGGCAATCTGCCGAGGATAACGCCCGGAACCGGTAAACAGCACGGGTGTTTCCAGCCCCACCGTACTGGTGTTGAAGGCGTTTTGCTGTTCGCGCAGCAGTGCTTGCAGCTCCTGCAGGCGGGCATCCTTCACCGCCTCCTCAAGCTGCGGCAGAGAGGCCGCCGGGGTGCCAGGGCGCGGTGAATATTTGAAGGAATAGGCGAGCGCGAAGCCGGTTTCGCGCACCAGCTTCATGGTGTCCGCGAAGTCCGCATCCGTCTCGCCAGGATGGCCGACGATGAAATCGGAGGAGAATGCGATGTCGGGCCGGATGGTGCGCAGCTTCTCCACGATGCGGCGGAAATCATCAGCTTTGTGTTTGCGGTTCATCGCGCGCAGGATTTTATCAGACCCGGACTGCACAGGCAGATGCAAGAAGGGCATCAGCTTTACATTGTCCCGATGCGCGGCGATCAGATCGTCCGACATATCGTTGGGGTGGGAGGTGGTGAAGCGGATGCGCTCCAGCCCCTCGATCTCCGCCAGCCTGTCCAAGAGCCGGGTTAGGTTCCACGCGGAACCATCCGGCCCCTCGCCATGATAGGCATTCACGTTCTGGCCGAGCAGCGCGATTTCCCGCGCTCCCAGCGCCACCATGCGCTTGGCTTCCGCCAGCACGCTCGCCGCCGGGCGGGACGCTTCGGCCCCGCGCGTATAGGGCACCACGCAGAAGGAGCAGAATTTGTCGCAGCCTTCCTGAATGGAGAGGTAGGAGACCACACCCTGCGGCGCGGCATCGTCCGGCAGATGGTCGAATTTCTGCTCGGCGGGGAAATCCGTGTCGATCACCACGCCCTGCTTGCGGTGGGCCTGGGCGATGAGTTCCGGCAGGCGGTGATAGGCCTGCGGGCCGACCACGAGGTCAACGAACGGGGCGCGCTTGGCCAGTACTTCACCTTCCGCCTGCGCCACGCAGCCGGTGACGGCGATCATCATATTGCCGCCCTGCTCCTCCTTCATCTTCCGCAGCCGGCCGAGCTGGGAGAATACCTTCTCCTCCGCCCGCTCACGGATATGGCAGGTATTGAGGATGACCATGTCCGCACCTTCCGGCGCATCAACCGTGTCGTAGCCGAGCGGGCGCAGCAGGTCCGTCATCCGGGCGCTGTCATACACATTCATCTGGCAGCCGTGGGTGACGACGTGCAGCTTGCGGGTCTTGCGGTCGGTCGTGTTCATGCGTTCAAGTCCATCCGGTTCGTCCGGATGGAGAAACGCGGGGCGGGCATGCAGGTCAAGCGCAAAGCTTGAGATTCCTCCTGAGCATGACGATATTTCGCTATGCGGGGGCGCGCCGTGTCAAGGAAATTCGCGTGAAGTTTCGAAGGCGGGGTTACGCTGCTTCCGGCAGCTTTATGTCCACCATGAATTCCGCCGTCAGATTTTCCAGGGCGGCGCTGACCTCATGGGCGGAAAGCCCCACCGGCAGGCCAAGCCGTGCAACGGCGTGGAACATATCCGCACCCGTGAACGGGGCGCTTTCGATATGGGAGGAGAATTCCTCGATATTCACGCCGAGGCCGCGCAGGGTCTGCGTAACTTCCCGCACGATGCCGGGGCGGTCATTGCCCAGCAGCTCCAGCGTCACTTGTTCGGTTGGAGGCAGTAAAGAGGTGCCGGTGTTGACCTTCACCGCCAGCCCTTCCTCAGATAAGGCGGAAAGGGCGGCGGTCAGCGCCTCCGCCCCTTCATCCGGCACCCGGACCAGAATAATCCCCGCGAAGGTGCCCGCCAGATGCGCCAGCCGGCTTTCCAGCCAGCTTCCGCCCCCGGCGGCGATCCGCACGGAGAGGCTGTTGACGAGACCTGGCCGGTCAGGACCGGCCAGGCTGACAACCAGGGATGCCATTACCGGGTCAGCGCTGGTTACGCTGCCCGAAGAGCTGCAGCAGGAACATGAACAGGTTGATGAAGTTCAGGTAGAGCTGCAGAGCGTCATAGACCGAGCGCTTGCCGGCCATTTCCGCCCCATAGGACGAGCCGAACTGGAGATAGGTGGTCTTGATCCGCTGGGTGTCATAGGCGGTGAGGCCCAGGAAGATGAACACGCCCAGGATGGAGATGGCGAAGGCCACCGCCGGGGAGTGCAGGAAGATATTCACCAGCGAGGCGACGATGATGCCGATCAGCCCCATGAAGAAGAAGCTGCCCCAGCTGGTCAGGTCACGCCCGGTGACATAGCCGTAGAGGCTGGTGGCGCCGAACATGGCGGCGGTGATGAAGAAGACTTCCGCGATCGAGCTTTGCGTATAGACCATGAAGATATTGGTCATGGACGCGCCCATCGTGGCGCAGAACACCCAGAACAGGGCTTGCGCGGCGGTGGTGGAGAGCTTGTTCACACCGAAGCTGAGCACCATCACGAACACCAAAGGCGCGAAGATCGCGGCATAGGCCAGGATGGTGGGGTGGAAGATCACGCCAGCATCGGTCTGCACCGGCTGGTAGAACAGGTTCATCAAGGACGTATGAGAGATGGCGAAGGCGATGAGGCCGGTGAGGACTAGGCCGGATGCCATCCAGTTATAAACGCGCAGCATGTAGGCGCGTAGTCCCGCATCCAGCGCGGCGCTGCCATAGGTGGCATAGCCAGCCTGAACAGTGCGGTAGGATTGATTCGGGTTGAAGGCCATGAGGTTTGTTGCTCCTAAGATGTGCCTCGTTGGGGACACATTATCACAGATTCGCAGGTTTCTCGGGCTTTTCAAGTGAAATGGCGGCGAAAAACGCCGCCATTCCGCTACGAAGTGTAAATGACGAAGCCTTAATGATCAGCGGCGCCACCAGCCGGTCCGCTTGGCGGCTGGAGTATCGCCGGTACCGATCACGATCGGCTTCACCACCGCTTCCGCTGCAGCGGGCTCGGCCGCCTCAGGTACACGCGGCCTCGGTTTCGGGCTCAGGTGCCGGGCTGGGGGCGGCTTGCGCCACAGGCTCGGGCGCTTCTGCCGCCGGTTCGGGGCTTGCTGCTTCCTTCGTGGCCGCCTTGCGCTTGCGCGGGGCGCGCTTGGGCGGAGCAGCCTCGGCCGGGACGGCTTCCGCCGGGGCCTCTTCGGCTGCGGGGGCCTCGGTTTCGGCATCCGCCTTGCGCTTGCGTGGCGTGCGGCGGCGTTTCGGCGCCGCCTCTTCTGCAGGTGCGGTCTCCACGGCGACTTCGGCCGCAGGCTCCGCCGCCGGCTGAGGCTCGCTCATGGCAGGCGCGGGTCCAGTTTCCTCGGGTGCGGGCTTGGCCTCTACGGCCGTATCCGTGTCGCCAAGCGCAGCTTCCAGCACCAGATCCAGCTCTGACGGCTCCTCTCCGGCGGCCTCGCTCTCGGCCTCCGGCGCGGTCTCGGCGCTCTCCGGCTGGCCGTTCTCATTACGGCGGCGGCCCCGGCGGCGGCGGCGGCGCTTGCGGTCGCCACGCTCGGCGGTCGCCCCGGCGGTCTCGGTTTCGGCCTCGGGCTCGCTCTCCTCGGTTTCCGTCTCGGTCTCTTCAACCTCCACCGGCGTGGCTTCCAGCTGCCGCTCGTGCCGCACGGGCGCCGGGGCAGGGGGCTGGGCCGTCTGCGCCTTCAGCCGCTCCAGCCGGAAATTGCTGCCGGTCAGCGTGGCATCCGGGTTGAAGATCACCCGCATGGCGTAGCGTGCCTCGATTTGAGACAGGCGCTCGCGCTTATGGTTGAAGAGATAGAAGGCGATCTCCGGCGGCAGGGAGACGGAGATCTCAGCCGCGCGGAACTTCGCGCCCTCATCCTCGATGGCGCGCAGAATATGCAGCGCGGCACTCTCCGGGCTGCGGACATGGCCCATGCCGCCGCAATGCGGGCAGGTGATCAGCGAGGCCTCGGTCAGCGAGGGGCGCAGCCGCTGGCGGGACATTTCCATGAGCCCGAAATGGCTGATGGAGCCCACCTGGATGCGCGCGCGGTCATGCTTCAGCGCGTCCTTCAGCTTGCGTTCGACAGCCGCATTGTTCTTGCGGCTTTCCATGTCGATGAAGTCGATGACGATCAGCCCGGCCAGGTCGCGCATGCGCAGCTGCTTGGCCACCTCCTCGGCGGCTTCCATATTGGTGCGCAGCGCCGTGTCCTCGATCGAGCGCTCACGCGTGGAGCGGCCGGAGTTCACGTCGATGGCGACCAGGGCTTCCGTCTGGTTGATGACGATGTAGCCGCCGGAGCGCAGCTGCACCACCGGGTTCAGCATCGCGTCCAGCTGGGTTTCCACCTGATATTTGGAGAAAAGCGGCTGGCCCTCGTTCCAGAGCTGCACCTTGCGGGCATTGGCGGGCATCAGCATGCGCATGAAGTCCCGCGCCGCCTTGTAGCCCTCATCGCCGTCCACCAGGATATCCTCGACATCGCGGGTATAAACGTCGCGGATGGCGCGCTTGATGAGGCTGGCTTCCTCATAGATCAGCGCCGGGGCGGAGGATTCCAGCGTCTTGTCGCGGATATCGTCCCACAAACGGAGCAGATATTCGCAGTCGCGCTTGATCTCGGGCTTGGGCCGGTTGGCCCCGGCGGTGCGCACGATCAGCCCCATGCCCTGGGGAATGTCCAGCTCCGCCATCGTCTCCTTCAGGCGGCGGCGGTCCGTCTGGGAGGTGATCTTGCGCGAGACGCCACCGCCGGTGGGGGAGTTCGGCATCAGCACCGAGAAGCGCCCGGCCAGCGAGAGATAGGTGGTGAGCGCCGCGCCCTTATTGCCGCGCTCCTCTTTCACCACCTGCACCAGCATGATCTGGCGGCGGTGGATCACGTCCTGGATCTTGTAATTGCGCAGGAAACGCTGGCGCATGCGGCGCTCGCGGGCCTCGGCGGCATCGTCGCCATCGCCGCCGATCTGCTCCGGGGCGGGCGCGTCGGGGGCCAGCTCGGACTCGATGGTCTCGAAGGTCCCGGCTTCACCGGCCTCGGCTGAAATCTCCGCCGGCATGGCTTCCTCGGCGGCGGAATCGGCCGGCGCCTCGGCATCCGGGGCGATCTCCGGCGCGGTGGCGGGTTCGGTCAGCGCCTCGGCGATGGCGGTGGGTTCGTCCACGGCCTCGTCCGGCGGGGGCGCGGCGACGATCTCGATTGGCTGGATCTCGAGCGGTTGGGCGCTGGCGGCGCGGCCTCAGGAGCGGCCTCGGCCGTCTCTTCCTCGGCTTCCGCCTCGGCGGCGGCTTCAGCCTGCAATGCCAACAGCTTCTGCCGGTCCGCGACCGGGATCTGATAATAATCGGGGTGGATTTCGCCGAACGCCAGGAAGCCATGGCGGTTGCCGCCATACTCCACGAAGGCGGCCTGCAGGCTGGGCTCGACCCGGATAACCTTGGCTAGGTAGATATTGCCTTTGATCTGCTTGCGGTTGACGGTCTCGACATCGAAATCCTCGAGACGGTTACCGTCCAGAACCACCACGCGGGTTTCTTCCGCGTGGCTGGCATCGATCAGCATTTTTTTCGACATTAACGGCACAACTCCGGCGCGCGCCAAGCGGGGCGGCCTTTGACGGCCGGCCCAGCGCCATGGGCGCGTGATAAGGATAAAGAAAAGGGGAAGCGGAGCCGAACCGGGCCTGAGCCTTGAAAGAGAACGTAATTTCGGTAGGCAGAGCGGTCATCGGTTCCATGAACTTGCCGGCGTTGAAGCGCCGGCCATACAGTATTCTTTTGTTCTGGACGCGGTGTGCACGGCCGGCGGGTCAAGGCCGGGTGCCGCGCTGCGCGCATCCTGTTACGTTAGATGACCCAAAAACCCCGTCCCTGCAAGGGGGTTGTGGGGAGGATCGGTTTCCGGCCAAAATGGAGTTGGTCATATGTGGCTTGCAGCGGCGGATGGACAGAATGGCGTGGAAATACCGATTCTGTGATTGCCGCCTGCGCCCGCTGGGAGGCCCCATATGCCGCCGAATGGCTGGCCTATCACCGGGCCATCGGGTTTGAGCATGTCTATCTCTACTGCAATGATGACGATCCGGCGGAGCTGTATGAGGCCGTTCTGCCCTTCACCCAGGGGCCGGACCCGTTCGTGACCTTCCGCTATTTCCCCGAGCAGGGGATGCAGCGGAAGATGCTGATGGATTTCTGCGCCCATAACGGGAGCGATTTTGAGTGGGTAAGCTTTCTCGATCTTGACGAGTTTCTGCGCCTTCCGCCCGGCCAGACATTGCCGGATTACATGCGCGGCTTTGAAGACAAGACCGATTGCCTGATGTTCAACTGGGTCTATTGCGGCCCCAACGGACATAAGACCCCGCCCAAAAGCGTGTTGAAGGACCTGACCCGCCGCCAGGCCAGCGTGCATCCCTTCACCAAGATGCTGTTCCGGTCCTGGATCCTGGCTTACCGGAATTATTCAGGAACGCGCCGGATTGCAGCTTTCTCCACCGGCTGCACCAATATGTCAGCGCCGATATCCGCCCCATGAACGTGCTGGGCGAGGATATGACGGAATATTACGACGACGCCCATTTCGCGGCACTTGCCGATGGCTGGGCGCATGGAAGAATGCCGTTGAACCGGATATTCAAGTCCGGCGTATTCATTCATCATTACGCCTTCCGGACCGAGACGGCCTTTACCGACCGCGTGGCGCGCGGCCTGGGCGGGGATTTTCACGGCCAGGACCATTGGGGCCGGGTTGCGGCGGATGAAACGTTGCGAATTGGCTTCACCAATTCCATCAATGCGGTCGAGGATCTGACCCTGGCCAAGGTGTGGGAGCAGATTATCACCACCTCTTCGCGGCTTGCGGTGGAGCCGGTGTCCGATCCGCCGCCCATGGCCGCCCCCCATCCCCCCCAGCGCCAGGCCCCGGCGGCCATGACGTTCGGCAGGCCGGGGCGCATCGGTTGTGTCGTGATCGTCAAGAACGAGGAACGCCATATCGCGGAGTGGCTCGCCTGGCAGTTTCTCATCGGTTTCGACACCGTGCTGCTGCTGGATAACGGCTCTACCGACAGGACGAAGGAGATCGCGGCCAGTTTCGCGCCGCGTTACGATGTCCGGGTCATTGACTGGCCGGATTATGAGAGAGGCGCGCAGCAGCGGGCCTATATGCATGCGATAGCGCTGCTAAAAGACGAGTTCGAGTGGCTGGCCTTTTTTGATGCGGATGAGTTTTTGGTCCTGGATGAGGGGCTTAGTCTTCGGCGGGCTGTTGGAGCAGCGGTCCGAAGCGGCCATTGGGGTGCCCTGGGCGATGTTTGGGTCATCCGGCCATAAGGATTATCCGGATGGGTTGGTCATCGAGGCGTTCACGCATCGCGCGCCTGCCACTTTTCCGCCAAACGCGCATATTAAGACCATTTTACGTCCGCAGACTGTGAAGCGGGCGTTCAACCCCCATGCTTTTGAAATTGAAGGAGATTACGTGGATCTGAAAGGGGCGCCCCTGACGTTCAATACACCGGGGGTACTCACCGAGAGCCGGGACTATGATGGTGTCAAGCTCCATCACTATTTTACGCGGTCCTGGGCGCATTGGCAGGATAGGCTCAAGCGCGGAAATCTGGGGGGGCTCCGGAACGAGCAGCAGTTCCACGATTATGATCGTAATGAGGTGCAGGACGCATCTGCCGCACAGCATGCGGCCAAAATCCGCTCGATGATGGAGCAGTGACAACAGCCCTGGAGCGGGAGCGGTGGCGGACGCGGGCGGTGGGACGAAACCCGAGCCCCGGCAAGGCAAAATAGCTGTTGTACTGGTCGTAAAGGATGAGAGGGCTGATATTCTTTCCTGGCTGGCTTGGTACCGGCTGCTGGGGTTTGATACGGCCATCGTCTATGACGATGATTCAACGGATGGCACCTGGGAGACGCTTGAGGAAGCGGCGCTTCGCTGGGATGTCCGGCTGAGCCGCACGATCGGCCCCCGCGGTGTGGCCTATGAGAGGCGTCAGGAGGAGTTGTATAGGCAAGCCTTGGCGGACTTATAGGGATGAGTTCGAGTGGCTTGCCTTCTTCGACGCTGACGAGTTCCTGCAACTTCGGGCGGATGAAACGTCGCAATGTTTCTGGCCCGCTTCCCAGATGCGGATGAGGTGGCCGTGAACTGGTGCAATTACGGCAGTTCCGGTCATGTGCTGAAGCCGAAATTGCCGCCGCCGCTGGCTTATCGCTGGCACAGCGCGGCGCGGCGCGGCGTCAATAAGCATGTGAAATGCTTTGTGCGCCCCCGGAAGGTGGGGCCGCGCTGGATCAATGTGCATTGCTTTGACATCGCACCGGAACGCGCCGTTCTGGCCAATGGTCAGTCGGCACAATGGAGTGAGACGCCGGGTATCACTGCCACGGAGCCGGACTGGTCCGTTGCCAAGCTGATGCATTATCAGTGCCGCAGCATGGAGCATTTCATCGAGAGGCTCAAAAAGCGTCCGCAATTTCAAGAGTTTCAAAACCTTTGGCAGGCTTATGACGTCCGCGATGAAGAGGACACCGCGCCACTTGCGATGGGAGAGGCGTTGCAGGCTGGCATCGCCGCGCTGACCGCGCCGCCCGTGACCTTCCTGATCGGAGGGACCGATCCGGCGCTCATCGATGAGACGCTGACCAGAGAGGAGAAGATCGTCGCCGTGCAGCCGGATGTCAGGCTCTACTACGCCCTGGCTGAGCGTTTCGCAGCGCCGATTGCTGAGGGGCGGCTGGTGCTGGAGAATTTCGCGCCTGCCCCGCGCGGCGGGGAGATCGCGCTGCTGCAGCCGGGAGATGGCGGCAAACCCTATCCCGTGGCCACCATCAGCTGGGACGAGCTTGTGGCCAAGCATGGCCGCCCCTCCAGCGTCAGGATGGGGGCGCAGATTCCAGGTTACCCGGCCATGGCGGGATAGCTGGAATGGTCTGACCACTTTGCCTTGCACATTGCCCTGGCCTTGCGGCACAACCCTGACGGAAGGTGCCGCATAATGTTAAGGAGTTTTGTTATGCCTGAGCCAAGGACGTCTGTTTCCGGCCTCTCTGTCGCCACTGTTCTGTATGATTTCGTGAACAGCGAGGCGCTGCCCGGTACCGGGCTGGAGCAAGCTGCGTTCTGGGACGGATTTTCGGCGCTGCTGAAGCGCTTTGCCGCCACCAATGCGGCGCTGCTGGCCAAGCGCGATGAGATCCAGGCCAAGCTGGATGGCTGGCACAAGGCGCATAAGGGCAAGCCCCACGATCAGACCGCCTATGAGGCGTTTCTGCGGGAGATCGGCTATCTGCTGCCCGAACCCGCGCTCTTTCACTGTCGATACCGCGAATGTGGATGATGAGATCGCCCAAATTCCGGGCCCGCAGCTTGTGGTGCCGGTTTCCAATGCCCGCTATGCCCTGAACGCCGCCAATGCCCGCTGGGGCAGCCTGTACGATGCGCTCTACGGCACGGATGCGGTGCCGGATGAGGGCGAGTTGGCCCGCGGCAAGGGGTTCAACCCGGTGCGGGCCGACTGGTGGTTGCCCGCGCCCGCGCCTTTCTGGATGCGAGCTTTCCGCTGGAAGAGGCCAGCCATGCCGACGCGCTGAGCTATACGGTGCATGGCTGGGCGTCTTGGTTGTGGTGCTGCCCTCCGGCGAGGTGGGGCTGAAGGACCCCGCGCAGTTCGCTGGCTACACCGGCGATGCCTGCCAGCCCCAGCGCCGTCCTGCTGAAAAACCATAATCTGCACGCGGAGATCGTCATCGACCCCGCCCACCCGATCGGCAGGAACGACACCGCCCACATCGCCGACGTTATCCTGGAATCCGCGATCAGCACGATCATGGATGCCGAGGATTCCGTGACCGCCGTGGATGCCGAGGACAAGGTGCTGGTCTACCGCAACTGGCTGGGGCTGATGCAGGGCACCTTGTCCGCGCCGGTGGAGAAGGGCGGCAAAGTGTTCGAGCGCAAGCTGAACCCGGACCGCGAGTACACCGCGCCGGATGGCGGCAAGCTGACCCTGCATGGGCGCTCGTTGCTGCTGGTGCGCAATGTCGGCCACCATATGCTCACCGACATCATCACCCAGGACGGCGCGGAAGTGCCGGAGACGGTGATCGACGCCGTGCTCACCTCGCTGATCGCCAAGCATGACCTCGCCGCCCGGCGCAATTCCCGCAAGGGCTCGGTCTATATCGTCAAGCCCAAGATGCACGGGCCGGAAGAGGCGGCGAACGCCAATGCGCTGTTCGGCGCGGTGGAGGAACTGCTGAAGCTGCCCGCCAACACGCTGAAAATGGGCATCATGGATGAGGAGCGCCGCACCAGCGCGAACCTGAAAGCCTGCATCGCGGCGGCGAAGAGCCGGGTGGTGTTCATCAATACCGGCTTCCTGGACCGCACGGGCGATGAGATCCACACCTCCATGGAGGCGGGCGCGTTCCTGCGCAAGAACGACATCAAGTCCCAGCCCTGGATCAAATCCTACGAGGACCGGAACGTCGATTTCGGCCTGGAATGCGGGCTGCAGGGCAAGGCGCAGATCGGCAAGGGCATGTGGGCCGCACCGGACCAGATGGCGGCGATGCTGGAGCAGAAGATCGCCCACCCCAAGGCCGGCGCCAACACCGCCTGGGTGCCCTCCCCCACCGCCGCCACGCTGCACGCGCTGCATTACCATGAGGTGGATGTGTTCGCCCGCCAGGATGAGCTGAAGAGCCGCGCGCCTGCCAAGCTCTCCGACCTGCTGACCATGCCGCTGGCCAGGGCGTGAACTGGAGCCTGGAGGAAATCCAGCAGGAGCTGGACAATAACGCGCAAGGCCTGCTGGGCTATGTGGTGCGCTGGGTGGACCAGGGCGTGGGCTGCTCCAAAGTGCCGGATATCCATGATGTCGGGCTGATGGAAGACCGCGCCACCTTGCGCATCTCCTCTCAGCATATCGCCAACTGGCTGCATCATGGCATGGTGACCAAGGAGCAGGTGCTGGAGACGCTGAAGCGCATGGCTTTGGTGGTGGACAAGCAGAATGCGGGCGATGCCGCCTATAAGCCGATGGCCCCCGGCTATGACGGCCCGGCCTTCAAGGCGGCCTTGGATCTGGTGTTCGAAGGCCGCACCCAGCCCAACGGCTATACCGAGTTCGTTCTCACCCGCCGCCGCCGCGAGGCCAAGGCGGCGTAAGCCTAGAGCATGATCGCACTCTAAAAGAAAACGGCGTGGTCCTTGCGGATCACGCCGTTTTTTGTTGGTTCAGCCCCGAGCGGACGCAGGCGTTTGGTTCCTTGTGGTTCAGCTGCAACATAGGAAGCCGCGACCGCGGATGACAGAGGGGTTTGACGAAGAGGCGAGGCGCATGTCAGGCTCGTTCCATGATAAAAACCATGTTCATCGTCCTGCTCTTGGGTTTTGCGATTCTAACAGCACCTGCCGCGCGGGCGGAGGGGCTGTGCGCCGCGCATCCTGATGACGACACGCTGCGGCCGCTACCGGCGATGCTAGAGCCGGAGGTGCAGAAGGAATTCGGGCTGCATGATATCAGCGCGGCGCAGACGCAAAAACTGACGTGATGCGTTGCATGGGCGGCAAGCCCTATGCCTGTTTCGTGGGTGCCAACCTGCCTTGCGGCAAGGCAAACAAGACGGAAACATTGCCGACGGCGAAGGATTTGTGTGGGGAAAATCCAAATGCGGATTTCATCCCGGCCTATATTTCAGGCCATGACAGTGCGTATAACTGGCGTTGCCAGGGAGGCAAGGCGGTGATTGTTCCGCCTTCGGCCTCCCTGGATGCGCGCGGGTTTTTCACCCAATATTGGCGGCCTCTGGGCTGAGCGCGGAAGACGGCAGGAAGCGCTCGCAAAAGGCTTCGATATCGCCGTTCTGGAACGCACTGACCTCGGCGAAGAGTTTTTCCTCCGGCCAATCCCACCAGGCAATGGCAGCGAGTTTCGTAGCGATCTCCCGGGAAAAACGCTCGCGGATCGGCCGTGCAGGTACGCCGCCGACGATGGTATAGGGTGCGACATCCTTGCTCACCACAGCACCAGCGGCGATCACAGCGCCATCCCCGACCGTAACGCCCGGCAGCACGATGACGCCATGGCCCATCCAGACATCATTGCCGATGATCACCCGCGCCGAGCGGCGGTTGGCGAAGAACCCCGCATCACGCGTGGCACTCGCCTCATAATATTCCGGCACATAGGTGAAGCGGTGCAGGCTGGGGCGCTCCATCGGGTGGTTGGGCGCACCAATGCGAACCATGTTGGCGATGGCGGAGAACTTGCCGATTTCGGCATCCGCGACTTCGCAATGCTCGCCGAGATAAGTGTAATCACCAAGGGTTGCATATTCGATACGGGAGTTGCGCAAAATCTCGCAGCGCCGGCCGATGATGGTTTCGCGCAGTTCCACGCTGGGGTCGATCACCGTCTCACCGATTTTGGGGAGTTTTTTGTCCATCACAGAACTCTCTTGCGCAGCGTTGCCGACAGGCGTTCCGCACCGATCACCAGAACGAAGGTGATGATGAGCAGCAGCGAGACAGTCCGGTAGTCGAACAGGTTCATCGCGGTGAGCAGCTGGAAGCCGATGCCGCCCGCGCCGACGAAACCCAGTACCAGCGAGGAGCGGATATTATCGTCCAGCCGGTACAGCGTGATGCCCATCAGCGAGGGCAGCACGGTGGGCACCACGGCATGGGTGAACATTTGCAGCCGCCCGGCGCCGGTGGAGGTCAGCGCGTCCATCGGGCCCATATCCATGTCCTCGATCACCTCGGCCAACAGGCGGCCCAGCATGCCGACGGAATGGATGGTAAGCGCCAGCGAGCCCGGGAAAGGCCCAAGCCCAACGGCGGTGACGAAGAGCAGCGCCCAGACCAGGTCCGGCACCGCGCGGCAGATGCGCGATAACGGCGCGGCTGGCATAGTAGACGAACGGCGCGGGAGAGGTGTTGCGCGCGGCCAGCCAGGCCAGGGGCAATGCCAGGATCACACCGAAGAAGGTGCCGAACAAGGCGATGTCGATGGTTTCCAGAGCCGGCCAGAGCTGGGACTGGAAGCTGGAAAAATCCGGCGGCACGGAGCGCGGAGATCAAATCCGCCATGCCATGCACGCCGGTGATGAGTTCCTGCCGGGCTGCGCCTGCACCACGATCATCGCCTGGCTGCGAGGAGCGCGAGGACAATGATGGCGATCACGCCGGTTTTCAGGACGGAAAACCGCGGTGCCACCGCCAGCGGCGCGGCCGTGGACGCGGCCGGGGGCAGGGGCATGGTCGCGGTCTGGCTGGGCTCCGGAAGTCATGATGGTCGGAAGCCTTCGTACAGATCATTGATGGCGTCATGCGACACGTTGGCGGGCGCATCGTCGAAGGCAATGACACCCTTGCGCAGGCCAAGCAGGCGGTCGGCGATAGCGCCGTGCAAGCTCTGGCTGGTGCAGCACGCACAACACCGCCATGCCCTGCTGGGTGGCGAGGTGGCGCAGCAGGCGCATCACCTCCTCGGCGGCTTCGGGGTCGAGGCTGGCCACCGGCTCATCGGCCAGCAAGGCGCGTGGGCGCTGGGCCAGAGCGCGGGCGATGGCGGCGCGCTGCGCCTGGCCGCCGGACAAAGTGCAGGCGCGCTGCTTGGCGAATTGGCGTCAGCCCGACCTGGTCCAGGCAGCTCATGGCGTGGGGGAATTCGCGCGCGGGAAGGCCGCCGAAGGCGGTGAAGACCGTCCGGTGGCGCCCCAGCGTGCCGGTGGTGACATTGGCGATGACGGAGCGGCGCTTCACCAGATGCGCATGCTGGAACACCATGCCGAGCGTCATGCGCGCCTCAGACAGAGCACGGCCGTTAAGGCGCGTGATATCTTGCCCGGCAACGCGGACCTCGCCGCCGCTGGGCTTCTGCATGCCCGCGATAATGCGCAGCATGGTGGATTTGCCGCAGCCATTGGCGCCGAGAATTACGGCGAACTCGCCTGGATGCACGGTCAGGCTGGCGCTATGTAGCGCCAGCCGTCCCGTCGGGTATTGCATATTGAGGCCGGAGGCCTCGATCAGCGGTGCGTTAGACAACTCAGCCGCTCACCTTCGAGAGGTCGATGTTCAGGACATGCACCAGCTAGCGGATTCTGGTCATAGTTGGCATCGGTGGTGGGAACGAGCTTGGCGGAGCTGGTGCCGATCATCTTCTGCTCGAGCCGGGTCAGGCTGGAGAGGTCGAGGGTCTGCAGCGCGTTGGTCAGCTTCGCCTTGCAGCGCCGGGTTCAGCTTGCCGCAGACGGTGATCGGATCCAGCGGGATCGGCTGGGACTGCCACAGCACCACGAAATTCTTCGGGTCATACTGGTTCCGAAGCTCGGCCGTCTGGACGGTCTGGCTGTTCAGCTCACCGGCCTGGACCTTGTGGTTCAGGATCGTCTCGTAGGAGGCCGTGTGCGAGCCGGCATACAGCGCGGTCACGCCCTTGTTCGGGTCAATGCCAACGGTCTTCAGCGCATAAGCGGGGAAGAGATGGCCCGAGGTGGAGGCGGGATCGGAATAGGCGAAGGTGTGGCCTTTAACACCCGCAAGGGTGGTGATGCCCGAACCCGGCCAGGTAACGACGGAGGCGGTGTAGGTGGCGGGCTGGCCATTGGCATTCGCCATGGCGGCGACGGCCTGCGCATCCGCAATCTGGTGGGCGAGAACATAGCCGAGCGGCCCGAACTCACCCATTTCCAGATGGCCCGCGCGCATCGCCTCGATCTCGGCGTTATAAGAGGTGGTGATGATCACCTGCACCGGGCAGCCAACTTTGGCGGAGATGGCGTCACCGATTTTCTGGTAGATCGGCGCCAGGATGGCGGTGGAATCGTAAGGCTCGACGCCGAAGCGGATGGTGCCGCCGGCCGGGCAATCATTGGCGGCGAGGGCCGGAGCGGCGGAGACAAGCGCGAGGCCAAGTGCGGCCAAGATGGAATGCTTCATCTGTGAGGATTTCCCTGTGCTACTTCCAAGAGGGGAGTTGCGCCCCTCGCCGTTTGTGCGGCACCCGCTACCTAGCGATAATTGGAGACAGGACGATTGCCGTTCAGTGAAGCTTTTATAACTCGTTCGGATGTCTAGACAAATCAAACGACTTGTCTAATATGGCGACCTGAGGTCTGAAGCTGGGAAGACCAGTTTTATGGCATTTGAGATGAGTACGGAAAAGGATGGCGATGGAGTTTGAGCGCAAGCGTGGAGAGGCCTTGTGGAGCCAGATTGCCGCCAGGCTGGCAAGGGATATCGAGCAGGGTGCCTATAAACGCGACGACAAGCTGCCGACGGAGACTCAGCTTGCTGTCGATTATGGCGTGAACCGCCATACCATCCGCCGGGCGCTGGAGGAACTGGCGAATGCGCGCATCATCCGCACCGAGCATGGCCGCGGCTCCTTTGTGAATGACGAGGTGATGGATTATCACATCGGCACCCGCCCGCGCTTCTCTGAGTTTGTCCGGCGCTACAACCGCACGCCGCTGGGTGATGTTCTGGAACTGACCGAAACCAGGCTGGGCGACTTGCCGGAAGCAGACGCGGCGGGAGCGGTGCTTGGGCTAACGCCGGATGAGCCCGTGATTTTGCTGGAGCGCCTGGGCACGGCGGATGCTAAGCCCATGTCGCTCTCGCGCCATGTTTTCCCCGCCGCCCGGCTGCCGAAGCTGATGGAGGCATTGCAAGCCAATGGGTCCATCACCGCAGCGCTGGCGGAGATCGGCGTTGATGATTATACGCGCCGTTGGACGCGCGTGAGTGCCCGCCTGCCGGATGCGCGAGAGGCGCGGCTTCTGCGCGTGGCGCGAACGGATGCGCTGCTCATCACAGAGTCCGCCAATGAAACCACCGATGGCGTGATCCTTGAGTACGGGTCCGCCTGTTATCCTTCCACCCGTATGCAATTGGTATTTGAACCATGATGGCTGATCTTTCTCTGCGCTCCGGCTTGAGTGTTGCCGGAGGCGTTTTCATATCTCAGAGGGACGCCGCAAGGCTGACCATTGACGACACCGGGCTTGATGTTCTGCCCGGATTTATCGACGTGCACGGCGATGCGTTCGAGCGTGCGCTGGCGCCGCGCCCGAATGTCATGCTGCCCATCGGCATCGCTATCGCGGAGATAGAGGCGCAGCTTCTGGCGGCGGGTGTCACCACCGCCTTTTTGGCTGTGACGCTCTCCTGGGAGGCCGGGCTGCGCTCGGCAGAGACGTATAAGATGCTGCGCGATGCGCTGGCGAAGCGCCCGGCGGGCACGCTGCCGGACCTGAGGCTGCATGTACGCTTCGAGGCTACGAATCTCGACGCTCTGGAGATGCTGCTGGAGGATATCACGGGCGGGCATGTGCATATGCTCTCCTTCAACGATCATACGCCCAGCATTCTGAAGAAGCTGCCAAACCCGGTCGCGGTTTCGAAATTCGCCGAGCGCTCCGGGCAAAGCTATGAGGCGTTCTGCGCCGATGCGCGCCGCGCGGGGGAAGTTTCGCAAGCCTCCATCGAGGCCGCACATATGCGCCTCTCCGCCGCGGCGCGGGAGGCGGGTATTCCGATGGCGAGCCATGACGACAGCAAGCTCGAAGACCGTGCCTATTTCCGTGCCATGGGCGCGGAGATTGCAGAGTTCCCAACCACTGTCGAGGTGGCGCTGGCTGCCGTTGCAGCCGGGGAGCCGACGGTGATGGGGGCGCCGAACGTGGTGCGCGGTGGTTCCCACACGGGTTGGCACGGTGCGGAAGCGCTGGTGAAACAGAAGGCCTGTTCCATTCTTTGCTCTGACTACCATTATCCTTCACTGCTGCAAGCGGTGTACCGGCTTGCGCGCAATGAAAGCGCCTCGTTCGAGGAAGCCGTGGCGCTGGTTTCCAGCAATGCGGCAGCGGCGGCGAATCTGACCGACCGCGGCAAGCTGGCGCAGGGGCAGCGCGCTGATTTTCTGCTGGTGGAACCAGGAGAATTGCCGAGGCTCGTGGCAACCATCGCTGCCGGTCAGATCGCTTATCTGGCGCCTGGCGCGGGAGTCGCGGTTGCAAACAGCAGCCTGAAGAAAAGAAAAACCCCGGTGAAAACCGGGGTTTTTTGTTTAGAGCGCGATAGGTTCAGCTTGACACAAGCGCGCCAAGTCGAACGCGCTCTAATTTTTTGATGAGAGACTGATTCACGCCTTCAGTTTACGCGCAAGGCGCGTCAACCTCAGGCGATCAGGCTCTAGGAAAGCTTGGAGAGGAACGCGGCGCCGGCCATCTCTGGCGAACCGTCATTGATGATGGTGACATCCGCCTCCACGGGCGTGGCGTCGCGTGTCAGCCGCGCCGCGATATCCGCCTCTGTCTCCCGCCCGCGTGCGGCAAGGCGCTTGGCCAAAATCTCTATTGGCGCCGTGATTGCGATCACTTTGCAAGGATAGCGTTTGCGGGCCTCGGCAATGACGGCACGGGAGACATTGGCGATGACGATACGCCCGGCCGCCAGATCGATCTCGATCTCCTGAGGAATGCCGTAACGCAGCCCATGCGCCGCCCAGGAAAGAGCGAATTGCCGTGAAGCAAATTCCTCTTCCGAGACCGTTTCGTACGCCTCGCCCGGGCCCGGCGGGCGGGTGATCACGCGGCGCGGAAACACGACGTGATCGTATGGCGTCAGATGCTCTTTGGCATAGGCCAGAACAGTATCCTTACCGGCCCCTGACGGGCCGATGACAAGCACAAGCAAACCGTTCTTCATGATGCGAAAGGCAGACGGCAGAGTAGACGGAACGGCGTACCTTTTTCATCCTCTGTGAAAAGGGCAAGGCTTTTCACAAGACGTGGCTGCGCCAGGGCCGGAGCGAAATACGCACTGGCCGGTTTCTCATAGGGGTTGCTTTGCATCGTTCCGGTCAATGTCATGTGAAAACGGAAATCCTCCATCACCAGAGGATAGCCCCAGCGCGCGATGTTCTGCGCCTCCCGTACCGAGCGCCCGGTGGCGCGTTTGGCCTGGGCAGCGGCATCTTCAGGCAGGCGGTGCTTATCCAGCTCCATCACGCAGGAGGCGGCGAGTCTGTTCAGTTCCGGCGATGGCTCTGCGGGGCAGAGCGCCAGAAAGCCGTGCAGTTTCTTCACCGCCAGTCGTGGCAAGAGAAAAGGCCGCTGCCGCGCGGCGAAGGCCGTTGCGGCATTCATAAGTGCCGTAAATCCCAACGCCGGGGTGATGGGGGCCTTCAATGTCGCGTGAAAGCCATAGCGGCGCGGATCTTCGGTGTTGGTGCTCAGCTCGGGAACGTCAGGCTGGTCCAAAACCGCGCCGCTTTCCGGGTCCCGCCCCAGCCAGGCACAGCCTGCTTGCCAGAGCGGGTCGTCAACTTCCGGCGCGTAATAGAAGGCGACGCGATGCGGCTCAGGCAATGCGGTTTCCTTCCCGCCAGACGGAGCGGATGACGGGCAGCCCGTCATAAACCCGTACCTGGATCAGATCCGCGCGCTGGCCCGGGGCGATCCGCCCGCGATCCTTCAGTTCGGCGATATCGGCCGGTCCGGAGGTCACCAGCGCCACCGCCTGCGGCAGAGACAGCGCACCCTGCGCCATCGTGCCAAAAGCGGCTTCCAGCATCGAAGCGGGCACGTAATCGGACGCCAGCGCATCGAGCAAATTCTGCCGCACGAGATCCATCACCGACACGTTGCCGGAATGCGAACCGCCGCGCACGATGTTCGGCGCACCCGCGATCACGTACATGCCGCGTGCCTTGGCTGCCTTCGCCGCCGTGAGAGAGACGGGAAATTCCGCGATGGAAATGCCATCCGCCTCGTTGCGCAGAACATCTTCCTCGCTATGGTCGTCATGCGAGGCGAGCGGAATGCCGTGCTGGCGCGCCTGCGCCACCACCCGCGCGCGGTTGGGGCCGTAATTGGCATGGTGCCCGGCCTTGAGGTCGGCAATCACGCTGTCGATCTCCTCAGGGCTGAACCCTTCGCTGGCGCGCATGCGGCGATAGCGGGCCTCGTCCTTGTACTGGCCGCCAATGCCGGGGCTGTGATCCATGATGGAGAGCAGCCGCACCAGAGGATCCTCGATCACGCCATCCAGCATGCCGGGCATCTCCACGGCGGGAAGTTCGCAGCGCAAATGCAGAAGATGCTCGACCTTCAGCGCGCCGGTGGCGACAACGGCGGTGAGATCCTCATAGCCGTTATAGAAAGTCTGGTTGCGCTCTTTCTCGAAACCGATATCGCCGAGGCAGAGCGCGTCGAACACGGTGGTGATACCCGCCGCCGCGCATTGCGAATCATGGATCAGCAGCGCCGAGCGCGAGGGCCAGCGCGCATTGGTGCGCGGCTGCGCCTGGCGTTCCAGATTATCGGTGTGCAGGTCGATCATTCCCGGCATCAGGAAATCGCCCTCGAAATCGTAACCTTCGCCATGCGCTTCCAGCGCCGTGATGGTGCCGTTCTCGACCGTCAGGCCACCCTCGCGGACCTCATTCGGCAGCACGAGCTTTGCATTGGTGAAAATGGTCATGCGTCTTCTTTCAGGGGTTCCAGGCGCAGTTCCGTGTCAGCCGCCGCATCGCGGACGAACTTGTCATGGAAAATGCCGATCAGCGCGGCGCCGCGCGATTTGGAGTCGTTTATCAGCTCGATCACGGTATCACGGTTGGCGGGATCGAGCGAAGCGGTGGGTTCGTCAAGAAGCAGCACCGGCCAGTCACAAACGAAGGCGCGGGCCAGATTCACGCGCTGCTGCTCACCGCCGGAGAAGGTGACGGGCGGCAGATTATGCAGCCGTGGCGACACGCGCAGGCGCGTCAGCATTGCGGCGGCTTTCTCACGCGCGCTGGCGGGGTCCTCGCCGCGTTCCAGCAATGGCGCCGCGACGATATCCAGCGTCGTGACACGCGGCATGGCGCGCAGAAATTGCGAGACATAGCCAAGCGTCTCGCGCCGCAGCTCAAGAATCTGCTCCGGCACGGCCGTTGCGATATCAACCATCTCGCCGCGATGGCGCACGGAGATGTTGCCGCTATCGACAAGGTAATTGCCATAAAGCGCGCGCAGCAGCGTGGATTTGCCCGCACCGGAGGGACCGGTGAGGGCGATGCACTCGCCCGCCCGGGCGGTGATGCCGGCCTGCTGCAACACCGGCAGGCGGGTGCCGTTCTGCAGATGCAGCGTGAAGGTCTTCTGAAGGTTGGAGGCTTGCAGCGCGATCATACTGGCAGCACCGAGGAAACGAGCAGTTGCGTATATTCGTGGTGCGGATCGTCCAGCACCTGGTCGGTGAGGCCGGTTTCGACGATCTGCCCGCGCCGCATCACCACCAGCCGGTCGGCCAGCAGCCGCGCCACGCCGATATCATGCGTCACCAGCACCACGGCGAGGCCGAGCTTGCGCACGAGATTGCGGATAAGATCGAGAATGCGCGCCTGTACGGACACATCCAGACCGCCGGTGGGCTCATCCATGAACACCAGCTCCGGCCCGGTGACGAGCGTCGCGGCGATCTGCAAACGCTGCATCATGCCGCCGGAGAAATGCCGGGGCAGATCATCGATGCGCGCGGGGTCGATCTCCACGGCGTCCAGCCAATGCGCGGCGGTGTCGCGGATATTGCCGTAATGGCGGCCACCCGCGGCCATCAGCCGCTCACCGATATTGCCGCCGGCTGTCACTGAAAGCCGTAGCGCCTGGCGCGGGTCCTGATGGATAAAGCCCCAGCGTGAGCGCTGCAGGCGGCGCAGGCCCAGATCGCCGAGTTCGGAAATCGGCCGCAAACCATTGCCACCATCGTAAAGGACGGTACCGGAATCCGGCTCTGTCCGGCCCGAGAGCGCGCTCAACAGGGTGGATTTGCCGGAGCCGCTTTCGCCCACGATGGCGAGGATCTCATGCCGGCGCAGCGAGAGAGACACATCGTCCAGCGCCTTAATGGCGCCGAAGCGTTGTTGCAGATTTTGGGCTTGCAGCAGAGTCATGCGGCTTGCTCCTGGCGGGATTCGCAATAATCGGTGTCGGAGCAGATGAAGATGCGCCCGCCTTTGTCGTCGGAGACGATTTCATCCAGATAGCTGTCCGTCGACCCGCAGATGGCGCAGGTGGCATTCGCCCGGCCGGGATGGAAGGGATGATCCTCGAAATCCAGCGAGCGCACGCGCGTGTAAGGCGGCAGCGCATAGATGCGCTTTTCGCGCCCCGCGCCGAAGAGCTGCAAAGCGGGATTCATGTCCAGCTTCGGATTATCGAAGGCGGGGATGGGCGAGGGCGCCATGAGATAGCGCTCATTCGCCATCACCGGATAATCGTAGGAGAGCGCCACGCGGCCAAACCGCGTGATCTCCTCATAGAGTTTCACATGCATGGCGCCGTAATCGGCGGTGGCATGCAGCCGCGCGGCCACCGGACGGCTGGGTTCCAACCGGGAGAGCGGTTCGGGCTGCGGCACCTGGTAGACGATGATCTGCCCTTCACGCAGCGGCGTTTCCGGAATGCGGTGGCGCGTCTGCACGATGGTCGCTTCCGTTGTACGCGTGGTGGTCGTCACGTCGGCGGTGCGGGCGAAGAATTTGCGGATGGAGACGGCGTTGGTCGTATCGTCCGCGCCCTGATCGATGACTTTCAGCACATCGTCGGGCCCGATGATCGCCGCTGTTACCTGAATGCCACCCGTGCCCCAGCCATAAGGCAGCGGCATTTCGCGGCTGGCGAAAGGAATTTGATGCCCAGGAATGGCGATGGCCTTCAGGATGGCGCGGCGGATCATCCGCTTGGTCTGCTCATCCAGATAAGCGTAGTTATACCCCTCCATCTTTAGCCTCCGGGTTCGCGCGCATGGCGCGGATGACTTGCAGTTCGCTCTGGAAATCGACGTAATGGGGCAGCTTGAGATGCTCCACGAAGCCCGTGGCTTCGATATTGTCGCAGTGAGAGAGCACGAATTCGATATTCTGCGCCGGGGCGGAATTGTCCTCGCCCAGCTCGGCCGAGCGCATCGCACGGTCCACCAACGCCATGCCGATGGCCTTGCGGTCGCCATGGCCAAAGCACAAGCCGTAGCCGCGGGTAAATTGCGGCGGCGCGGCTTTGCTGCCGTTGAACTGGTTCACCATCTGGCATTCGGTGACGACGATGTCGCCGATCTCGATGGCAAAGCCGAGTTCCGGTGGCACGATGCTCACCGCCACTTCGCCCATGCGCAATTCGCCGACGAAGGGATGGTTGTTGCCGTAACCGCGCTGGGTGGAATAGCCCAGCGCGAGCAGGAAGCCTTCATCGCCGCGTGCCAGGGCTTGCAGGCGGGTGTCGCGGCTGGCGGGGAAGGCGAGCGGCCCCATGGTAAGGTCATGTTGCGGCGCCTGGGTGGCTTCACCATCCAGCTCGATCAGCGATTCCACACCCAGCATGTCGATCGCGCGGGGCATGGGCTCAGGTTGTGACTGAGCCATCTGCGCCGGCGGCGGATCCTGTTCCGGCGTGAAATCCAGCAGACGATGGGTGTAATCCACCGTCGGCCCCAGGCGTTGGCCGCCGGGGAGATCCTTGAAGATGGCGGAAACGCGCCGGTGCGGGTTCATCGTGGCGGTGTCGATGGGCAGTGAATCCACCAGGCGCGGCAAAGTGGTGCGGTAGGCACGCAGCAGGAAGGCAGCCTCGATGAGGTCCCCCTGAGCCTGGCGGATGGCGCGGGCTGCAAGCTCCCGGTCATAGAGCGCGCCTTCGGCCATCACGCGGTCAATCGCGCGGCCCAGCTGGTTTTGGATTTGATCAAGAGACAGCAGGGGCGTTTCGTGATCGCCACGGCGCACCTCGGCGGTCCAGCCATGGGCGGCATCGATGGCGGCGGCACCGCCCTTGACGGCGACATAGACCATGTTAGCCCTCCTCGATTTGCAGGCTGCGGGGCAGCACCAGAATTTTTGACCCGGCGCAGAGCAGAATATCCACACCGCGCGGCGCTGTGCGGGTCTGGGCGCGCCAGTCTGCGATGAACTGCGCATCCAGCGGCAGGGCCACCGTCACCGGCTCTTTCAGCCCAGGGCCGGAAAGACGCAGGCGCCGGGCGCCGGCTTCCAGGTCAGGCACATCCAGGATCAAGGTGGCGCCGTCCTCGGGCGTTTCATCCGTGCCCTGGCGCAGCGTGCCCAGCGGCGGGCATTGCGTGGCGACGCAGAACTCGGCGGCGCCAGCCTCAACCAGCGGAGCACCGGTATGGAAGATCAGCCAATCGCGTGCCGGGCTGGCCTCGGGCAGGGCCACTTTGGTCTGCGCATCCGTGAGGGTGAGCAGCACGGCGGCGCAGGCGGGCGAAAGGCCAGCTGGCGGGGTGAGGGGCACAGGCAGCGTAATGGCGCTGCCGGGGGTGCTGTAGGCGCTCAGCAGGGCGCGAAAGCAGGCTTGCGCGTCCAGGACCGAGGTAAAACCAGGAGAAAGATCGTTCATCCGCGCATTGCCGCCAAGGTGAAGAATTGAACATCGGTTGCCGCCGCACGGGAGGCAATTCCGGCCCGCCGGGCATGATCGGCTTCAGCCAGCGGGCGCAGCACGGCTTCCTCATAGGCCGGGTACAGGGTGGGTTCCTGCAAGGCGGCGTCCAGCCGGGCGATCAGCTCCACCTGCTTTCCATCACGCCCGGCGGCATAGCCATGGCCGATGCGCCCGGTTTCGTCGCGGATGGAGCAGCGTGCGATTGTCATCTCGCCGAGATTGAAGGCCTCGCCACCGCCGCCGGCACGGGCACGGACCATGGACATGCCGGTTTCCGGTCCACGCAGCAGGGTGAAGTTTGGCAAAGGCGGTGCCTCGGCCAGCAATGTGTTCAGCGTCTGCACGCCGGCCCGGGAGAGCAGGCTGAGCCAGGCTTGACGGGTGAAAGAGGGTTCAAACATGTCTAGACATCTATTCAAATTTGATGGGCATGTAAAGCCCATCGGGATGGATCGCGTGGCCGGTTATCTAGACAAGTTCGGCGACGTTTTGATGGCGCGTTTATGAAGCCATGATGACGTTCTCCGGTCGCTACAAAGCGCGGCGGAGGAATGGCCTGAACCCAATGTGCGCCATCGGCAGGATTGCCGCAGGATAAATCCTGCAGCTTTTGAGATCGCTGGTGATAGGCAGCTGCGTGTTTGGGGCTGCGCACTCTGACATCGGCTCAGGCGGGACGGGCTCGATTACGCGAGCATGCGAATACAGTTAACGGGCTTGATCCCCACCGTTCGTCAAAGTGGGGATCGCCGCTTTCGGCACTATTCGCATTGATCCCGGTCAACCCGGGCGGGCGCTTACTCCATCGCCCAGGCCAGAATGGCCTTTTGCGCGTGCAGCCGGTTCTCCGCCTCGTCAAATACCACGGAGGCCGCGCCGTCGATCACTTCAGCCGCGACCTCCTCGCCACGATGGGCGGGCAGGCAATGCTGGAAGATGGCGCCCGGCGCGGCTTTGGCCATCAGTGCCGCCGTAACCTGATAGGGGGCGAAGGCAGCGGCGCGGGCGGCGGCCTGGTCCTCGGAGTCGGACATGGAAAGCCAGGTATCCGTCACCACGCAGGCGGCGTTCTCCACCGCCCAATCCGGGTCGATGCCGATCTCCACATCCGCGCCTTCCCGCTTTGCCCAGTCCAGCACTTCCGCGCGGGGCATGTAGCCTTCGGGGCAGGCGAGGCGGAGCGAGGCATTGAAGCGCGCGGCGGCCTCGATGAAGGAGGCGGCGACATTATTGCCATCTCCCACCCAGGCGATCCTTTGCCCGGCAACCGGCCCCTTATGCTCCTCGAAGGTGAGGATGTCGGCCATGATCTGGCAGGGATGGGACAGTTCCGTGAGGCCGTTGATCACCGGCACGCTGGCATGGCGCGCCAGTTCATGCAGCTTGGCGGCGGAATCCGTGCGCAGCAATATGCCATGCACGAAGCGCGAGAGCACATTGGCGGTGTCCTCGATGGTCTCGCCCCGCCCGATCTGCATGTCCCGCGAGGAGAGTACCACGGCATCGCCGCCCAGCTCCTTCACCGCCACCTCAAAGGAGACGCGGGTACGGGTGGAGGGCTTCTCGAAAACCATTGCCAGCGTCTTGCCTGCCAGCGGTTTTTTGCCCCCGCTGCGGCGGGTGCGTTTGAAATTCGGCGGCTGAGTCCAACAGGGCGCGCAGCTCGGCGCCTGAGAAATCCTTCAGGTCCAGGAAATGCCGGGGGCCGTTTTCCCGCAGGGACAAAACAGCACTCATTTTGCCGCCTCCGCCGCCGTGGCCAGCGCGCTGGCCGTTTTATCCAGAAGCGCCAGTGCCTCGTCACATTCGTCACGGCCGACGACCAAAGGCGGGATCAGGCGCAGCACATTCTCGCCCGCCGCCACGGTCAGCAGCCCGGCTTGCATGGCGGCGTTCTGCGCGTCGCCATTCGGCACGGCGCATTTCAGTCCGAGCAGCAGCCCGGTTCCGCGCACGTCGGTGAAGATGCCGCCATGGCGCGCGACCAGTTTTTCCAGCCCCGCATGTAGATAAGCCGCCACGTCCAGCATCTGGTCCAGGAAGCCATCGGCCAGGATCACGTCCAGCACCGCGTTGCCCGCGGCGCAGGCCAGCGGGCCGCCGCCGAAGGTGGTGCCATGGCTGCCCGGCGCCAGCGCTTTCGCCACTTTCTCCTTGGCCAGCAGGGCCGCCATCGGGAAGCCGCCGCCAATGCCCTTGGCCAACGTGGCCACATCCGGCTCCACATCGGTCCATTGATAGGCGAACAGCTTGCCGGTGCGGCCCATGCCGGTCTGCACCTCGTCAAACCCCAGGAAGAGCCCAAACTCGTCGCAGGTGGTGCGCAGATCCCGCAGGAATTGCGCATCGGCCGGGCGGATACCGCCTTCGCCCTGGATCGGCTCGATCAAAATGCCCGCCGTCTCCGCCGTTATGGCGGCGCGCACGGCGTTGAGATTGTTGAAGGGCACATGGTCGAACCCCTCCACCGGCTTGCCGAAGCCCGCCAGATATTTCGGGTTGCCGGTGGCCGAGATGGTCGCCAGCGTGCGGCCATGGAAGGCGCCCTCGAAGCAGATGATGCGCGTGCGCTCCGGATGCCCGGCATCGGACTGCGCCTTGCGGATGGCCTTGATCAGCCCCTCATTCGCCTCAGCGCCGGAATTGCAGAAAAACACGCTGTCAGCAAAGCTGGCCGCCACGAACCGCGCCGCCAGCGTCTCGGCCTGGGGCACGCGGTACAGGTTGGAGACGTGAATCACCTTGGCCGCCTGCGCGGAGATGGCCTGCACCAGATGCGGATGCGCATGGCCGAGCGAGCTGGTGGCGATGCCCGCGCCAAAATCCAGGTAGCGTCGCCCATTGGTGTCGAACAGCCAGGAGCCCTGGCCGCAATCGAATGCGATGTCGGCCCGATTGAAGTTCGGCATTAGCGCGGAGATCATGGATATGCTTTCAAGGCAACGGAAAGCCCGGACTAAAGCGCACATGCCCGAAAAAAATCAAGCCTCTGCCCGACTGAAGCTGGCCCTGATCATCGCCTTCTGCACCTTGCCTTCGCTGGGGGAGGGGGTGGCGATTCTGTGGGGCGAGAATAAGGGCTATACCGGCAAGGCGCTGCGTGACGGGCTGGACTTCTGGGCCGGCGGGTTTTTGCTCCTGCATCGCCAGCTTTCCGTGCTGTTCGACCATACGGCCTATCAGAGTTTTTTGCAGGGCATGTATGGCCATTTGCCCTATCATCTCTGGAGCTACCCGCCGAGTTACGGGCTGATCGCCGCCGCCTTCGGCTGGCTGTCCCCTTGGCATGCGGTGCTGACCTTCGATGCGCTTTGCCTGCTGCTGCTGGCAGCGGTGCTGCGTCTGGCAGGCAAAAGCTGGTGGTTTGTCGCCGCCATGCTGCTGGCCCCGGCCACGCTGGAGAACGCGATGGAGCACCAGAACGCGGCGCTGATGACGGCGTTGATCGGCGGCGGATTGCTGCTGGCGCAAAGCCGCCCGCGCCTGGGCGGGGGGCTGATCGGCCTCGCCAGTTTCAAGCCGCAGCTGGGGCTGGTGCTGCCGCTTTATCTGCTCCGCCGTGCGCCTCTGGCCTTTCTCTATGCTGCCTTGGCGGCGCTAGCGCTTGCGGCGGCCTCGCTGTGGGCCTTCGGTCCTGCGGCGTGGGAGGGTTTCATCCACTACACCAGCCCGGTGATGAGCAATGTGCTGCTCACCGGCCAACCGCCTGAGTTCGCGGGCGGGCTGATCAGCGCCTTTGCATCGGTAAAACCGCTGGGCGTGCATGCGGCGCTGGCGGCGCAGTTGATCATCAGCCTCGGCTGTATCCTGGCCGGGTTGTTTACCCGCTCAGTGCCCGCGCTGCTGATTCTCTCCGCCTTGGCCAGCCCTTATCTGCATGATTACGATTTGCTGGGCACCAGCTTGGCGGTGGCGCTGCTGGTGGAACAGCGCCTGGCCGAGGGGCGGTTTGGCATTGGCGAGCCGCTGCTCTTCTTCCTGGCCTGGTTCGGGCCTGGCCTGCTGCCCTGGCAGCCAGCCTATGCACATCTGGCTCCGCTGCTGCTGCTTCTGCTCTTGGCAAGCGCCTGGCGGCGTGGTGGTGTCCGCCCATGCGACTCCTTACCGGCTCAGCCCGGCTCGCCGGTGTCACCGGCTGGCCGGTCGCCCATTCCCGCTCTCCCCGAATCCACGGCACCTGGCTGAATCGCCACGGGATTGACGGTGCCTATGTGCCGCTGCCCATCGCTCCTTCTGATTTTCCCACCGTCATTCCCGCTTTAGCCAAGGCCGGGTTCGTGGGGATGAATGTTACCATCCCGCACAAAGAAGCGGCGTTCGCGATCTGTGACCGGGTGGACGAGTTTGCCCGCCGCGCCGGGGCGGTGAACACGCTGGTCTTCACCCCAGGCGGGATCGAGGGTCGCAACACGGATGGCTACGGCTTCGTCGCCAATCTGCGCCACCATGGCGTGAACCCCGCCGCAGGTCCGGTGCTGATCCTGGGAGCAGGCGGCGGGGCGCGGGGTATCGGTGCCGCGTTGCAGGATGAGGGGGCGGAGGTGACCTTCACCAACCGTTCGTCCGAGCGCGCGGCGGCGCTGGCGGCGGCACTCCCGCCGGCGAAAGTGCTGCCCTGGGCGCAGCGCGAGGCGGCACTCTCCGACTACGCCCTGCTGGTGAACACCACCTCGCTCGGCATGGTGCACGAACCGCCTTTGCCGATGGATCTGGACCGTGCCGCCGCTGGGCTAGCGGTGGCGGACATCATTTTCGCCCCGCTGGAGACCCAATTGCTGGCGGATGCCAAGGCGCGCGGGCTGAGGCCGGTGGAGGGGCTCGGCATGTTGCTCTTTCAGGCGGTGCCCGGTTTCACGGCATGGTTCGGCGTGACGCCAACCGTGGATGAGGAGTTGTACCGGATCGTCGCCGCATGATCCGCCTGGGCTCACCGGCGGGATCGGCATGGGCAAATCCACCGTGGCGGGGATGTTCGCCGCGCGCGGCGTGCCCGGCTTCAACGCGGATAAGGAAGTGCACAGGCTGCAGGTGCCGCATGGCGAGGCGATTCCGGCTTTGGCGGCGGCCTTTCCCGGCATGGTGGAGAATGGCGTGCTGGACCGTGCCAAGCTGCGCGCTTTGGTGTTGGCTGACAGTGTAAAGATGCGCCTGCTGGAAGAGATCATGCATCCGCTGGTCCGCGCCGCGCAGGCGCGGTTTCTGGCGCAGGCCGAGGCGGACGGGCGTGAAGCCGTGCTGCTGGATATTCCCTTGCTGTTCGAGGGCCGCCACCAGGCGGAATTTGACAAGATCATCACCGTCTCATGCCCGCGTGAGGAGCAGATCGCCCGCGTGCTGCGGCGCGGGCTTGGCCTCGCGGAGATCGAGGCGATCATCGCCCGGCAGATGCCGGACGCGGAAAAACGCGCCTTGGCGGACTACGTAGTTGAAACCACCGGTGAGCTGACGGAAACCGAGGCGCAGGTTCAGGCCATTATGAAAGAGCTGGGGCTATGAGCCGTTCCGTTCTCTTCGATACAGAGACCACGGGCTTCGAGCCGCTGACCGGCGACCGCGTGATCGAGATCGCCGCCATCGAGCTGGAAAACGACCTGCCGACCGGCAATCAATTTTACGCCCTGCTGGACCCGGAACGGGACATTCCGGCGGAAAGCACGAAAGTCCACGCCATTACCAGCGCGCATGTGGAGGGCAAGCCGAAATTCGCCGAGGTGGTGGACGACATGCTGGCCTTCTTCGCGGAGTCGCCGCTCATCGCCCATAACGCACCGTTCGATTTCGGCTTTATCTCGGCCGAGCTGGACCGCATTGGCAGGATGCCGCTGGACAAGGCCCGCATGGTGGACACGCTGGTGCTGGCCAAGCAGCGCTTCCCCGGCATGCCCAACAGCCTGGACGCGCTATGCCGGCGATTCGAGATCGACCTCTCCGCCCGCACCACCCATAACGCCCTGCTGGACTGCAAGCTGCTGGCGGACGTGTATGTGGAGCTGACCGGCGGGCGCCAGCGCGGATTGACGCTGGAGACCGAGGCCGTTCTTTCCTTCGCGCAATATGACGCCCCGGCAAGCCGCATCCCGCGCCGCATTGCCCTGACAGAGGCGCAGCGCGAGGCCCATGCCGCCTTCATTTCCAAGATCAAGGAGCCAGTCTGGCTCAAGGAATAGGCTGGTTTTCCACGGTCACGGACCCGGCCTGCCGGATGGCGGATAGTGCCTTGCTCTTGGCGCCGTACCAGATGCTCCAGAGCAGCAATAGGCCGAACAGGCCATAGCCGATGGCCTGCCCCAGCAGCAGATAGAGGCTGATCGGCCAGATCCAGGCGAGGAAACACATGAGCGCGGTTTGCAGGATCAGCCCTACGCCCCAGACGGCTGTCATCACCCGGAATGTCTGGCGTATATTAGGTTGCCGCCACAGCATCTCGAACTGCTCCGCCCCTTGCGCCGTGTTGCGGGCTGAGGTGGCGCGGGCCAGATAGAAGATCAGGGGCTTTTCCAGCAGCAGCGAAGCCAGGAACAGCACCCCCACGGCGCCGGTAACCAGCGCGTCACGGATCTGGATCAGCCTTGCGGAGCCGCCAAGGGCCGTAGCCGCCACGGTGAAGACAATGCTGGCGACCACCAGGAGGGACACGGCATCCAGCCGTCTGGTCTTCGCCAGCTCGTAACCGCTCCATAACAGCGGTGGTACGGCGGAGGCGATCAGTGCGTTCGTATCGCCGTAACGGGCGTCCAGCGCCTCGAACACCAGGTAAGGCGCCAGAAAATTTGCGCCTAGCTCGGGAGCAAGGCGCAGGGCGGATTTCAGCGGATCAGACCGGTCATGGGCGAGGAGGCGGAGGCGTAGGATTTGCGGGGGATGCGCCCGGCCTCGAAAGCCAGACGCCCGGCCCGCACCGCATGATCCATGGCGCGGGCCATTTTCACCGGATCGTCCGCCATGGCGATGGCGGAATTCACCAGCACGGCATCGCAGCCCAGCTCCATGGCAAAGGTGGCGTCATAAGCTGTGCCCACTCCGGCATCCACCAGCACCGGCACTTTCGTCTGTTCGATGATCATCTGGATCATCAGCGGGTTCTGCACCCCAAGCCCGGAACCGATAGGCGCGCCCAGTGGCATGATCGCCACGCAGCCCATCTCCTCCAGCCGCTTGGCGGCCACGGGGTCGTCCGAGCAATAGACCATCACCTCGAACCCGTCTTTTATAAGGGCTTCGGCGGCCAGTAATGTGGCGGCCATGTCCGGGTACAGGGTAGGGGCCGGGCCCAGCACTTCCAGCTTCACCAAGTTCCAGCCACCCGCCTCACGGGCCAGACGCAAAGTGCGCACGGCCTCATCGGCGGTGAAGCAGCCGGCGGTATTTGGCAAATAAGTGTAACGCTCCGGGCTGACGAAATCCTGCAGCATCGGGGCTTTGCGGTCGGAGAGATTTACCCGGCGGACGGCGACGGTCACCATCTCCGCGCCCGATGCCTCAATGGCGGCGGCGGTGGTCTCCAGGTCTTTATATTTGCCGGTGCCGACCACCAGCCGGGACGAGAAATGCCGCCCTGCTACGGTCCAGCCGTCTGCGGTATGCGTGATGCCATCCATATCCCTAGCCCCCTCCGACGAAATGCACGATTTCCAGCGCATCGCCGGCCGCCAGTAAAGTCGCGGCATATTGGGAGCGGGGGACGATCTCCAGATTGCGTTCCACCGCCAGCTTGCGCGTATCCAGCTCCATTATCACAACCAGCCCGGCAACGGACGTACCGGCGGGAACCTGCATCGATTCGCCGTTCACGGTCAGCACAATCTGTTGGATGGTCTGGCTCATAGGCCCATTATCGGCTCCTGGTTCACCGCCCGCAAGGCGCCGCTTTGCAAAAAAATCATGCAAAAATTTGGCGCCGCGCAGGCGCTATGCTACCGCAACCGGCACCATGGCAGCACCGCTCATTCTGGTCCTCAACGGACCGAACCTGAACCTCCTCGGCACGAGGGAACCGGACATCTACGGTTACGGGACATTGGACGATCTGGAGACGCTCTGCGCGGAAGTCGCGGAGGGCGCCGGACTATCCATCGATTTCCGGCAGAGCAACCTTGAGGGGGAGCTGATCACCTGGGTGCAGGAGGCGCGCAACAGCGCCGCTGGGCTGATCATCAACCCCGCCGGCTATTCCCACACCTCCGTAGCGCTGATGGATGCGCTGAAGGCGCTCGATATCCCGGTCATCGAGGTGCATCTCTCCAACATCCACCAGCGGGAAGCCTTCCGGCACCATTCCTATGTCTCCAACGCCGCCACCGGCGTGATTTGCGGGCTTGGATTTGCGGGCTATAGGCTCGCTCTGCTTGCCCTGTCTGAAATTCTGGAAGAAGACGAACAATGAGCCTTTCCTTCGATCCGAAGGCGCTTGCGGAGCTCGCGGCGCTGCTGAACTCCACTGGCCTGTCGGAAATCGAGCTGGAGGAAGGTGACCGCAAGGTCCGCCTCGCCCGCATCCTGGCCCCGGTAACCGTTCCGGTTGCCGCCGCCCCCGTGGCCGCTGCCCCCGCCGCGGCGCCGGCCCTGGCTGCCGCAGGACCTGCCGCGGCTGACCCCGCCAAGAACCCCGGCACGGTGAAATCCCCAATGGTTGGCGTGGCCTATCTCTCCGCCGAGCCTGGCTAGCCCGCCTTATGTGACGGTTGGCCAGAAGGTCGAGGCCGGGACGACCCTGCTGCTGATCGAGGCGATGAAGACCTTCAACCAGATCAAGGCTCCGCGCGCCGGGACCGTGAAGCAGCTTCTCGTCACCACCGGCTCTCCGGTCGAGTTCGACGAGCCGCTGCTGATCATCGAGTAAGACGGGTTTTTCCCTCCGGAAGAGCCCACTCAATCTTGATCCTGGGGCTGGAGGCGCGGCTTGGTCAGCGCCTTCAGCCCCAGCCCATTCTGACAGGATCGGCCTGCTGACATGTTCAAGAAAATCCTGATCGCCAATCGCGGCGAAATCGCGCTCCGTGTGCTCCGTGCCTGCCGTGAGATGGGCATCGCCTCCGTTGCCGTACACTCCACCGCCGATGCCGAGGCCATGCATGTGCGCCTTGCCGATGAGAGCGTGTGCATCGGCCCCGCTCTGGCACGCGATTCCTATCTCAACATGCCGGCCATCATCTCCGCCGCGCTGATCACCGGGGCTGAGGCCATCCATCCCGGTTATGGCTTCCTCTCCGAGAACGCCGCCTTCGCGGATATGGTGGAGGCGCATAATCTCGTCTTCATCGGCCCCACCGCGCAGCATATCCGCATGATGGGCGACAAGATCACCGCCAAGACCACCATGGATGATCTTGGTGTGCCGCTGGTGCCAGGCTCGCCCGGGGAGCTGGCCTCGCTGGAAGAGCGCTAGGGAAGTCGCCGGGCGCATCAAATACCCCGTGCTGATCAAGGCCGCCGCCGGCGGCGGCGGGCGTGGCATGAAGGTCGCGAAGTCCGAGGACGAGCTGGAGGCCGCCTGGCGCGAGGCCCGTGCCGAGGCCCTGGCCGCCTTCGGCAATAACGCGGTCTATATGGAGAAATATCTCGACAAGCCGCGCCATATCGAGCTGCAGATCCTGGCCGACAACCACGGGGAAGTGGTGCATATCGGCGAGCGCGACTGCTCGCTCCAGCGCCGCCACCAGAAGGTGCTGGAAGAGGCCGGCTCCCCGGTGATTTCCGCCGAGGCGCGCGACGCGCTGGGCGAGACGGTGACCAAGGCGCTGAAGAAGATCGGCTACCGCAACGCGGGCACGCTGGAGTTTTTGTACCAGGACGGGCAGTTCGCCTTCATCGAGATGAACACCCGCCTGCAGGTGGAGCATCCGGTTTCGGAGATGATCTCCGGGCTCGATCTGGTGCGCGAGCAGATCCGCATCGCCGCCGGGGAGACGCTTGGCTACACGCAGCAGGATATTCAGTTCTCCGGCCATGCCATTGAATGCCGCATCACGGCCGAGGACCCCGTGACCTTCGCGCCCTCGCCGGGAACGGTGGAGGTGTTCCACCAGCCGGGCGGGCTGGGCGTGCGGGTGGATTCCGCGCTTTATGCCGGCTACCGCGTGCCGCCGCATTATGACAGCCTGATCGCCAAGCTGATCACCTATGGCAAGACGCGTGACGAGGCGATTGCCCGCATGCGCCGGGCGCTAACGGAATTCGTCGTCACCGGTATCAAGACCACGATCCCGCTGCATCAGAAGATCCTGGAAAACCCGGAATTCCAGGCCGGTGACTATACCATCCACTGGCTGGAGCGCTTCGTCGCCCAGGGCTAGAGTTACACATTCGATAAAAAGCTTTTGGAGGCCGCTTTTTTAACAAAGGCGGCCTCTTTGTGTTCTGCGGTCTGGCTTGCTTGCCCATCACGGGCATATTTGGGCGCATGACAAACCCGAAAAACCTCGTCGCCCTGCAAACCAGCCCGCCCGCCTTCACGAAGGAGGCGGCCGAGCAAATGGCCAGTGAGCTTTTTGGGGCAAAGGGTGAGGCACGGCCGCTTTACGGCGAGCGCGACCAGAATTTCCACATCAATACCGGAAACGGGCCGGGGATTATCGTCAAGATCCTTGGCCCTTCGGAACTGCCCCAGGCGGTGGAGTTTCAGATCTCCGCGCTCGATCATATCAAGATGATGGACCCGGCCTTGCCGGTGCCGCGCGTGCGCCGCACGCTGGCGGGTGAGGCCTATACCTACGTGAAGGATGAGGCGGGTGTGCCGCACATCGTCAGGGCGCTGGATTTCCAACAGGGCCGGGTGATGGATTCCATAGAGCCCACCCCCGGCCTGCTGCGCGATACCGGCACCACGTTGGCCCGCCTCGACAAGGCTTTGGCCAATTTTTTCCATCGTGGGGCGGGGCAGAAGATCGTGTGGGACATGCGGG
Source organism: uncultured Pseudomonadota bacterium (assembly GCA_963827925.1). Taxonomy (GTDB): domain Bacteria; phylum Pseudomonadota; class Alphaproteobacteria; order Acetobacterales; family Acetobacteraceae; genus Acidocella. The sequence goes on along the minus strand of CAWHDE010000006.1, from coordinate 142,541 downwards.
CCATCGGCACCATGCGGCCCTTCGCCGCGCTGATTGAACCTGCCGAGGACCGCGCGCTGGTTGAGGGCGTGCTGGACCGTTTCCTGGCCTTCCTGCCGGAACTGGCGAAGCTTCGGCACCAGCCGGTGCATAATGATCTCCACCCCGGCAACATGGTGGTGAATGAGGATGCCAGCCGCGTTACCGGCCTGCTGGATTTCGGGGACATGATCCACGGCCCGCTGATCTTCGACCTAGCCGTCACAGCCGCGGAGACCGTTGGCGAGTCGCTGGACCCCGTCACCTATGCCACCCATGTGGTCGCTGGCTATGATTTGGTGAATCCTCTGGAGCCGGCGGAATTCCCGGCTCTGTTCGAGGCGATCCTGGCCCGCCATGCGCTGACGGCGACGGTCATGGCCTGGCGCCGGCATAACGACCCTTCGGGTGCTGAGAAGCTTGCGGCCCTGGCCGGCATCGGCGTCGGCGCCATCCAGGCTTATTTGGCGGAAGGCAAGGAGAAGGTGGTGGCCCGCTTCCGTGCCGCCTGCGCCGCGCCTCTGGAGGCTGACAGCGCCGCCCTGGCCGCCCGGCGCTTCGCCGTGCTGGGCAAGGGGCTGGAGCTTTCCTACGAGGAGCCGGTGCATCTGGTCTATGGCCAGGGCGTGTATCTCTACGCCCCCGATGGCACCGAATATCTGGACGCCTATAACAATGTCCCTTCGGTCGGCCATGGCAACGCTTACGTGGCCGATGCCATCTCCCGCCAGATGCACAGGCTCTGCGCCAACACCCGCTATCTGCATGAGAAGGTGGTGGAATATGCCGAGCGCCTGACCGCCACCCTGCCGGACGGGCTGGACCATGCGCTGCTGGTGAATAGCGGGTCCGAGGCCAATGACACGGCCTACCGGATCGCCAAGGCCCTCACGGGCAAAAAAGGCGCCATCGTGATGGCCAGCGCGTATCACGGCATTACGGATGTTGTTGCCGATCTCTCGCCCTATCATGGCCCCTATGCCCAGCCTTTGGCGGATTTCGTTGAGGTGCTGGAAAGCCCGGACCCGTTCCGTGGGCGCTTCTCAGGCCCTGATGCCGGCGCGCAATATGCGCGGGATGCGGAGCGCGCCATCGCGGTGCTGGAGGAACGCGGCCATGGCGTGGCCATGCTGCTGATTGATTCCGCCTTCGTCTCCAACGGCATTATTGCCACCCCGCCCGGCTATTTCGCCGCCGTGGCGGAGAAAGTGCGTGCGGCGGGCGGGCTGGTGGTGGGCGATGAGGTGCAGTCCGGCTTCGGGCGCATGGGCGAGGCGTTCTGGGGCTTTGCCCGCCATGGTGTGACGCCGGATATCGTCACCATGGGCAAGCCCATGGCCAATGGCCACCCCACCGGCGCGCTAGTGACACGGCCGGAAATCCTCGCCGCCTTCACCAAAAAGATCGAATTCTTCTCCACTTTCGGCGGCAACCCGGCCTCCGCCGCAGCCGCCTTGGCCACGCTGGAGGTTCTCCAGCATGAGAAGCTGCAGCAGAACGCGCTGAAGACCGGTGAGTTCCTGCGCAATGAACTCGCTGACTTGCAGGGCGAGTTCCCGCTTTTGGCCGATGTGCGCGGCGCCGGGCTGATGACCGGGGTGGAGATTTACGAAAACGGCCAGCCGTCACGGAAACTCGCCCGGCGCATCGCCAACGGGCTGCGCCAGGCCCGCGTGCTCATCGGCACCGAGGGGCCGGATGCTAATGTGCTGAAGATCCGTCCGCCACTGCCCTTCGGCCCGCAGGACGCGGCCCGGCTGGTGGAGGCGTTGCGCGGCGTGCTGCGGGCACTCTGAGAGGCGCCCTTAAGATCAATATGCGTTTAGATTGAATTGGCCAATTCAATCTAAACGCAAAAGTCAGCGCCGTTTACGGAGCCGCGGTGGGGTGTGCGGCGGCGTAGGAAAGCTGATCCGGCGTCATTTCGAAGCCGGTGAGGATTTCCAGATTGGCGGTACTTGGTATGGGGGGCAGTTCTATCTTCACGGGCTTCGACGTCTCAGCCGTGGTGCTCATATTGCCGTTGAAGCTGAGCGTGATCTGATATTCGTGCTTGTCGATAATATGGTTGCCCTTGGTGATGGCCACGAACCAGGGCAGGGTGATCGGCTGGCCTTCATTCGCCGGGCCGTTATCGGCCAGGAAGTTAGTCGTGAAGCTCACATCCAGCGCGTTGTGCTCCTTCTTGTAAGCGCAGTCGCCCGAGATGCCGGTGATTTGTGCGGTTGAGATCTGTGAGGCGACATCGCTGCGCCCGGGCGGGAAGAGCGTCACGGTTTGGGCCTGCTGCAGCACCGCCACCTGAGGGCAGAAATCTGTCGGGTCGCCGGGCACGCCATCGCGGTGAATGCCATGGCCATGCGGCGCGCCACCACCCGGCGGCCCGCCTTGCTGGCGGTATTGGTGTTAGCGGCCGGGTTGCTGCCGCCACCGCAGGCGGCAAGGCTGAGCAGACAGGCCAGGGAGGCGGCGGACAAGAGAGCGGACCGGAAATCTTTCATGGCCGCTCACTTGCCAGAATTTTTTATCCCCGGTCATCTACGCACATGGCCGTTTACACCGAAGTTACAGACGAGGCGCTGACCGAGTTCCTTGCCCTTTATGATATCGGCACGCTCACCGCATTCCGCGGCATTGCCGAGGGGGTGGAGAACAGCAATTACGCGCTGAAGACCACAGAGGGCGATTTTATCCTCACCCTTTATGAAAAGCGGGTGAACAAGGAGGATCTGCCCTATTTCCTGGGGTTGATGGAGCATCTGCGCACCCATGGCCTTCCCTGCCCGCTGCCGGTGCGCGCCAGGGATGGGCGGAATTTGCAGGAGCTGGCGGACAAGATGGCCGCCATCACCACCTTCCTGCCCGGAGTCTGGCCACGGCAGATCAGGCTCAACCATTGCGAGCCGCTGGGCGCGGCGCTGGCACGGCTGCATCTGGCTGGCGAGGGCTTTGCCATGACGCGGCACAATGGCCTTGGCCCCGAGTCCTGGGGACCGCTTCTGGCCAAAAGCCTGCCCCATGCGGACAGCGTGCTGAGCGGTCTGGGAGCCGAGCTGCAAGCCTGGCTGGGGCAGATTCTGGCTGACTGGCCGAAGGATCTGCCGGTCGGGCAGATCCATGCCGATCTGTTCCCTGACAATGTGTTTTTCCTGGAGGGCCAGATTTCCGGGCTGATCGATTTCTATTTCGCCTGCACGGATATTTTTGCCTACGATATCGCGACTTGCCTGAATGCCTGGTGCTTCGAGAACCATGCGGAGCTGAACGTGACCCGCTCCCGCGCGCTTTTGCGGGGTTATCAATCCGTGCGGCCATTGTCTCGGGCGGAAATCGACGCTCTGCCGGTGCTGGCGCGCGGCGCCGCGCTGCGCTTTTTGGTGACAAGGCTCTATGACTGGCTGAACACCCAGGCAGGCGCGATGGTCACGCCTAAGGACCCGTTGGATTATTACCGGAGGCTGCGCTTCCATTTCTCCGTCTCGGGAGCCAGCGCCTATGGCCTCTGAGGATCAGGAAATCATCGTCGAGATCTGGACGGATGGCGGCTGCAAGCCCAATCCCGGCCCTGGCGGCTGGGCGGCGATCTTGAAATTCAAGGGCGCTGTGAAGGAGCTGTCCGGCGGGGAGGGGGATACCACCAATAACCGCATGGAGCTGACCGCCGCCGCCGAGGCGCTCGGCGCGCTGAAACGCCCCTGCATTGTGAAGCTGCATACCGACTTGGAGTACCTCAAAAACGGCATCACGCGTTGGCACCAGGGCTGGGTACGCAAGAACTGGCGTAGCTCAACGGGCGATCCGGTAAAGAATATGGATCTCTGGCAGCGGATTCTCGAGGCGGCGAAACCCCATAAGATCGAATGGCTCTGGGTGAGGGGCCATTCGGGCGATCCGATGAATGAACGCGCCGACGAGCTGGCCACCGCCGCGCGGGAAGGGTTGAAAGACGCCTGATTGAGACCATTTTAAACCATAACGACCCTAGCCCAGCCTTGACGTGCGGGCCGGAAGACACCATTAGTGCGAGTTAAGGCCGTCCGTGTCTTGGCGCCCCGTCCTGGGCCGCATGTTTTTCTCATTTCTACTTGTTGCCATGGCGTCCTGCCGTGGCGTTTCCTGTAACTGGAATTCTGGCTCCCCATGCATCTCGCCGAATTGAAGGCAAAATCCCCCACCGATCTTCTGGCCCTGGCCGAGGAGCTGGAGGTCGAGAACGCCTCTTCCCTGCGCAAGCAGGACATCATGTTCGCCATCCTGAAGGCCATCGCCGAGAACGACCAAGCTATTCGCGGTGACGGTACGCTCGAAATCCTGCCCGACGGTTTCGGCTTCCTGCGCAACCCGGAGGCGAACTTCCTCCCCGGCCCGGAAGACATTTATGTCTCCCCCCAGCAGGTCCGCCGCTACGGGCTTCGCACGGGCGACACGGTGGATGGCGAGATCCGCGCGCCGAAGGAAGGGGAGCGCTATTTCTCTCTGGTGAATGTCGACAAGATTAATTTCGAGTCGCCGGAAGCGGTGAAACACCGCATCAATTTCGACAATCTCACCCCGCTCTACCCCACCTCCCGTCTGAAGATGGAGATCGAGGTGCCCGAGCCGACCGTGAAGGGCCAGGCCAAGGAAGTTACGGGCCGGGTGATCGATTTGGTGGCGCCCATCGGCAAGGGCCAGCGCGCCCTGGTGGTCGCCCCCCCGCGCACCGGCAAGACGGTGATGTTGCAGAACATTGCCTCTTCCATCACCGCCAACCATCCGGAAGTGTTCCTGATCGTGCTGCTCATCGATGAGCGCCCGGAGGAAGTGACCGACATGTCCCGCTCCGTGCGCGGCGAAGTGGTGGCCTCCACCTTCGATGAGCCGGCTTCCCGCCATGTGCAGGTGACGGAGATGGTGCTGGAGAAAGCCAAACGCCTCGTCGAGCATAAGCGCGACGTGGTGATTTTGCTGGACTCCATCACTCGTTTGGCCCGTGCCTACAACACCGTTGTGCCCTCATCCGGCAAGGTGCTCACCGGCGGTGTGGATGCCAACGCCCTGCAGCGCCCGAAGCGCTTCTTCGGCGCGGCACGTAATATCGAGGAAGGCGGTAGCCTGACCATCATCGCCACGGCGCTGATCGATACCGGCAGCCGCATGGATGAGGTGATTTTCGAAGAGTTCAAGGGCACCGGCAATGCCGAGCTGATCCTGGACCGCAAGCTCTCCGACAAGCGCACCTTCCCGGCCATCGACATCACCAAGTCCGGCACCCGTAAGGAGGAGCTGCTGGTCGACAAGGCCGTGCTCTCGAAGATGTGGGTGCTGCGCCGTATCCTGAACCCGATGGGCACGACGGATGCGATGGAGTTCCTGCTCGACAAGCTGAAATACTCGAAGACCAACTCCGATTTCTTCGAGGCGATGAATACCTGATCTACGAAAGGGCCGGTTTTTACCGGCCCTTTTTATTGGTGCCAGGCGTGTGGACATTATGTTGGTGGCATGAGTGTGCAGCCCTTTCAGCCCCATCGGTTCCAAAACGCGGCCAGCCATTATCTTGCCGGGCGCGCCGCCTATTCTCCCCACCTCGTTGCCAGGGTCGCCGAATTTACCCGGCTGAATCCGTCGCACCGGCTGCTTGATCTCGGCTGCGGCCCAGGGCCGCTGGCAAAGGCCTTCGCGTCTTTGGTGGCGCAGGTGGTGGGTGTGGATCCGGAGCCGGAAATGCTGCGCATCGCCGCAGAGAACGCGCCCGCGAATATCGAATGGCGTCGGGCCAGCTCTTACGACATCGCGCCTGAGTGGGGCCGCTTCCAGCTCGTGACCATGGGCCGCTCCTTCCATTGGATGGACCGTGCCGACACGCTGCGCCGGTTGGAAGCGCTGGTAGCGCCAAACGGTGCTGTTGCCTTGTTTCACGATACCCATCCGGAGCTGCCTGAAAATGCCTGGTGGCCCGGCTACCGCGCTTTGCTGCGCGAGCATGAGACGGAGCCGAGCGTGCATCGCCGTCCCGGCTGGGTGCGGCATGAAGCTGTCCTGCTCGACTCGGCCTTCTCCCAACTGGAAACCCATGCGGTTATCGAGCGCCGGCGTACCAGCGTGGCCTCGCTCATTACCCGCGCCTTTTCCATGTCCAGCATTGCCCTGGCGCGCGCGGCAGGAGGCGCCGGGACACTGGAGCGTGAGATTGAGACGCTGCTGGCCCCTTATGGACAGGACGGATATGTAACGGAGATTGTGGCGACGGAAGCCACGCTCGGGTTTCGCGCCGGGTAAGCGGCTGTTTCAGAGGATGGTTTTGGGCGCGTTGGGGTGGCCGAATAGATAGCCCTGCATCTCATCGCAGCCCAACTGCATCAGGCAGATCGCCTGCTCCATATGCTCCACCCCTTCGGCCGTGACATGGGCACCTAGATCATGCGCCAGCCGGATCAAGGCGCGGACGATGGCATAGCCCCGCTTATCCGCCGGCAGGCCGGAGATGAAACGCCGGTCGATCTTCATGCGGTTCAGGCCGAAACGGTGCATCATGTCCAACGAGGCAGCGCCGGTGCCGAAATCATCCACCGCCACCTGCACGCCTTCTTCTCGCAGCAGCCGGAGCTGATGCAGGGCATCACCATGTCCAGCGTCAGACGGCTTTCGGTGATTTCCAGCTCCAGCCGGTAGGGGGGCAGGCCGGATTCGGCCAGGGCCTGGTTAACGGTCTCGGCGAAATGCGGGTCGGTCAGCTGCAGGGGGGAGACGTTTACGCATAGCCGCACCTCTTCGGGCCAGCTACGGGCGGCCGCACAGGCGGCGCGCAGCACGTAGGCGCCGAAAGTGGCGATCAACCCGCTTTGCTCCGCGATGGGGATGAAGGTTCGCGGCGGAATATCTCCGAAATGCGAGTGCTGCCAGCGCAGCAGCGCCTCATAGCCGGTGAGTAGCCCGTCCGGTGGGTTCCAGAGCGGCTGGTAGGCCACATGCAGCTCCCGCCTGGCCAGTGCCTGCAGCAGATCCGCGTGGAGCTGTCGGCTGGCGGTGGTCTCAAGCGCTGGTTCATAGGTTTTATGCCCATGCCGGCCGGAGCGCTTGACGCTGTACATGGCGAGATCCGCCTGCCGGATCAGCTCTTCCGGCTTTATCTCCAGATTACTGAAATAGGTGATGCCGACGGAGGCGGAGACGCGTGTCTGGGTCTGTGGCAGCAGGATGGGTGCAGCGATGGCGGAGCAGATATCCATGGCGACACGCTCCGCCGCCAGACTCAGAGCGGGGCCGCCGCGCAGCAAAATGCCGAATTCATCCCCGCCCAGCCGCGCCACCAGATCCGTGCCGCGGACAGTTTCTGTTAACCGCCCGGCGACGATGCGCAGCAGCTCATCCCCGGCCTCGTGCCCATAGGCGTCGTTCACGGCCTTGAATCCGTCCAGATCCACAAGCAGAACGGCGATATTATCCACTGCCCTTTGGCCGTGCCGCACGGCTGCGTTAAGCGTTTCGTGGAACAGGATGCGGTTGGGCAAACCGGTCAGCACATCATGCCGGGAGAGAAAATGGTTTTCCGCGACGGCATTGCGGTATTCCGTGACATCGGAAGCGACACCGACCAGAAAGCGCCGCCCAGACGGAACATGCAGCAGGGTCTTGCGCATGATCATGGTGTGCGTCTCGCCTGATACGGGGAGGGTGAGGCATTCCTCGCTTTCCACGGTCTGCCCGGTGGCCAGTACCTCATTGTCCGAAGCCCAACTCAGCGCCGCCTGGCTTTCAGGGAAGATGTCGTAGTCCGATTTGCCAAGCAGCTCGTCCCGTGCGCCGCCGAGCAGCCGCGTGGCGGCGTCGTTTAGAAACACCCATTTATGGTCTTCATCCTTGATGAAGACCGGGCTGGGAATGATGTCGATGATCTTTTGCAAGGAGTTCCGCCGACCCCAGCAGCGTTTGGTGCAGCATGGGGTTACGGTACACAACCGGAATTAATAATCGGCTAAAGCTAGTCCGGCGTTTCCTCCAGTACCGAGCGATGCTGGCGTCGGTATGGGTCCATCTTGTAGGTGCCGAGAATTTTGAATTCTGTCGAGAAAAAGCCAAGCTCTTCAAAAGCCAGGCGCAGCGGCCGCTGGTCAGGGTGGCCCTCCACCTCCGCCAGGAACTGCGTGGCGGTAAAGCTGGCGTTCAGCATGTAGCTTTCCAGCTTGGTCATGTTCACGCCATTGGTGGCGAACCCGCCCATCGCCTTGTAGAGCGCCGCCGGCACGTTGCGTACATTGAAGACGAAGGTGGTCATCAGCCCCGGCGTTTCCGGGTCCAGCACCAGGGGCTCGCGCGCCATGATGTAGAAGCGCGTGGTGTTGTGGGAGGCATCCTCGACATTGTGGCGCAGAATATCGAGCCCGTGCATCTCCCCGGCGAGGGAGGAGGCGACGGCCGCATCCTCCTTGCTGTTCAGCCCGGCCACGATTTCCGCGGCACCTGCGGTGTCGTATTCCGCGACGGCGGTGGCCTTCAGCTCCGTCAGCAGGCGGCGGATTTGCCCCAGCGCGACGGGGTGGGAATGGATGCGCTTGATGTCGCCGATCTTCGTGCCCTTGGGGGCCAGCAGGCAATGCTCGACGCGCAGAAAGGTCTCGCCGATGATGCAGAGCCCGCTTTCCGGCAAAAGCGCATGCATGTCCGCCACGCGCCCGGCTAGCGAGTTTTCCGGCGGCAGCATGGCGAGGTCGGCCCGGCCTTCCCGCACTTCGATCATCGCGGCCTGGAAGGTCTCGCAGGGCAGGGTCGCGGCACCCGGATAGGCGATGCGGCAGGCTAGGTCGGAATAGGCGCCAGGCTGGCCCTGGAATGCGATCAGGCTCATTTCGTCAGCGCCTCCCGCGCCCGTTCAAGATCTTCTGGTGTATCGACGCCGAAGGGCGCCGCCGCAACCCGTGCCGCGCCGATGCGCATGCCCGCCTCCAAGGCGCGCAGCTGCTCCAGCTTCTCGCGCTGTTCCAGCGGTGAGGGCGGCAAGGCGACAAATCGCTCCAGCGCCGCGCGGCGATAGGCGTAAATCCCGATATGGTGCCAGAGCGGGCCATCGCCGCTCGGCACCGGATTGCGGGAGAAATACAAGGCGGGGCCACGTCGGCGCCGTCCGGAAAGGCGCAGGCGCATTTCACCACGGAAGGGGCGGTGCGCTCCTCCTCGGTGGTGATGGGGGCGACGAGCGTGCCGATATCATAGCCCTGCGCCAGCGGCGCCAGGACTGTTGCAAGATAGGACGGGTCGATGGAGGGCAGATCGCCCTGGAGATTCACGATCACGTCGTGCTTGCCCGCCGGGTCGAGGCTTTGCAGTGCGGCAAAGATACGGTCCGAGCCGGAGGGCAGGTCAGGGTCCGTCAGCACCGCGATGCCGCCTGCTTTTTCAACCTGTTCAGCCACTTGCGCCTCGCCGCAAGCCACGGCCACGGGTCCCAGCCCGGCTTCCTGCGCCCTGGCCAGCACATGCGCGATCATCGGCCTGCCGCCGATATCGGCCAGCACCTTGCCGGGCAGGCGGGTGGAGCCAAGGCGGGCGGGAATCAGGACGATGGGAGTCAAAACCATTGCTTTCATTGCAGCTTGCCGCCCTGCCTAATTCCCTCTACGGCTTAGTGCAACGCGTCCAGAATGCGAACCCGGGGGAAACCATGAACAAATCGGGCAAGGATGGTCTGCTCGGTAATAAGATCGCGGCGGGAGTGCTAACGGCGGGGCTGGTGTTGTGGGGGGCGAACCGCATCGCCCATATCGTGATGCCCGATGAGTCGCCGGAAAAGCCCGCCATCCAGATTGCCGCCTTGCCCAGCGCCGCGCCTGCCGCGGCAACTGCGCCAACGGGGCCGGAGAGCGTGTTGCCGCTGCTGGCCAGTGCCGATATCGCCAAGGGGCAGGCCTTTGTGCAGCAGCAATGCTCGTCCTGCCACACTTTTACCAATGGCGGAGCGAATGGCGTCGGCCCGAATCTCTACGGCGCGCTAGGGGCGCCAATGTTCGCCCATGCCGGGTTCACCTATTCGGCGGCGGTGAAGGCCAAGGCCAGCGGCAGCTGGGATTTCGACAAAATGAATCGGTGGCTGTACGCGCCGAATGATTTCGCGCCCGGCACCGGCATGTCCTATGCCGGGATTCACAACACCCAGAGCCGTGCGGATGTGATCGCCTATTTGCGCACGCTCTCCACCCGGCCGCTGCCTTTGCCCACGGCGGAGCAGATCAAGGCCGCCAGCGCCGCGCCGGCGGCTCAACATCTGCTCCGGCTGCGGCACCGGCGGAGGATCTTTCCGCTCTGCTCGCCCATGCGGACCCGGCCAAGGGCCAGGCATTTTTCCAGGAGCAATGTGCGGCCTGCCACGCCATCGCCAAGGGCGCGCCCAACGGGGTGGGGCCGGATCTCTATGGCGTTGTCGGCGCCAAATCCTTCTCGGTGCCGGGTTTTGCCTATTCCGACGCGGTGAAGCCCAAGGCCGGACAGATCTGGACCGCAACGGCGCTTAATATGTGGCTGAAATCTCCGAACACGTTTGCCCCGGGCACGCACATGGTCTACCCTGGTATCAGCAATGACCAGACCCGAGCGGACATGATTGCATATTTAAATCAGAACGCCGACAGCCCCGCAAAGCTCCCCTAGACATGCAAGATCTCATCGCCATTGCCGACGCGGCACTTGACGCCAGCGGCGCTATTATTCGCCCCTATTTCCGCGCCGGGTTGAGCGCGGACGATAAATCCGACGAAAGCCCCGTCACCGTCGCCGACCGCAAGGCCGAGGAGCTGTTGCGGGATGCCTTGGCCAAGGCGACGCCTGATTTCGGCATCATTGGCGAGGAATTCCCCGCCCATAACGCAGGCGCCAAATATGTCTGGGTCATCGACCCGATTGACGGCACGCGCGCCTTCATCACCGGCCGCACCAGCTTTGCCACGCTGCTCGGGCTGCTGGAGGATGGCGTGCCAGTGCTGGGCTTTATCGACCAGCCGATCACGCGCGAGCGCTGGGCGGGCGGGCGCGGGATGAAGCCGCGTTTCACGGGCTCTTACGGCGGCACGCCAGGCACCAGGCAGGGTGTGACGCTGGCGGGCGCGGAATTTTCCGCCACCTCGCCGGAGATGATCGCCGGTGCCGGAGCCGAGGCGGTGAGCCGCTTCGATAAGCTCAAGCAGGCGTCCAAGCGGACCTATTGGGGTGGCGATGCCTATTCCTACGGGCTGCTGGCGCTGGGGCAGATCGATTTGGTCGCCGAGCATGACCTGAAGCCCTGGGACTGGGCGGCGCTGGCTCCGGTGATCGAATCCGCTGGCGGTGTCGTGACCGATTGGGCCGGCGCGCCGCTCAAGCTGGGCAGTGACGGCTCCGTGCTGGCCAGCGCCAACCGTGCCTTGCATGAAGAGGCGCTGGCGGTTCTGAAGGGCTGAAACGAAAACGCCGGAAGCAGGAGCTTCCGGCGTTTTTTTGGTTAGGCTTTCTTAGCCAGGGCGGCAGAAACCTGCCGCACGAAGGCCGCCGGGTCTTCCGGCAAATCTCCATCCTGCAGCTTGGCGAGGTTGAGCAGCAGGCTTGCCGCCTCCTTCACATCCTCTTTCGCGGCCAGGGCCTCCACCAGCTTGTGGGTGGGGTTGATCTCCAGTTTCGGCGGCAGGCCGAACGCTGGGCGGCCCGCCCGGCGCAGCAGGCGCTGCATGGCGAGGTCCGGCCCCACTTCCGCGGCCACCAGCATGGCGGGGCTGTCTTTCAGCCGGGAAGAGGCTGAGACCTCAGACACTTCCGCACCCAGCGCATCCTTCAGCTTCGTGCAGAGATTGGTGATGGCCTCGGAGACGTCTCCCGCCTCGAACAGCTTGCCCGCCTGGGAGACGGAAACGAGCTTCTTCTCCTTGTAGGTGCCAAGCCGCCCTGGCCAGAACGCGTCGATCGCATCCGAGAGTAGCAGCACCTCATACCCCTTCTCGGCGAAGCCTTCGAGCTGCGGTGAGGTTTTCAGGTTCGGCGCGTCGCCCGCGAGGTAATAGATATCGCTCTGCCCTTCCGCCATGCGGGCGATATACTCGCCCAGCGTCGTCGCTTCCTCCTTGGTGGAGGCAAAGCGCAGCAGTGCGGCGATCTCGGCGGCGTGGCCGGTATCCTCGTAGATGCCCTCTTTCAGCACAGCGCCGAAATCCTCCAGGAAGCCCTTGAAGGCCTCGGCGTCCTTGGCCTTGGATTTCAGCTCCGTCAGCACGCGGTTGACCAGCGCCTTGCGGATTTTTTCCAGCACCGGGGTGGATTGCAGGATCTCGCGTGACACGTTCAGCGGCAGGTCCTCTGTGTCCACCACCCCCACGACGAAGGAGAGCCAGTTCGGCAGCAGCTTTGCGTCGTCGGTGATGAACATGCGCTTCACATGCAGCCGCACTTTGGAGCCCCGGCTTTCCTCCACCGGCATGAAGGGCTTTTGCGACGGGATGAAGAGCAGCGCCGAAAATTCCACCGTGCCTTCCGCGCGCCAATGGATGGTGGCGAAGGGCTCATCAAAGCTATGGCCGACATGGCGGTAGAAATCCGCGTAATCCTCTTGCGTGATCTCGCTGCGGTTTTTCCGCCAGAGCGCCTTGCCCTCGGTCACGGGAGCAAAATTGCCGTCCTCCTCGATCTCGACCGGCAACGTAATATGGTCCGCCCATTTGCGGATGATGGTCTTCAGCCGGATCGGTTCCAGGAACTCCTCGGCATCGGGTTTCATATGCAGCAGGACGGTGGTGCCAGGTGCCGTGCGCCCGGCGGATTTCAGCGTATATTGCCCGCGCCCGTCGGAGATCCATTCCCACGCCTCATCATGTCCAGCCTTGCGGGAAATAACTTCCACCCGGTCCGCCACCATGAAGGCGGAGTAGAACCCCACGCCGAACTGGCCGATGAGGCTCGGGCGCTCCTCTGGTTTGGCGTTGGCAAGCTGGGAGGTGAAGGCGGCGGTACCGGAGCGGGCGATGGTGCCCAGATTCTCCCCCAGCTCCTCCTTGCTCATGCCGATGCCGCTATCCTCGATGCGGATGGTCCGGGTGGCTTTGTCCGCGCTGATGCGGATGCCGGCATTGTCCGGCAGGGCCAGGGCACCGTCTGAAAGGGCAAGGAAGCGGCGCTTATCCGTGGCATCGGCGGCGTTGGCCACCAGCTCGCGCAGGAAAATCTCGCGGTCGGAATAGAGGGAGTGAACCACCAAGTCGAGCAGCCGGCCAACCTCGGTGTCGAAATTCCGTGTTTCTTCAGTCATGCAGTCCTCCTGTGTTCAACCGGCGCGTTTAGCCTGCGGGGGCGGGCGGGCCAAGAGGGATGGGTGCTGACAGCCCCCCGCAGGGATTGTTATGAAGGTGCCAACAGCAAGGGAAGATCTTTATGCCGGCCACTGTGTCCTTCATTCGTTTACCCAGGGAAGAGTTGAGGGAACTCGCCTCCGCCGCCGGTGGGGATGACCCGCAGGGGCTGCCGGATTTCCTGGCGGCTAATGGCGTGTCTGTTGTTGAATTCGAGGAGGACGGGGATATTTTCTCCGTGCTGCTGCCGGTGCTGGCCGATGATTATGACATTGACCTGGAGACCAGCGAAAACGCCATCGTGGCTGATCTGGCGGAGGCCACCGAGGCGCTGGTGTTCATCCTGACCAAGGAAGACCAGAAGAAATATCTGGAGCAGCTCGACCCGGAGAACTTCACCGCCGAGGAGTTGGGGGAGGCCTATGCCGACTTCACCGAGGATGAGGAGGAGGGCGCGGGCGAGGCGATGCTCGCCGGTATTGGCGCTCTATACCAAGCCTTGCAGGAGGTGGATGCCGACCATGTGGTGGTCGTTACCGTGACATAGGGCGCGTAAGGCCCCGGGGATTCCGGGGCCTTACTGGATCAGTTGCCGAGATTGACCTAATTATGGCTGGTCGCCGCACCGGTAACCGCACCGGCGGCACCGCCGATGAGCGCGCCAGTGCCAGCGCCCATGCCCGTGGCCGCGCCGATGATGGCACCGCCGCCGGCACCGATGGCACCGCCTGTCAAGGCGCGGTGGCCGGGGGACTCGCCACAACCCACCAACGCTGTCAGCGATACGGCGAGAAACAGACCAGTAGAGATTTTACGAAACATTTTTTAAAACTCCCGTTATCGGAAATCATTTTGGATATTTAATCTTGGCTGAAGATTTCAAGCGCGCGTCCCGCGCCTGACAATTCCTTCATTTGGCGTTCAGCCTCCGACGAGAGGCTTGCCAAGATTTAATGCGTGCGGGCTGATGGCGGCACCCGCCACAGCGCCCACGCCGCCGCCGATAGCTGCACCCGCCCCCGGCCCGATGCCGGCGACCGTGCCCAAGATGGCACCCGCTCCCGCGCCGATGGCGCCGCCCGAGAGGGCGCGCGAGCCTGGCGAATAGCCGCATCCGGCAAGGCTTAAACCCGCCAAAGCGAGCAAAACGGCGGGGGTGACTTTACATGTCACGTTCATATCTCCTTGATGATTCAGTATTCGCAGATAGTTCCCAAATGGGGAGGGAAATATGGCGAAGGAAGGGCCCGATTGAGGCCTTGCTCCAATGCTGAACGGGCTGTAAGGCCAGCGGCCGTACGGCACGTTTTTTGGGCGCGGCGCCGCGTGAAGCCGCCCCCTGCGGAAAGGGTTTTGATGTTTTCCAAACTTCTCGGCCTGATGTCGGCTGACATGGCGATCGATCTCGGCACCGCGAACACGCTGGTTTACGTGAAGGGGCGCGGGATTGTGCTGGCGGAACCCTCCGTTGTCGCGCTCCAGGATGTGAAGGGCCGCAAGCAGGTGCTCGCCGTGGGTGAGGATGCCAAGCTGATGCTGGGCCGCACGCCGGGCAACATCCAGGCCATCCGGCCGCTGCGCGACGGCGTGATCGCCGATTTCGAAGTGGCCGAGGAAATGATCAAGCACTTCATCCGCAAGGTGCATAACCGCCGTGGCTATGCCTCGCCGTTGATCATCATCTGCGTGCCGTCCGGCTCCACCGCCGTTGAGCGCCGCGCCATCCAGGAATCCGCCGAGAGTGCCGGAGCGCGCAAGGTGCTGTTGATCGAGGAGCCGATGGCCGCCGCGATTGGCGCCAATCTGCCCGTTACCGAGCCCTCCGGCTCCATGATCGTCGATATTGGCGGCGGCACGACCGAAGTGGCGGTGATCTCGCTGGGCGGTATCGTCTATGCCCGTTCCGTGCGCGTGGGCGGGGACAAGCTGGACGAGGCGATCATCTCTTACATCCGCCGTGCCTTCAACCTGCTGATCGGCGAAAGCTCCGCCGAGCGCATCAAGATGGATATCGGCGCCGCCTGGGTGGACAGCAACCAGGATGGCCCCAGCCGCTTCGTGAAGGGCCGCGACCTGATCAACGGCGTGCCGCGGGAAGTGACCGTGACGCAGCGCCAGATCGCCGAGAGCCTGGCTGAGCCGGTCGGGCAGATCGTCGAGGCGATCAAGGTGGCGCTGGAGAATTGCCCGCCGGAGCTGGCGGCGGATATTGTGGACAAGGGCATCATGCTCACCGGCGGCGGCGCGTTGCTGCACCGGCTGGATGAGGTGCTGCGCGTCTCCACCGGCCTGCCGGTGATGGTGGCGGAGAACCCGCTGCAATGCGTGGCGCTGGGCACCGGCCGGGCGCTGGAGGAGCGTAATCTGCGCGGCGTTACCTCCTCGATGTACTAAGCGCGGCGTTTGCCGCGTTTGGCTGGGCGGGTTAAGGATAGGGCCATGCTCCCGCTTCCCTTTCTGAAGATGCATGGTGCCGGCAATGATTTCGTGGTGCTGGATGGCCGCGCGACCAAGCTGGCCCTGAGCGTCGAGACCGTGCGCCAGATCGCCGACCGGCGCCGGGGCGTGGGGTGCGACCAGCTGGTTATCATCGAGCCGGATGATGCCGGGGCGGATGCCTTCATGCGCATCCTGAATTCTGATGGCTCCGAGAGCGGTGCCTGCGGCAATGCCACGCGCTGCGTGGCGGCCCTGCTGGCCGAGGAGAATGGCGCGCGGGACGTGAGCATCCGCACCATTTCAGGGCTGTTGACGGCCGAGATTCTGGGGCCGGGGCTGGTTGAGGTGGATATGGGCCCGCCGCATCTGGAATGGGGCGATGTGCCGCTCTCCGGCCCGGCTGATACGCTGCATCTGCCGCTTGGCCTGGGGCCGGTTTCCGACCCGGCCGCCTGCTCCATGGGCAACCCGCATGCGACGTTTTTCGTGGATGACCTCCAGCATTTATCGATCGAGACCTTCGGGCCGATGCTGGAGAAAAACCGCCTCTTCCCCGAACGCGCCAATATCGGCTTCGCCAATATCGAAAGCCCCGCACGTATCCGCCTGCGCGTGTGGGAGCGCGGAGCGGGGCTTACGCTGGCCTGCGGCTCCGGCGCCTGCGCCACCTTGGTCAACGCGCATCGCCGTGGCCTCACCGGGCGCAAGGCGGTGGTGGAAATGGATGGCGGGGAATTGCTGATCACCTGGGCCGAGAACGGCCATGTGCTGATGCGCGGCCCGGCCAAAACCGCCTTTGCCGGCGAAATTCCCGAGATTCTGTAAATGGCTGTTTCCTCGTTTTTCTCCCGGCTGAAGTCCGGGCTGTCGCGCTCTGCCGCGAAACTCACCGGCGGCATTACCGCCGTCTTCACCAAGCGCAAGCTGGATGATGAGGCGCTGGAGGAGCTGGAGGAGCAGCTGATCGCGGCTGATCTCGGCCCCGCTGTGGCGGCGCGCATCATCAAGGGCTTCCGGTCCACCCGCTTCGGCAAGGAGGTGACGGATGAGGAGGTGCGCGAGACCCTGGCCAAGGAAATCTCCGAAATTCTTGCCCCCGTCGCGGCGCCGCTGGAGCTGGACCGGAGCAAGAAACCCTTCGTGATCCTGATGGCCGGGGTGAATGGCGCGGGCAAGACCACTACCATCGGCAAGCTGGCTTCCGTATACCGTGAAGCCGGGCTGACCCCGATGCTCGCGGCGGGCGACACTTTTCGCGCGGCGGCGGTGGAGCAGCTCCAGGTCTGGGGGCAGCGCGCCGGGTGCGAGGTTGTCACCGCGCCGCCGAACACCGACCCTGCCTCCCTGGCGCATGACGCGCTGAGCCGGGCGCAGAAAACGGGCGCCGATGTGCTGCTGATCGACACCGCCGGGCGGCTGCACAACAAGACCGCGCTAATGGAGGAGCTGCGGAAGATCATCCGCGTGATCCGCAAGCTGGACCCCACCGCGCCCCACGCCACCTTGCTCACGCTGGATGCCACCACCGGCCAGAATGCGGTGACGCAGGTGGGCATCTTCAAGGAGATGGTGGATCTGACCGGGCTGATCGTTACCAAGCTGGACGGCTCGGCGCGCGGCGGCATCGTGGTGGCGCTGGCGGAGAAATTTGCGCTGCCTATTCATGCGGTTGGTACGGGCGAGCAGATCGCGGATCTGCGCCCCTTCGATGCCGGGGAGTTCGCCAAGGCGCTGGTGGGGGAATAACCAAAATTTCTTCTGGTCCACCTGATACGAATCTGTATCATGGGCCATGGAGAAGCAGAACAAACTGGCGCCGGGCTTCCTTGAGCGCTGCATCGACCAGGCCATGGGCCGCATGCCGGCCGACCTCGTCATCAAGAATGTCAAATTCCTCAACCTCGTCACCGGCGATATCGCCGAAAGCGATATCGCCATTTCCGGTGACCGCATCATCGGCACCTATGAGGGCTATGAGGGCGCGCGGGAGATTGATGGGCGTGGGCTGATCGCCGTGCCGGGTTTTATCGACACCCATGTGCATTGCGAAATCCACCTTGGTGGCGCCGTCCGAGTTCGACCGTATCGTGCTGCCGCGCGGCACCACCACGGCGATCTGCGATCCGCATGAAATCTGCAACGTGCTGGGCACGGAGGGGCTTTCATACTTCGCCGAATCCGCGCTCGGTCTGGCGATGGATCTGCGCGTGCAGCTTTCCTCCTGCGTGCCCGCCACAGGCATGGAAACCTCAGGTGCGGATTTGCGCGCGGGCGACCTGCTGCCTTACCTGAAGCACCCGAAAGTGCTGGGGCTGGCGGAATTCATGAATTTCCCCGGCGTGCTGCACAAAGACCCGGTGGTGATGGAGAAGCTCTACGCCTTCTCCGCCGAGCATATCGATGGCCATGCGCCCAAGCTCTCTGGTCGGGACCTGAACGCCTATCTCTCCTGCGGCATCCGCAATTGCCATGAGACGACCTCTCTGCCCGAGGCCTGGGAGAAGCTGCGCAAGGGCATGCATCTGCTCATCCGCGAAGGTACCGTGACGCGCGATGTGCGCACGCTCAGCCCGGCTTTGACGCCGGAAACCTCGCTGCAATGCTCCTTCTGCACCGATGACCGCAACCCGCTGGATATTTTTAGCGAGGGCCATCTGGATTTCCTGGTCCGCAAGGCGATCGCTTCCGGCGTTGCGCCGCTGTACGCTTACCGCGCGGTTTCCTACTCCGCCGCGCGCGGTTTCGGGCTGCGGGACCGCGGGCTCATCGCCCCCGGCCAGCGCGCGGATATCGTGCTGCTGGAAGACCTTAACGAATGTGCCGTGAAGCGTGTCATCGCGGGCGGGTGCATCGTCGATGAGATTGATTTCGCCGCTCGGAAAATCCCGGACTTTGTCGGGCTGGAGAGCATGAAGCTGGGCAAGGTCTCGGCGGAGGATTTCATCGTACCCGCCAGCGGTCCGAGCGGGCCGGTTATCGGTATCGAGGTGGATAAGGTTGTCACGCATCATCTCACCATGACACTGCCTTACGCGAATGGCCGCCGGCAGGTGGATTTGGATAATGACGTGATGAAGATTGCGGTGCTGGCCCGCCATGGCAAGAACCGCAATATCGGGCGCGGCTTCGTGAAGGGCTTCGGCTTCAAAAACGGGGCTCTGGCTTCATCGGTTGGGCATGACAGCCATAATGTCTGCGTCGCCGGTACGGATGACGAGCAGATGGCGCTGGCGGTGAACAGGCTGGTGGAGATGGGCGGCGGGTTTGTCGCCGTTGCCAACGGCAAGGTTGTGGGCGAGCTTTCGCTCCGCATGGCCGGGCTGATGTCGGTGAAAAATGCGGAGACAGTGCGCGACGAGTTGGTGGCGCTGCGTAAGGTGACCCGCGAGATGGGCTGCCCGCTGGGCGAGCCCTTCCTGCATCTGGCCTTCATGCCGCTGCCGGTGATCCCGCATCTGAAGATCACCGATATGGGCGTGGTGGATGTCGATCGGTTCGAGTTGGTCGCCTGAACTAAAAAGGGCCAGGAAATCCTGGCCCCTCAGCCTTACGCGGCGCAGGATTCAAAACCGCGCCGCAGCTGCGGGCGGTTCAGGTCGCGCCCGATGAACACGAGGCGGCTGACGCGTTTCTCATCCGGCTTCCACGGGGCGAGGAAGTCGCCATCGGCGATCATATGCACGGCCTGGAAAGCAAATCGCTTATCCTCCCCGGCATAGGAGAGAATGCCCTTGGTGCGCAGGATGTTCTGGCCCTGGGTCTGGAGGATTTGGCCGATCCAGACATTGAACTTGTCGGCGGAGAGCGGCTGGTCGGTCGAGAGGCTGATGCTGCTCAGATGCTCGTTATGGGTGTGGCTGTCTTCCTCCAGGAAGTCCGGCACATTGGCCAGCACGCGCTTCAGGTCGAACGCGCCCAGCCCCAGCAGCTCATTGGCCGGCACGTCGCCGCGCGTGGCTTTCTTGATTTCGGCATAGGGGTTGATCGCCTTGATCTTGGCCTCCACGGCCGCCAGCTCCTCCGGCGACACGAGGTCGAGCTTGTTCAGCACGATCACATCGGCAAAGGCCACCTGATCCGCCGCCTCGGGTAAATCCTCCAGCCGCGTCAGAAAATACTTGGCATCCACCACGGTCACGATGGCATCGAGGCGTGTTTTCGCCTTCACATCCTCGTCCACGAAGAAGGTTTGCGCCACTGGGGCGGGGTTGGCGAGGCCGGTGGTCTCGACGATGATGCCGTCAAATTTCTGCGTGCGCTTCATCAGCCCGCCGACGATGCGGATGAGATCCCCGCGCACCGTGCAGCAGATGCAGCCATTATTCATCTCGAACACTTCCTCGTCGGAATCCACGACGAGGTCGTTATCCACCCCCAGCTCGCCGAACTCATTGATGACCACGGCATATTTTTTGCCATGGGTGCCGGTGAGGATGTTGTTGAGCAGGGTGGTCTTGCCGGCGCCGAGATAGCCGGTGAGGACGGTGACGGGAACGAGATCGGACATTTTGCAAAAACCCAAAATTCTGAATTCAGGAAGAGGATGTAACGCTTAAACCCGATCCCGCAAGGCTTGGCGTGAGGCCGCGATGGCTGGGGTGAAGAATTCGCGGGTTCAGGCTGGGTGGTCCGGCCAGGGATAGGCGGCTTCATCCGTTCCACCGAATGCGGCGTCCACGATATAGGCGGCAACCCGGCGCTCATTGAACAAATCCACATAACGCCGCCGCCCCGCGCCCGCCACGCGCATACGGGCTTGGCTGTCGGCCCGGTAGCGGGCGAGCAGCTCGGCCAGCTCCTCGAGACTGGAAAAGAAGCCCATCTCGTCATCGCCGAAAAAGCGGTCATAGCCGGTGGCGCGCTCGATGATGGCCAGCAGCCCGTTGCCGGTAAGCTGCGCCAGACGGTCCGAGCTATAGAGGAAGTCATCGGCCCGGCGGCTGATATTCAGCCCCATGGCGGCTTGCTCCAACGCCCCTTGATAGGCGGCGCCGTTCAGCCGGTTCTGTCCGAACAGGCCGGGGGTGAGCAGCTTGAGCCCGGGTTGGCGAGCCGCGAGATCGCGCACGAACGCCTCCATGTTCCAGGCCTGGCCGCAGATCACGCGCCTCGGCCGGTCAGGGTTGCCGCAGGCATAGAACAGGTCGAAAGGCGGGGTTTCCACCTCATCCATGCGCCCGCGCTCAATCGAGAGATCGACCGGGTTGGGCATGAAGCCCACCCGCACGCCCGGGCGGCGCAGCTTGGCGAGCGACGGCCCGGCGGTGGTCACAAGGGTCAGATCAACAACGCCCAGCTTGCCTTCGATCCGCTGGATATTGTCCGGCTCGAAAAGCGGATCGACATTCCATTGCACCACCTTCATGCCCGGCAGATCCTCGCGGATGGCGGCGATGGTGGCGGCGTCCAGCATGTCCGCATGGCCGAGCACCATCAGTTCGGGCTTATGGGCGCGGCAATAATCCCGGATCATCTTGTTGAAGAGGTACCGCCCCAGCCGCCGGTGGCCGAAGCCGAAAGACCGGGCGATGTCGCGGTCGGACAGCGCCAGAACCTGGTGCCCGTTGCGGATGAAGCCATTGCAAAGCTTGACGCCCGTGGCATGCTGGTTGAGGCTTTTCAGCGATACCGGCGCGTACCCGATATGCACGATCCGGACCATGGCTGTTTGAAATTCCCCGCCGTTTGCGCGGCCTTGGCCGTTACGCGAAGGGGCAGGGTAAGTCAACGAAGGTTACGCATGATGCGGGCGGTGGACCATTGGCCGTAAAACCAATAATTTGAATTTGTTAATGTCGTTGAAATGATAATCCATTGTGGGTTTCGCACCGCAATGACGCTATACGATTGGGTTTCGCGTCCATATAAGAACCCCGGCGCGCGGGCTGGGCAGAATCGCGTTGAACGCAGCAATGGAAGTTGGCGGCACGGGCCGGAAATGAATGAGTAGTCTCCAGCCGGGCTTGTTCCCCGCCCCAGCTGATTTGTATCAGGCGCTGCGCTTTGCCGCGGTCGTCGTCCTTACCTGCGGCGTCGGCTTTCTCGGCGGTGCCCGCCGGGCGGAGACCGCGCTCTTCACCGGCTGGGGAATCGCCTGCCTGGTTTTCGTGGCGGTTGGCTGCCTCACCACGGTTGGCCTCGCTCCGGCTGCTCTCCTGCTTGCCGTGCTCGGCGCTGTGGGGCTCGTTAAACGGTTCTGGTTCAGGGCCGAGGCGCAGGATGTCATGGCGTGGCGGGTGCTGGCATTAGGCGCGCCAACCCTGCTGATCCTGCTCAGCGTGCGCACCACCGCCTATGACGATTTCTCCTTTCTGGGCGCCGAATCTGATCGCCCTCTGCCTGAGCGGGCATTTCCCCATTGCCGCACAGCCGCTCGCCGCTTCCTTCATGCCGGCTTATCCGCGCGCCGTCGCACTTTCCGGCTATGCGACCTATCTGCTCGGCCCTGACCCATCCCCCGCGGGCATTATTCGTCTGCTGGCCACCGGCCCCTGGTGGAACATGCTGCTCATATTGGCGGCAGCGGCGGCGCTGGCCAATAATCTGGCGCGGCGCTTCGGCCAGACGATTGGGCGGCGCGGCGCCTGGGCCTTGGCGGCCCTCGCCATCCTGCTGCAAAGCTTCCTCGATCCGGGCTTCATCTCCAAGATGACCCTGTCCAACATGGGCGATGGCGCCACAGGCTCAGGCCTTGCCATGCTCACGGCGCTGCTCTTCGAACTCCCCGGGTCCCGCCGCAAACCAAGCGCCGTCATCGAGATCGCCTTCACCGCCGCCGCTGTGGTGTTCGTCAGGCAGGATAATCTGGCCCTGCTGTTCATCTGGGCCTTTGGCGCCGCGCTTGGGCTCCTGCTGTGGAGCGGGGCTGGACGCTTGCGCCGGCTTGGCTGGCTTTTGGTGGCGGCCCTTCCCGCTTTGCTGGTCTGGCTGATCTGGACGCATTACACGGCCACGCAGATCCCCGACGGTGCCCATAGCCTGCTGCCGCTGAAGAGCTGGCATTGGGCGGAGTATCCCTCCACCCTGCGCAGCGCCGGGCAGGTTTTGCTCTCCAAGGGCGTGTATACGCTGCTTGCCATCGGGTTCGGCGTCGCCTTTTTGGCGCTCCTCGCCGGCCGGGGCCCTGCCGGAACAGCGGAGAGGCTGCTGCTCACCGCCACCACGGCGCTGGTTTTCGGCAATGCCACCTTCATCATGTTCACCTATCTTGCCACCAGCTTCACGGAGGTCGAGGTCCGTACCGCCGTAACCTTCTGGCGCTTTCTGGCGCAGACGGCCTCCGCCGAAATGGTGGCACTGGCATGCCTTGTTCCGCTCTCTTTCCTGGCATGGCTGCAACGCCGCGCGATGGCGGTGGTGCTGGGGCTGTTCGCCGCGCTGCTGCCGGTGGCGCTTCTGCCCACGCCCTATACTTTCCGCACCGATTTGCATTTCCAGGTGCCGCCCTTTCTCGCCATCGGCCAGTCTTTGGCGGGTACGCTGCCCGCCGGTGCAAAGCTGCTTCTGCTCGATAACAGCGACGGCAGCGGTTACACCGCCTGGATGATCAAATTCGGGCTGCTGGAACTGGGCGGCGCGAAAACGCCGGTCACCCTCTCGCTTGCCCCGCAGCTCTCGCCCGGTGGGCAGGCCAGCCCGGACGCTTTCCCGCCCGGCACTTATGTTCTCGTCACCCAAGGCGAGTGGCGGCCGCCTTATTTCCCTGGCTATGGCATGGAGCCTTGGCACGCTTATTTGTTCCAGCGCACGCCATCCGGTTTGGTTTTGCTCAGGACCTGGCCCATTCCCCGCTATGGCCGGCGATATTGAGGCCAATGCTGTGTGTGTCGATCCGTAATCTTTCGTTTCTGGCGCCCCGTGCTTGAGTCCATTTGTGTTGCCTGGGGAAAGCTTCTGAGGCTATTGCCACAGCCATGTCCATGCCGGTCTCAGCGCTTGCCGCTCTGAAAGCCTCTCGAATCAATCAGTTTCCGTTGAGCCAGTGGGCCGTGCTGGTTCCGTTATTTGCCGGGTTCGTCACCCCCAGCACGCCGTCCTGGGCGCTTATTTTTTACCTCACCGCGATTCCGTCGATCTTGCTGACATTGAAGCGCGGCTGGCGGCCGGATTGGCACAACCCGGCTCTGGTGGCGATGCTCTGCTTGTGGGGCTGGACGGCGCTGACCATCGCCTGGAACCATCATTTCGACGTGCATGGCAAGACCACAATCTATTGGATCGTCAATGCGTTGTGGACGCTGATCCTGATGCTGAATTTCGTCAGCGCCGCGGAGGATGAGCCGCGAACCCGCGACAGGGTGATGCTGGTGCTCATCTATGGCGCCGCCATCAATGCGCTGATCAGCGTGGTGCTCTTCGTCCTCAAAGGGGATTTCACCGGCCGGCTATGGGGGTGGGGGCTGACCGGCAATCCGGTCATGGGGGCGGCGATCATGGATATCTGTCTATTGCTGGCGTTGAACCAGGCCCTTGTGAATGCCCGCCATCGCCTGCCCGTGATCATCTCCGGCCTGCTGATGCTGGCCTTTCTGGTGCTGAGCTATAGCCGCAGCGCGCTGCTTGCGGCAGGTGTGGTGGTGCTGCTGCTCGCGCTTGGCAAACGCCCTCTGGCCGCCGTCCTGGTGTTTGCCGGTCTCGCTGTGGGAGCTTTGGTGTTCTGGAAATTCGGCCCGGTTTTGTTTCCCACGTTGTGGGATAATCTGGCCTCCCGCGGCGATGATTGCCATGTCCAATTATGGCAGGCCTCATGGCATGCGATCCGTGTCCATCCCATTATCGGCTATGGTCCTTCCGCCACGCTGCCGCATATGGATGGGAAATATTGCCCGCCCTATCCGGCGCCGCACAGCCTGTATCTTTCAACCCTGTATTATAGCGGCGCGATCGGGCTGGGTTTGTTTGCCGTCACGATTGTGCTGCTGTGGCGGCATTTGCTGGCCGCGACACGAGGGTTTTCGCGGCGCCTGTGGCTGTCCGTGGGGCTGGTTCCGCTGATTGTCGGCCTCACGGACCTCGTGCAGATCATCAAAGGGCCATCCGTGATGTGGTATATTCTCTGGGTGCCGATGCTGCTGGTGGTCACGCTGCCAAAAAGGGCCGCGGGCCAGCCGTGCCCCGAAGCGAGCCTGAATCAGCCGGCGGCGATGGCGCGGTAGGTTTCCAGCATTTTGAGCGTCACGACCTCGCGGGTGAAATGCGCGAGGTATTCCTCATGCCCGGTTCGGGCGATGCGGTTGCGCAGCTCAGGATTATCCAGCACGGCACGCACGGCCCCAGCCAAAGCGGGCGGGTTGTCGGCGGGCACCAGCATGCCGTTCTCGCCATTGCGGATGGTGGCGCGCGGGCCGTCCAACTCGCAGGCGACGAAGGGGGTGGCGGTGGACCAGGCATCCAGGATCACCGTGCCGAAAGGCTCGTAGCGCGAGGGTAGCAGGCAGATATCCGCCGCCCGCAGCAGGGCGCCCCGGTCCGTCCGCCAGCCGAGGAATTTGGCGCGGTCCGCCACGCCAAGCTCTTTCGCCAGGACTTTCAGCCCGGTCTCCTCCGGGCCTGACCCGGCGATCCAGAGATGGCAGTCCGGCAGCAGCGCCAAGGCGTGCAAGGCGGTGTCGATGCC
The DNA here is from genome assembly GCA_963827925.1 of uncultured Pseudomonadota bacterium. Classification (GTDB taxonomy): domain Bacteria; phylum Pseudomonadota; class Alphaproteobacteria; order Acetobacterales; family Acetobacteraceae; genus Acidocella. The sequence continues at coordinate 117,188 of CAWHDE010000006.1, read as the reverse complement.
CTTCACCTTGTGCAGGCGGGAGAGGATGAGCAGCGCCTTCTTGCTGGGCGGCGTGCCGATGCTGGCGCGCTCGAGCGGTGCGGCGTCTTCAACGGAAGGGAAGGTGGGCACATAGAAGGCGGTGCCGGGTTTGGCACCGCTCTCATAAGCATGCCGCACAAGATCACGCGTGACGCCGATGAAATGCGTGCAGGCGGAAAAATGCTTCCGCTGCTCCTCATAATCCCCGTACCAGCCGATGATGGCGGGCGCAGCACCGGGGCGCACGAGGCTGACGGCCCGGCGCATCCAGCAATGGATGATGTCCGGCTTATAGTCCTGGATGAGACGGCGCAGGCGCAAACGCTGCAGGGGGCGGAAGGAGGTGCCCAGCACCTCCGGCGCCATGGTGAGGCCAGCACCAGCCAGCTCGGCAAAGCGCGGGGCGGTGGGGCGCATGACAATGCGCTGGTCGAGCCCGGCCTCGTGCAGGCTGAGCATGATGTCCGTGGAATAAAGCTCGGCGCCGCCGTTCTTGTTCCCGGCCATGATTTGTAACACGCGCATCTAGGCTTCCGGGCGGTGGATCAGGTGCTGGGCTGTTATCCCGTTCCGGGCGGGCGGGCAAATCTCTGCCCGTCCGGCGGTGTCGTCAGCTCCGTACCTTCACATAGCTGCCCGGTGCATCCTCGATCGCCTTGAACCCGCGTGCCTTGCCCGGCTCGCGCGCGGGCAGTTTCTCGGCATTCTGCGCGGTAACCCAGCGCTGCCAGTCCGGCCACCAGGAGCCGCCGATCTCGGTGGCGTTGGTGAACCATTCATCCGGGTTCTCCGGCAGGTCCTGGTTGATGAAATGGTTGTACTTGCCGCCCTCGGGTGGATTGACCACGCCCGCGATATGGCCCGAGGCCGCCAGCACGAAGCGCACGGGGCCGCCAAAATTCTTTGCCCCCTTATAGCTGCTGGTCCAGGGGGTGATATGGTCTTCCCGGCAGGAGAGGAAATAGCAGGGCATCTTCACCTGGCCGAGATCGATGGGCACGCCGTTCATGGTGATGCCGCCCGGCTGTGCCAGCAGGTTCTTCTGGTACATGTTGCGAAGATAAAATGAATGCATCGCCGCAGGCATGCGCGTCGCGTCCGAGTTCCAGTAGAGCAGGTCGAAGGGAAACGGCTCCTGCCCCAGCAGGTAGTTATTCACCACGAAGCTCCAGATGAGATCGTTGGCGCGGAGCATGTTGAAGGTGGTGGCCATTTCTCCGCCTTCCAGAAAGCCACGCTTGCTCATCTTCTCTTCCAGGTTGGAGAGCTGCTCCTCGTCGATGAACACGCCGAGTTCCCCGGCATCCGTGAAATCCGTCAGCGTTACGAAGAAGGTGGCGGAGGCGATGCGCTCATCCCCCTTCGCGGCCATGTAGCCCAGCGTGGAGGCCAGCAGCGTGCCGCCCAGGCAATAGCCGATGGCATTCATCTGGTGCTGTTTGGTGATCTTCTCGATCGCATCCAGCGCCGCCAGCACGCCCTCAGTCATGTAATCGCCGAAATTCTTGTCGGCGAGCTGCTCATCCGGGTTCACCCAGCTCACCATGAAGACGGTGTGCCCCTGGGAGACGAGCCAGCGTACCAGCGAGTTCTTGGGCCGCAGATCGAGAATGTAGAATTTGTTGATCCAGGGCGGCAGAATCAGCAACGGCCGGGCCAGCACCTGCTCGGTGGCGGGGCTGTATTGGATGAGCTGCATCAGCTCGTTCTGATACACCACCTTTCCGGGCGAGACGGCGATGTTCTCGCCGACCCTGAAGGCCTCGGTATCGGCCATCTTGATGCGTAAATTGCCGCGCCCATGCTCCAGATCATTGAGCAGGTTGTTCAGGCCCCGTACCAGATTCTCACCGCCGGTTTCGCGGGTTCTGCGCAGCACTTCAGGGTTGGTGAGGGCGAAGTTGCTGGGGCTGAGCGCGTTGATGAACTGGCGCGCGTAGAAATCCACCTTCTGAGCGGTTTTCGGGTCCAGCCCGTCCACATGCGTCACCACATCGTTGATGTAGCGTGCCGAAAGCAGATAGGATTGCTTGATGAAGTCGAAAATCTCGTTCTGCCGCCAGGCGGGGTCGGCGAAGCGTTTATCCTTGGGGTCGTGGCTGATCACCGGGTCCAGGTCCGCGCCCGACCAGATGCGCCGGGCGGTGTTTTGCCAGAGCGTCATATAATCCCGCCACAGCCCGATCTGCGCCTCCATGAGCTGCGAGGGGTTGGAGAGCAGCTTGGCTGTCATTTCCATGAAGGCGCCGCTGACATTCAGCGGGTCCATTTCCATGCCGTCCGCCGCCTGGCGTTTCATCCATTCTGTCACCAGCTTCTGGCTGCGGGCGGCGATATCCGCCATGGACCGGCTGAGCGCCCCGGCATCTGGCAGCTTGATATCGGGTTCCTTGGGCGGCATGGGCGCGTTCATGTCTGGCGATCCTTTCCGAGGCGGCTGTTCTCAGGCAAACAGGGGCAGGGCCGGAGCGCCAGAAGGCTTCGCGCGCCGGATTTAGGCAGAGAGGGTTGGAATGATTGGGCGGCGCTTCGCAGCTTCATGGGTGATCTTGGCGATGACCTCTCTTGGTGGTTGTTCTCAGACTGTTGGTTTGTACCACGGCATTGAAGGTGGCGCGATTGCACAAAAGCGGCAACCCCCGCCTGGCGCTAATCTGCCTTACCCGAATCTCGCGGATGTGCCTGCCCCGCAGGCGGCCGCGGCACCCGGGGCGCAGGCCGCAATCACCGCGCAGGCCCAGGGCGGCGTTTCCGCGCCTTCACCAGGGGCGTTGGCGGGGCTTACATTGCCATCTGCCCCGCCGCCTTTACCCAACGTGCCGGGTATAGTGCTCACCAACCCCTCAACCGCGTCAACGCCCGCACCGGCGCCGGTGGTGGCCCCTGCCGTGGTCGCGCCGCCCCTAACAAGCCGCCGGTTTCCGTTGCGTTCCGCCCCGGCTCGGCCTTGTTGCCCTATAGCCAGACGAGCGTGATCCGGGGTGCGGTGGCGCAGCGCGGAACGGCGCATCTGCGCGTCTGCGGCTTTGGCGAAGGCTCGATGACCCTGGCGCTGGCCCGCGCCCGGCGCCTGGCCGATCAGCTTACCGCCGACGGCGTGCCGGGGCAGGATATAGACATCAGCGCCTTCGCCGCAGGTTCTGGCGGCTTCGTGCAATTGGTGTATTGAGCAGCGCATCCATCACTCTAGACCGAGTTTAAAATGTCCGAAGAGTTTCACCGCATACGCCGCTTGCCCCCTTATGTTTTTGCGGAAGTGAATGCCGCCAAGGCCAAGGCGCGAGCTAGCGCGGAGGACATTATCGATCTTGGCATGGGCAACCCCGACAGCCCGACGCCTGCCCACATCGTCGCCAAGCTGGTGGAGACGGTGCAGGACCCGCGCAGCCACCGCTATTCCACCTCCAAGGGGATTCCCGGGCTGCGCCGCGCCCAGGCGGCCTATTATGAGCGCCGCTTCGGCGTGAAGCTGGACCCGGAGACGGAGGTGATCGCCACGCTGGGCTCCAAGGAGGGCCTCGCCAACCTCGCCGCCGCCATCACCTCCCCGGGTGACACGATTCTGGTGCCAAACCCGTCTTATCCCATCCATCAGTTCGGCTTCATCATCGCGGGTGCTTCGGTGCGCTCCATCCCCGCCACGCCGGATGATGAGATGCTGAGCGCCATCGACCGCGCGGTGCGCCACTCCGTGCCGAAGCCGACCGCGCTGATCGTGAATTTCCCGTCCAACCCCACCGCCTACATGGCGACCTTGGATTTCTACAAGGCGCTGGTGGCGCTGGCGAAGCAGCACGAGATCTTCATCATCTCCGACCTCGCTTATTCCGAGATTTATTTCGACGGCAATCCGCCGCCTTCCGTGCTGCAGGTGGAAGGGCGCGAAGGACATCACCATCGAGTTCACCTCGATGTCGAAGACCTATTCCATGCCGGGCTGGCGCATGGGGTTTGGCGTGGGCAATCCGCGCCTGATCAAGGCGCTGACAAGGATGAAATCCTATCTCGATTACGGCGCTTTCACGCCGATCCAGGTCGCGGCGACGGCGGCCTTGAACGGCCCGCAGGATTGCGTGGAGGAGATGCGCACCCTCTACCGCGAGCGGCGGGATATTCTCATCAAAGGGCTGCAGTCGGCGGGTTGGGATATGCCGAGCCCGGATGGCTCGATGTTCGCCTGGGCGCCAATTCCGCCGAAATTCGCGCATCTGGGCAGCCTGGAATTCTCCAAGCTGCTGATGGCCAAGGCCAAGGTGGCTGTGGCGCCGGGCATTGGCTTCGGCGAGTATGGCGACGGCCATGTGCGTATCGCGCTGGTGGAGAACGCGCAGCGCCTGCGCCAGGCCATCCGCAACATCAAGCACTTCCTGGCCGCCGATAATGGCGCGCCCTCCGAGACCCTGGCGGAGATGAAATCTTGAAACCGCTTAAAATCGGAATTGCGGGCCTCGGCACTGTGGGCGCAGGGGTGGTGAAACTGCTGGCCGTGCAGGCCGATCTGATCGCGGCCCGGGCCGGGCGGCCGATTATCGTCACGGCGGTTTCCGCCCGCGACCGCAACCGCGACCGTGGCGTGAAGCTGGACGGGCTGCACTGGCACGAGGACGCTGTTTCCCTGGCCCATGACCCCGAGGTCGAGGTGGTGGTGGAGGTGATCGGCGGGTCCGACGGCAAGGCGAAAACCCTGGCGGAAGCGGCCATCGCGGCGGGTAAACATTTCGTGACCGCCAATAAGGCGCTGCTGGCCGTGCATGGCGCGGCTCTGGCCAAGGCGGCGGAGGCCAATAACGTTACCATCGCTTACGAGGCGGCGGTGGCGGGGGGCATTCCCGTCATCAAGGCGCTGCGCGAGGGGCTGGCGGCGAATCAGGTTTCCCGCGTCGCGGGCATTCTCAACGGCACCTGCAATTACATCCTCACCACCATGCGTGAGGAAAAGCGGGATTTCGGTGATGTGCTCGCCGACGCCCAGAAGCTGGGCTATGCCGAGGCCGATCCGAGTTTCGATATCGACGGTGTGGATGCCGCGCATAAGCTGGCCATTCTGGCCGGACTCGCCTTCGGCGCGCGGATCAAGTTCGACAGCCTGCATATCGAGGGCATCCGCCGGGTTTCCGCCATCGACATCGCTTTCGCCCAGGAGCTGGGCTACCGCATCAAGCTGCTCGGAATCGCCGAGACGACCGAGGCCGGGATTTCGCTGCGCGTGCATCCCGCCATGGTGCCGGAGCAGAAACCCATCGCGACGGTAGATGGCGTGTTCAACGCCGTGCTGCTGGAGGGGGATTTCTCCGGCCCCGTGTTCCTGCGCGGGCGCGGCGCCGGTGACGGCCCGACAGCAAGCGCCGTGGTGGCCGACCTTATCGATCTCGCGCGCGGCATCCGCGTGCCGGTCTGGGGTATGCTGGAGCGCGCGCTGACGGAAGCTCGGATCGTGCCGATCTCTGAGCTGGTGGGCGCCTATTTCCTGCGCCTTTCCGTCGTCGACCAGCCGGGCGTGCTGGCCGATGTCACCGCCATTCTGCGTGACCATGGCATCTCGCTCGAATCCATGCTGCAGCATGGGCGCAAGCCGGGCGAGGCCGTGCCTATCGTGTTGGTGACGCATGAAACACAGGAGGCAGCGGTGAACGCGGCGCTGGAACGCATTGCCGCACTTCCCGTCGTGCTGGAGCCGCCGGCTCTCATCCGTATCGAACCGCAATAAACCGCAATAACAGGAGCCTCGATCATGTCCGAAACCCGCCGTCTTGAGGATGTCTCCGACCGTAATCTGGCGCTTGAACTGGTGCGCGTGACCGAAGCGGCGGGCATCGCCGCCTCGCGCTGGATCGGCCGGGGCAAGAAGAACGAGGCCGACGGCGCCGCCGTGGAGGCAATGCGCAAGGCGTTCGACACGGTGGCGATCGACGGCACAGTGGTGATCGGCGAGGGCGAGATGGACGAGGCGCCGATGCTCTATATAGGCGAGAAGGTGGGCTGCGGCGGCCCGGCCATGGATATTGCCGTGGACCCGCTGGAGGGCACCACCATCACCGCCAAGGGCGGGCCGAACGCCATCGCCACCGTGGCTTTGGCCGAGCATGGCAATTTTCTGCATGCGCCGGATATCTATATGGATAAGATCGCCGTTGGCGGCGGGTTGCCGGATGGCGTGATCTCGCTCGATGCGCCGGTGAAGGAAAACCTCAAGAACCTCGCCTTGGCCAAGGGCATCGATATTTCCGAGCTGATGGTCTGCATGTTGGACCGTGACCGACATGCCGAGACGATTGCCAAGATCCGCGAGGCGGGCGCCCGCATTCTGCTGCTGGGCGATGGCGATGTGGCGGGGGTGATCGCGGCCTCGCTGCCGGGCGGCGGCGTGGATCTGTATCTGGGCTCCGGTGGCGCGCCGGAGGGCGTTTTGGCGGCGGCGGCGTTGCGCTGCACCGGCGGGCAGATGCAAGGGCGGCTGCTGTTCGAGGATGAGGCGCAGGTCGCCCGTGCCAAGACCATGGGCATTACCGATCCCAACTATATCTACACGCTGGAAGAGATGGCCAAGGGCGATGTGATGTTCGCCGCCACGGGCGTTACATCCGGCGCCATGTTAACGGGCGTGCGGCGCGTGGGGCAGGGGGCTGTTACCCATTCCATCGTCATGCGCTCCAAGTCCGGCACGGTGCGCTACGTGGAAGGCCACCATAATTTCGCGAAGAAAAACCTGGGGATTTAACTCCCCCGGTTTCAGCGGCGGGCCAGCAAGGCCCGCAGCAGCGTCACGAATTCCTGCACGCTCAGCGTCTCCGCGCGGCGGGAGGCATCGATCCCCGCTTCCGCGCACAGGGCCTCGCCGCCCAGCCCCTTCAGCGCGCCGCGCAGCATCTTGCGCCGCTGGCCGAAGGCGGCGGCGGTCAGGCGCTCCATGGCTTTCAACTCCTCGCGCGGGGGCTGTTCCTTGCGGGGGATAAGCCGGATGAGCGCCGATTCCACCTTCGGCGGCGGGGCGAAAGCGCCAGCCGGGATGCGCATCAGCATCGTCACCTCGCACAGCCACTGCGCCAGCACCGAGACGCGGCCATAGGCGCCGGTGTTTGGCTCTGCGCAGATGCGCTCGGCCACCTCCAGCTGGAACATCAGCGTCATGGACTGGAATTCAGCCGCCTGTTGCAGCCAGTTCACCAGCAACAGCGTGCCTATATTATAGGGTAGGTTCGCCACGATGGCGCGTGGCGCCGGCACCAGGGCGGGCAGGTCGGCCTTTATCGCGTCGGCCTCGATGATGGAGAGGCGCTGCGTGGTGGCGGCGAGCGCGGTGATCGCCGCGACGGCGCGCTTGTCATATTCAATGGCCGTGACATGCGCGGCCTTGGTTTCCAGAAGCGCCCGGGTCAGCCCGCCAGGGCCGGGGCCGACCTCGATGACATTCATCCCCTCCAGGTTTCCCGCCGCTGAGGCAATGCGCGCCAGCAAACTTGGGTCGAGCAGGAAATGCTGGCCGAGGGATTTGTCGGCGCGCAAATCGAAAGCGCGGATGACCTCCGCCAGGGAGGGTCGTGAAATTTCAGCCATGGCCGCTTGTTAGCCGATGCCGAGCCATGGCAACAGAGAGGCGTGGACACACCAACCGACAAGGCTGGTTTCTTCCAGGTACCCCGGCTGCTGCGCGCTTTGGTGCGGGCGGATGAGGTCTGGCTCGCCCTGCTGGCGGCGGTGGTCGGGCTATTCGCGGGCCTTGGTGTGGTGGCCATCAACGCGGTCACCTTGGTCATGCACAGCCAGCTTTTCGCGTTGGCACCGGGGAAGGGACTGTCCGAATCGCCATCGCTGGACCCGTTGCGCACCATCGCGGTGCCGATACTGGGCGGCTTGGTGCTGGGCCTCTCCATGTGGGTACTGGCGCGGTTCCGGCCCAAACCGATGGTCGACCCGATCGAGGCCAATGCGCTTTATGGCGGGCGCATGTCGCTCACGGATTCGCTTATTGTCGCGGCGCAGACGGCTTGGTCCAACGGGGTGGGCGCCTCGGTGGGGTTGGAGGCGGGCTATGCGCAGCTTGGCTCCGGCATCGCCTCCTGGCTGGGCCGCAATTTCCGGCTCCGGCGTAACGATCTGCGCACTCTGGTGGGTTGTGGCGCGGCGGCGGCCATCGGCGGGGCGTTCAACGCGCCGCTCTGCGGGGCGTTTTATGGCGTTGAACTAATCATCGGCGTCTACTCGGTGACGACGCTGCCCTTTGTGGTCATCGCCGCGCTGGCCGGTACGCTGACCGTGCAAGTGCTGGGGTTTGCCTCGCCACCGCTGAGCGTGACCTTGCCGGTGAACGTGCTGCATGATGCCTATGGGATTATCCTGATCGAGGGCGTGGCCTGCGGTATCGCGGGAATCGTGATCATGCGCGGGGTGACGCTGATCGAGGAGGCCTTCCGCCGCAGCGGCATCCCGGTCTGGCTGCGGCCATTGCTGGGCGGCGCCGTGGTGGGGCTGCTGGGCTGCCTTACGCCCAAGGCGATGTCCTCCGGTCATTCCGCTTTGCATGCTTATATAGATGTCAGTTTCCCCTTCCTGGTGGTGGCGGGGATTTTCCTGGCCAAGGCCATTGCGTCTGCCTTTTCCATCGGGGCGGGTTTCCGTGGCGGTCTGTTCTTCGCCTCGCTGTTTTTGGGTGCGCTGTTCGGCAAGGTGTTTGCCGGCATTGTCAGTATCATGCCTTTTGTCACGCCGATGCCGGTGGGGCTGTATGCGGTGGTGGGCATGAGCGGGCTGGCGGCGGCCATTGTCGGCGGGCCGATGACCATGACCTGCCTTGCCCTGGAAACCACGCAGAATTTCGCCGTGACCATGGCGGTGCTGGCCGCCGCCATTGCCGCCACCATCACTGTGCGCCGGTTGTTCGGGTACTCCTTTGCCACCTGGCGGTTCCATTTGCGTGGTGAGCAGATCCGCTCCGCCGTGGACGTGGGCTGGATTCACGCTTTGACAGTCGGCCGCATGATGCGGGCCGTACAGGTGACAGCCCGGCCGGAAACCAGCCTGGCGGTGTTCCGTGAGGAAGTGCCGCTGGGTGCCACGCAGCGCGTGATCGTAACCAATTCGGAAGGAAAATATCTCGGCATAGCCTATCCGGCGGAGGCTGCGGCTGTCACTGGCGAGGGGCGGAGCGTTAAAGATATCCTGCACCACCAGAGTTACTTCCTGCTGCCCGGCATGAGCGTGAAAGAGGCGTTGAGCCTGTTCGAAAGCGCTGAGGCGGACGCTCTGGCGGTGCTGGACGGGCCCGAGACACGCCGGGTGCTGGGTCTGCTGACCGAGCAATATGCGCTCCGCCGCTATAACGAGGAGTTAGATCGCCGTAGGCGAGAAGTTTCGGGAGAGTAAATAGTTATTCTATTCTGTTAATAAAATGAAATGGCTATGTCGTATCCTGTGATGAAGGTTTTTTGACAGTTTTTGGCGGCGAAGTATTAAAATTGATACTATTTAATAACAATTTGACAGAGGTTTGTTTGTCTGTCGGAATTTTTGAAATCCGGTGCTGCGGTAGACGGTTTTGGAGTCGTTTCTGGCGATAATTCTCGCCGAAATGGTGTTTCAAACAGGTCCTTTTGGTTTGTAAAATATAGACAATAGATCATTAATAATACAAATAACGAAAATATTACGGCCATGAAGCACAATCAACACGAGAATTTAAAAAATCGCAGAGGGCTTATTCCTTGATTTTACTGCACCGCAACGGTATGACCGTTTTCAAAGGTGGAAAGTGAGGGTGATCTGATGAGTGGTACGGCAATACTAACGGTCGGCGGTGCGTTTGATGGCCATGCGGGGATCCTGAGCGTCCCCTCAGCACTCACCCACGTCGATCAACACGCTGTTGCAGACATATCTGAACGGTGTGACTGGTTCTGTTACCGGCGGCACGGCGGCATTTCTGAATTATAACGCTGTCACCGGTGATTCTGTCAGCGTGTCTAGCACGGGCGGGAATTTCTACGAAGAAATTACCAATATCGATGGCACAGGCGTTTCCACGGGCGGCTCTGCTGCCGGTGTGGTTTCCGTCGCCGCTGGTGTAACGGATCTGGTGGTCCAGGCTCCCGGTGCCGTAACGGTCGCTGGTGTCTCTACCACAGACTTCGCCCTGTTCGGTGCGGCCAGCAATGTTGATTATTCCGTTTCCGGTGGCGCCGGTTCCATTTTCGCTGCTGGTGGCGATGACTCCATTTCGATTGGCGGTACCGGCGCGAACTATGCGATCGCTTCCGCTGGCAATGACACGGTCAACTTGAACGGTCTGGACGGGTCTGAATCGGTCGATGCAACCGGTAACGCGACCACCCGCGTCTATATCGGCGGTTCTGACGTTGCCACTGTCACGGCTTCCGACAATTCCCAGGCTTCCGTCGTGTTCCTCCCCAATGCCGGCGGCAATCTGGTGTTCGTGAACCAATCCACCGAGGCGCAGACGGTCTATTCCGGCTCCTATACGGTGGCTGGTGGCGGCAGTGTCTATGCAGATAACGCTGTGACGGCGTTCGGCGGCAGCGGCGGTGGCTATTTCGTTGGCGGCCGCGGCGGCTTCAACTACCTGAACGGCGGGACCGGCGACTCCACGCTGATTGGCGGTGGCGCCGGTGACACGCTGATCTCTGGTGGTGCGCAGAACTATCTGTACACTGGCGTTGGCGCCGAGACTCTGCTCGGCGGCGGCGCTGACAACAATTTCTATGTCGGCCTGGAAAATGTCGGCATCGGTATGACCAACGCGGTCGGTGATTTGGTGTCCGCTGGTGGTTCCGGTGCGCAGAACTTCGTCCTGGGGCAGCTCACCGCCACGACCCTTACAGGCTCTACCGTGAACGGTGCCACTAACACCTTTGACGTGCTCGGCACCTTCACAACCTCGGGCGGTCAGGCTGAGACGCTGGGCGGCGGTAGCTTCACTGTCACCGATTTCGGTGCCGGCGATAATATCTTCCTCACTCAATGGTTCCTATGGGATTGGCACCGGCGCGCCGTCGGTCGAGACCATGCAGGCGGCCCTTGGCGGTGGCGGTACGACGATCCTGCTCACCGATGGTACTCAGATCACGTTGCAGGGTGTGACGCACCTCTCAGATCAATGTTGGCCTGAACGGCCACCAGATCACGTTCCAGTAAATTCCCTTTCGGGAATTCCCAAAAAAACCTGCCTTGCGAAGCAAGGCAGGTTTTTTAATGTCTGGCCTATGGGGCGCCGGGACAGATTTTGTCCCGGCTGAAAGCTCAAGTAGCCGGTTGGAACTCGAGGACGATTCCGTTGATGCAGTAGCGCAGGCCTGTCGGGGGCGGTCCATCCTCGAACACGTGCCCGAGATGGCCGCCGCAATTGCTGCAATGCGCCTCTATGCGGATCATGCCGTGGCTGCGGTCGACGGTGGTGCCGATGGACCCGTCCACGGGGTCGTTGAAACTCGGCCATCCTGTGCCGCTCTCGAATTTGGTGTTCGAGACAAATAATGTCTGCCCGCAGCCAGCGCAGCTGAAGCTGCCCGCCCGCTTTTCATAATTCAGGGCGCAGGTACCGGGGCGCTCCGTGGCATGCTCCCGCAATATGGCATATTGCTCAGGCGTCAGACGTTGGCGCCATTGCTCATCGGTCAAGGTAAATAGAAAGTCGGTTTCGTTAACGGCACTCATTAGAGTCTCCTCTCGGGTGCTAAGACTGCCAACTATATAGTTCGGGTCCTTCTTAGGCCAAGCCATACTTGCGGTGCCTGGAGAAAATGACATTAAGATCATGACAAGATTGGCCCCGGAGAAAAGCGGCCGATGACAGCCGAGCCCTGTGAGGCCCCGCGTTGCCTCGTTATGGTGTGCGTGGTGGCCTCGCTAATGGTCGCGGTGTTATTATGTGACAGCCTTTCAACCCGCTTATTGAATGGCAGAGGCTCTCAGCTATTTTCCGGGGGATTATCGCATAGCAAGAAGGGGCACATGATCCTCCTTCTTGGTCTGCATTGGCATTGCGGCGCAGGCGACCATCAAAATGATTTGCCCCATGTTCGCGGGCCCCACCTATCAGGCCCCGTTGCCGGTTTGGTGCCTATATTGTGGGGCGTTTGGGAGCGGGCGCCGAATAAGGCGCCCTTTTAGCGGGCGCTTTGTTCGGTGGCGGCGGGTTTGGTGCTCAGCGCGCGCCAGCGCTCCAGGGTCGCCTCGAGGGCCGGTTTGCCGTCGCTCAGCGAGGCCGCGATCAGGCGGTCAATAACGGCAGTGCGGAGTTCGGCCTCAATCTTCAGCATATTGGCAGCCATGTCTTTTTACCCTTCGGTCTCCATAAACTGGACAGCTTGTCCATGCCGGTGAGAGTGCCGTGTAACAAAGGCACGAATAAGGCAATGCATTGAAATGATTGTGACAACTTTCTTAACGCGTCGCAGCAAAAAAATGTTGATAATTCCCCAGGGCCCCCCGTGTCAGGACATTGAGGATTTGTTATGGGAGAATGGGTGATTTTTTATTTTTCCCCGGGGCTTCATGGCAAAGCGGGCGTCTTTACGGTTTTTGACCTGCGCGGGCGGGCTTGCGCTGCTTAGCGCTTGCGCCGCTTCCAACCCGCAAACAGCCTTCGCCCCGTTTCCGGCATCCGAGCAGGCGTTGAAAGGCTCCACGCCCCAGGTGCTGGATGCTGATTTCGGCCAACCGATGCTGCGCCGGATAGATGGACCAGCTCAGGTCTGGCTCTATCACTCGTCAAGCTGCGGGCTGAACGTATTTCTTTATCCCGACTCGCATGGCGTGCCGCGCGTAGCGGCCGTGGTGCCGGATAATGGCGATGATCCGCAGAGCTGCATGCAAAGCCTGGCCAAGCCCACCACGGCGGCGGCACTGGAGCGCAGCGCCTCCTCCTGATAGCCTGCTCAGGCTTGAAACGAGGATGAAATGGCGTCTCTGAACATCGCCGTGCAGATGGACCCGCTGCACAGCATTGATATTACCGGTGATTCGACCTTTGCGCTGATGCTGGAAGCCCAGGCGCGCGGCCACAAGCTCTGGCATTACGAAGTGCCGCATATGTGGTTGGACGGTGCGGTGCTGAAAGCAAGAGTGAAGCCCGTGACCCTGCAGAATGTGGCGGACGCGTACCATGAGTTTGGGCCGGAGGATGTGATCGATCTCGGGACCATGGATGTGGTGCTGATGCGTCAGGACCCGCCCTTCGACATGGCGTATATTACCGCCACCCATCTGTTGGAGCATATCCACCCCAAGACGCTGGTGGTGAACAACCCGGCCGCCGTGCGCAATGCGCCGGAGAAGCTGCTGGTCACGCATTTCCCGCAGCTGATGCCCCCCACGCTGATCTCCTGGGACCGTGGCGCGATCCGTGATTTCCGGGCGGTGCACAAGGACATCATCGTGAAGCCGCTCTTCGGCAATGGCGGCATTGGCGTGTTCCGCCTCAAGCCGGATGACGAAAATCTCGGCTCGTTGCTGGACATGTTCTTTACCGCCTCGCGCGAGCCCTTGATGGTGCAGCGCTATGAGCCCGCTGTGCGCAAGGGCGATAAGCGCATCATCCTGATCGATGGTGAGCCGCTGGGCGCCATCAACCGTGTGCCGGTCGGAGGGCGATTCACGCTCCAACATGCATGCGGGCGGCAAGGCGGAGCCGACGAAGCTCACCCCACGCGAGTTGGAAATCTGCGCCGCCATCGGCCCGACCCTGAAGGCGCAGGGGCTGCTGTTCACCGGTATCGACGTGATTGGCGACTATCTCACCGAGATTAACGTAACCTCGCCTACCGGGCTGCAGCAGATCTCGCGGTTCGATAATCTGAACCTCGCTGCCGCCATATTGGAGAAGATCGAGGCGATTCGCGCCGGGTGATCCCCGGCGCTTTCAGCTTTCACCCCAGCTTCTGCATGATCTGATGATAGGCCCGGCCGTGATAAACGAGGCCGGAGCTGCTCGGGCCGAGATGGATCGCCTGCACCTCGCAGAAGAACACCGTATGGGTGCCGACATCCACGCTCTGGCTCACCTTGCAGTCCAGGCTGGTGGCGGCATTTTCCAGCACCGGCGCGCCGGTGGCCAGGCGGATCCATTTGCCATGGGTGAAGCGCTCGGCCATCGGCAGGTCGCCCTTGCCGGCGAAGATGGGGGACAGCTCCTCATGCTCATGCGTCAGGACATTGACGCAGATGATGCCGGAGTTCTTGAAAATCTCATGCTGGCGGCTAGCGCGGTTGATGCAGACCAGCACGGTGGCCGGATCATCCGTGACGGAGCAGACGGCCGAGACGGTCATGCCCGCATCGCCGTTTGGCCCTTTGGTGGTGATGATGTTCACCGCGGCCCCCATGCGCGCCATGGCTTCCCGGAATACCGTGCTGTCAAAGGCGGCTGCGGCCATGATTAATTCTCTCTCCGAAGGCTAGGCTTTTCCTAACTCTTTCCTTTGCCTGGCCGCAAGGCGCGGCCGCGCTGCACGGCATCCTCGCCAAAGCGGGCGCGCAACTGGTCTATAGCCTCCTGCCGGGCGCGGCGGCGCGGGGCGGCATTATCCGCCAGATCGCTCTGGTCCGCCAGCGCGGCGTGGGCAAGCGGTGCGGCGCCGATACCGATGAGCCGGAATTTGGTGCCATCCGCTTCGCGCGCCAGCAAGGGTTGCGCGGCCTCGAAGATCGTCTCGGCGAGCTGGGTGGGCGCGGCCAGGCGCTGGCTGCGGGTGCGGAGCTGGAAATCGGCGGTCTTCAGCTTCAGCACCAGCCCGGCGGCGGCTTGGTCCTCCCGGTGCAGGCGGCGGCCCAGCTTCTCGCAGAGTGGCCAGAGTTCGGTCGCCAGAGCCGTTTGGTCGGAAATATCGGTCTCAAAGGTGGTCTCGGCGCTGATGGATTTGCTTTCCCGTTCCGGGCGCACGGGGCGGTCATCCTGCAACCGGGCGCGGGCCACCAGCGCCGCGCCTTCATTGCCGAGCCGGGAGGCGGCGCGCTCATCCAAAGCGGCAAGCTGGCTGATGGTCACGATGCCCATGGCTTCCAGCCGCTTCACCTGTGCCGGGCCGATTCCGGGCAGCAGGCTCACCTTCTCCTGCGCCAGCAAGGCAGAAGCTTCCGCACCCAGGACCAAAAACCCGCGCGGCTTGCCGCGTTCGGCCGCCAGCTTGGCCAGCATCCGGTTGCGGGCGAGGCCGATGGAGATGGTGATGCCCAGCTCCGCCTCGATCCGCCGGGCGAGGCGCGAGAGCACGATGGCGGGCGGGGCGCCGTGCAGCGCCTCGGTGCCCGAGAGGTCCAGCGCGGCCTCGTCGATGGAAAGCGGCTGCACCAGAGGGGTGAGGGTTTCCATCATCGCCCGCACCTGGCGTGAGACCGCCACATATTTCGCCATGTCCGGCGGCAGCACCACCGCTTGCGGGCAGAGCTTGCGGGCTTTGAACATCGGCATGGCCGAGCGCACACCATAGATCCTGGCGATATAGCAGCAGGTGGCCACCACCCCGCGCACGCCCCCACCGACGATCAGAGGCTTGTCGCGCAGCTCTGGATGGTCGCGTTTCTCCACCGCGGCATAGAAAGCATCGCAATCGATATGAGCGATGGAGAGGGAAAACAGCTCAGGATGATGCACCACCCGCACGCCGCCGCAGTTGGGGCAGGTTGGTGGTTTGTTGATTTGGCGCGCGGCCGCCCCACCATCCCCGCGCGCATACCAATCGGCCTCAGGGCCGATTGGTATCACCCTCGCGTCACAATCGCGGCAGAGGCCGGGCATGATTTAGCACTACGGAATTGTCGATGACATAGGCGGCGGTGAGGCCGCCATCGATCGTATAGGCCGAGCCGGTGATGAAGCTGGCTTCGTCCGAGGCCAGGAAGGCGACGAGATTGGCGATCTCCGACGGATCAGCGAGCCGCCCCATCGGCAAATAGCGGCGGCGCAGCTTCCAGGCTTCCTCATCCGCCAGAAAGGCGTTCACCAAAGGCGTGGCGGTGGGGCCGGGGCAGATGGCGACCGCGCGGAGCTTGTGGCGCGCATACATGATGGCGATTTCGCGCGTCATCGCCAGCACGCCGCCCTTGGCGGCGGTGTAGGCGATTTGCGGAAAGGCGGAGCCGACCAAAGCCACGATGGAGGCGTTGTTGATGATCACGCCCTTGCCGGACTCAAGCAGATGCGGGATGCCCGCCTTGCAGCAAAGAAACACCGAGGTGAGATTGGCGGCGATGGTCTTGTCCCAGCTCGCCAGCGGGGTCTCCACTGGGCCGGAATCGTCATTCAGGCAGATGCCGGCATTGTTGAACAGCACGTCCAGCCCGCCAAAGGCAGCGGCACCTTGCCTGAACATGGCGGCGCAGGCTTCCTCATGGGCGAGATCACCGATGACGGAGACCGCCTCGCCCCCGGCGGCGCGGATGGCGGCAATTGTGGCCTCCGCGCCCTCGGCGCTCAGGTCCGCGCAGATCACCCTGGCCCCTTCGGCGGCGCATTTTTCCGCCGTGGCGCGGCCGATGCCGCCGCCCGCACCTGTGATGAAGACCCGTTTGCCCTTCAGACGCATGCGAGAATCGCCTTCAATTGCCCGGCGAGAGTCTCGCCCGGCGCGAAGATGCCGTCAAAGGCGGCGGTACCGATGGTGAAGCCATCCGCCCCCGCCTCGCGCAGGGCGGCGATGCGGGCCGGGCTATCCACCCCGCCAGCGCAGATCAGGGTCTTGTCCTTCAGCCCCCGGCGCGCGGCGCGGACCAAGGAAAGCGGCTCAGCCTCGATGGCGCGATAGGCCAGCAGATCCACCCCGGCGCAGCCCTGGGCGATGAAGTCCGCGCAATGCGCCTCCACCTGAGCCGCGTCGCCGCCCAATTGGGTGGGGTGGCCGATGGGCGTGCCGGGGAAGGGGTAATATTCCACGCCGCTGCCCGCGAGGATCTCCAATGTACCGGCCACCTGGGTTCCGCCCAGCAGCCTGTCCACGCCTATGGATTTGCCGATGCGCGCGGATTGCAACGCGGTCTCCGGCGTGGTCGCCACCACTTCCAGATAGGAGGTGGCGCCAAGTGCCTTGATCCGCGCATTCAGCGCACGCAGCGTGTCCTCATCCGCGCCGATATCCTTGAAACCGATATGGCGCAGGCCGAGCGGGGCGATCTCTTCAAGAACCGCCAGACAGTCAGGGACCGTGCGGTCCTGGCGCGTGAGCATGAAGATGAAATCCATGCCGCTGTTTGTCTCATTGCCGGACTGGAGGTGCAATAATTGAAAGTAAAATTTTCTTGTTATGCTGCATGAAGGGGCGTTCCACCCCATGGTGCAGCAGAGCGGCCGCGGCGAGGGAAAGCAGCCCGGAAAGCGGCAGGAAAACCAGGCTGAAATGCAGCGGCTGATGCCCCAGCAGAGGCCCAAGCCATAGCGCCAGAAGCCGTTCCACGGGCTCATTCACCAGATAGAGCGGGTAGGAGATGGCGCCGAGATAGAGCAAGGGCCGCGCCGCCAGGGGGCTGCCCCAATCATGGCGCTGCGCCAGCATGATCATTGTCCAGACCAGCGCGGTAACCGCCTTGCCCGGCCCGGTGAACAGCGCCAGCAGGCAGACCCCAGCCAGCAGGCGATGAACAGGCCAAACCGGTTGGATGTCAGCCAGAGCCGGCTGGTTATCCCGAGCGCGAACCAGGCGGATGCGGCGGGCAGAAAGGCGCGGGAGAATTCATTGCCCAGAGGCAGAAGCTGGTAGAGAAACGCCAGACCCAGCAGACCATCGCGAAGCTGCCGAGGCGCCTGGGGGCAAGCAGCCCGATGAGCAGATAGAATTGCCATTCCGTGGAAAGCGACCAGGCCGAGCCCAGCAGCGTGACCCAGCCATAAGGCAGCAGGCTGTACGGGATGAGCCCATGCAACAAGGTAAGATGCGCCAGGAGATGAGCCCAGAGCGAGTGAGGCAACGCGGGGAGATGATCTGCCGTGCCGCCTCACCCGCCCAGGGTAAAGCGGGCAGGGGATCGCCCTTGGCCTCGGCCAGAATCGAGAAACCCAGCACCAGGAAATAAACCGGCAGCAGCCGCCATGCACGCGCGGCCATGAAGGGCCAAAACCGCCCGCTATAACGCTCCAGCGACCCCGCGATCACCAGCCCGCTGAGCGCGAAGAACAGATCCACCGCCGCCTCGCCATGCGCGCACAAAGCGCTGAGCCAGGCGGGGCTGACGGTGAGGGGCAAGGCGTGGCCGAGCATGACGTACAGCGCCAGAAGCCCGCGTATCCCGTCCAGCCGTTGCAGCCGTTGCATGAGCGCAACTTAAGCGGGAATTCATGTTCCCGCCAGGGGCTACAGCCCGAGCAAAGCGACCAGAACCGGCAGCACAAGGGCGGTGAGGACGCCATTCAGACCGATGGCAAGACCGCCAAACGCACCCGCCGTCTCGTTCAGCCGGATCATGTGGCTGGTGCCAATGCCATGCGCCGCCGTACCCACAGCCAGCCCTTGGGCCTGCCAGTCCTTGACCCGAACCGCCTTGAAGAGTGGGCCGCAAATCAGAGTGCCGAGCATGCCGGTGATAATGACGAACACGGCGGCGAGGGCGGGAATCCCGCCCAATTGCTGCGCCACGCCCATGGCAATGGGGGTCGTGACGGATTTCGGCCCGAGCGAGACCACGATGTCCCGTGGCGCGCCGAGAAGATGCGCGATGATCATGGCAGAGAGTGCCGCCACCATCGACCCCGCGCCGAGCGACACAAAAATAGGCACGAAGTTGCGCTTAATGGCCGGCCAGTTGGCGTACATGGGCACGGCCAGTGCCACCGTGGCGGGGCCGAGCAGGAAGTGGATATAGACCGCACCGGTGAAATAGGTCTGATAGCTGGTGCCGGTGATTAACAGGGCTGCCACCAGCATCAGCACCGCCAGCACTGTGGGGTTGGTCAATGCCTTGTGCCGACTCCAGGCATTTATAAAGCAAGCCAGCTCCCACGCGCAGAGCGTGGCGGCCAGCCCCAACAGAGGCTGGGTCTCCAGATAGACCCAGATATGGAAGAACGGGAGCGGGAAAAGCCTATGCATGGGGCCTTGCCTCGCGCCGGGAGAGGAACCATTGCATGGTGACGCCCGTCACCAGCATGCCGAGCGTGGTGGATACGGCGATGGCGATAATAATGGCCACAGCATTCTGCTGCAGCAGCCCCAGCTGGTTCACCACACCCACACCGGCCGGCACGAATAGCAGGCCGAGATATTTCAGCAGGCCTTGGGCGGTCTGCCGCAAATCCTCACCCGGCGGGCCGAATTTCAGGAACCAGCCCAGCGCCAGGATCAGCCCGATGACCGGGCCCGGCACCGGCAAGCCCGGTGCCCTGCTGTAAAATCGTTCCGATCAGTTGATATAAAATCAAAATTGTGAGCGCTCTGACCAAGCCAAGTCTCCAGAAGCCTTGTGCAAAATGGCGGCGGGGCCATGTTGCGTTGCAGTACGGTCGCCTCCGTAGACCTTATAGGAGCATAAGACCTATGCCGAGTTGGCAGTCCTACGTTGTGCATCCGGTTTTGCGCCTCTTCGTGCAGCGCAAGCTGGCCAAGGCTTTCACCCCGCATGAGGCGCGAGCGGCCTTTGGCAACTACTCATCACGGAAGATGCCGGGGGTTACATTTTCCCTCGCCAGGGAAGGTGATGTACCGGGTGAATGGGTGCGTGGCCCCCACCCGCCCGCCGGGATGATGCTGTATCTGCATGGCGGTGGCTACTTCGCCTGCTCTCCAGTGACGCACAGGCCGATCACCGGCGGTTTCGCTTTGCACGGCTTCGCGGTGTTCGCGCCGGATTACCGGTTGGCGCCGGAAAACCCTTATCCCGCCGCCATCGAGGATGCGCTGGCATCCTACCGTGCCCTGCTGGCGGCGCATGACCCCGCGACTCTGGTTGTGGCGGGCAATTCAGCCGGGGGCGGGCTTGCCTTGGCCACGATGATGGCGGCGCGCGAGGCCGGACTGGCGCTACCCGCCGCGTTGGTGCTGTTCTCGCCTTGGACGGACCTCGCGGGCACGGGCGCCTCTCTGCGGGGCAATGCCAGGGCGGAGAGCATGCTCGTTGGCACGCGCATCCAGGAGGCTGCCGCCGTGTATCTGGGCGGGGTGCACCCTGAAACACCCTTGGCCTCGCCGCTATACGGAGATCTGGCCGGGTTGCCGCCTGTGTTGGTTCAGGTATCCGACCGGGAGATTTTGCTGGATGATTCCACCCGGCTGGCGGAAAAAATTCGGGCCGCCGGGGGGCAGGCGGAGCTTAGCATCTGGCCGAACCTGCCGCATGTCTGGCAGATGAGCCAGTCCTTCCTGCCGGAAGCCAGGTTGGCACTGGCGCAAGCTGCCAGTTTTGCTAAGTCGGCCCTTGCATCTGGCGCGGCGGCGGCGTAAAGCCGGGCCTTCCTCGCTGCCGGTCGGGATCGGTGGCTTTTTCTGCATGGAGTTTACACGGTGAAAGCCAACATTCATCCGGACTATCACGAGGTCAACATCATCATGACCGATGGAACGGAATTCAAGACCCGCTCCTGCATGGGCAGCGTGGGCGAGACCCTGCGCCTGGATATCGATCCGAAGTCCCACCCGGCCTGGACTGGTCAGCAGCGCATGGTGGACACTGGCGGTCAGGTCGCCAAGTTCAACAAGAAGTTCGCTGGCATCGGCATGCGCACGAAGTAAGCCGCAGCTCCGCGAGGAGAGGCTACGGCAAAGGCCGCCCAGAGGGCGGCCTTTTTGTGTTTAGACGACATGTTTAGAAGGCGGAGCGCTCAGGCTTCGGCGATCAGCCGCCCGGCCTCCTGCACACCCAGCGCCTGCAAGCTGCGCAAGGCGGCGCTCAAACCGCGATTGAGCTGCTGGGCCCGGCGGCTGGCATTCACGGACCGTTTGGCGAAGCGCGTGAGGGCACCGCGCAGCGCCTCCGCCAGACCAGCGGCGTCTGCCTGCTCGATATGGCGCAGCTGTGCCGCTGCCGCTGCCAGGTTCGAGGCACCGAGCCGCCCCATCGCCTCGGCGATTTCGGCGAAGGAGGGAGCGGCGTCGTTCAGCGCGGCCTCCACGCTGGCGGCTGCTTCGGAGATCTCGTTCGGCTTGCCGGTCAGCATCAGCCCGTCCAGCCTTTGCAGCTTGAAGGTCAACTCCTCCACCAGTTCCAGCCCTTGGCGCAGCAGCACGTTAACAGGCGGGGCCTCAGCCGTCGGGGGGCGGCGCGTCCACGGGACGGAATTGACCGGAGATGCTCATGGCTGTGTCTCGCTCAGCACGGTGGAGATCGCCTGGGCCAGATCCTCCGGGGACACGTTATAAGTGCCGTTTGCAAGTGCGGCCTTGATACTGGCAACGCTGGACTGGTCGACGCCGCTTGATCCACGCGCGGCGGTGACGAGGGCGTTGCTCGTCTGCGCGGCGGCGCTCAGCGTTACCGAATCGGTCTGGGCCGTTTGTGCCGGGGCGGCGGCTTGCGGCTTGGCGGCGGGCTGGGTACCGCTGGCGGAATCTGGTGATGGTATAGGCGTAAAGGGCTGGATCGTATTGGTCATGCGGCCACCACGCTTTCAGATGTTTTTATCAAGTCACGGTCCAGGAGGGATAAGGCAGCATCGAAATCCTGCAGTGCCTCCAAGCTGTTTTCGGCATTGGCACGCAGCAGCGTGAAACGCAATGCGGTGTAGATGGTCATCAAGGCAGGGCCGAGCGTTGTGTCCTGGGTGGTTTCGAGCACGCCGGACATGACGTTCAGCAATTCATCCGCCCGTGCGATCATCTGGGCTTTTGTCGGCTGGTCGTCTTGTTCGATGGCTGTGCGTGCGCGGCGCCCATATTGGCGCAGGCCGCGCCAGCCTTGCCGCAGCCAGTGCAGCCCGGGCTCTCCGTCGAACATGGCGGCGCGGTAGGTTGTGTTGATGGCGTCGATGTTGATCTCGTTCATGGCTTAGCCCGAGCTGGAGGAGGAGCCGAGGAAAACGTTCAGATAGGCTTGCGTAATGCTGGCTGAACTCGAGATGTTTTCAGCTACGGTATATTCGGCGGACAGCTCTTTCAATGTTGCGGAGCCTTGCTGGCTGAGTAGCGTGACCTGCTGCTCGATCGTATTGATCGAATTGTTTAATGAATCCGTTTGTGCGCTGATGAATCCCGTGTAGGTGCCGCTGGTCGCCGCAGCGCTGCTTGTGGTCGTACTGTTCGAAGAGCCGATCGCATTGGTGGTGATGCTGCTGAGGCTTGTATAAAGCTGGGAGACCAAGCTCTCCACGCCCGTTGGATTCTTTGCGTAAGCGGAAGAGAAAGCGGTGCTGTTGAAGGAGACGGCTCCCGAGCTGGTGATGGACAGCCCGATGGCGTTTGCGCTCACGCCGCTGGCTTCTAGGGAGCTCACCGCGCTCATGAATTCATTCTTGAGGTTGGTTGCTGAGAAATTCCCAAGCAGTGGCCCGGATTTTGCGGAGGACGAAGACGAGGATGATGCGGCACTGCTCGGCGCGGCAAATTTCGTCTCCGTCGTAATAGCGGAGAGGGCCGCATTCAGACTCCGCGCCACCGCCGAGACGTTGCCGGAGAGGGCGGCCGGTGAGGAGCTGACCGAGACCGAGGCATTGCCTGATGCTGCCAGCGAGATCGTCAACCCGGCGATGGCGCTGCCCATGTTGTTGGTGGCGCTGGTGATGGGGATACCGTTGAGCGTAAGCGTTGCATTGGCCGCGCTTTGCGCCAGCACCTCGCTGCCGGGAGTAGTGCTGTTGTAGGAAAATTGCGCCAGCGCCCCGGTGCCGGAAACAGAAAAGGCCGTGCCGCTACCGCTGCCGCTGCTGGCCAGCACGAGGCGTGAGCCGTTGGCGGAGTTGACGACAGATGCCTTGACGCCGCCGGCTTGCTTGTTGATCGCAGTGGCGACGTTGTTCAGCGTCATGCTGCCGGAGCCAAGGGAAATGGTTTCGCTCTTACCGTCGGTCAGCGAAATGGCCAGGCTTCCGGCGCCGCCGGACAGCGTGCTGGTGGGGGAGCCGAGCAGGGCGGAATAAATCTCCTGGCCTTTCGCCAGCGAGATATTGGTGAGGTTGTAGGTGCCGGTTGCGGCGGAGCTGTTGACGGTGGCAGTGGCCACGCTGGTGTTGCTGCTCGTAACGCCGAGGCTATTGATGGTGGAGAGGTCTTCGATACTGGACAGGTTTTGCGACAGGCTGGAAACCGCGCCGCTGATGCTGCCCCAGGCGGAGATCAGCGCCTTGTCGGACGTGACCTCGCTTTGAAGATTGGTGATCGGCGCTTCGAGGCGCTGCTCGACGGTCGCGATTTCGCTATTGATTGCGGACGAGCTGAGCGAGGACACTGTCGACATGATGCACCTTGAGCGGCTTGGTTGAAAACGGGTTGGCCGGGGCAATTTGCCCCGGCCAGGTTAACCAATCGATTACGGCAGCAGCGACAGATAGCTCTGCTGCAGCTGGGTGGAGGATTTCAGCGCCGCCACGCCGGACTGCGCCTGGATCTCGGACTCGGTTAGCTGGGTGCTGACCGCCGGGATGTTGGCATCCTGCACCACACCCAGCGCCGTGGTCGCGTTCTGGCTGGTGGTGTTCATGTTGTTGATGTTCGCCGTCAGCGCCTGCTGCACGGCGCCGAGCTCTCCGCCCTGGTTGTTCAGGCTGGCCAGCGCGTACTTGATGACGTTGATCGCGCTATTGGCGCCCTGGGTGGTGCTGACATTGATGCTGGACAGCGAGTCCAGGGTCGCCGCGGAACTCGTGGTCTTGAGGTCCGTTTTCGGCGCCGGTCGCGGTGAAGGCGCCGCTGGACTGGAACTGCACCTGGCCCTGCTGGACGTCGCCGGATGCGGCGGTGGTGCCGCCCTTCGTCTTGACCACACCGCCGCTGGCCGCCGTTCCCACGGCTGCGAACTTGATGTTATGCGCCGTTCTGCTGGGTCAGGCTCAGGTAGCCGCTGCTGACGGAGGCGACGATGCCGGTGGAGTTGCTCTGCTGGTTGATCTGCGACACCGCTTCCGAGAGGCTGGTGGCGTTGACGGAAACCGCATTGCCAATGGTACCCGCGCTGCCGCTGGCCTGCAGCTTGAAGGTCATCAGGCTGTTCGTCGTGCCGGCGGTAACGGTATAGTTGGTCGTGTTGGTGGCCACGGCGTTCACGCCCGTCGTCGCGGCGTTGGCATTCGCGGCCTTCGCAACGGCGGCAGCAGATTCGGTCGCGGTGGGAGTGAAGCCGGCCGAGGATTGGCCGGTGGGGCCGGTGATCTTCAGGGCGCTGGTGGTGGCGTAGTTGCCTGCGGTTGTGACCGTGCCGGAGCCGGAGCCCGGCTTGGTATAGGTGGTGCCGACAGAAGTACATGCCGATGTTGGTGGCGGCGGTATTGGCGATCGAGAGGGTCATCGTCTGCCCCTCATTCGCGCCAACCTGCAACTGCACGCCGCTGAAGCTGCCATCCAGCAGATTGATGTTGTTGAATTGGGTCTGGCTGGAGATGGTGGAGACCTGGCCGGTCAGCTGGCTCGCCAGGGTCTGCAGAGACTGTGATTTAGCCGAGGTCTGGGTGCCGTTGGCGGCCTGCACGGCAATCGAGTTCAGCTGCTGAACGATGCCGATCTGCTGGGTGAGGGCACCATCGGCGGTTTGCAGCAGGGAGACACCCTGGTTGGCATTGGAGATCGCCTGGGTCAGACCGTTGATCTGGGAGGTGAAGCCCTGGGCGGTGATGTAGCCGGCCGGGTTGTCAGCAGGGGAGTTGATGGACAGGCCGCTGGAGAGCTGCGATTCCAGCGAGTTGTTCGTGGCCGTGGTGTTGGAAAGAGAGTTAAGCGCCTGCAGCGCACCGGTGTTGGTCAGAATTGAACCTACGGCTGACATGGACTGAGCTCCTTGAGTTGGGGTTGCCGTACCCATTCATTCGCTCAGGGCTTTCAAAGTTTTCATGCCTGGCCATAAAAAATTTTAACCAGCGCGGAATGGCGCGGTTAGTTCAGGCGCATCTCCACGCCTTGTGCCGTCACCTGTGCGGTGAAGCGCCGGCCGCTGCCGGGGTTGGTCAGCAGAATCGTGTCGCCGATACGCCCTGGCTGGTCGGCCGTGGCATCCACCGCCAGCATCACGCCGCCGCTATAGACATGCACGGTGACAAGCTGCCCGGATTTCACCACCAGAGGCGCCTGCACGGCGTCCTGGGTGATGATCATCCCCGCCGCCATGGACATCACGGCGCTGGCACCGTCGATTTGCTGTGGGATCTGTGAAGATCTGCCGCCCGGCGTAATCCTGCACCGGCAGGCTTTTCACCATCAGATCATCCGGGGTGATGGTCTGGCCCGCCGTTAAGGGCCGGGCGGCCACCACCACCGCCTCGCTCTGCGCCACCGTGACGTTGACGTACAGGGTCCAGCTTGGGGAGGGGCATTGCACGGCGGCCTGCTCATAGGGGGCAACGCCGCTGAGTGTGACAGCCAAAGGGGCCGAGCAGGCCGGCATGGCGGCAGCCCCGTTCATCGGCCCGAGGCTGACGCTGGCCCCCGGCGGTGCCAGATTTTGCGCGGCCTGCTGCACCGCCTTGGCCACTGCGGTCTCATCCTGCTTCGTGGCCGCCAGGCAGGGTGTTACCCAGCAGGCGGCCAGCAGGAGGGCGAGGGCAGGCTGGCGCTGGGGTCTCATTCAGCGGCGCTCGCCAAAGCCGCCGGGGCGGATTGCGCCTGCAGGCCCAGGCGGGCAGCTCGGCCTCCAGCGTCGGCAAGGCGAGGGCCGCCGCGCGTGTCCGCGCACCTTGCCGCAGCGTTTCCGGCAAATCGCTAATGGCATTTTGCAAAGCCGCCGCCCAATCCTGCTTACGGCTGGGCAGGCGCAGCGCGCCGAAGCTGGTGGGCAAGTCCAGCCGGCTGTCGATGATCAGGCGGCACCCGGCGGCGGCTGCCAGCAGCGTGGGGTAATGGTCGGCATGGGTCTCGGACGCTACGGGGCGGAGCATGATCTGCGGCCCCAATGTCGCCAGCGCCTTGGCCCATGCCAGCTCGTTTTCCGGCGGTAAGAGGCGTGCCACCGCCCCGGGATATTGGCTGCCTTGCCGCTCCACCACGATCCAGGAGACGCGGTCCAGCGTTTCGTTCACCAGCTCCATGAACCAGGGCGGGGCAATGCCTTCATCCACCCACAGTACCCGTAACTTGGTGTTTAGCCCCGTGCCGGCCTGGAAATTTTGCCAATGCTGACCAGACAAGGCCGGGCGCCAGAGCGCGACGGGCACCTTGCGCGGGGCGAGTTTGCGCAGATTGGTCGACAAGCCCCGGCGAGGTGGCGAAGATGCGCTCCGCCGCCGCCAAGGCGGGTTGCGCCTCCGGGTCCGGCATGATGGTGAACAAGGCGGTGTAGGGCTGGCTGTGCGTATGGGGCACCTCGCGCGGGTTCACCCGCACCCAGCCCTGTGGCGCGCGGCGGCCGATATCGGCCGTGTCCGGCAGACCCTTCGCCCAGTCCGCTTCGACCATCCCGGCGTGGCGCAGTGCCCGCGCCGCGTTCAGCACCGCACCGGCCTGCGCGGCTTCGCCGGTGATCAGCAGGCTTGCCGGGTCGGCGGGCGCGGCCCGCACCAGGCCGGTGCGCGTTTCCGCCACCAGCAGATTGCCGTGCAGGGACAAAGCCGGATGATGATACGGGTCCGCCCAGGGCAGGGCCTGCGCGGCCTGGGAGCCGGTGCGGAAGGCGCAATCGCCATCAGGCTTGGAAAGTGCTGCGGGCGGCATCACGAAGGTGACATCCGGCGTCCAGACCAGTCTGGCGCCTTCAGCGCGCAGTTGGGCGCAGAGATCGATCCAGAACGCATCGCCCTCCAGATGCTCAGACATCGTGCAGGATTCCAGCGCGGCGCGGCGGGCGAGCAGCCCTGGCGGGGTGATGGCGCTGGCCTCCTGGTCCACCAGCAGCCAGCCGCCCGGGCCGGGGTCGAACGGCCCATGTCCCGCACCCAGTCTGGTGTCCGCGCCGATGATGATCGGCCCCAGCAACTGGCCATGCCGCCCATCCGCTTCCATCGGCGTAAGTGTGCGCGCCGCCACGGCGGCAACGCCCGGGTCCGCCAGCCGGGCGCGCAGCCCTTCCAGCCAATGCGGCGTCACATCCTGCATGCGGGCATCCAGCATGGCCACCAGGGGCGTTTCCGCCAGTGCCAGGGCCTGCGCCAGTACTGCGCCCATTGTGGGGGCCGTCACCGCGAGAACCTTGCCTTGCAGCGCCTCGCGCTGCGCCGCCACGGCGGTGAGGTAGGCTTGCATCTGCTCAGAGATGTTAGCCCCGGCCAGGATCACCGGGCCGCTCAACGGTTTGCCGCTCAGCAGCGCCGTCAGCCATTTATCCAGCACGGGAATTTCAGCCCCGTCGCAGAGCATGATGATGGCGGTGCCGGGGTCTTCGACCGTGCGGACATGGTGGAACAGCCCGGGATGCTGACGGTTCTGCACCTCTGCCTTCATGCCGCCTTCGGCCAGATGCTGTGTCAGCACCGAAGCCGCGCGGGCGCAGAAATTTTGCGGGGAGATGTCATCGCGCCGGCTTTGCGGGCTGCGGGTGAACACGGCCTCTGTCAGGCGTTCCACCCGCGCGCCATGGGCGGCGAGACGCAATTGCAGGTCATATTCCTCGGCGCCAGCCTGGTCCGGGTTGAACCCGCCAGCCTCTTGCAGCGCCTGCGCGCCGTACCACACCCAGTCCCCGATATAGGCGGCCTGGCGCAGGCGGGTGACATCCCAACCCGGCTTGTGGCGGACCCAGGCGCCGCCTTCGCGGGGCACGATCTCGTCCGAATAGAGCATATCCGCCTTAGTTTGCGCCGCCAGCAGTGCGAAGCGCAGGCAGCCATCCGGCGCGATGGTGTCTCCGGCATTCAGGATGGCGACATAATCCGCCTCGGCGGCGCAGAGATTCAGTTCGGCGCAGAGGCGGCGCGTCATCGCCTCTGGCTCCGCCGCGACAGCAAGGGTGGGGATACCCTCAAGATCCAGCGGATCGGCCGCCAGCACCTTGATGATGGCAGGCGGTGCCCATTGGCCGCGCAGGCTTTCCAATGTTTCGTTCACGGCGGGCGCCCGGCCGTTGGGGGCGGCGATCAGCACGGCCAGCCGGGGCAGGGGGGCGGTGGCATCGCGCAGCGCCTCCAGCCTGGCCTTGGCGCCGTCATCCGTGCGCTCCGGCGGCCGCAGCCCGGTGGCCGCCATGTTGCCCGCGTGCAGCCGCCTGCGGCAGCGAGCCGCCGAAGGCTGGCAAGGCTCGCCCGCGGCTGGCGCCGATCTCGCTCAGGAACCCGACCAGATCCGCTGTTTCCGCTGCCAGCTCGTCCCATAATTCAGGCTGGAAATCCCGGGCCTGGATTGCGTTCCAGGCGCGGGTGACAAGCCCGCGCAACGGCCGGCTGAGATCATCGCAAGGCAGCGGTTCGGAGCGGTTGAGCTGGCCGGTAAGATAGGCGCTGGCCTGCGCCAGATTATCGCCGCCAGGCCCTTGCAGAGTGAGACCGAAGCTCCGCCTCGATCCGGCGCAGCTGGGTGGCAGGTTGGGCGAGAAGGTCGTGATAGGTCAGCCAGCTGCGCGGCAGATGCCGGGCCTGGCGCTCCGCATCCGTGGCGTAGCTCAGCCAGAGCAGCAGCGCATGGGCGCGGCTGAGCCCGTTCTTGCGGCTCTGGCTTGAGGCTGCCGTCCAGGGGTCACGGAAAATATGCACCACATGCGGCTTGTGCCCGGCCTGCTTCGCCGCGCGCTCATAAAGCGGCAGAGTGCGGCAGAGATGCGGGTGCTTCAGGCCCCACAGCCGGTCCTCTTGGGTGAAGCGGCGGCGCAGACTGTCATCAAGCCGCGTCAGCAGCGGCGCGAGATCGGCGCGCTCTGTCCAGCCATCCGGCAGGCCGCGCACATCTGTCCAGTCCACGCCAAGGCGGTTGAACAGCTCTACATCCAGCTCGATCAGTTCAGGAATTTCATAGAAGCCAAGCGGGTTATGCTCGTTCGGGTTGGCCTCGTTATAAAATTTGACGCCCGCCCGTTGCAGCGCGCCGGAGAGGGCCGAGGTGCCGCTGCGGTAATAACCGACAATGAAGATCGCATCCGACATGGCGGGTCTTTCTTAAAGATAGTTGAACAGGCTGAGGCTTTGCGCTTTGCCGAAAGTTGTCATCGCCGCTTGGAGGGCGGTCATGGTCTGGTCCAGCGAGGTGATGGCGGCTGGCATGTTCACGGCGGTGGCGTTGTCCACATTGGTCTGCTCCGCCGTTTCCTGCGCGGTGTTGCCGGCGGAGGTGGTGGAAAGCGCCTGCAAGGTCACGCCGTTTTGCGCCTGCGCCGTGGTGACGGCCTGCTGATACTGCGCCAGCCCGGCCAGGCTTTGATTGAGGACCTGGTTGGTCTGCGCCACCTGCGCTGGGGTGGAGCCAGCACCGTTCAACGCATTGGAAATCTGTGAGAGCAGCGAGAAAACCGATTGCGGGCGCGAAGGTGAGATGGTGAAGCTGTCGTTATTCGCGGGGCTGCCCGTGATCTCGTAATCCACGCCCGCAAGCTGCACGCTGCTCTGGCCGGTGCCGCTGTTGTTCAACGTGCCGGAGGAGATGGTGCTGCCGCCCTGCGTTGCGGTATAGGTGGTGGTGCCGCCGGAGACGGCGAAGCTCACCGTGATGGGTGAATTGCCCTGCTGGAACGCATTGGCCGTGTTGGCATTCACCAGCCCCTGCTGAAGAATTTGCCCGGTGCCGCTATTGGTGGAGGTGGCGGTGACGGTGGACGTGCCGTCCCCCGCCAGGGCGGAGGTGAAAACCTCACCCGTGACCAGCGTATTTGCCGTTTCACCTTGGCCGATGGTGGCCTGCCCCTGCCCGGAATCGCCGTAATAAGCGATATTACCGCTGGAATCCTCCTGGAACGGAGCGAGCGTGCCGCGTGACCCGCTGAACAGATAGCTGCCATTGGGCGCCATAGTGTTGCCGACGGCAAGCATTTGCTGTGAGTCGCTTTGCACTTGCGTTGAGAGCGCATTGAGATTTTGCGAATTGGTGGTGCCGTTGAGCGCCTGAAGAATGATGGATTGCACATTATTCAGCAGCGAGGTCATCGAGCTATAGGCGTTATTGGCGGCGCCGAGCTGGGTTTGGATCGCGGCTTGCGTGGTGTTGTCATTGGTAAGCTGGCTGATCTGGTCATTACCCAGCGCCGCCGTTTCGTAGGCGGCGGGGTTCTGGTCCGGTGTCTGCACCGCGAGGCCGGTGGCGATTTGCTGTTGCAGCAGATTGATCTGCGCTTCCTGCGTGGCGACCGTGTTGTTGAAATTGCTGTAGAATGACAGTTCCATTGTTGGGGTTCCTTCAGCCTTCAGGCCAATGATTCGCGTTCGGCAAGGGGGCGTGCGGGCATGGTTGGGCGGTTCTGGGCCGCCCGTTCAAGTGCCTTGGTCTCTTCCAGGCGCAGCGCGCCGGCCAGCCGGTCTTGCAGCGTCCGGCGCCGCGCCCGCAGCTGCGCCAGCGCGGCGGTGCATTCGGTGAGTTTCGCGCGCTCGGCCTCTATCGCCTGCGCCAGTTGCAGCGTGGCGGCTTCCGCCTGGGTGCTGAACTGCCCGGCCCGTTTTGCGTCCCCGGCCCGCACCACGGCGCCATTGCGCCACCCGGCGGCCAGACGCTCCTGGTAGGAGGTCAGAACCTCTCGCTGTGCCTCGTAACGCCGTAAGGCGTCGCTGTGGCGGCCAAGCCGTTCCAGCAACGCCGCCTCCTTGCGCCGCCGCCAGCAGATCCAGCTTGGTCAAGGATTGCGGTTTCATGGCTCGTCTCCAAACACGGCCAGCAGCCGCGCCAGCGCGTCGTCCAGCCCCACCCGTGCTGTCGCATCCTGACGCAGCAGCGCCTCCATCGCCGGGGCGCGCTGCAGAGCTTCATCCAGCAGCGCATCGCGGCCGGGCGCATAGGCGCCGAGATCGATAATGTCCTGCTTCTCGCGCCGCCGGGCCCAGAGCGCGCGGAAGCGCCCGGCAAGCTGCATGTGCTCTGGCGTGACCAGGCCCGGCATCGGACGGGAGAGCGAGGCGGGGATGTCGATGGGCGGGTAGATCGCCGCTTCAGCCATGGCGCGGGAGAGCACGATGTGCCCGTCCAGGATCGCGCGGGCCGTGTCGGCCACCGGGTCGCCCACATGGTCGTCCCCTTCCACCAGCACGGTGTGGATGGCGGTGATGGAACCCTGCCCGGCGGTGCCGTTGCCCGCACGCTCCGCATAGGCGGAAAGCGCACCGAACACCGAGGGCGGATAGCCCCTGGTGGCGGGTGGCTCACCCGCTGCCAACCCGATTTCGCGCAACGCCATGGCCAGGCGAGTGAGGGAATCCACAAGCAGCAGCACATGCTTGCCCTGGGCGCGGAAATACTCGGCGATGGAGGCGGCCCGGTAGGCGCCATGTACGCGCGCCAGCGCCGTGTCATCCGCCGGGGAGGCAACCACCACCGCGCGCGGCCGTGCCGTGCCCAGATGATCCTCGACGAATTCACGGATTTCCCGCCCGCGCTCGCCGATCATCGCCAGCACCACCACATCCGCCCGCGCATGCCGGGCCATCATGCCAAGCAAAGTGGTCTTGCCCACGCCGGAACCCGCGAACAGCCCCACCCGCATGCCGCGCCCCAAAGTGGTGAGCGCGTTGATGGCGGTCACGCCGACATCGAAGGGGGTTTCGATCCGTGTCCGCGCCATGGGGTTGATGGGGCTGCCGAGCATTGGCCATGGCGTTGCGGCCTCCGGCGCGGCGGATCCGTCCAGCGGATTGCCGCGCGCATCCAGAACGCGGCCAAGCAGGGCAGGGCCTGTCATCGCCGCCACATGAGAGGTTTCCACCCGCACCCGGGCGCCGCGCATGATGCCGCGCGTGCCTTGCTCGGGCATCATCAGCATCGCGCCGGCCTCGAAGCCGATAATCTCGGCCGGGGCCTCGCCATCATCCTGTTCAATCATGCAGCGCGCACCAATAGGAGCGCGCAACCCGCTGACACGCAGCGTTTCGCCATTCGCCCGCAACACGCGCCCGTAGCGGCACACGGGATCGACCGACAGAGCGGCGCGCAGCCGTTCATCCGCCAGGGCCTTGATGCCATCCAGCGTGATCATGCCGGATCTTTCCCCGGCAAGGCGAGGGCGGCGCGGATGGTCGCGAAGCGGCTTTCCAGGCTGGCATCCCATTCCGCTTTGTCCAGCCTGTCACCATCTTCGGTCAGCAGCTCCACCAAGGCGCCGCCGGGCGCGATGGCGTCATCCGCCACCAGCGCCGCGCTCTCCTCCGGCAGCTTGCCTTTCAGCGTAGAAATATCGGAAGGATTTAGGCGCAGCCGCAGGCTTTGGCGCGGGCCGCGTTCCGCAGCGGCCTCCTGCAGCAAATCTTTGACCAAGCCCGCCAGTTCGGTCTTCGCGTTACCGCTCTCCCCGCCCGCGATATGCCGGGCGAGCAGGAAAGCCATTTCCAGCACCAGCTCCGCCAGATCTTGCTCTTTATGCGCGAGAGGCGCCGCCAGTTGCGCGATGGCTTGTTCCAGAACCGCCAAGGCCTGCGACCAGCTTTTCCTGCTGCGGCATCAGGGCGGCGCGTGTGGCTTCTTCACCGGCAGCTTTCGCTTCGGCCATGACAGTGTCACGCAATTTCGCAACTTCCTGCTTCACGCGGCGCTGGATTTCAGCTTCCTGCGCGGCAATCGCCGCTGCGTCCGGCGCTAGCACCGCCTGCACGAAATTGCGGTTGCGTGAAACCGTCACGAAGCTCATGAGTCAGCGCCACGCCGGTTTGGGCCGCCCATATTGCCGAGCAGCAGGCGTAGCGATTCCACAAAAAGCCCGCCCAGCGGCGCCAGCAAGGCCAGCACCGCGCGCACCAGCAGCCCCACAGCGAGTGCTGTCAGCAGCCAGGCACCAGCCGCGCCAGGATCGCTGAAGCTTTCGGGCTCATGGGTGGCTGCCCAGCCGGTCATCGCCGCGATGCTGAGCAGGAAGGGGCTGAATAATTTTCTTGTCTTGCCGGATTTTGCTTTGGCCATGTTCGTTTATCCCTTGGATTGATCCGGTGTTGCCGCCATTCCGGCGGGCTCTGGCGCATGCACCACCACCACCACGCGCCGGTTCATGGCGCGGTCTGCGGTGTTGTCGTTGCTGGCGATGGGCGAAAACTCGCCAAACCCTTCCGCCGCCAGCGCAGTGCCACTGACACCGTTGGAGACGAAGAGCTGCACGACGGCAACGGCGCGCTCCGCCGAGAGCGACCAGTTGGAGGGAAATTGAGCGGTCGAGATCGGTTGGTTATCCGTATAGCCTTGCACAGTGATTCTGTACCCGGCTGGCAGATGCGTCAGCCCCATCTCCGACCTGGGAGAGCAGTTTCACCGCGTTCGGCTTCAGCTTCGCCTCGCCGGAATCAAACAGCACCGAGGCGTCGAGCTGGATGGTCAATGTCAGTGGCGCGTTGTTGATTGTCACCTGATGCTTGTCGATCATGGGCTGGAACAGGGCTTGCAACTTCAGTTGCAGTTGCTGCAGGGCCTGCATGTCATGCGCCAATTGCCGTGCCATGTTCTGCGGAATTTTTGAGCTGGCGGAGGAGGGAGCTTCCACGGGTTTTGGAATAGGCGAGACCTGATGTTGTAGCACGCCGCGCGAGCCGGATGGCTGAGGCACCAGGATGGCAGGTGGCGCACCATGAAACGCTGCGATGAAGGAGAGCGCGATTTCATCCTCCTTGTGCGTGTTACGGTTGGAGGAGGCGTACAGCACCACGAATGTCGCCAGCAGAAGCGTCAGCAGATCGGCGTAGGAGACGATCCAGCGTTCATGATTCGCGGTCTTTTTTTCGTCTTTCTTGCGCGGCATGGGGAAGGGTTTGCGGGCCATGGTTTATGCCGCCTGCGAGGCCCCTTCCGGAGCCTCCTGCTCATCCTGCGGCGCTGCCTTGGCTTTTTGGTCGCTGGGCAGAAAACTCTTCAATGTCTGCCGGATGACGATGCCCGGCTTACCTTCCGCCAGCAGTACGAATCCCTGGATCATCACATGCCGGTCGCGTTCCAGCCCCGCCGCGATGGTTTTGAGGCGCGCACCCAGAGGCAGTGCGATCAGATTGGCGAAGCCCACGCCATAGACGGTGGCGATGAAGGCGGTTGCGATACCTTCGCCAAGCTCACTCGGATGATCAAGCCGCATCATCACATGGATCAGCCCGATGACCGCGCCCATCACGCCAATGGTGGGAGAAAACCCGCCCAGCGCCTCCCATACATGGCCCGGCTGCTCTTGTTCCCGGCTGATATTATCGGCGGCGATGCTGAGCATATTGGTGAAATCCTCGGGCGCGGTATTGTCCACGATCATTTGCAGCCCCTGGCGCTGAAAACTGTCTTCCACATCGGGAATCTCCTGCTCCAGCACGAGCGTGCCGAAACCCCGGGCCTTGGCGGACCAGTCCGCGATGCGTTCGATAAATGCCTCCAGATCGGTTTTTGGCGGCTTGGCCAGCCACATCACGGACTTGAAGCCGGCCAGCATCGTGCCAAGACCGAACTGCACCAGGCAGGCCGATACCGACCCGCACATGACGATGATGAAGGCCGTAAGGTTGAGCAGCGACGAGAGCGGCACATGGTCCGTCAGCGCCCCGCCGAGGATGATGAGTACCCCGAGCAGCAGCGTAGCCAGGTTCATCAAGACACAAATTCTCCTCGTTGAGCGGTGTTGATCTGAATGGCGAGTGTCTCCAGCGCCCGCTTGCGCAGCCGTGAGGCATAGCCCTCGCTGATATCCAACACGCTCGCGATTTCCCGATTGTTAAGTTCATCGTAAAAATGCATGGCCAGAACCCGGTATTCGAGTTGCGGCAGGGTGCGCAGGGCGTCCACCAGCAAGGCGCGGTTATCTGTGCGCGTAAGCATGGAGAGCGGGTCTTCCGGTCCGTTCCCGCCTTCATGGGCGGCGATTTCCACCGTTTCCTGATCGAAGATCGCCTCACCGCGCCGGCGCGAGCCCTCGCGCCGCAGCCCGTCGATCATCGCGCCGCGTATGCGCCGCGCCGCGAAGGCCTGAAAGGCCACGCCATGGCCGGGGTCGAAACGTTGTGACGCCTCCATCATGCCGATAGCGCCCCATTGCAGCATCTCCTCCAGGTCGGCCCAGGGCATGCGCACTTTCAGCAGCAGCGCCATGCGCTTGATCCAATCGCCGTAGAGCGCGGTTAACGCCTTGTGGTCAGGTACGGGCTGGTCAGCCATGGGCGGGCTCGGCCGTGTGTACCACCTGCAACGGCGTGGTTTCTGGAATTTCCTCGAGCGCGATCACCGGCATCAGCCCGCTTACGCATTTCGCCACGGCGCGCCGCATGGCGGTCTGCACCACCAGCACCGGCTTGGCGCTGCGCGCGCGCATGGCTTTCGCCGCCTGCTCCGCCGCCTGGCGCAGATGCGCGGCGATTTCCGCCTCCACCTCGCCGCTGGCGCCCTCACGGGCAGCGCGCAGGGATTTGGTCACCAGCTCTTCCAGCTTTGGCTGCAGCACCGCCACACGCAGCGCCGGTTCCGCACCCGTGAACTGGCTGACGATAAAGCGCCCCAGCCGTAGCCGCACGGTGGCGAGCAGTTTTTCAGGGTCCTTGGCGCCGCCATCGGCCGCTTCCACCAACGCCTCGCCGATCCGCTCGAAATCCCGCACCGGCACTTCTTCCGCCAGCAGCCCTTGCAGTACCTGGCGGATGATGCCGATGGAAAGCGTGGCGCGCAGATCCTCCGCCAGTCGCGGTGTGGTTTCCGCAAGCCGCGTCATCAGCCCCTCCACCTGCGGGCGGCCCAGCAGCTCCGCGCCGTAGCGTTTCAGCACCTCGGCGAAATGGGTGGCGATGGCGGAGGCGGCGTCCACTACCGTGTAGCCAAGCTCCTCCGCCGCCGGGATCGCACCTTGCGGAATCCACACGGCATTCTGGCCGAAGGCGGGGTCTTTCACCGGGCGGCCGATGGCGAGCTTCTCCACCACCATCGGCCCTTCGATGGCGAGCCACTGGCCAGGCCAAGCCTCGCCACCGCCGATGGCCGCCCCGCGCAATGTGAAGCGGTAGCCGTGGGCGGGAAGCTCAGAGGAGTCGCGTATATGCACGGCAGGCACCAGAAACCCCATGGCGCGGCCATAACGTTGGCGCACGGCGGTAAGGCGCCCGAGCAGCCTGCCTTCTCCCGGCCCCACCATCGGCGCCAGGGCGAAGCCGATATTCATGCCCAGCGGGTCAACGCCGCTGACATCCGTCAGGCTGTCGGGCTTCACCTCGGCCTTGGCGCCCTCGGCCTCGCCCGGCTTCTGCGCTGCGTTGGCCGCGGCCGCCTCCGGCTGAGCGCGGGAGAGCCGCCATGCCGCCGTGCCCAGCGCGCCACCCAGCAGGAGGAAGGGGATGTGCGCCATCTGCGGCACCAGCCCGATGGCGGTGGTAATGGCCGAAGCGATCGCCAGCGCCTGCGGATATTTGGAGAGCTGGGATTTGATCTGCGCGCCGATATCCTCGCCCGTGGCCACACGCGTGACGACAAGACCCGCCGCGACGGAGATGGTGAGGGAAGGGATCTGCGCCGCCAGACCGTCACCCACTGTCAGCAGCGTGTAGGTGCGCGCCGCATCGCCAATCGGCAAGCCATATTGCAGCGTGCCGATGATCAGCCCGCCGAGCATGTTGACGACCAGGATGATCATGGCCGCCACAACGTCGCCACGCACGAATTTGGATGCGCCATCCATGGCGCCGAAGAAATCCGCCTCGCGCCGCAGCGAGTTGCGCCGCCGCTCCGCCGCTTGGGGGGAGAGGATGCCGGCATTGATTTCGGCGTCGATCGCCATCTGGCGCCCGGGCAGTGAATCCAGCATGAAACGCGCTGAAACTTCCGCAACGCGCGATGCGCCCTTGGTAACGACAACGAAATTGATGATGATAAGAATGACGAAGATGATGCCGCCGACGACATAATTGCCGCCCACCGCGAATTGGCCGAAGGATTCGATAACATGCCCGGCCGCCCCGGGCCCGGTATAGCCATTCAGCAGAATGGCCCGCGCGGTAGCGACATTCAGCGCCAACCGCATCAAGGTGGTGGCCAACAGCACGGAGGGGAAGGAGGAGAATTCAGAGGGCGAGGGGATGTAGAGCGAGGCTCCAAGAATGACGAGCCCGGCGGAGATGTTGAGGGCGAACAGGAAAGAGATGGCGGGTGCCGGCAGAGGCATGGCCAGCATCACCAGTACCAGCAATATGACGATCGGCCCCGACAACTGGCTCAGGCCGAAGGCGCGCGGGCGTGAGAGAGCGAGCGCGTCAGCCATGCAGCAGCCCCGGAATCGCGTTGAACAGCCTGGTGGCGTAATGTTCGAGGCCACCCATCATCAGCGGGCCGGCGGCGCTGGTGAGCACCGCCATACCACCCAGCTTGAGCACGAAGGGAATGGAAGCCTCTCGCACCTGTGTTGCGGTTTGCACAATGCCAGCCGCCAGGCCGATGACCAGCATCAGCAGCAGTACCGGCCCGGCCAGTTCGGTAAAGGCGAGCCAGGCGCCGCTATTTACGCCATTGGTGCTCATGACGCAGCATCTTCTTCTTTGTGCACTGCGTCTTCGGTTAGGGCCGTCACGCGCACGCCGTAACGGTCATTGGCCACGGCTACGACTTCGCCATATGCCAGTTTCTGGCCATTGGCGAAAATCGCCAGCGGCTCGCCGATCACTTGATCGAGCTGCAGGATCTGCCCATGCCGCAAGGCGCGCAGATCCTTCACGGTAATCTGCGTGCGGCCCAGCTCCACCGACACCGCGACCTGCACCCTGTCCAGTACCACCTTGGCGGTGATGGCTGCTGCACCACGCGGCTGCGCCTGCAGGCGCTCCAACTCCACGCGCTCAGGTTCGATCAGCTTCTCCGCACCGGTGATGCGTTCCTTCTGTTCGGCCATGTCAATTTCTCCTTCTTCTTCATCGACCTTCACGCGGCAACACACGTAACCGTCCTGCTGGCCATAATCGGCCAGGAACAGATCCACCCCGCCCGCCATGGCCACCGCATGCGGCCAGAGCGTGACGGGCAGCACATCCCCCGGTTTCAGGGCCTGGAACATTGCGAGCGGCACATCCGCCCGCGCGAGTTCGAAGCGCAGCTCCACCGGAGTGGTATCGGTCAGCAACTCAACGCCGCTGGTCCAGTTCATATCCGGCCCGCGTCCGCCCAGCAGGCCGGATTGGTTGGCGATTTTTGCTTCCAGCGTCTCGAACGCGGAATAGGGGACGATAAGGCGGATGGTGCCCGAGCCGAGTTCCGTTTCGAAAATGCCGGTAACGGCAATCATCCAGTCCTGCCCATCGGCGATGGCGAGCATGCCGGTGGCGTTTTCGTAGGCGATGGCGTCGAGATTCAGCGGTACGATCGGCGCGAAGATTTCGGTGATGGTGGTAAAGGCGAGATCGACCATCTGCCGTCCGACACGTGTCTCCAGTGCCGAGAGCTCATAACGCTCAAACGGATGCGCGGCGGTGGCGCCGCACATCGCATCCACCATCGCGCCGATCAGATCGCCATCAATGGCCAGCAGCATGCGCCCACGCAGGGGGGCGAGTTCCGAGATGCCGGCCAGCATCACCTCCGGCAAGGCCGATATGGCGGATTCATGGCTGATTACGTTCTGAATGCAGGAGAGAAGCTGCACGGAATGGCGCATGCGCTGGAACAGCGCGAAGGCGATCTGCCGCATGAACCGGTCGGCCAGAGTCTCCATAAGCACCGAGCGCAGCAGCGGCGCGCGCATCGGGTCGAGAAGGTCGAGAGGCTCCACATCCTGGTTTGGGTCAAGCATAGGCGCTCAATCCGCTTGTGGTGGTTTGAGGTTCTGCGGGGAACGCGCTGGTATTGCCCTGGCGGGGGGGCGTGTGAGCGCCTTGCCCGTTTTGCCCGCCGCCTTGCTGGGAGAATTGCCCGCCCACCTGCGCCTGACCCAGCGTGAGGCCGGATTGCGCCATCGCGCTGCCAAGGCCGGAGAGAGAGGATTGAATGGCCTGCGCGGCATCTGCGGTGCTGGGCACGAACAGCACATTCACTTGGCCCTGGGCGCCGAGCCCAACCTGTACGGAAAGATGCCCCAGCCCTGGCGGGTCCAACCTGAGCACAGTACCCGCTTGACCGGATTGGTGCAGGGCCGTGACCGTGGCGGCCAAAGCTGAGGGACTGGTGCTGATGTTGCCGGGGCTGGTGGCGGCGCTTGCCTCGGTGGAGCTGGCGTTTGTACCGGTGGCGGCCAGGGTGGCCGTGCTCGTGGTTACACCGCTTAGGGCAGAAAAGGGCTGGGTGCTGTCCTTCTCCTTGCGGTCAGACTTGCTGGCGGACATGCCAGCGATCGCCTGCGGCATTTGCGCCGCCCGCGCCGTCAGTGCTTGCGCAGTGCTGGCAGTGGAGGGCGGGTTGGTTGTGGGTTGTGCTGGTGCAGCAGGGTCATGACGTTGTGGCGGAGTTTGTGCGTCCGCTGTGGCTTGCGTACCGGTGGGCGCTGGGATGTTTGCGGTTGAACCCGTGTCGATCTGCTGAACGGTGTCTTGCGCCACCGCCGTTGCAGCGCTGTTGCCTGTCTGCACGGCCGGTTTGGAGGAGGGCGAGGTGTGTGCCGGTGCGACACTGGCATCATCCGCCGTGCCGGAAGAGGTTATGTCCGCCGCGTCATGGGCTGTGCTGGCTTCCGGCGCAACTGCCACCGCCTGGGATGACGCAAGTTTCTGATCGTTCACGGCGGTGTCAGCATGCTCAGCCATTTGGCTGCTTGCCGCTTGTGTTTTCGTGACGGTGCTGGTTGCCTGCTTATCCGCGGTGGTGCGGGGCGCCAGCTCGTCGGCAGCGGGTTGCGGGGCTGCAGTCAGCCGCGGCGATGTTGTTCTGCGCTCTGTCCTTTTTGTCATCCTTCGTTGTGCTGGCCTGGGTGGTGGACGCGCTAATGGTTGTGGCTTTCGGCTTTGCGGTTTGGTTTGCCGTCTTGCCGCTCGCAGAAGAGGGAGTGGCAGCCAGCTTGGTCTGGCTGGTGTCCTGCGCGCTCTGCTCGTTTGCCGCCTGAGCCGCCGCGGAGCTGCCGTTATTTGTACTCGGCGTGCTGTCCTGCTGAGGGGCGGATTGAGCGCTGGCGAGTGCTTGCTGCCACGCGGGGGCGTCAGCCTGCGTGCTGGCATTTGCCACGGGTGCCGTGCTCTGCGTAACCGAGAGTGTTTGCGAAACCGGCATTAGATCATTTCCTCGGTGGCGTTGATGGAGATGCGCCCTTCGGCGGCAAGTTTCAGCGCGACGTCGACAATTTCGCTCTGTGCCGCCAGCGCGTCGGAACGCCGGATCGGCGGCCCGCTGGTCAGCTCCTCCTTCAGCACCTCGACCTGCCTGGCGGACAGATTCTGGAAGAAACGCTCCCGTAGAATCTCGTCCACCAGCCGCAGCGCGGGGGCGAGCTTGTCCGCCGAAACCTCGCGCAGAAGGATCTGTATGGAACGGTCTGGAAGTTTTTCAAGGTCGACGAAGGTGAACAGGTTCTCGCGGATTTTTTCGGCCGTTTTGGCATCTCTCTGATCGATGGCACCCAACACGTTATCCGACATGGCGGCGGGAAAATGATTTAGGATATCGGCGGTCTGTTTTGCACCGCCGAGATTGGTCACGCGCCGTCCGCCAGTGCCGGTTTGCATGGCAAGCTCATCCAGCATATCCCGCAGCTCCTTCACCACGCTGGGGGAAACCACATCGAGATTGGAGAAGCGGTACAAAGCATCCGCCGCCAGTGGCTCGGGCAGAAATGTAAGCAGGTTGGCGCCCATCTCGTGCGGAATATGCGCCAGTAGCAAGGCGATGGTCTGCGGCCGCTCATGCGCCATCTGCATCGCCAAGGTCCGCGCATCGGTATTCGGTGGTAGGTGGAAGGAGGAGCGTCGTTCGTTACGGCGTAACCGGTCGAGAATTTCCTTCGCATTCTGTTCGCCGAGCGCGTTGACCAGTACGCGGCTGAGAAACTTCATGCTGTCACCGCCGATGGCGGTGATGCCGAGATCCGCAGCAAAGGAGAGCATGATATCCTCACGCAATTGCGGCGTGACACCCTTGAGTGTCGCCATCGCCACAGAGACGCGGCTGACCGAGGTCTCATCCATCTCCCGCAGAACGGCCGCAGCGGTCTCCTCGCCAAGTTCGCGCAGAACCATGGCGGCGCGCTCGGGCCCGGAGATGCTGGTGGGGGCGGGTAATTGCTTGGTATCTTCAGTCATTTTCCTCAGCCCAGCTTTGCAGAAGCCGCGCGACGCCAGGGATGTTCTCTGCAGCCTGGTCGCGCAATTCGGAGAAGTCCCGCGGCGGGATTACCATCGGCAATGGCCTTGGCACCGGCGGCGGAGATGGCAACATGGTCTTGAGATTTACGTTGGTGAGACGCCGCCCTGCGGGTAAAGCGAGACCGAACAGCAGCGCCATCGCCGCCAGCACTTCAAGCAGCGCATGCGCCAGCGGATTGGCAGCCGCGATGAACGGCGCCGAGCCCATGGAAGTCACTGGCTTTTGGAAGGGCTGCACCAGCACATTCACGGTCACGTCCGGATAGGCGAAGGCGGAGACGATCGCGGTCTTGATCTGGTCCACGGTCAGACCTTTCGGCAGCGCGGCAGATTCAGCACGACGGACACGGCAATGGATTTCACCGCCCAATCCGGCTTAGTGATGTCGCTCTCCGTCTGGTCGGTGACGAAGGTCTGGTCGAGATCGTTGCTGGTTCTGCTTGGCGTTGGCGGACCGGCTTTGGTCGTGGTTTGATTTTGGCCTTGCGCCTGGGTCTGACCCACGCCTGGTGTGTTGCCGGTGGCGGGCGCCTGCGCCGGATTGGGATTGCCCGCTGTGGTCTGGCCGGGCGGCTCGTTGGAAAGGGCGCCGGGAATACCAAGCGCTGCACCGTCGGAGCCGATCTGCGTCGACTGGTTGCTGCTGGAATGCTGCACTATATGCGCGGGCCCATAGCTCGTCTCGTGAATATGGGCCTGGGTGAAATCCAGATTGGCGGAGACATCAGTCTGAAAATTTCCTGCGCCAACCAAGGGTATAAGCAAACCGGCCACGCGGGCGGCGGAGCTGGCCTCGATTTGCGCCACGGTCGCGAATTGCGTGCCGGTGTTCATCGCCCCGCCCGCAGGATAGACGGTGGCACCAGACGTGGTCACCACCGTGACATCCTCAGCCGCCAGCCCCGGCACGGCACCCGCCACCAGCTTGGCGATGGTCTCGCCCTGCGCAGCGGCCTGCATCTGGTCGGCATCCACCACGACGGAGGCAGCCGGTTTCGGCTGGTCCGCCAGGAACGGTGTTTCCGCTGGCAAGGCCAGGAACACTTGCGCGCTGCGTATGCCGTTCATCGCCTGAATGGATTGCTGCAGA
The DNA here is from genome assembly GCA_963827925.1 of uncultured Pseudomonadota bacterium. GTDB lineage: Bacteria > Pseudomonadota > Alphaproteobacteria > Acetobacterales > Acetobacteraceae > Acidocella. The sequence continues at coordinate 74,754 of CAWHDE010000006.1, read as the reverse complement.
GACAGCTCCAGCGCCTGCGTCGCCATCGTCGATTGCGCGAGGTCAGATGCCGTCATCGGCGCGTTTTCAAGCTGGCTCCAGGCGGTTTGCGTATCCGAGCCCGGCACCTGAGAAGCGCCCAGCTGCAGCCGCGCCTGCGCCAGTTGCGGGGCGGGAACGAGGATGACATTCCCCGCCGCTTGCAACTGGTACGGGATGCCGAGCTTCTGCAACTGCGCGATGACCTTGCCACCATCAGAAGGGGAGAGCCCTTCGCTTAGTACGGCGTAGGGCGGACCTGACAGCTCAAGCCACAGCACCACGCCAAGAGAGGCAAGCACCACCGTACCCGCCGCCCAGAGCAGTTTTGGAATCTTGCCGGCCTGCTCCTGCAGCCGCGTCAGAATGTCCCGCCAGTTGCCCATGGATCAGAACTGCATGTTCATGACCGCCTGATAGGCGGAGACCACTTCATTACGGACGGAGACGGTGGCATTCCACGCTACCTCCGCCTTGTCGCTCGCGACCAGCGCCTTGCCAAGCGTGGCGCCGGGAACCCCGGCCGCATAGCCAGCCTCGGCGGCAGTGGCGGAGGATTGCTGAGCGCTCACGCCCTGTAGCGCATCAGCAACAAGGCTTAGAAAATTGCCCGGTTGGGTGGTGGCGGTGCTGGCGCTGGTACCGGTCAGGCTGCTTGTGGCCGCCAATGCGCCCTGGGCCGCGATGCTGGAAACCATTCAATCTTCCTTTTGTTCTAGATCTGGTAGGCTGAGTCCTGCGGGTTAAAAAAATTCAGTCGCGGAGGCACGCATTGCGTGAAAACCGGCCTCGGGACGGGCTTTCCGCCTGCCGTACGAATGTGCGGGCGCTCTTCAAGATTTTTTTTGCGCGAAGTAGGAAAACTTTGCTCATGCCGCACGATTAGAGGCGTGAGCCTAATGAATTCTTAAAAACGGACACAGCCGGTGAGGAAATCCTCATTCACGCTGCTTTTTAACTCAGCTTCAACATTTCCCATGCACACTCGGAAAATCTTGCGCAAATTCAGTTGAATGGAGCTCCGTTCCTATGCCGACCATCCTCGTCCTCGACGATTCCGCCACAATGGTGATGAGCTTGTCTCATATTCTCAAAGGCGCCGGTTACGACGTCGAGACGGGTATGAATGGCCGTGAGGGAATCAGCAAATTGACGGATGGGGTGAAACCTTCCGTCATTCTGACAGACCTGAACATGCCGGAGCTGGATGGCATCGGCTTCATTAAGGAGGCGCGCAAGATCGCCTCGGCCCGCTATACGCCGATCATCGTGCTCACCACCGAATCGGGCGGGCGCAAGCGTGACGAGGCTCGAGCCGCTGGCGCTTCAGGTTGGCTGACCAAGCCCGCGGAACCCAACCAGCTGCTATCGGTCGTCAAGCAGCTTTGCCCGGTGAAGTAACGGACAAAACCGATGAGCGATTTGGCGGTGGCAAATGAGAGGCTGCTTTGCGCCATTCTGGCCGAGCAGGTGGTGAATTTGCGCGACAGGATGGATGCCAGCGAAGCGTTCGATCTGTTATGGCGGACATCGGCGCTGCTTTCCTGGCTGTCCGGCCTGTTGGGGGATATCAATCGCCAAGCCCAGCAGGCCAACCCGCTGCTGGATAGGGAGCGCAATGAGGCGATTGCAGAAATCGCGGCAATTCGCCACCAGTTGGACAATCTTGCTTTCGTTCAGGCGCAGCGGCAGGATTTTGCGCGTCAGATCGCTGATTGCGTGATCACCGCGCTTGAACGAATGTCTAATGCACAGATGCCGGAGGGAACCCGTTTTGCTTCGTCAGATCTTGCGGCACTCTATGTAAGTGATGATCAGAGGCGGTTGCATCGGGACGTTCTGAAACGGATTCAGGGCTGAACAATTTGTGACGGCAAGGAAAAGCCGGCCGATCCCTTTTGGGGATGGCCGGCTTTTTGTTTGGAATGATAATGTTCAGAAAAATTATCGTTTTCTATCGAAACTCGGGAAAGAAAATCCACGAGATCGCGAATATATCAAAGACGACGAATTTCCCATGACAGCCCTGATTAGGAGCATTTTTTTACCACTCGTTAAATTTGGTTTTGTAGATGTCTTCCAGGTGCCGCTATCCGGCGCCGCTGAGCAAGGCTTTGTCAGGACCAAGGAAGGCAGAGTGGAATGCAGGTTGGGTTTCTGGATTTTTATGGCGGTGTCTTGAATGTCCGGCAGGAACGTGCCGACCTGGTCGCCAACAATATCGCCAACGCGGACACGCCTAATTATAAGGCGGTCGATGTCCCGTTCGACTCAGAGCTGGCCAGCGCTTTAGGAACGCAGACAAGCGGCGAGTCCGGCCCGGAATACCGGCAGGATGGAATTGTCGGCCTCAATGGCAATGATGTCTCGCTGGATAGCGAACGCGTTGAAGCCGCGCAGAACGGTGAGCAAATGCAAGCCGCGGCGGTATTTCTGCACGAATCGACAACGGATCTCGTCACCGCGCTCCGCCCCAACCCGAGCGGAAACTAGACGGATGAAGTCTAAATCATTCCTGAATCGGAGCTTCAGTGCATGAGCAATGGCATTTTCTCGATTATCGGCAGTGCCTTGAATGCGCAGGATATGCGCATGGGCGCCATCTCCGCCAATCTGGCCAACGCTTCATCGGTGGCGGCGCCTGGCCAGCAGCCTTACCGCGCGGATGAGCCGGTGTTCCAGGCCCAGCCGGTGGCGGATGGAGAATATGACGGCGGCGATGCCGACGGCTCGTCCGGCGATTCCGCGCTGGGCGTGCAGGTTGTTGGCACTGTGCAGAGCAACGCGCCGCCAACCCGTAAGTATGATCCCGGAAATCCTTATGCCGATTCCACGGGCTATGTCACGTCGTCCAATGTCTCGCCAGTCGATGAGATGGTGAACATGATCGACAGCTCCAATTCCTATTCGGCCTCTGTCGCCATGTTGCAGCAGGCCAGCCGGATCGACCAACAAATGATCAGCAGCTTTCAGGTGACATGATGACCAGTCTTGCAATCAACGGTACCAATTCAGCCAGTGCGGCATCCGTCGCGGCGTCCACCACCGCTAGCAGTGGTTCCTCCGGCAGCGCGGCGTCCTTGACGCAGTCAGATTTTCTTCAGCTTTTGACCGCGCAGTTGCAATACCAGTCGCCAACGTCTCCTGCCGACCCAACGGAGATGGCGGAGGAATTCGCATCCATTTCCACGGTCGATGGTATCAACCAGCTGAACACGCAGCTTGGCTCCATGGCCACTTCCAACAGCGCGGCGCAGATGGCGCAGGCCTCCTCGCTGGTCGGGCGGCAGGTGGCGGTGAGCGGCAATAACCTCATCCCCTCTTCCACCGGCGCGGCCGAAGGGGCCTTCAGCCTGCCGAGCGCGACGGCCAGCACGAATGTGACGATCCTCAATCCCAATGGCAGTGTCGCGGACACACTCAATCTCGGCGCATTGTCTGCCGGGCAGCAGAGTTTCAGCTGGAGCGGCGGTACCGCCGGCACCAACTACAGCTATCAAATCACCGCGGCCGATGCCAGCGGCAACGCCGTCTCCGCCACGCCCTACACGGTTTACGATGTGCAGGGCGTCAATCTTTCCAGCTCATCGCCGACCCTTAACGTTGTCGGTTCGGCCGCGACCCTGCCTGTCTCTTCCGTGCAAACTGTTCTTGGAGCTTCCTCATGACATTGCAAACGGCCCTGTCCGGCCTGCTGGGTGCGCAAACCGGCCTCAACACCGTCTCCAACGACCTCGCCAATGCCAGCACTACGGCCTATAAAAGCCAGACGGCTTTGTTTGAGGACGTATTCCCGGCAGGCGCCACAAACACGCCCGGTATCGGCACTTCGCTTGAGGGTATCTCAACCGACCTGAGCCAGGGCGATTTGAACGCCACGGGGAATTCGCTTGACGCCGCAATTCAGGGAAATGGTTATTTTATCGTCGACAATAACGGTACGCAGCAATATACGCGTGACGGCGCCTTTCAGCTTAGCTCCACGGGGCAATTGGAAACGCTGAATGGCGCCTCGGTCCTCGGGTATGCCAGCGCAAACGGCGTGGCCGGCGGCACGTTGGGGCCGCTCACCATCAACACCGGCGCGGTGCCCGCCAATGCCACACAGAATATAGGTTCGACGCTAGACCTCAATTCCGGCGATGCGTTGATCCCTCTAACCGCCGGCGCCCCCACTCCGCCGACCCCGGGCAATCCGGCGACCTATAGCGAAAGCACCTCGGTGGTGACTTATGATTCGCTGGGTAACGCCAATCGCGTGCAACTTTATCTGGTGCAGAATGCGCCCGTGACCGCCGGCGGTACGCCGAGTTGGTCGGTCTACGCCCAGCCGGAACTGGCCAATGGCAATACCGTTGGTGCGCTGACAAATTTGACGACGCTGAATTTCTCTAGCTCTGGCGCCCTTACCTCCGGCAGTCCGGCAAATCTGGCCGTGAACTGGGGCAATGGCGCGGCGGCCTCCAACGTCGCGTTCAATTTCTCCGGAACCACGCTCGCGGCGCAGGATTTCGCGGTGGCCGGTATTACCAATGACGGTTCCGCACCCGGCAGCTTTACGGGCTGTTCTATCGCGTCCGATGGCTCGGTGGAGGCCACCTACTCCAACGGCCAAACCGTCAGCGCGGGCAGCATCGGTCTGGCAAACTTCATCAACCCTGAAGGCCTGACGCCGGTGTCCGGAAATCTCTTTACGGCCAGCAACACGTCTGGCTCTGCCGTGGTAAATACGCCGGGCAATGGGCTCGCGGGCACGCTGGCGGGCGGGGAGCTTGAAGCCTCGAATGCCTCCACCTCGTCGCTGCTGGTGTCGCTGATCCAGTATCAGCAAGCCTACCAGGCCAATACCTCCGTCATCCAGACGGAACAGCAGGACGGCCAGCGTCTCGTGCAGATTTAAAAAACGTAGATCTGAGCAATGTATTCCGATTCCCTTTATACCGGCATGGCCGGTTTGCAGGCTCTTACCGCGCAGATGCAAGCGGTGGCCAGCAACCTCGCCAATTCGCAAACGCCGGGTTATGAGGCAGTGCAAGCCGTCACTGATGCCCAGCTTTACCAGGGTACCAACGCGCCCGCAGGTGCCGATGCGACGGTGGAAACGCTGGGGCCTGATCTCAAGCCGGGTCCTTTGAAAGAGACGGGTGACCCGTTGAATGTCGGCATTGGCGGCGATGCCTGGCTGCAGGTGCAAACCGCCGGCGGCACGGCGCTCACGCGCAACGGGTCGCTCAGCATTTCCTCAGCCGGTATTCTGACGGATACGGCGGGCGATCCGATCCTGAATACGAACGGCACGCCCATCAGTCTGCCGTCGCTTTCCAAACTTGAAATTGGTTCGGATGGTACGGTCTCCGGCGTGCTCGCTTCGGATACCAGCGGCAGGTCGCGGAGTTTCGGGCAGATTTCGCTGATTTCCACGCCTTCGGGTACGCTCTCTTCGCTTGGCGGGTCGCTATACCAGGCACCCACAGGCACGGCGTTCACGCAGGCAACGGATGGATCCCTGCACCAGGGCTATCTGAATGACAGCAATGTCGATCCCACCACCGCGATGATGGACATGATCGACAGCAGTCGGTCCTACCAGCTGCAGACGGATTTGATGAAAAGCCAAAGCAGTGGCTCGCAGGATTTGAACAATCTTCTGTCGCAAGGCTAACGCGACAGGGCGCGGTCACCTCTTGAAGAACGGAGCGGCACAATGAATCACGCCTTGGATACCATCGCAACAGGCCTGGCGGCCAGCCAGACGATGATGGACACGATCGCCGATAATCTCTCGAACGTGAACACCACTGGCTTCAAATCTGAAACACCAGAATTCCAGACGCTGCTGTATCAGGACGGCATTCAGCCTGGCGCCAATTCCACCGGGCAGACGGTCTATCCTTCAGGTTTGGAGCTTGGCACGGGCGTCAAGGTTGCCTCGATCAAGGACACGCTAACCCAGGGCACGTTGACCAGCACAGGCAACCCGCTGGATCTTGCCATCAACGGTTCCGGTTATTTCCAGGTGTTGTTGCCGAACGGCCAGACGACCTATACGCGAGACGGTTCCTTTCAGCTCAACTCCACCGGCCAGCTGGTGACATCTTCGGGCTATCAGGTGCTGCCCTCCATCACCATTCCCGCCAACGCCACCTCCGTCACCATCGGCACGGATGGCACGGTGTCCGTCACGCTGCCGGGTGCTGCCACAGCGTCGCAAGTGGGGCAGATCCAGCTTGCCAGCTTCGTCAATCCGCAAGGCCTGCAGCCGTTGGGTGGGAATCTCTATGCTGCCACAACCTCCTCCGGCACCGCCGTTAACGGTGCGCCGCAGAGCAACGGGTTGGGGTCGGTGAATCAGTCCTATCTCGAAGCCTCCAATGTCGATGTCGTGCAGTCGATGGTCAACATGATCTCGGCTGAGCGTGCCTATCAGCTTGGCACGCAGGCTGCCAGCGCTATCGATAATCAGCTCAACTATCTCGCTCAGGCCGCCGCTGGCGCATGAAAAGACTGCTGCCCGTCCTGCTGCTTGCCGGGTGCCAGACCATTGCGGCGCCGCCGCCAACTCTGGTCAAACCGGCGCCGTTTCCGGTTGCCGTGGAAACCCCGGCAGCCGCGCAGGATGGTTCAATATTTCCTGCTTCCACGTCGGGGTCTCTTTATGAGCCGCGGCGGGATTGGCGGATTGGCGATCTCGTCACCATCGATATCGTCACCAGCAGCACCGCCAGCAACACGGACAATGCAGCGCTGTCGCGCAAAGGCTCGATCAACGATTCCATGACCACCTTCATGGGTATTCCGATGAGCTTCGGCCATATCAATGGCGGCAGCTTGGCACCGGAAATCACCGCAAATTCCGACCAGGAATATACTGGCATTGGCTCAGCCACGGCGGCCAATAATATCTCCGGCCAGGTGGAGGCCGTGGTCACCAGTGTCGATGCCAATGGCATATTGGCTCTTGAAGGACGCACCAATGTCAACATCAACGGCGATGTCATTTCTATCGTCGTCACCGGCTATGCCAGCCCGGATGATATCGCGGCCAATACAACCATCAGCTCCAATCAGGTGGCGAATATGAATGTGCAATATGTCGGTGTCGGGCCGATCAGCGGCGCGCATCAGCTGCCCTGGCTGCAGCGCATTCTCAACGTAGTGGCGCCGTTCTGATGCGCCGGCGCGATTTCTCACTCCTCTGCCTGTGCCTTACGCTTGGCGTAACACCCAAGGCGCAGGCGGACAGCACTACCATCGGGCAGCTTGTGTCCGTGGCGGGTGCGCCCACCAATCAGCTCTATGGTTACGGGCTCGTGGTCGGCTTGCCTGGCACGGGCGACCAGACGACGCAGGTGCCCTATACCCAGCAATCCATCCTCAACATGTTGCGCAATATGGGCATCGCGCTGTCCAACGTCACGACCATGCAGCCCAACGATGTTGCTTCCGTCATGGTCACGGCGGAAGTGCCGGCCTTTGCGCATGCAGGGCAACATGTGGATGTCACGGTCTCCGCCGTCGGCAATGCCGCGTCAATCGCGGGCGGGGTTCTGCTGCCAACGCCACTGCGCGGCGGCAATGGTGTTGTCTACGGCCAGGCGCAGGGGCCGCTGCTGGTTAGCGGGTTTGCGGCCAGTGCTGGCGGCACTTCTGCCAGCGTGAATGTGCCCACGGTCGGCTCGCTGCCCGGCGGCGCCATTCTGGCCAACACCATTCCGGCCAGCTACAGCGTCAATGGTAGTTCCGCTCTGCTGCTCAACCAGCCCAGCTACCAAACGTCACAGCAGATCGCTGATGTCATCAATGCTGCCTATGGCGGTGGAGCTGCTAACGCTGTCTCTCCAGGCGAGGTGGATGTGAACGCGCAGGGCCAGGACCCGATGCGCTTCATGTCCAATGTCCTTTCCTTGCCGATCACGCCGCAGGCCCAAGCGCCAACTATCATCGTGGATGCGCAGAGCGGCACCATCGTGATGAATGCGGGCGTGACACTCGGCCCCGCCGTGGTCAGCCATGGTGATCTCACCGTGAACATTCAGACGCAGAATGCCGTGAGCCAGCCTGGACCGTTCTCCAACGGCACCACGGTGGGCGTGCAGAACACGGTGGTCAACGCTAATCAGGGCAAGGCACAGGTTATCAACCTGCCTCGCGCCGCCACCTTGCAGAATGTGGCGGCGGCATTGAACGCCGTAGGCGCCACCCCGCAGGATCTCATCGCCATCATCCAGGCGCTGAAACAGGCGGGCGCCATCAATGGCACGATCAAGGTGATCTGATGGTCGCGTCTCTGCAAAGCCAGCTCTCTTCCCTGCAAGGCGCGCCGCAGCGCCCCAGCGTCAAGCAGGAGATGCAGCATCTCACCGGTATATTATGGTATCAAATGCTCTCCGGCCTGAACGAGACGGGCATGGATGACAGCGCGCTCGGCGCGGGCGGCAGTGATTTCCAGAGCATGTTCCTATGGAATCTGTCTCAGAACGATTTCGGCAAGTATGATTCCAGCCTGATCGACGCGGCCGTGAACCAGGTCGGCGGCGCGGCGTCCGAGGCTCCGGCCTCGCCTTCTTCCACCATGACCGCTCTGGCCGCCAAGGGCGCGGCGGCTGCCATCACGGAGGAGGCTTTGCCAGCCCCCTCGCAAAGTGCTGCACCATCGCCTGATCTTGTCGCCCAAGCCACGAATTTCGCCAAAGCGGTGTGGCCGGAGATTACCGCGGCCGCGCAAGCACTAGGCGTGCCGCCCGTGGCGGTGCTGGCGCAAACGGCGCTGGAAACGGGCTGGGGCGCTTCCGCGCCCGGCAATAATCTGTTCGGCATCAAGGCTAGCGATGGTGAAAGCGGCTCCACCCGCACCACGCATGAAATGGTGGATGGCATGCTAACCCCACAGCTCGCCAGCTTTCGTGATTATAGCAGCATCTCTGGCAGCGTGTCGGATTATGTCGGGCTCATCCAATCCGGCTATCAGAACGCGACAGGGCAGAGCAGCGTCGCCGGGTTTGCGCAGGCGTTGCAGACGAGCGGTTATGCGACGGATGAAAACTACGCCGCGAAAATCGAACAGATCGCGCAATCGCCGATCATGGCCCAGGTTCTCCAGGCTGTCAGCGGTGTCACCCAATCCTCAAGCAATGGATCAGCACAATGAGCGGCATTACCGGCGCCATCTATTCCGCCCTTTCCGGACTTGAATTGTTTGAAGCAGGAAATCGCTACCGTCTCCAATAACCTCGCCAACGTTGAGACCGACGGCTATTCGGTGGAGAGTGTGAATGCGCAAACCCAGGCCGGGCCTGCCGGCCAACCGGGGGCAGGTGTGCAGCCCGCAGATATCACGCGTGCGGCCTCCGGCTTTGCCGCTTCGCAATTGCGCAATGCGAACACCGCTGGCGCCGCCGCTTCCGCGCTATCAACTTCGCTCACCGATCTCTCCAACGCCCTGACCAATAATGGCGACGTGCAGACGGCGATCAATCAGTTCTTCCAGGATATCAGCACGCTGGCCTCAGAGCCGACCAGCACCGCTCAGCGCCAGACGGTATTATCGGACGCGCAGACTGTCACAGGCAGTTTTCAGTCCGCCGCCATCGGCATCAACACCACCATTTCCGGCGCGCAGGAAAACCTCTCCACGGGCATCAGCTCTGCCAATAATCTGCTCTCCCAGATCAGCACCATCAATCAAGGCCTGACGCAATCGCCTAACGACCCCAGCCTGCTCGATCAGCAGCAGGCCGCACTCAACTCTCTGTCGCAATATCTGCCGGTCAACGCCATCACGCAGAGCGATGGCAGTGTCATCGTCACCACCGGCGGCACTGTGCTGGTGGACCAAAGCGGCGCCCAGGCGCTGGCCGTGGCCACAGCGTCGGACGGCACGGTGCGCGTGACCGCGGGCAACGACAACACGCCCGTCACGTTGACTGATGCCGATGGTTCGTTTGGCGCCGCGCTCGGCACCATCGCCGCCGGCAATCAGGCCATGCAATCTTTGGGCACGCTGGCGGCGATTTTCGCGGGAGGAGGTGAATACCTCCCAGGCTGAAGGGCTTGATCAAAACGGCAATATCGGCCAGCCGATTTTCTCCGTGCCTGCGCCCAGCGTCACCAAGAATACCAACAATACCGGCAGCGCCAGCATCAGTGCCAGCATCGCCAACGCCGCCGCCCTGCCTGCCGATGGCGGTCCCTTCACCCTCAGCTATAGCAGCACAACCGGCTGGAGCGCCGTGGACCAGGCCAGCGGCCAGACCTATAGCGTAAGCGGCACACCGCCCAGTTTCGCGGGGCTGGCGCTCAACATTTCCGGCACCGCCAATAATGGCGATAGTTTCACGGTCAATCCGGCGCCGCTGGCTGCGTCTGGCATCAGCGTTGTCGCAACCTCGCCCAGCGACATCGCCGCCGCCGATCCCTATGTCGGCACTCCCGGCACGTTGCAAGCCGATGGCTCTGTGCAGGACAACAATGCAGGCACCATCACCACGGGCATCGATAGCGTTACCAGCAACCCGACCGGCGACACGGTGATTCCCGCCAGCTATTATGGGCAGGATCTGCAAATCAATTTTACCTCTGCCACCGCTTACACCGTTACCACTTCGGCGGACCCGAGCACTGTCATTGCCAGCGGTACGTTGGGCAGCAATGGCGGCAACATCGCCATCGCCTATCCAGCCGGTTCGGCCTCCGGGCAATATTGGCAATTGCCCATTTCCGGCTCCCCCGCAGCGGGAGATACGCTGACCCTTACCCCCGGCAGCAGTTCCAGCGGCAGTAACGCGCAGCGTTCCGCCGCGCTCTGGACGGCATCTGGCACCACCAGCGCCGGCTCGCTGGAGCAAAGCTTCGTCGGGCTTTCCACCGGCCTGGGCGCGAACGCTTCGGCGGCGCAGCAGCTTTCCACCGCCACCGCCGCGCAGGTGACCACTGCCACCGCCAATCTTTCAAACGTCGCGGGGGTGAATAGCGACCAGCAGGCCGTCACCCTCACCAATTACGAACAGGCCTATCAGGCGGCCGCACAGGCCATTACCGCCGCGAACACAATGTTCCAATCCCTGCTGACTGCCATTTGAGGTTTTTGAATGAAGAAGATCATTCTCGCATCTGTCGGCGCCATCGTGCTTCTAGGGGGCGGCGCTGGCGGCACCCTGGCTTATATGCAGATGAAGCACCATGCCGGGCCGCCCAAACCGCCCCCGCCGAAGCCTATCTATTTCGCCGAGCTTGATGACCTCGTGGTCAGCGTGCCGGTGGATTCAAGCGGCCAGTCAGGCCAATCCTACGTGCAGTTCTCCGTGCAGTTTGCAAGCACGGACCAGAACGCGGTGGCGACATTCACGGCCTTACAGCCTATCGTTAAGGCCGAGACGATCAATCTTCTGATGGGCGAAACCGCCAAGCAGTTGATGGACCCCTCCACCCATGCGGCGCTGGCGAAAGACTGTCTTGGCATCGCCAACCAGGTTCTTGCCAAAAACGCCGCCTATAACCCGCCCAACCCATTCACCGCCGCCTATATCACCAACATCGTCGAACAGGATTGAAGATTTTGGACACGGAAACAATTTCCGGTGCCGCTTCCACAATCGCCTCATTGCTCGTTATTCTTGGCCTGCTTGTCGGTCTCGCCTTTCTGGCGAGGCGGCTCCGCGGCCGGATGCCGGGCAGCAAAGCGGGCGGCAATATGCCGGTTTCCATTCTCTCTTCTCGTCCGCTTGGCGGGCAGCATAGCCTTGTCATCGCGGAGGCGGGCGGGCAGCGTTTTCTGCTCGGTATCAGCCGTGGGGGCATCGCGCTAATCAGCAGGCTCGACGCGCATGAATAGGGCGTTGCGCACAGCGCTTTTCGTGCTGCCTCTCATGCTCGCTTCGGGTGCAGCCCAGGCGGCTGAACCGGCGGGGCTTACCATCGTCAACACGCTCGCGGGCAATGGCGGCGAAGCCTATTCGCTGAATGTGCAGAGCCTACTGGTCATCACTGCGCTCGCCTTTCTGCCGGGGCTGATTCTGTTGATGACCTCTTTCACCCGTATCATCATCGTGCTCTCCATCCTTCGTCAGGCGCTGGGCCTGCAAACCACGCCGCCCAACATGGTTCTGGCGGCACTGGCCCTGGCGCTTTCGGTGTTCGTGATGCAGGGCGTTATCCAGCAGGAGCAGAGCCAAGCCATCCAGCCTTATCTCGCCGGCCAGATCACCTTTTCCCAGGCCATAGACGCCGCCGAACCGCCGGAGCGTGATTTCATGCTGGCGCAAACCCGCAAGGAGCCGCTGCATCTCTTCGTAGATCTCTCCGGTCAAAAATACGCGGACCCGCAGCATATTCCCTTCACCGTTCTGGTGCCCGCCTTCGCGACATCGGAGCTTGAAACCGCCTTCCAGATAGGCTTTCTCATCTACATCCCCTTCGTGCTCATCGATCTCGCGGTGGCCTCTATCCTGATGTCGCTCGGCATGATCATGGTCTCGCCAACCCTTATCTCCCTGCCGCTGAAATTGCTGATGTTCGTCTCCATCCATGGCTGGGTGCTGGTGCTTGGCACGCTGGCCAATAGTTTCAAATAATGCCGCTCTATCTAAAACTTTTTCAGTACGCCTTCGCCGTGGAGCTGTCCGCCATCTGGCCCAGCGTGCTGGTGCTGCTCATCGTCGGGCTTGTTACCTCCGTCCTACAAGCCGTGCTGCAGATTGAGGATGCCACCTTCGCCCTGCTGCCCAAAACCATGGCGATGGTCGCGCTGGCGCTCACCGGCGGGTTTGGCATGCTTGGCATGTTCGAAGCCCTGGCCAGGGATTTCATCATGAACGCCCCGGCACTGGTGCATCAATCATGGTATTAGACGAACATACTGTCATGCTCTGGTTCGGCCGTTTTCTGTGGCCTTTCCTGCGCATCACCGGGCTGTTTCTCACCGCGCCGTTTTACGGCTCGTCGCTGATTCCCAACATGGTGAAGGGGATGCTTGCGGCGGCCCTGGCATTCTCGCTCGCCATGTGGCTGCCGGATTTACCTGCCTACCCGGCGGACCCGTTCAGCGCCATGTTCACCGGCTTCGTGCAGATCACCTATGGCGCGGTCCTCGGCATGGTGATGCAAATCGTCGTGGCCGCCATCTCCAGCGCGGGCGAGATCATGGGGCAGGCCATGGGGCTCTCCTTCGCTGAGCTGCAATTTAGCGGAGCCCCAGGGTCCAGCGCCGTCTTGTCGGATCTCATGTCCTGGGCCGGGTTGCTGGGCTTCATGGCGGCGGGCGGGCCGGTTTGGCTGTTTGCCGCCTTGGCGCAGTCCTTCGCGCATGGGGCAGGGGTGGCGCCCATCACCAGTTGGGCCGGGCTGGCCGGGCTGGGTACCACACTGTTCAGCGCCGCCGTGGGGCTGGCTCTACCGGTGCTGGCGGCAACCCTTTGCGTGAACCTCACGGTCGGCCTCACCACCGTGTTCGCGCCCAGCATGAATATGCTCTCCATCGGCTTTCCTCTGCTTATTCTGGTGGGGCTCTGGGTGCTGGTGGCCACCATTCCCGCCATCGGCGTCACGGCCCAGCATCTCACCACCACTTGCATGGACGTACTGGGCGGGATGCTTCCGCATGGCTGAGGAGGACGCTGGCGAAAAGAAACACGCGCCAACCGAGCGCCGCCTCGCCCAGGCGGCCGAACGCGGCGATATCAACCGCTCGCAGGAGCTGCCAAAAGCCGCTGCCATAACCGCTGTCACACTCCTGTCGCTGGGGGCCGCGGCGGGGCTTGGGGCCCGGCTGCTTAACCTCTTCGCCACTTGCCTGGACCAGGCCGGTACTGTGCCGCTCTCCGCCGCCTCGGGATGGACAGGCTCCGTCTTCACCGCCCTGTTCCCGCTGCTGGGGCTGATTGCCGCCATTGGCTTTGCGGGCAGCATCATCTCCGGCGGCTGGGTGTTCGCGCTGCAGCTATTGCAGCCGGATTTTTCCAAGCTTATGCCGCAATCAGGGCTCGGCCAGGTTTTCTCCGGTCATGGCTTTACCGAGCATGGCAAATCCATCCTGAAAATTGTGGCCATTGGCGGGACGGGAGCGCTCGCCATCCTAGCCGAGCGGGGGCAATTCGCCTCCCTTGCGTTTCTGTCCTTCCCGATGCCCGGCGCGATGCTGGGTACCGCGCTGCACACGCTCATCATCATCTGCGTGGTTCTGGTGGTGCTGGCGGGGGGAGATTTCGCGTTGCAGATCTGGCTGCACCGGCAGAAGCTCCGCATGTCCGATGCTGAAATCCGCGAGGAGATGAAGGATGCCGCAGGTAACCCGCATGTAAAATCCCGCCAGCGCGCCATGGCCCGCAAGCTGGCCCGCGCCCGGCAGATGCAACGTATCCCCGAGGCGTCGGTCGTCGTCACCAACCCCACCCATTATGCCTGCGCCATACGCTACCGCCGCGGCGGAGACAGAGCGCCCCTGCTGCTCGCCAAGGGGGTGGGGTTGCAGGCGGAGGAAATCCTCACCCGCGCCCGCGCCCACGGCATTCCGGTGGTGCAATCCCCGCCTCTGGCGCGGGCCATCTACCGCCATGTGGAGCCGGATGAGCATGTGCCGGTGGCACTCTACCGCGCCTGCGCCGAGGTGCTGGCCTATGTCTGGCGCCTGCAGCGCTGGCGGGCGCAGGGCGGCGCCAGGCCGCTAGCCGCCCAGGCCGCAGGAGGGTGAGATCGAGATTTCCCGCTGGGCGCCTTGGGCCGGGTGATTGTTTTCCTGGATTTTGGTTTCCCAAATCCCTAGGCTCGGCCCATGCAGCAAGACGATGCGCCGTTCGCCGCCTTCGCCGCAGAGACCATACTGCAATCGCCCTTGCGCCAAGCCATCACCGCCGCCTGCCGGCGCCCTGAGGCAGAGGCCGTAGCCGCGCTGTACCAAGCCGCCACCTTGTCACCGCCTGAAGACGCGGCGGCACGCGAGACAGCGCTGGAGCTGATCCGCGCCGTACGCGCCGCGCCACCTTCGGAACTCTCCAGGCTGCTGCAAGCCTATCCGCTCGGCAGCGCGGAAGGGCAGGCGCTGATGGGCCTTGCGGAGGCGCTGCTGCGCACGCCGGATGCCGCCACCCGCAATGCTTTGCTGCGGGACAAGCTGGCCGGGCGCCACTGGGGCCGCGGCGGTTTACCCCGCGGCCCCGCCTTGGCCGTGGCCGCCTGGCTGGCGGAGGGCCCGGCTTGGGGGTTGGCCGCCCCCTTCGTCCGTGCCGTGGCGGTACAGGCCGTGCGCCGCATGGGCCGTGCCTTCGTACTGGGGGAGACCATGGCGCAGGCGCTCTCCCGCGCCGCACCTCTGGCCGCGCGTGGTTACCGCTTCTCGTTCGATATGTTGGGCGAAGCGGCGATGACGGCGGAGGAGGCAGGAGCTTTCTTCCACTCCTACCGCGATGCCGCCATGGCCCTGCAAGGCGGCGATGATGTGCAGGATTCTCCCGGCATTTCCGTGAAACTCTCCGCCCTGCATCCGCGCTATACACGCACCCAGCGCCCCCGTGTGCTGGCCGAGCTGGCGCCGCGCCTGATCACGCTGGCAAAGCTGGCGAAAACGCAAAAAATCGGCATCACGATCGACGCCGAGGAATCCGAGCGGCTCGATCTCTCGCTCGATCTTCTGGAACTTCTTTGCCAGGAGCCGGAATTGGCGGGATGGGATGGCATCGGCTTCGCCGTTCAGGCCTATGGCAAGCGCGCCCCGGCGGTGATCGAATTCTGCGCCGACCTCGCGCACCGCACCGGCCGCAGGATGATGCTGCGGCTGGTGAAAGGCGCCTATTGGGACCGGGAGATCAAACAGGCGCAACTTGGCGGGTTTGAAGGATTTCCCTGTCTATACCAGGAAGATCCATACAGACATCGCCTATCTCGCCTGCGCCCGCCAGATGCTGGCCGCGCCCTCGCTCTATCCGCAATTCGCGACCCACAACGCCAATTCCATCGCCGCCATTCAGGCCATGGCGGGTGGTGCGGAGTATGAGTTCCAATGCCTGCATGGCATGGGCGAGGCGCTGTATAACGAAGTGCAAAGCCGCCCCGGCGCGCGGCCATGCCGCATCTATGCGCCGGTCGGCCCGCACAAAACGCTGCTGGCCTATCTGGCGCGCAGGCTGCTGGAAAACGGCGCCAATTCCTCCTTCATCCACCAGCTTCATGACCCCGCCGTGCCGCCGGAGGCGCTGCTGCAAAACCCGTTGCGCGAGAGCCAGGCGCTGGACCCGCCCGGCGCGGCCCATGAAAAAATCGCCCGCCCACCGGAGATATTCGGCGAAATACGGCGCAACTCTGCCGGATTGGACCTGGCGGATGAAGCCGTACTGGCCGCGCTGGCCGCCGAACTGGCAGCGGGCTTTCCAGCGCCCGCTATTCAACCCGCCACTCAGGCCGATATCGCCGCCGCCTTTGCCAGCGCGAAAGAGTACACACCACTGCGGCCACGCCAGCGCGCGGAGATATTGCGGGAGATGGCGGGACATCTTGAACGCCACCGCGCACCGCTGATCTCGCTGCTGGTCCGCGAAGCCCGCAAGACCATCCCGGATGCGCAGGGTGAGGTGCGCGAGGCCGTGGATGTCTGCCGCTATTACGCGGCCCAGATGGAAAACTGGCTGGCGGAGACGCATCAACCGCTCGGCACTGTCGTCTGCATCAGCCCCTGGAATTTCCCGCTCGCCATCTTTCTGGGGCAGATCGCGGGCGCCTTCGCGGCGGGCAATGCGGTCATCGCCAAACCGGCGGAGGAAACGCCGCAGATCGCGGCCCTGGCCGTGCAATTGGCGCATCAGGCCGGGCTGCCGCACGCGGCGCTGCATGTGCTGCAAGGCGATGGCGCGTTGGGGGCGGCCTTGGTCGCTTCGCCGCGCTGCCATGGCGTAGCCTTCACAGGCTCGCTGGAGGCTGCACGCTCCATCAATGCCAAGCTGGCGCAGCGCCTGAACCCGGATGGCAAGCCCGTCCCGCTCATCGCCGAAACCGGCGGGCTGAACGCGATGATCGTCGATTCCACCGCTTTGCCGGAACAGGCAATTGCCGACATCCTTTACTCAGCCTTCAATTCCGCCGGGCAGCGCTGCTCGGCTTTGCGGCTGCTTTGCGTGCAGCAGGATACCGCGCCGGATCTGTTGCCCCGGCTGCGCGCGGCGATGACCGAGCTGCGCGTGGGCCCGCCTGACCGGTTGGCGACCGATCTCGGGCCGCTGATTACCAAGGAGGCCGCCGCCCGTGTGCGTGCCCATATCGAGGCGATGCGCGCGCAAGGCTGTGCCATCACCCAAGGTGCCGCGCCGAGAGAGGCAGCCTTTGTGCCGCCAACGATCATCGAAATTCCCGATCTTTCACTGATGGCAAAGGAGGTTTTCGGGCCCGTGCTGCATGTCCTGCGCGTCCCGCGTGCTGAGCTGGTGGAGTTGCCACAGCGGATCAACGCCCTTGGCTATGGCCTGACCTTTGGCGCGCATGGGCGCATTGAGGCAAGGCTGCAAGGCTGGGCGGAGGCGATCCATGCCGGCAATATCTACATCAACCGCAACATCGTCGGGGCCGTGGTGGGGGTGCAGCCTTTTGGTGGTGAGGGCCTCTCCGGCACCGGTCCCAAGGCTGGCGGCCCGCTTTATCTGCACAGGCTGCTGGCGCATGGGCCAGCCTGCATGCCCTGCTCGCAGGATCTAACCGCCTCTCCTCTGGGTGAGCGCAATGAATATCGGGTGCGACCGCGCGGGCTGGTATTCTGCCAGGCTAAAACCGAAGCCGGGCGCCGAGCCCAGGCGGCGGCGCTGGAAGCTGCTGGCTGCACAGCCACCACGGATATGACAGCAGATTTTCAGGCGGCGCTGTTGGAGGGCGATGGGGCAGACATGACTAGCCATTGCACAAAAGCTGGCCGCGCGGCCTGGGCCGCATCATTCCGCTACACGCACTTTCCTCTCCCGCAATCGAAGCAGGTGCGGCCTACAACCCTGGCTGGCTGCTGGCCGAGCGCAGCATCTCCACAAACATTGCCGCGGCGGGCGGCAATGCCAGCCTAGTAGCCGAAATTTAATATATATTGACGAACGGCCCCAAAGGGCAGAGTTTTGAGCCCGTCACGTAACTGCAAAACCAATAAAACATCAGGAAACCAACAGTGAGCACAATCCCGCGTTCCGGTGAACGGCTGCAGCGCGATAGCCTGGGCCTTTCGCAGATCATCGCTTCCACCCTCGCCAATATCGCTCCGGCGATGAGCTTTTTCTTCGGCTTCGGGCTCATCGCCTCCGGTGCCGGGGTTGGCGCGCCACTGACCATTCTGGTCGCCATGGTGGTGATCCTGTTTCTTACCAATACGCTGGCGCAATTCTCTAAATACCGCCCCAGCGCCGGCTCTTTCGTCACCTTCATCGGCATGTCCTTCGGGCCAGTGGCGGGGGCGGCGGCGTCCATCTTCGTGGTGATCGGCTATTGCATCGCGGCCGCGTCGGTTGTGGTCATTTCCGGCGGCTGGGCGGCGCAGACGCTGCAAGTCTTCCTTGGCATCAACGTTCCCTGGCAGGTGATCAGCGTTATCGCCACCGCCATTGTCGGTCTGCTGGTCTCGCGCGGCATTTCGCTGTCCACCACCTGGGCGGCGATCTTCTTCTATTTCGAGCTGGTGCTGTTGCTGATCGGCGCCGTGATCATGCTGGTGGTGAATCACAAGGCCATCTCTGCCGCGCCCTTCTTGATTTCCTCCGTCACCGGCGGCTGGAAGGGCATTGGGCTTGGTTTCCCGCTGGCCATCTATCTGTTCATCGGCTGGGAGAATTCCGCCATGCTGGCGGAGGAAACCACCAACCCCCGCCGTAACGTGCCGCGCGCGCTGATCATCGGCACGTTCTCGATCGGCATTCTGTACATGTTCCTCTCCTTCGCGACGGAGACCGCCTTTCATAACGATCTGAAGGCGATCACCAACTCCTCGCTGCCCTTCGTGGATGCCTTCAAGGCGTCCGCCGCCGGGCTGCTGATCGTCGCCTATCTTGCCGGTGTCACCAGTATTTTCTCCTCGCTGATCGGCCTGACCAACGCGCAGGCGCGCATTCTGTTCTCTTCCGCGCGTGAGGGGCTGCTGCCGCAATTCTTCGGCAAGATCCACCCGCAGCACCGCACGCCGCATGCCGCGATGTGGGCCTATATCGTCCTGGCGCTGCTCATCGTGCTGGTCTTCGGCACATTCTATAACATCGACCCGGTGACTCTGTTCGGCGATACCGGCACGCTCGGCACCATTCCGGTGATCGTGACCTATCTGCTCACCAACCTGGCCCTGCCGGTCTATATGCTGCGGTACCATCGTGAGGATTTCAACGTCTTCACCCATCTGATCGTGCCGCTGGTCGGCACGGCGGCGATGCTGTTTCCGCTCTGGGGGCTTGTCGAGCCCGGCCAGCCTTATCCGTTCAGCCTGTATCCGAAGCTGGCGCTGGGGCTGCTGGTTCTGTCGCTGATCTATGGCGCGCTGCTCGCCAGATCGAAGCCCGATCTGGTGCAGCGCATCGGCTCCTACGTCGCCGACGAGGAGTACTGAAACAGGGAGGGGCGGCTGCAAGGCCGCCCCTTTCGTATCAAGGCAGCATCAGCTCCTTGGCGCGGCCCTGTTGCTGCAGATGTTTCTCGATCACCTCATCCACCGCCGCGAAACTATCCAGCCGGTACCAAATGCCCTCCGGGTAGACCACGGCGCAGGGGCCAAGCTCGCAGCGGTCCAGGCAGCCGGACTGGTTGACGCGGATATTTTGCAGCCCCAGCTCCTTCACCCGGACTTTCATGTAGTCGCGGATTTTCTCGCTGCCCTTGCTGGCACAATCGCCGCGCGGATGGCCCTCCGGCCTGCGGTTGCCGCATACAAAGATATGCGTCTCGAAATACGGCGCCGGATCATCGGCCAAGCGTTCACCCAAAGCTGTTACTCCTGATCGTTTGCACCTATCTAAGGCGTTAACCAGGAGCCGGCAAAATGCAGAACCGTTTGAAGGACGCGTCCTCCCCTTATCTCCTCCAGCATAAGGATAACCCGGTGCATTGGCATATGTGGGGTGAGGAGGCCTTTGCCGAGGCCAAGGCCCGCAATGTGCCGGTGCTGCTCTCCATCGGCTATGCGGCCTGCCATTGGTGCCATGTGATGGCGCATGAGAGCTTCGAGAAGCCGGACGTGGCGGCGCTGATGAATGAGCGCTTCGTCTCCATCAAGGTGGACCGGGAGGAGCGGCCGGATATCGACCAGACCTATATGGCGGCCCTGCACGCGATGGGCGAGCAGGGCGGCTGGCCGCTGACCATGGTGCTGACGCCGGATGGCGGGCCTTTCTGGGGCGGCACCTATTTTCCGCCCACGCCGCGCTTCGGCCGGCCCAGTTTCTCGCAGGTTCTGGTGGCTTTATCCGAGGCCTGGAAGGGTGATCAGGCGCGCATCGGCCGTTCGGTGGAGGCGATAAAGGGCGCGTTGGCTCAGGCCGCCGCCACCCGCCCGGGCGATCCGCCTGGGCCGGATGTGCTTGATGCCGTGCGGGCGGCCTTTCTGCGCGGGATGGATTGGGATCTTGGCGGGCTCTCCGGCGCGCCGAAATTCCCGAACATCCCGGTCTTCCGGTTCCTCTGGCACGAATATTTCCGTAGCGGCGATGTAAGTTGCGCCGATGCCGTGCATCTGCTGCTGGAGCAGATGAGCCAGGGCGGGATCTATGACCATCTGGGCGGTGGCTATGCGCGCTACGCGACGGATGATGCCTGGCTGGTGCCGCATTTCGAGAAGATGCTCTACGATAACGCGCTGATCCTGGAGATGCTGGCTCTGGCGCAGGCGGATAAACGCTTCGGCCTTGTACGAGGCCCGGGCGCGGGAAACGGTGGAATGGCTGGTGCGGGACATGAGCGCGGAAGGGCGCCTTCGCGGCCTCGGAGGATGCGGATTCCGAGGGCGAGGAAGGCAAATTCTATGTCTGGTCGCGCGCGGAGGTGCTGGGCGTTCTGGGCGATGAGGCCGTGTTTTTCGAGCGCCACTACCCGTTGCCCGAGCATGGCAATTGGGAAGGCAAGATCATTCTGGAGCGCCGTGCGCGCCTTCGGCGCGGATGAGGCGCGGCTGGAAGCGTGCCGGGAGAAGCTGCTGGCGGTGCGCAGCGCACGTGTGCGGCCGGGGCGCGATGACAAGATCCTCGCGGATTGGAACGCGCTCACCATCGCGGCCCTGGTGAAGGCGGGGTGCGTGTTTGGCCAGCCGGATTGGGTGGCGTTGGGCCGGCGTGTGTTCGAGGATTTTGTGAGCCGCCATGGGGAGACGGATGGGCGAATTGCCCATGCGATGCGGCAAGGCAAAATCTCCGCTGCCGGGCTGCTGGAGGACCAAGCAGGGATGATCCGCGCGGCGCTGGTTCTGTATCAGGCGACAAATGAGGGCGCGTTCCTGACGCGGGCGGAGGAGATTTTGGCCGCCACGGAGACGCATTTTGGCGATGGGGAGGGGGCATTCTTCATGTCCGCCGATGACGCGCAGGATGTGTATGCCCCACGCGGGCGGAGCGTACAGGATGGCCCCGCTCCATCGGGCATTGGCATGATGGCGGAGAATTATGCAGTCTTGTTTCATCTGACGGGTAAGGATGCGTACCGCGCCAAAGCGGAGGCGGTGCTGGCGGCGTTTGGCGGCCGGGCGAATGCGCTGACCAGTTCGCCCATTCTGCTGGCGGCGGCTGATCTTTTGGCGAATGCGGCCTGCGTGGTGGTGACGGGCGGGGCGGAGGAGTTGGCGCAGGTGGTGCTGGCGTCAGCGGACCCGGCGGTGCTGGTGCTGCGCGGCGGTGAGGGCGTTGGGACGGCGCATCCGGCTTATGGCAAGCCGGATGATGTGAAGGCGGCCTATGTCTGCCGGGGTAATGTTTGCGGCCTGCCGGTAACGGATGCGGTAAACCTAAGCCAGGCGCTGAAACGTTCCACGTGAAACCAAGCTGGGGAATTTCGGTGATAACGTTGCGTTAGATTATGTATCTTCAGCATTTTGTTTTTTCAGATAAAATGCTTGACAGCAAAACGTTATGAATGAGAATCAAAAGTTTTTGGTGCAGCTTTTTTCAAAAAGCTGCCGCTTCATGTAGGAGGCTTTTTGAAAAAAGCCCCCATGCCTTCCAAAAACGTTTACGCCTTCTCCTGATGATATTTAAACGAGGCGTTGATCATATCCAGCAGATGCTGCCCCGCTGTTGTGGGCGGGTATTTCGGCGTCTCACCCGGTTTCAGGCAGGTGGGCAGGCACTCCACGGGAGCGTAGAAATCCGGGGTCGAAGAAGAAGGGCAAGGAATAGCGCTCCTGGCCTGAGGTGTTGATGACACGGTGCGGGGTGGAGCGGAACACGCCATTGGTCCAGCGCTCCATCATGTCGCCGATATTCACGACGAAGCTGCCGGGAATGGGCGGGGCGTCGATCCAGCGGCCATCCACCCCCTGCACCTGCAACCCGCCGGAGGAATCCTGGTGCAGCAGGGTCAGGCAGCCAAAATCCGTGTGTTTGCCGGCACCTAGCTGCGCCTCGGTGATGCGCCCGGTCTGCGGCGGGTAGTGCAAAGGCCCCAAAGTGGTCATGGTGATGCCGAGCCAGGGCTCGAAATAGGTCTTCTCCATCCCCAGGGAGACGGCAAAGGCGCCCAGGATGGTTTTGCCCAGCTCCACCAGCCGGTCGTAATAATCCTGCATCACCTCGCGCCAGCCCGGCAGGTCCGGCCACACATCCGGCCCGTGCAGCGGCAGTCCGGCCTTCACGCGCTCGTGGTCCAAGGGCAGGTCGCGGCCGATCTTGTAGCCTTCCTTCAGGTCGCCCGCCTGTTTCTGTTTCTCGGGGTCGAGATTCTCGCCCCCCACCCGGAACCAGCCGCGATGGCAGGAAGAGTGCTCAATGGCGCTTTTTTCCTTCTCCTCCGGCGGCAGGTCGAAGAAGCGCTTGGCCTCTGCATAGACGCGGTCGATGAGGTCCTGCGGGATGCCGTGATTGGTGATGTAGAAAAACCCGATCTCCCGGCAGGCGCGGCCGATGGCCTCGGCGGGGGCCATGTCTCCGGCCAGAAGCGGGCCGATATCGATGACGGGAATGGCATCCAGGCGGGCGGCGGCGAGGCCGGGGGCGAGATCTATGGTGTCAGGCATGGCGGGGATGTTAGACCCCTCTTGTCTTCAATTCCAGGAGGTCTTCTTTGCTGGAAACTTATTTGCTCGGAATCGACCTTGGGGCGGGCAGCCTGAAGGCCACGCTGATCACGCCGCAGGGCGCGGTGAAGGCGGAGGCCAGCACGCCGGTCTCAACCAATGTGCGGCATTTCGGCTGGGCGGAGCAGGACCCGGCGGAGTGGTTTGCCGCTTTGTGCAAGGCCGTGCCGGCGGTGCTGGCGGCTGGGAAGGTGGCGCCTGAGCGCATTGCTGGCATCGGTATTTCGGCGGGGGCGCATATTCCGGTGCTGACCGATGAGGCGGGCACAGTGCTGCGCCCGGCCATTATGTGGAGCGACCAGCGCGCCGCCGCCGAGGCCACGGCCCTGCATGAGATGGCGGGGGTCAAGATCATCGAAACCTCGCTGAACAAGGTGAACCCGACCTGGACGCTGGCGATGCTGGCCTGGCTGAAGACCGCCGAGCCGGAGCTGATGGCCAAGGCGAAGCGGCTTTATCTGGCGAAGGATTTTCTGCGCCACTGCCTGACCGGCACCTGGGAGACGGATTACTCCGACGCCGTGGGCGCGCTGATGGCCGATGACGCGGCCAAGGGCTGGTCGGCGGAGCTGGCGGGGTTGATTGGGCTTGATCTGTCCATTCTGCCACCGATTGTGGCGCCCGAGCACGTGGTGGGCGGGGTGACGGCGGAGGCCGCCGCCCGCACGGGGCTGAAGGCGGGCACGCCGGTTGTCTGCGGCTCCAACGACACCACGGTGGAGTTCTTCGGCGTGGGCGGGACAAAGCCCGGCATTGGCGGGGTGAAGCTGGCCACGGCGGGGGTATTGTTTCTGGCCACGCAAGGGCCGGTCGTGCATCCGCCCATCTCCTGCTACCCGCATATCATGCCCGGCATGTATTACACCGCCACGGGCACCAACTCCTGCGCCTCGGCGCATCGCTGGGTGCGGGATCTGATGTTCGCGGAAGGCGGGTTTGAGGCGATGGACGCGCTCGCCAGTGCCGCGCCGCGCGGGGCGGGGGGCTTGCTGTTTCATCCTTATCTGCAAGGCGAGCGCGCGCCGTACTGGGACCCGCTGTTGCGTGCGGATTTCATCGGCATGACCATCTCCCACGGCAAGATGCATTTTGCCCGAGCGGTGTATGAGGGCATTGCGTTTTCGATCCGCGATCTGCTGGGCGCGGCGCGGGAGTTGGGGCTGGAGTTCAGCACTATCAGGCTGATGGGCGGCGGGGCGAAAAGCGCCACCTGGCGGCAGATTATTGCCGATGTGACAGGGCTGGTGATTGAGCGCACGGAATCCGGCGATGCCTCCTTCGGCGCGGCCCTGGTGGCGGGCATGGGGGTGGGGCTGTTCAACGGGCCGGAGGATGCGGTGGCGCGCTGCGTGCGGCTGCTGGATGTGACCAAGCCGAAAGCGGAGGCTTCGGCTTTTTATGATGAACTGTTCGGGTCTATAAGGAGGCGCAGGCGGCGTTGGCCGGGTTGAACCATAGGCTGCACAGGCTGGTGACAGGTTAGGCTTGCCAAATCGGGCCAGGCCGATTCTGTTGAGCGCCGCCGGCGGACCCGGCAGGCCTGCGAGCTCGGCAGCCGGCTAGGCGTAGGGCAGCATGGTGCGGACCTTGATCGGCTTCGCGCTGCGGGACAAGCGTTTTGCAAGGCATTTCTGCCATTCCGGCCTTGCCAGAGACCATAAAAAGGACAATCTACAGGTCAGTATCAGGACTACACCAGTCCGCTTTGCGGATGAGGAGCAGACATGTTTATCGAGACCGAAGGCACGCCCAACCCGGCGACCCTGAAATTCCTGCCCGGCCAAGAGATTCTGGGCGACAAGACGGCGGATTTCCCGGATGCCGACGCGGCGCTGATCTCGCCCTTGGCCGAGGCCCTGTTCGGGCTGGAGGGAGTGACCCGCGTGTTCCTGGGCTCGGATTTCGTCACCGTAACCAAGAGCGACGAGACGGACTGGCAGGCGCTGAAGCCGCAAATTCTGGGCATGCTGATGGAGCATCTGGTGGCGGGCAGGCCGATCCTGCGCGAGGGCATGCGCTGGAGGAAGAGGATGTGGACCCGGCGGACCAGGAGATCGCGGACCAGATTAAGGATTTGCTGGACACGCGCATCCGCCCCGCCGTGGCGGGCGATGGCGGGGATATCATCTTCCGCGGTTACCGCGACGGTGTGGTGAGCCTGAGGATGCAGGGTGCCTGCGCGGGCTGCCCCTCCTCCACCGCGACGCTGAAGCATGGCATCGAGAACATGCTCAAGCACTATATTCCGGAGGTCACCTCGGTTACACAGGCCGCGTAACCAAGAGGAGGCACAATGGCTCTGGACGATGCGGCGCTGGATGCGCTGTTCCGCAACGCGCGCACCCATTCTTCGTTCAGCGATCAGCCGGTCTCCGATGACGAGCTCAAGGCGCTGTATGAGCTGGTGAAGTGGGGGCCGACCTCGGCCAATTGCCTGCCGGCGCGGTTCCTGTTCATCCGCACGCAGGAGGGCAAGGAGCTGCTGCGCCCCTGCCTTTCCGGCGGGAATATCGAGCCCGTGATGGCCGCGCCCGTGACAATTGTGGTGGCGTTCGACCCGCATTTCTATCTCAAGCTGCCTGAGCTTTATCCCAGCGCTGATGTGAAGCCCTGGTTCTCCGGCAATCCGGACCTCGCGGAGGAGACGGCGATGCGCAACTCCTCCCTGCAGGGCGCGTATTTCCTGATGGCGGCGCGGGCCATGGGCTTTGCCACCGGCGCGATGTCGGGCTTCGACCGTGCGAAGCTGGACCGCGCCTTCTTCACCCAGAAGGGCTGGCGGTCGAACTTCCTGATCAATCTTGGCCATCCCAAGCCGGATGAGGAATTGCCCCCGCGCCTGCCGCGCCTCGCCTTTGACGAGGCGGCTGATTTCGCGTGACCCTGATCGCCCTCGACGCCTCCGGCCCGCGTGCCGGACTGGCGTTGCTGTCGGAGGATGGCACGGCCCTACGCCGCTGGAGTGCGCCGTTGAAGCCGGGGCTGATCGAGACGCTGCCCTTGCTGTTGCAGGAGGCGGCGGTGGGCCAGAGCATTACCGATATCGCCATATGCACCGGGCCGGGCAGCTTCACCGGCTTGCGCACCTCCATCGCCCTCGCGCAGGGTTTTGCCGCCGGGCTGGGCGCGACGCTCTGGGGCGTTGCGGCGGCCGCAGCCTACGCCCAAGCTTTGCCGTCCTTGTCCCGCCCGCTCTGGGTGGCCATTCGGGCCCGGCGGGGGCGGCTGTTCCTGTTGCGCGACGGCAAGCCGGAAGCCTTTGCCGATGATGCGGTGCCGGTGCCGGACAGGCCTGTTGCCATCGCCGGGGAGGAAGCGCCCTGGCTGGCGGCGTATCTTGCCGCGAAGGGTGCGGATGTGATGCTGACCAGCGCCAGGCTGATCGATGCGGCCTGGGTCGGCCGCGCCGCCCTGGCGCAAAAGGCAGCCGGGCAAGAGCCGGGCGCTGCCTTGCCGCTCTACATCGACCCGCCGGAAGCCAAGCTGCCCGCCGCCGGGCTGCGGCCAGCGCCGGTATGAGCGGTATTATCGAAGCCGGACCCGCCCACGCCGCCCTGCTGGCGGCGATGCATGGCGAGGTTTTCCCCCATGAACCTTGGGACGAGGCGGCGTTTCTCTCCCTGCTCGGCCAGCCCGGCGTACTGGGGCTGGTACATGAGCAAGGCGGCTTTCTGCTACTGCGCGCAGTGCTGGATGAGGCGGAGATTCTGACCATCGGCGCGCTTAAAAAGCGTCAGGGCATTGGCGGCGCTCTGCTGCGCGAAGGGCTGCGCAGACTGACGGGTGCTGGTGTGCGCACGCTGTATCTGGAGGTTGCCACAAACAATGCGCCGGCCAGGGCTCTTTATGAAAAGTTTGGCTTTGTAGCCGCCGGATTACGCAAAGCTTATTATGAGAATGGTGGCGACGCGCTCAATATGCGCCTCGATTGCGATGTGCCCGTTTCGGATGAGTCATGAAAATTTATCTTTGGCGCGCACCAGCTCCGGTGGAGAGTGAAGTATGGATCAGATGACTCCCTTGGATCAGCAATCCCACCCCATCTTCCGGCGGGCCGTGGTCGATCTCGGGTCCAATTCCGTGCGGCTCGTGATCTATGAGGGCGAGCTGCGCAACCCGATGCAGATCTTCAATGAGAAGGCGGTGCTGCGTCTGGCCAAGGGTATGACCAGTACCGGGCGGTTGAAGGATGAAACATTGGCCCAGGCCGAGACGGTGCTGCATCGCTACGCCGCCATTGCCCGCGCCATGGGGGCGACCCCGTTCGAGGTTCTGGCCACCTCTGCCGTGCGCGATGCCGAGAACGGCACCGCCTTTGTGAACGCGATGATGAAGCGCCTGCCGGATATGCACATCTCCGTGCTCTCGGGCGAGCAGGAGGCCGTGCTTTCGGCTGAAGGCGTGCTCTGCGGCATTCCCGGCGCCGATGGGCTTCTGGCCGATCTCGGCGGCGGCTCGCTGGAGCTTGTCCGGTTGGAGGCAGGCAAGGTCGGCCCGGCGGCGACGCTGCCGGTGGGTGTCATCCGTTTGGCCGAGCGCGCGGGGGAGGATATCGCGCGCGCCCGGGCAGTGATGATCGAGGCGCTGGAAACGGTGCCCTTTATGGCGGAAGCGGCGGGGAAAGACCTTTATCTCTCCGGCGGCGCCTTCCGGGCGCTGGCGCGCATCCATATCGCGCAGACCGGCTATCCGCTGAACATCGTGCATCATTACACCATCAACCGGGAGGAGGCGCGCGACCTTGCGGGGGTCATTAGCGAGGGTGGGCGCAAGCTGATCGAGCGCATGCCCGGCGTGCCGCGCAGGCGTATCGAGGATCTGCCCTATGCGGCGGTTATCTTGCGCCGCTTGTTGCGGGCCACGGGCGCGGCGCGGGTGGTGTTCTCCGCCAACGGGCTGCGGGAGGGCTGGTTCTCCCGGCTGCTGCCAGCGGACATCCGGGCCGAGGACCCGCTGCTGGCTGCCTCTCGCGATCTTGTGCGCGGGATGGTGCGTGATGCCAATCTGCCGCGCGCCCTGGTGGCCTGGACAACGCCCTTGTTTCCCGGCGAGACCCCAGCCCAGAAGCGGCTGCGCGAGGCCGCTTGCTGGCTCTCCGATATCGGCAGCCACGAACACCCTGAATACCGTGCCGAGCAGGCCTTCATGCGCGTGCTGCGTCAGGCGGGCATGAGCCTGGACCATCATGCCCGCGCCTTTTTGGCGCTGGTCACGGCGGTGCGTTACGAGGCGCCGCCCGAAGCGGGCTTCATGGCGCCGGCTCGTACACTTGCTGGATTTGCACGCCGCGCAGCGCGCGGAAACCTTGGGCACGGCATTGCGCCTCGCCTACACGCTCTCCGCCGGCACGCCGCATCTGTTGGCCGGAACGCAGCTGGCCCTGACGCCGGGCCGGCTGGTGCTGAGCCTGGCGGCGGCGAACGGCGTGTTCGCGGGTGAGGCTGTGCTGCGCAGGCTGGAGCGCCTGGCGCTGATGCTGGGGCGCGAGGCGGATACGGTTATTCAATAAAAAACGCTGGAACCACCTGCGGCGATTCCAGCGTTTTTGTAAGAATTGCAGTCCGGGCCTTACGCGTCCGTCAGCGGGGCGGGGGCGGTTGTGTCGCTCAGCATCTCGATACGGCCGGTGATCTGGCCGCCATCCTCAACCTGCAGGCGGCGGCAGCGGGCGGTGCCCAGAACGCGGCCGGTGTTGCGCACGATCAGCGTGGCGCGGGCCACCAGGGTGCCGTCGATGGTGCCGGCCACTTCGGCGTCATCCACCTCGACCTCGCCTTTGAACACGCCGCCAGGGGCGATGGAAAGCTCGGTCGCGTTGATCATCGTGGCTTCCACGGTGCCTTCCACGACCAGGCGCTCGGCGTCCTGCACGGTGCCCTGCACGGAAATGCCGCGGCCCACCACCAGGGTGCGGCGCTCGGCGGCCTCACGGGCCGGGGCGCTCGGCATCAGGGGGCGCGGCGCGGCGGCGGGGGAGCTAGGGGTGACCGGGCTGGTGGGGATCGGCGGCGGCGCGAAAGGTGAGCGGGCCATGGGGGTCTCCTTGAAGCTTGGGGGGATGAAATTGGCGGCTGGAGTAACATCCTCCGGCGTGGAGGGGGGGAAGATAGGCTTAACCTCGTCCGCCGGGAGCGCGGTGGTGACCGGTTTCGGCTCTTCCGTCTTGCGCTTATTGAACACAAATCCTCCGTGGTGGCTCATCGCGAGTGGTTTCGCGGCCTAGCACGCGCCAGGGGGGGTAAACAACCGTGCTGGTTATTTGCCCGGATCGGTCGGCGATGCTAACCCGTCGCCGCTGTAATCTGTGGAGCCTTGCCGAATATGGCCGTGTCACACTTCGATATCACCGGCATCGGGAATGCCATCGTCGATTTTCTGCTACAAACAAATGACGAATTTTTAAGCCGCCATGACATGCCGAAGGGCGCGATGTCGCTGATCGACGCGGACACCGCGACGCGGCTGACATCGGCGATGCAAGGCGGACTCACCGCCTCTGGCGGGTCGGTAGCCAATAGCTGCGCGGTGGCGGCAGCACTTGGGGCCAAGGTGGCGTTCCTTGGCAAGGTGGCCAAGGATGAGATGGGCGAGGTGTTCCGCCGCGAGATCGCATCCGTGGGCGTGCATTACGCCACCGCGCCGCTGGAGGCGCCGGTTCCAACCGCGCGCTGCCTGATCCTGGTGACGCCGGACGGCCAGCGGACGATGAACACCTATCTGGGCGCGGGTGGCGAGTTCGCGCTGCATGACCTGGACGAGACGATCATCGCCGCCTCGAAAGTGACCTATCTGGAAGGTTATCTGTTCGACCCGCCAGCCGCCCAGGCTGCCTTCATCGAGGCGGCGCGCATGGCCCGCGCGGCGGGGCAGCAGACCGCTCTGTCTCTGTCCGACGCGTTCTGCGTGGACCGGCACCGGGACGGGTTCCGCCGCCTGATCGCCGAGGGGATCGATATTCTCTTCGCCAACGAGGCGGAGATTTGCAGCCTGTACGAGGTCAACAGCTTCGATGAGGCGGCGGCCAAGGCGGCGCTGGATGTGAAGCTTGCCGTGCTCACCCGCAGCGAGGCGGGCAGCCTGATCCTGCAGGGCGGGCAGGTGACCAAAATCCCGGCCATGCCGGTGCAGGTGGTGGATACCACGGGGGCTGGCGATGCCTATGCCGCCGGGTTCCTGACCGCCTATACGCGTGGTGAGGGGCTGGAGGCCGCCGGGCGGCTCGGTGCCAAGGCGGCCGCGCTGGCCATCGCGCGCATCGGCGCCCGCCCGCCCGCGGCCGAGCTTGCCGCCCTGGTGGGATGATTTTTGCCCTGGCGCTGATGCCCTGGCGCGGACCATCTTCATGTTCATGAAGGCTTGAACCATGGCTGTGGCATTTCAAATTCGTCCGTTCATGAAGGCTGACGAGCAGGGGGTCATCAACCTGATCCTGCCCATCCAGCAGGACGAGTTTGGCGTGCCGGTCACGTTGCAGGATCAACCGGATCTGCTGGACATCCCCGAATTTTATCAAACCGGCGGGGGCGGGTTCTGGGTCGTGGAGGCGAATGGGCGCGTGATCGGCAGCATTGCGCTGAAGGCGTTTGGCTCCGGCCATGGGGCGCTGCGCAAGATGTTCGTGGCCGCACCTTATCGCGGGCGCACGCATGGCGTGGCGCAAGGCCTGCTCGATCATTTGCTGGCAGCGGCGTCCGCGGCTGGAATCCGGGAGATCACCCTCGGCACGGTGGAGATTCTGCGCGCGGCGTGCCGGTTTTATGAAAAAAATGGGTTCGAGCCTGTGGCGCTTGAGACGCTGCCGCCGGATTATCCCCGGATGCCGGTGGATACGCTGTTCTACAGGCTGAGGCTGGGCTGAGGCTCGGGTGTCAGACCAAAGGGTGCCAACAGCTCAGGCGCCACCGGCGCGCCGGTGAAGCGGGCCGTGCGCGCGGCGGCGGAGAGGCTGAGAGGCTCAATAATTTTCAGCGTCTGCCGCGCCACCGGCAGAGC
Source organism: uncultured Pseudomonadota bacterium (assembly GCA_963827925.1). GTDB lineage: Bacteria > Pseudomonadota > Alphaproteobacteria > Acetobacterales > Acetobacteraceae > Acidocella. The sequence continues at coordinate 43,535 of CAWHDE010000006.1, read as the reverse complement.
CGGGTCGTGCCAGGAGAGATCCGGGCGCAGGGCCAGAAATTCTGGCAACAGAAAGCTGTAATGGGTGCAGCCCAGCGCCACGGCGTCAATTTTTTCGCCGCCGGGCTGGGTGAAGAGCGGCGCCACGGCCTCTGAAATATCCACTTCTGCGCCACGGAACTTTCTGCTCCGCTAGTTCTGCCAGCACCGGCGTGCCGAGGGTAAGCACGGTGCAGTCCGGCGCGAAGCGTTCGATCAGCCCGTTGAGATAAGGCCGGCGCACGGTGGCCGCGGTGGCCAGAACGCCGATGCTGCGGCTCCGGCTGGCGGCGGCGGCGGGTTTGATGGGCGGCACGCAGCCGATGAAGGGCAGGGCGAAGGCCTCCCGCAATGCGGACAGGGCGATGGTGCTGGCGGTGTTACAGGCGATCACGACTGCTTCGGGTGTCTCCCGCGCGATGGCGGCGCCAATCACCTCCAGAATATGCGGGAGCAAAACCGCATCGGGCTTCTCGCCATAGGGAAAAAAGCCGTTATCGGCGAGGTAGGTCAGCGGCAGGCCGGGGGCGATCTCATTCAGCGCGGCGACGACACCGAGCCCGCCAATGCCGGAATCGAACACCAATATGGCCATGGCAGGCTCAGAAAGTCTCCGATTCGGGGAATTCCACGTCGCGATGCACATGGATCGACATCAGTACCCCGAACCCCAGCATCACGGCGGTGAGCGCCGAACCGCCATAGGAGATCAGTGGCAGCGGCACGCCGCCCACAGGGATAAGGCCCATGACCATCGAGAGATTCACGAAGCAATAGAGGAAGAAATTAGTGGCGATGCCCAGCGCCACCAGCCGCCCATAGACATGGTTGCAGGAGAGCGCGGTGTAATAGGCCAGTATCACGATGCCCAGCAGCAGCCCCAGCACCAGGACGGAGCCGAAAAACCCGAACTCCTCGGCGATGATGGTGAAGACGAAATCGGTCTGCTTCTCCGGCAGGAAGTTGAGCTGGTTCTGCGTGCCGTGCAGATAGCCCTGGCCAAAGAAGCCGCCTGAGCCGAGCGCGATCTTGCTCTGGATGATGTTGTAGCCTGCCCCCAGAGGGTCGGCGCCGGGATTCAGGAAGATGTCGATACGCGCCTTCTGATAGGCGTGCAGATGCTCGTAAATGATCGGCGCGCACACGGCGATGACGGCCACGACAAGGGCGAACCACCACCAGCGCACGCCCGCCCCCAACATCACCGTGGCGCCGATGGCGCCGGTGATGACGGCGGTGCCGAGATTGGGCTCCTTCAGGATCAGCGCCATCGGGATCAGCGTGGCGACGATGGCGGGGGCCACGAAGAGGAGATTGCCTGTCTGCTCCGGCGTGGCGCGCTTGAAATAGCTGGCCAGAGCCATGGCCAGGAACAGCTTCATCAGCTCCGAAGGCTGAACCTCGATCCCGCCGATGGTCATCCAGCGTTTGGCGCCAAGACCGACATGGCCGAATTTCATAACCGCCACCAGTAACAGCACGCCCAGCACCCAGGCGGGCCAGGAGAATTTTGCCAGCACACGTATATCGACCATGGCGATGCCGAGCATCAGCACCACGCCGGTGCAGAACCGGATGAGCTGGCTGCCCGCGTAGGGCGAGGCGGAGCCGCCGGCGGCAGAATAGAGCGCAGCATAGCCCACCCCTGCCAGCGCGCAGACGCAGAGCACGAACAGCCAGTTCACGCGCATGAGCTTGCGCGCCAGACCGAAGGAGCGCTCCCGGAAGGGGCGGTGCAGGCTGAGGCTGCCGTATTCGATCACGCGCTGTTCCCTGTGGGTACGGTAGAGGGCGGTTCCGGCGGCGGGTTGGCCAGCGGCGTGTCGCGCCCGGAAGGGTCGTGCAGCAGGGCGTAGGTCATCATATCATGCGCGATGGGGGCGGCAGTCTGGGCGCCAAAATTGCCGTGCTGGACAAGCACGGCAACAGCGTAGCGCGGATTGTCATAAGGCGCGTAGGCGACGAACCAGGCATTCGGGCGCTGTGCCCAGGCCATGTCCAGATCGTTGTAGCCGCGCTCCTTTTCGGCGGCGGTGTTGTTGTGCACCTGAGCTGTGCCGGTTTTGCCCGCCATCTGCACGTTGGGGATGGTCAGACGCGCGCCCCAGCCGGTGCCGGAGGGGGTATTCACCACCGCGAACAGCCCTTGGCGGACAACGGCGAGGTGCTGGTCATCAACATCCAAAAGCGGGGCCGCGCCGGGGGCGGAGTTGGGCTGCAGCACGCCTCCCACACGCCGGGTGAGGTGCGGGGTAACCGAGGTGCCGGAGGCGATGCGGGCGATCATCGTGGCCTGCGCCATCGGGGTGAGCTGGGTGTAGCCCTGGCCGATGCCCTGCACCACCGTATTCCCCTCCACCCAATGGATGCCATGCTTTCTGGCCCAGTCGAGGGTCGGCACCAGCCCAACCTCGGCATTCGGCACATCCGAGCCGAGATCCACGCCCTGGCCCATCTTGGTGGCCATTTCGGCGATCTTGTCGATGCCCGTATCGAGCGCGGTTTTGTAGAAGAACACGTCGCAGCTCACCTGGAGGGCGCTGACGACGTTGACGTTGCCATGCGCGTCGTGATTGTCGCACCAGAAGATGTGGTCGCCGAGCTTCAGGAAGCCGGGGCAGTTATGGATGGTCTCGGGTGTCAGCGCGCCGCATTTCAGCGCTGCCAGCGCCACGGTGGGCTTGAAGGTGGAGCCGGGCGCGAACAAACCGGCGACGGCCTTGTTGAGCAGCGGATGCTTGGGGTCGTTCATCCAGCCGTTCCAGACATCGCTGGGCACGCCCTTGTCGAACAATGTTGGGTCGAAGGAGGGGGTGCTGGCCATGGCGAGAATCTCGCCATTGGTCGCGTCCAGCATCACCACCGCGCCGGTATTGTCGCCCAGGCTCTGCACGGCGAGCTGCTGCAACCCGGCATCCATGCTCAGTGCCACGCTCTGGCCGGGCGTGCCGTTATCGTGCGCCACAACGCGCATCACCTCGCCGTGCACGTTGGTTTCCGTCTGCACGAAGCCGGGGGCGCCGCGCAGAGCGAGATCGTCCGCATCCTCCGCACCGGTGCGCCCGACGCGCATGCCCGGCAGCGCCAGCACGGAATCCTGCTGGGCCTCTTTCTGGTTTGGCCGCCCAACATAGCCGACCGCATGCGCGGCAACAGGCCCCAGCGGATAAGTGCGGCTCGCCCCCTCCTCGACGATAACGCCGGGCAGGTTGGGGGTGTTGACCTCGATTGCCGCCATGTCCGGCCAATCCAGCCAGTCCTTCAGCAGCACGGGGATATAGCCGGGGCGGTCCGCGAGATCCTGCGCGACGCGGGCTTTCTCCGCGTCTGAAAGCGGGACGAGGCGGTAGAAATTGTCCAGCACCGCGTCCGGCTCAGGCGCCATCGCCCTCATGAACAAAGCGCGCCAATGTTGCTGATTGCCGGCCAGAATGGTGCCGAACCGGTCGGTGATGACACCGCGTTCGGGCGCCACCAGCCGCTCGGAGATCGAGTTCTGGTGCGCCATCAGCGCGTATTTGCCGTGCTCTGAAACCTGCAGATGATAGAGCCGCGCGGTGATGGCGGCGAAAATCGCGGTCTGCCCCGCCCCGATGAGCAGGGCTCGACGCGAGAAGGAGGTGCGGTTTTTCGCTTGGCGCCTCATGCCAGTTCTACCGCCGCCGGGCCGCGATGGGAGCGGATAAGCAGTGCCGCGAGTGCCGGGTACAGTCCGGCGGCCAGCAGGGTTTCAAGCATCAACGGGGTGGCCGGCAGCCAGGTGAGGGTGAGTGCGGATTCCACCGCCCAGGCAAGCCCCACACTCACGGCCGCCATTAAAATGAAAGCGGCCCAGACCAGCAGGAAACGGGCGGGAACCAATTTACGCCGCAGCAGCAGAGTAACCCATTGCAATAGCAGCAGCAGCACGGCCCAAACTCCAAGTGAGGAAAGGCCCATAAGGTCCAGCAGCAGCCCGCAGAGGGCGACAAGGGGGGCTGGCAGCGAGGCGGGGCGGTAGAGCGACCAGAAATACACGCAGGCCATGGCGTAAACCGGGCGCAGAGCGGCTTGGCCGGGAACCCCGAACGGCATGCCGATGACGAACAGGCCGAAGATCAGTGTCGTACAGGGGAAAAACCAGCGTGCCGCGGCATCTAACTGGCGCCACGAACGCGTGGGCCGGCGTAGGACGAAACTGCGAGCCATGGCTCAGCGTTTCCGATGTTTCGTGGCCGGCGCTGTATCCGGCTTGGTGTGGGGAATGGGTGTGAGGGCTGGCAGATTGTCCGGGTAGCTGAATAGCCGCAGCACCCGCAGCGCGTTGAGATTGGCGAGCGGCAGCACCACGGGCTCATTCTGCGCGTCGTAATGCACAACGCCCACTGGCAGGCCGGGCGGGAAGGCACCGCCCTCGGCGCTGGTGAGTACCATCGCCCCTTCCGCCGGCGGCTGGCTGGGTGCCCAATAAAGCAAGGACGGGTTGGGGCCGTTGGTGCCGGCCATGAGCGCAGGGGCACCGTTAGCGCCGATGGCCACCGGAATGCGGCTATTCAGGTCATTGATCAGCAGCACGCGGGCGGAGCGGCTGCCTGCATCGACCACCCGGCCGGCCAAGCCGCGCCCGTCCATCGCCACAGCGCCGACCAGGCTTTGCGGGTTGCCGTTGGCGGGGGGGACCAGCACCAGCACGGAACGCGCATAGACGCCGCCGAGATCCGCAACGACCTCGCCGGTGGAGAATTGCGGCGTGGGGGCAGGTACGAAATTCAGTGAGGCCTTCAGTGCGTCATTCTGCGCCTGCAGCGCCATCGCCACTTCCTGCCATTGCAGCAGCTCGGCATTCTGCTCGCGCAGCTGTTCGTTCTCCTCGCTTAACGAGAAGAGATGGCCGATTTCGCCAGTGCCGTGCTCCGCTGCCTGGATGGGGCCGGAGACCAGCATGTAGGCCGGGGCCAAAACATCATCGAGCCCGGAGCGCAGGCGGTCGGAGAAATTCTGGTCGGCGCGGCCGATCAGAACGCAGCCGAGTGAGAACATCAGCATTACGGGCAGCGTCAGACGTGATAAGGCCTGACGGAACGGGACCGATAATCTGATCACCGGGGACCAATCTCCGAGGGACGATAATTTGACGGTCTGCAGATACAGTTAAAACTAGCCGCCGCACAGACCGTCACAGAGGGAATTATGGCCTAGTTACATTTATAATTATTAAAAGTGAGTTGCCCGACTGGAAGGTTGACGGATTGATGGCGCTCAGCGCTGGTGACCCCGGTGCCCGAAAATCGCGGTGCCGATGCGGATATGGGTGGCCCCGGCGGCGATCGCGGCCGCATAGTCGCCGGACATGCCCATGGACCGCACTGGCAGCCCATGCGCATCCGCCATGGCGGTGAGTTTGCGGAAGAAGGGGGTTGGATCCAGCTCGGCGGGCGGGATGCACATCAGCCCCTTCAGCGCCTCGCCGAAGCGTGCGCGCATGTCACGGATAAAGCCGTCCGCCTCCGCTATTGGGATGCCGGATTTCTGTGGCTCATCGCCGATATTCACCTGCACCAGCAGCTCCGGCAGCCGCCCGGCGGCGTCGGCGGCACGGGCAATGGCATCCGCCAGACGTGGACGGTCCAGGCTGTCGATGGCATCGGCGATGTGTACCGCCTGTTCGGCCTTGTTGGTTTGCAGCCCGCCGATGATATGCAGCTTGGCGCCCGGAATCGGGAATTTCAGTGCTGCTTCCTGAATGCGGTTCTCACCGAAGATCGCCGCCCCGGCCGCCATGGCCTCCAGCACCGCCTCTTTCGTGTGAGTCTTGCTGACGGCGATCAGCGTGATCTCCGCCGGGTCGCGCCCGGCGGCGCGGGCGGCCTCGGCGATACGGGCGTGGACGGTTTCGAGATTCCTGGCAATCGGGCTAGGGTCGTGCATGGATTCACGGTTAATCGCCTGGGCACGCGCGGTAAAGCGCCGCCGCCTGCGCGCGGGAATGGTGGGGCAGCCGGGCGCAAAATCCGTGCGCGCGGGGATGGCGGGGCGGCCGCGCGCAAAATCAAAAACATGTCTGCCGCCGCTCTGGTTCTTCACTGATGACGTCCGCATGCCGGACCCGTTGCCTGTCATAAGGCGATTGCCGGTTGGGTTGTGCGGGGTGCTGTTCCGTCACGATTCGTACCCTGACCGCGCGGTTTTGGCGAAGGAAGCGGCGCGGATCTGCCGTGCCCGTGGCTTGCCGCTCATCATTGCCGGAGATGCGCAGCTGGCGGCCTCGCTCGGGGCGGGGCTGCATCTGCGTGGCGGGCTTGGTCAAAGATGTCAGGGCAGGGGAGGCGGGCTGCTCAGCGCCTCGGTGCATGACGCCGCCCAGCTTGCGAGGGCACGCCGGGCGGGGGCGGAGCTCATCTTCATTTCGCCGGTCTTCCCGACCGCAAGCCACCCCGGCGCGCCGGCTTTGGCGGCTTTAGGCTGGTTACGGCTCGCCCGGCATGCCGGGCGAATAAAGCCTTACGCTTTGGGGGGAATTACCGGGCTGCGCGTGCGTGCCCTGGGGGGGGGATGTGCCGGAGCCGGAGCGATAGACGCTTTTATTTGAGGTATTTCAGTGTTGAATGATGCATTACCGTATCGGCTACATTATCGTTCTCTGGCCGCATAATAAAAATACTTGTTTAATAGGAAATGCCAGCTATGCTTGTCGTAAAATTGACATGTATCGTGATTTATACAGCAAAAACAGGCGTAGGTATTTAACGTTAACGTCATATACATGTGTCCTCTTCGCAACAGTCATGTGAATTAGGGATTGGAAACGAACTCTAACGTTGCGTCTGGTAAAGGATGGATATTTAAGGGCCGCGAGCGCGCCGGCAAAATCATAACGCTATCGCGACAATCAGGGGCCTCCACGGTCAAAATGAATACGCCGAAATCCGGCGAATGAGGAGATGAATTGATGCGCAAACTACTTCTGGCCTCTGCGGCCTCCCTGCTTGCCGCGGGCGCCGCTTTTGCCCAGCCTGCCAAGCCGGTTGCCGCACCGGGCACCATCGTCGTTCACCTGAATGGTTATTTCCAGTTCTCCGTGGGCGCCTATAGCTCTTCGCAGATGAGCGGCGGCACGGTTGCCGCGGGCACTGCCTATAAGCTGAACGGTGTCGGCACCTCGGGCGATCTGCGCCTGTATCCCGGCTTCGACGCCCAGACCCTGAACGGCATCTGGTACGGTTTCCAGTCTGAGTTCCGTACCACCACCTCCAACGCTGGTCAGTCCTCCAACACCAACAGCACCTCCACCTCCACCGGCATCAGCGCACTGTATGTGAAGCGCGCTTATGGCTATATTGGCGCGCCCATGTACGGCTTCGTCCGCTTTGGCCAGACCGACAGCGCCTTTACCCTGCTGCAGCAGGGCGTGATCGAGAGCTTCGGTGACGGCGCCCAGTTCAACACCGATGGCGGCGAGAGCTATATCCTGCCGACCACCCCGGGCACGTTCATCTATGCCGACTCCAGCAAGCTCTATGCGACCGACAAGGTTGTGTACGAGACCTCGGTTGCTCACGACGCTGGACGGCGGCCTCTCCGGCATGATCGGCTTCGAGCCGAACTCCAATGGCATCAAGCAGGGCGACGCCACCATCGGCAGCATCAACGGCGCCGCTGCAAGTTCGATCTATGGTGGCAGCGCGACCCGCCGCCGCAACACCTTCGACGTGGCCGTGCAGTACACCAACTCCATCGCCGATTTCGCCAACAAGGTCTCCGTCAGCTACCTGCAAGGTACGCCGCTGGGCATCCTTGGTGCCGCCCCCACCGCCGCTAAGTATGGCTATAGCACGCTGAGCGTGTTCCAGGCTGGTGCGCAGACCACCTTTGCCGGCCTGACCGTCGGTGCCAACATCAAGACCGGCCAGGTTCAAGACAGCTATGCCTTCAAGCCGAAGGGCGGCCGTAACGGGCTCGACTACATTGTCGGCGCCTCCTACACTGTCGGGCCCTACACGCTTGGCGCCTCCTACTTCAATGGGCAGACCTCCGGTTATTACCATCCGGGTTCTACCGGCGTCGCCCGCACGCTGAGCGAGTATGGCGTGGCCGTCGGCGGCAACTACCAGCTGGCCAAGCCGCTCGGCCTGTACATGCAGTACGAGTATGGCCATCAGCACCAGCCTGGTGCGTTTGCCAACAGCGCCGGTGCCATTGGCGCCAATGGCAATACGCAGGAGCAGATTATCGCTGCTGGTGCCACCATCAAGTGGTAATTGCTTAAGGCAATCCCTCACCGGATTGTTGAGGAAAGGGTGGCGGGAAACCGCCACCCTTTTTGTTTCAGGAACTCTCCGCGCCCGGCCCAGCGGCGGAATGTGTCGAACGTCTGCTCCAGGTGGTGGTGCTGATGGATGACAGATCCAACCCCGATTATTTAGGGGGCGTAGTTAGGCGACGCAGTGTTTTCAACTCCCTATTGTCCGAATTGGACGCTCATTGCCGGTTATCAGCGACGCGCGCGGGGCGGCTTGTGCGGCCGTTGCGGGGCTTCTACGTGCTGAAATTGGCGAGCTAGGGCGCCTTTCTTTGAGGCGGCCCGGGCTATATCGGTTTAACATTAATGTCATGTTCGTGTGACCTTGGCGCCACATCGGGTTGTATTAACGATCCGGAAACAGTGTCTGCAGTTGCATCCAGTTAGCGTTGGATATTTAAGGCCGCCCGTGCGCGCTGGCGGCCTCCTGGGACGTTGGTGCGGACTTTGGCCCAACAGGGTCTTAATGTGGCCGCTGAATTCCGACGAATAAGGATTTGAATTGATGCGCAAACTACTTCTGGCCTCCGCAGCCTCGCTGCTCGCCGCGGGCGCCGCTTTTGCCCAGCCGGCCACGCCGGTTGCCGCGCCGGGCACCATCGTGGTTCACCTGAATGGCTATTTCCAGTACTCCGTGGGCGCCTATAACTCTTCGCAGATGAGCGGCGGTACGGGTGCCACGGCCTATAAGCTGAACGGTGTCGGCACCGCAGGCGATCTGCGCCTGTATCCCGGCTTCGACGCGCAGACCCTGAACGGCATCTTGTACGGTTTCCAGTCTGAGCTGCGTACCACCACCTCCAACGCTGGTCAGTCCTCCAACGCCAACAGCACCTCCACTTCCACCGGCATCGCCTCGCTGTATGTGAAGCGCGCCTACGGCTATATCGGCACGTCCAAGTACGGCTTCGTCCGCTTCGGCCAGACCGACAGCGCCTTCACCCTGATGCAGCAGGGCGTGATTGAGAACTTCGGCGACGGCGCTCAGTGGAACGCCGATGGCGGCGTCAACTATATGCTGCCGACCACTCCGGGCGTTTTCGTCTATGCCAACTCCAGCAAGCTCTATGCGACCGACAAGGTTGTGTACGAGACCCCGGTTGTCGCAACAATGTACGGCAACCTCTCCGGCATCGTCGGCTTCGAGCCGAACTCCAACGGCATCAAGCAGGGCGACGCCACCATCGGCAGCATGTACGGTGCAGCCGCCAGCTCGATCTATGGTGGCAGCGCAACCCGCCGCCGCAACACCATCGACGCGGCCGTGCAGTACACCGACAACCTCGTCGGTTTCGCCAACAAGGTCTCCGTCAGCTACCTGCATGGCGCGCCGCTGGGCGTCCTCGGTGCTGACCCCGCTACCGCGCCTCATGGCTACGACCCGCTGAGCGTGTTACAGGTGGGTGCGCAGACCACCTATGCCGGCCTGACCGTCGGTGCCAACCTCAAGACCGGTCAGCTTGAAGACAACTACGCCTTCAAGCCGAAGGGAACCCGCGACGCTCTCGGCTACATCGTCGGCGCGTCCTACACCGTCGGGCCCTACACGGTTGGTGCCTCCTACTTCAACGAGCAGTCCTCGGGCTATTACGTGCCGGGCTCCACTGGTGTCGCCCGCACGCTGAGCGAGTATGGCATTGCCGCTGGTGCCAACTACCAGGTGGCCAAGCCGCTCGGCCTGTTCGTCCAGTACATGTACGGCCACCAGCACCAGCCTGGTGCGTACACCAACAGCGCCGGTGCCATTGGCGCCCACGGCAATACGCAGGAGCAAATTGTCGCTGTCGGTGCCACCATCAAGTGGTAACCGCTTAAGGCAGCCCCTCACCGGATTGTTGAGGAAAGGGTGGCGGGAAACCGCCACCCTTTTTGTTTCAGGAAACGCTTTGTATCTGTCCGTGCCCGGCCCTTGGCGGAACCTGGGTTGGAGGCTAAACAGCATGCAGTTTCGGGCTTGGAGAGTAGAATTGAGGATTGTTCAGCAAATCGCCGTACCCGCCAGCTTGGCTCTCAGCGTGCTGTCTCTCAGCGCCTGCGGTGTGAAGACCTCCGCCCCGGACGTGAATAACTACGAGCAGGGTGGCATGGGGCCGGCTCCCGCCGGTACGGGGTCGCTGTTCACGCTGGGCAAGGGGGCAAACGGCAGCAATAACGGTGCGAACACCAATATCCAGGTGAATGCCTATCTCTGGCGCGCGACGCTGGATACGCTGTCCTTCATGCCGCTGGTCTCGGCGGACCCGTTCGGCGGGGTGATCATCACCGACTGGTACACGCCTTCTTCTGAGCCGGGCACACGCTTCAAGGCCAACGCTTATATTCTCAGCAAGACCCTGACCGCGGACGCTATCCAGGTGAGCGTGTTCGAGCAGACCCAGCAGGGCGGCCAGTGGGTGAATACCATAGCTGATCCGTCAATCGCCAGCGGGCTGGAGGATCGGATCCTGGCCCGCGCGGCGGACCTTCAGGCGGCGGCGCAGAACACCAAGTAATTTGCCCGTTAAAAAACCCTCCCGTAACGGGAGGGTTTTTGTTGAGGGAAGATGGCCGTTTAGTCCTTGGACTTGCGCTCCCCCGAGAAATATTCCGCGAAGGCCCCCACGATGAGGGCCGCCAGCATCGCCTTGCGCGGATCGCGCCTTATGATCAGCGTGGCGAAGCGCAAGGCGAGGTTGAGCATGCCCAGCGCCTCCGAGGTCATGCTGGGCTGGCGCGCCCGCATCCGTCTTAGGATCAAGCGGAAAACGCCGGCGATGATGCAGGCGGCCAGCAGCAATACCAGCCCAGCGATGGCGGCAGCGGCGGCTGGTCCAACATAATGGCCGACCCAGATCAGGAACGCGGCAGCGAAAAAGCCAAACGCTCCCAGGGCCGTGCAGAGCACGGCGACGGCCATGACGACCCACAGCGCGGCGCTTTTGCCAATAAAGCCGGCGCGGCGGGCAACGTTCATGTGGCCTGGGCTCAGTGCCGACGGAGCACGGCGGAGGCCACCAGGCCGACACCAAAGGCAATGGCGACAGCGGCGAGAGGCCGGGCGCTCACCTCGGTCTCCAACTTGGCCACGGCATCCCTGCCGGTGCCCTTCAGCCTGGAGCCCAGAATCTCCAGCTCCTCCTCAATCGAGGCGACCCGCGAGGAGAGGCTTCCGCCATTGAGATATTCGGCGATCTGGTCTAGCGCGGTGTGCGCGTTGCCACCCAGCGTGTCGGCAGTCTCACCCAGCCCTGCGCGGAATTTTTGGAATTCTTGCTTCAGATGATCGATGTCGATGGAAGACGGATCAATGCGTTTCGAACTCATCCTGTTACCCTCCTGTGTACTTGGGGCACGTCGTAAGGCGGCGCAGTGTTTTCAACTCCTCATGGCCTTTATTGGACTATAATTGTCCGTTATGCGCAACTATTTGTCGCGTGGCTTGCGCGGGCGGTGCGGTGCTGGCATGGCGGTGGTTTAGCGCGCAGTCAGCCTGGGTTGAACCGGCTTTGGTTCCTCCAGGCTGTAAATCGCCCGCTCGTTTTAAGAGGAGAGGCGGAATTCACCGTTGTCCAATCACTAAAGGTGATCCAGCTTAACCCGATCCGGTTCTAATGCGGAGGTTTGGAGCACGAGATGAGAGGGCGGATTTTGGCACTGGGCTTGTTGTGGGCCCTTCCGGTGGCGGCGTCCGCTCAGTTCAGCTTGTTCCAGGGGGCGCCGCATTCCCTGGCGCCTTTGGTAAAAATGGTGGCGCCCAGCGTTGTCGGCATCACCGTTACCGAGGCGTCGGGCAGCGCGGGGGGCACGCCAGCACCTGTGCGGGGCGGCAAATCCACCCCGCCTCTGACAGAGGCGGCCGGCTCGGGCTTCATTATTAGTCCTGACGGGACGATCGTCACCAACGACCATGTGATCGCCGGAGCGGCCCAAATTACCGTGACGTTGGATGATGGCGAAAAATTCACCGCCAGTTTAGTCGGGGCAGACGACCTCACAGATATCGCTGTCATTAGAATTAATTCATCTCATCCCCTTCAACCGGCGCACTGGGCGGATTCCAGAAAGGTTGAGATCGGCGATTGGGTGCTGGCTGCGGGCAACCCGTTCGCGCTCGGCAACTCCTTCACGTTGGGGATTATTTCGGCCGAGGGGCGGGACATTGGCGAGGGGCCGTTCAACCATTTCCTGCAGCTCGACGCGCCGATCAACCCTGGCAATTCCGGTGGCCCCGCGTTCAACATGGAGGGTGGCGTGATTGGCATTAATTCAGCAATTGTCTCGCCTTCTGGCGGATCCGTGGGAATCGGCTTCGCGATTCCAAGCAACAGCGCGGCGCCGATCGTGGCACAGCTTATCGCTCATGGCGCGGTGGCACGGGGCTGGTTGGGGGTCTCTGTCGCGGACCCGCCGGACGGCTCGCCCGGCGCTGTGATCACCGGTTTGGAGGCCGGTGGGCCGGCCGACCTGGCGGGGTTGTCTCAATCTGAGGTGGTGCTTACGGTGAACGGCGAGGCGGTTTCCGGCGCTGACGGTTTAACCCGCGCGATCGCTTCCATGCCGCCTGGGCGCAAAGTCATCCTTGGGGTAAGACAAAATGCACATATATTCCACCTGCCGGTCATCGTTGGGCGGCGGCCGGTTCAAATAGGGGAGTAAAGATGCGGATACTCGTCGTTGAGGATGACAAGGATGTGGCGGGGTTTGTTCTGAAGGGCCTGCGCGAAGCCGGGCACACGGTGGAACATGCCGATAACGGGCGTGATGGCCTGTTCCTGGCTGCCTCCGAGAATTTCGATTCGATCATCCTGGACCGCATGCTGCCCGGCGGCATCGACGGATTGCGGCTGCTCGAAACATTGCGCGGTCAGGATAACACCACGCCGGTCCTGTTTCTCTCCGCTCTTGGGCAGGTGGATGACCGCGTGAAGGGGCTGAAGGCCGGCGGGGACGATTACCTCACCAAGCCCTTCGCCTTTGCTGAGCTGCTGGCGCGGGTCGAGGCGCTGACACGCCGCGGCAAGAGCGACGGCCCGGCGACAAGGTTGCTGGTAGGCGATCTTGAGATGGATCTGCTCTCCCGCTCCGTACGCCGCGGCACCCAGAAGATCGATTTGCAGCCGCGCGAATTCCGGCTGCTGGAATATCTGATGCGCCATTCCGGCCAGGTGGTGACCCGCACCATGCTGCTGGAAGGCGTATGGGATTATCATTTTGATCCGCAGACGAACGTGATCGACGTGCATATCTCCCGGCTGCGCCAGAAGGTCGATAAACCCTTTGAGACACCGCTGCTGCATACGGTCCGCAATGCCGGCTATATGCTGCGTGCGGAAGTCGCTTGAAGGCGGGTTGATCCACCTCCATGGCGAGACTCGGCCCAGCTTCCGCCGGCGGGCCACCGCCGGCGGGTAAGCGTCGGCGGCGGGCGCTGTTTCGTTCCACCGGGGTACGTTTCGCGCTCGTTTATGCGGCTGTATTCGGCCTTTCCGCCTTCGTGCTGGCGGTGGCCCTCTGGTACTCCACGCTTGGCCTGCTGCAGCGTCAGGTGCAAAGCGCCATCCATAACGATTACCAGACGCTTCTGGAGCATCAACAGCTTGGCGGCCTCCTCTCACTGGAGGCCGCGATACATGACCGGCTGACCGATTCCACCGATCCGGATGGAATTTATCTGCTGCTGGACGCCTCGGGCAACATACTCACGGGCAACCTGGACCAGTGGCCCGCTGGGCTGACCCAGGATGATGTCTGGTACGAGCTGCCGGTGCGCCGGCAGGGCGTCAGTTCCGTGGCGCTGTTGAAGGTCGAGAAACTGCCGGGCGGGATGCAGCTGCTGGTCGGCCGGGATGTGCGTGCACGCCTGCAATTGCGGAATGTATTGAGGGCCGGGCTGATCTGGGCGATGAGCATGATGGTCGCGCTGGGTATATTGGGGGCGGTGCTCATCCGCTCGCTGTTCCGGCGGATCATCCGGAATATCGCCGTCACCACCGGGGCGATCGCCCGCGGTGATCTCTCACGCCGTGTCGCCATCAGCGGCGTCGGCGATGAGTTCGACGAGCTGGCCATGACCATCAATGAAATGCTGGACCGCATTTCCCGCCTCATGGATGGGGTGAAACAGGTTTCCAACGCCATCGCGCATGATCTGCGCACGCCGGTCACCCGTGCCCGCACCAGGCTGGAGGATGCAGCGCTGCATGCCAGCACGAAAGAGGAGATGGAGGCCGCAATCGACCGCGCGACACAGGATCTGGACGGGATTGTGGCGGTGTTCGAGGCGTTGCTGCGCATTTCGGAGATTGAGGCAGGGTCGCGCCGCGCCGCCTTCGCGCGGGTTGATCTGGCGCCCGTGCTGGCGGATCTGGACGAGCTTTATCGCGCCGTAGCCGAGGAAAAACAGATCTGGCTGCACACGGAGATCGGCGAGCCGCTGCCGGTGCTGGCGGATCGTGAGTTGATCCAGCAGGCAGTGGTCAATCTTCTCGACAATGCGCTGAAATTTTCGGCGCCGCAGACGGCCATCAGTTTTTCCGCCAAGCTGGCGGATGGTGTGGTGCAGATCGTAGTGGCTGACCGGGGGCCGGGCATTGCAGAACATGACAGGACCCGCGCGACGGAACGCTTCTTCCGTGGGGAGGCGGCACGCAACACGGCGGGTTCCGGGCTGGGGCTAGCGCTCGTCGTGGCTGTGGCGCAGCTTCATAACGGCACGCTGCACCTGCATGATAATCACCCCGGCTTGCGGGCGGTCATCTCGATTCCCGCCAGCAAGGGGTAAATTCAGGCCACTTTATCTTCGGCGGCGCCGATGCCGAGCTGCTTGAGCTTGCGGTGCAGGGCGCTGCGTTCCATGCCCACGAAATTCGCCGTGCGGGAAATATTGCCGCCGAACCGCAGAAGCTGTGCTTGCAGATATTGCGTCTCGAACACGTCCCGCGCCTCGCGCAGGGGCAGGGCCATCACATCCGCCGCCGGGTCGATGGCGAGCGCGCGCGGCGCGTGTGCGGCGAGTTCGGTGGGCAGATGCTCGGCATGGAACAGCTCGCCCGGCTCGTTCGAGCGCATGATCATCAGCCAGTCCATAATGTTGCGCAGCTGGCGAACATTGCCCGGCCAGTCATGCGCCTGCAGCGCGGCCACGGCATCGGAGGCCAGGCTGCGCACCGGCAGGCCGGAAATCTCCGCCGCATGTTTCAGGAAATGGTTGGCAAGGGCGTGAATATCCTCACGCCGCTCCTTCAGCGGCGGCACGCGCAGCGGCACCACCGCCAAGCGGTAATAGAGATCCTCGCGGAATCGCCCTTCCACGATCTCGGCCTGCAGATCCTTCACCGTGGTGGCCAGCACGCGGATATCCACCTTCACCCGCGTTGTGCCGCCCACGCGCTCGAAGCTCTGGTCCTGCAGCACCCTGGCGATCTTGCTCTGCATCTCCAGCGGCAGTTCGGAGACTTCATCCAGCAGCAGCGTGCCGCCATGGGCGCGCTCCAGCACGCCCAGCTTGCGCGGCGTCTCCGGCCCGGCCTCGATGCCGAACAGCTCCGCCTCGAATTTCTCCGGCGCAAGGATAGCGCAGTTCATCGCCACGAAGGGGCCGTCAGCGCGGCGGGATTTGGCGCGGATCATCCGCGCCACAACCTCCTTGCCGGAGCCGGGCGGGCCGGAAATCAGCACGCGCGAGCCGGTGGGCGCCACTTTCTCCACCGCGTTGCGCAGGGTTGCGATGCCATGCCCCTCGCCGGTCAGGTTGGTGTCGCTGCCCACGCGCAGGCGCAGCTCGGCATTCTCGCGCTCCAGCTTCGCGGCTTCCAGCGCGCGCTTCACCACCAGCAGCAGCCGGTCGGAATTGAAGGGCTTCTCGATGAAGTCATAGGCGCCGCGCTGGATGGCGGCGACGGCGGTCTCGATGGTGCCGTGGCCGGAGAACATCATCACCGGTACGCGGGGCACCTCCTGATGCAGCACGTCCAGAATGCCGATTCCATCCAGCTTGGAGCCCTGGAGCCAGACATCGAGAATCACAAGCGACGGGCGGCGCGCGCGGTAGGCGGCCAGCGCCTCATCGGAGGTGCCTGCGGAGCGGGCCTCATAGCCCTCGTCCTTGAGAATCGCTTCGACCAGCAGGCGGATATCCGGCTCGTCATCCACGATCAAAATCTCGGTCATCGGGCGGGCAACTCCTTCGCTTCCTCCACCATCACATTGTCCGGCAGCGCCGGCAAAATCAAAGACACTTCAGCGCCGGTTCCGCCCGGCGCGGTTTTCAACTCAAGCCGCCCACCATGGTCCTCCATGATCTTGGCGACAATAGCAAGGCCAAGCCCGGTGCCTTTCGGTTTATGGGTCACATAAGGCTCGGTCAGGCGGTCGCGCCCGGCTTCCGGCAGGCCGATGCCGTCATCCGTCACGCTCAGCACCGCCATGCCATTTTCCCCATGCAAACGCAGAGTCACATGGCGTGCGCCCTCGCGCATTTCCACCGCATCGGCGGCGTTTTGCAGCAGATTGGTCAGCGCCTGGCCGATCTGACGCCGGTCGCACAAAGCGCGCAGGGGGGCGTCGATCTCGACGGCCCAGACAATGTCCCAATTCGCCACACGTTGCAGCACCATGGCCTCGCGCGCCAGCCGCTCCAGCAATTCGGGGCGCATCACCGGCTGGGGCATGCGCGCGAAGGCGGAGAACTCATCCACCATGCGGCCGATATCGCCGACATGGCGCACGATGGTCTCGGCGCATTGGGTGAAGCTCTCCGGGTCGGAGGTGATTTCTTTCGCGAAGCGGCGCTTCAGCCGCTCGGCGGAAAGCTGGATGGGGGTGAGCGGGTTCTTGATCTCATGCGCGATCCGGCGCGCCACATCAGCCCAGGCGGCCTTGCGCTGGGCGGACATCAGCTCGGTCACGTCGTCGAAGGTCACGATGAACCCATCCGCCACACCCTCATTCATCTCCGCGCCGATGCGCACCAGCAGCACGCGCCTGGCCGTGGCCTTGCCATGCTCGATCTGCGCCGTCGCCGGCCGCTCCGGCGTGGCCATCACCGCCGCCATCAGGGGGGAGAATTCCGGCACGATCTCGGCCAGATTCCGGCCGATTTGGGGCAGCAGATCGAGCTGCAGCAGCTCGGAGGCGGCGCGGTTGGGCAGCTCAACCCGCCCCTTGGCATCCAGCCCGATCACCCCGGCGGACACGCCGGCCAGCACCGTCTCGGTAAAACGGCGCCGCTCATCGAGCTGGTTGTTCACGTCCAGCAGCTCGTTGCGCTGCTCGGCGAGCTGCGCGGTCATGCGGTTGAAGGCGCGTGAAAGCCCCTCCACCTCGTCGCCGGTGACGCGTTCGGGCACCCGGACCTCGAGATCGCCCTCGCTCACCGCCTCCGCGGCGCGGATCAGATGCCCGAGCGGCTTGGCGATCTGGTTGGCGATGACGAGGCCGAAGCCGATGAGCGCGGAGAGCACCAGCAGTGTCAGCACCGCGATGATCAGCGCGAAGGAGACCTCAAGCTGCGAGCGGTTCTTGGCGAGGCGCTGATATTCATCGACCGCTTCCTGCGTCTTGTTCACATGGTCCAGGATCGCCGGGTCGATCGGCTTTTCCACCATCAGCATCAAGGGCGGAGTAATGTCGAGCTTGATCACCGCCTGCTCCACCGTGCTGCCGGGCGGGCTGATGACCGGCACCTGCCCGTTATTGGCCTGGGCGATGGCGTTGTGGTCCGGCACGCTGGCCGCCATGCCGGCGAACAGCCCGGCGGAGGCGACAACCTGGCCGCTCAGCGGGTCGAAAATGACCGCCTGGGTCAGGCCGCGCACCGAGGTCTGGGTGACGAGATAGGACGCGAACTCGTTGGGATTACCGAAGAAGACAGCGCCGGCCTGTGACAGGTCGTTGGCCATGGCCAGCGCGTCGAGCCGGATGTCGTTCTCATGTTCGGTCAGGTAGCCCTGGGCCACCTGGTTGCTCTCGGCGAGCGCCGTTTGCACCCGGTTATTGAACCAGGCCTGGACGCCGAAATTGAAGAAAACGATGGCGAATATCGCGACCAATAGGGCCGGTACCGAGGCCACCGCGCCGAACAGGAAGACAAGCCGCACATGCAGCCTGGCCCCCGCGGCACCGCGCCTATGCTCCAGCACCACCCGTGTGACGCGCCCGGCCAGCACCAGGATCAGCAGCAACAGCGCCGCGAAATCCGCGACGATGAGCCCCACGGCGCCGCCGGAATGCAGGGACATCCGCACCCGCCCGGCCAGCAGAGCGAAGGTGAGGATGCCCAGAACCAGCGCCACGGAGGCGACGAGCAATGTCGCCACGCGGCCGAGCATCAAATCCACCGCCCAGGCGAGCTTGGCGCGCGCCGGCGGGTTTTCGTTTTGTGTCAGGCGGCCGCTCATCCCACCCGGCGCTGCACGCCGATGCCGTGCTCGCGGATCTTCTTGCGCAACGTGTTGCGGTTGAGCCCGAGCAGCGCCGCGGCGCGAATCTGGTTGCCTCTGGTCTCGGTCAAGGTCATGCGGATGAGCGGGCGCTCCAGCTCAGCCAGGGCGCGCTCATACAGTACGCCTTCCTCGCCGGACTCGCGCAAGCTGGCGAGCAGCCGGGAGATATGGCGCTCCACCACACTGGTCATGTTGTCGCTTTCCTCGCCCGGCGTGGCGGCCACGGGTTCTTCCACCGGGCTGTAATCCGCCAGCTCCTGGGCGATGATCTCATCGGTAATGACCGGCTGCGGCACCAGAGCGGCGAGGCGGCGGATCACATTCTCCAGCTCGCGCACATTGCCCGGCCAGCGATAGGCGGAGAGCAGCGCCATGGCGGCGGGATCGATGGTTTTCGCCGGCAGCCCCTCGGATTGCGCTTTGTTGAGGAAATGCTGGGCAAGAACGGGGATGTCATCCGGGCGCTCGCGCAAGGGCGGCAGGCGGATGGGCACGACATTCAGGCGGTAGAACAGATCCTCGCGGAACTGGCCGGAGCGGATAAGGGCGCGCAGGTCCCGGTGGGTGGCGGCGACGATGCGGGCATTGGCGCGGATGGGCTGGCGCCCGCCGACGGTGGTGAATTCCCCCTCCTGCAGCACGCGCAGCAGGCGGGTTTGCGCTTCCGGCGGCAT
Source organism: uncultured Pseudomonadota bacterium (assembly GCA_963827925.1). Lineage (GTDB taxonomy): Bacteria > Pseudomonadota > Alphaproteobacteria > Acetobacterales > Acetobacteraceae > Acidocella. Next base: position 24,144 of record CAWHDE010000006.1, on the reverse strand, counting down.
GTCGCCGATCTCGTCGAGAAACAGCGTGCCGCCACTGGCTTGTTCAAACCGGCCGATATGGCGGTTGGTGGCACCGGTGAAGGCGCCGCGCTCATGGCCGAAGAGTTCGGATTCGATCAGCTCGCGCGGGATGGCCGCCATGTTGATGGCCACGAATGGCCCCTGCCGGCGGCGGCCGAAATCATGCAGCGCGCGGGCCACCAGCTCCTTGCCCGCACCGCTCTCGCCGTTGATCATCACGGTCAGGTCGGTCGTCGTCAGGCGCGCGATGACGCGGTAGATTTCCTGCATGGCCGGGCTGCGGCCAATCAGCGGCATGGAATCGTCCGCCGAGGGTTTCGGCGCCTCGGCCTGCGGGGCGAGGGCCATGGGCTGCTTCAGCGCCCGGTCCACCACCGCCATCAGGTCCGTGAGGTCGAAGGGTTTCGGCAGATATTCGAAGGCGCCGCGCTGGGTGGCCTGCACGGCGGTGGTCAGCGTGCTTTGCGCGCTCATCACGATCACCGGCAGCTCCGGGCGGATGCGGCGGATGCGCGGAATCAGGTCAAGCCCGTTCTCATCGGGCATGATGACATCGGTAATGACGACATCGCCCTCGCCATCCTCCACCCAGCGCCAGAGCGTGGCGGCGGAAGAGGTGGCGCGCACCTGATACCCGGCCCGGCCCAGCGCCTGGGTAAGCACTGTGCGGATCGAGCGGTCGTCATCGGCAACGAGAACGGTGGGAAGCGTCATGTGTTAATTCACGCCTTCTTGCGGGGTCTTCATAAACGGGCAGATGGATACGAAATTCTGTGCGGCCGGGGTGGCTATCAACGTCGATCAGCCCGCCATGGTCGGCGACGATCTTCGCCACCAGCGCCAGGCCAAGGCCTGAGCCCGCCGCCTTGGTGGAGACGAAGGGCTCGAACAGATGCCTGCGTATATCCTCGGGGATTCCGGGCCCGTTATCGCGCACCGAGACGAAGAGCGGCAGGTTGGGGCGCGAGCGGCCGGTGGCGGCGGACAGCCGCACGCCATGCTGGAAGCCGGTGCTGAGATGGATCTCGCCATCCTGTTTGTCGCCGCCGGAGATCGCCTCGGCGGCGTTCTTCACCAGGTTCAGCAGCACCTGGATGAGCTGGTCGCGGTCGCCCAGCACATGCGGGAGGGACGGGTCATAGGTCTCGACGAACTTCATCCGCGACGGCAAAGCCAGAGCCCGCCAGCTTGCGCACATGCTCCAGCACGCGGTGGATGTTCACGGCCTGGCGCTCCAGCTTCTTCTCGCCGAAGGTCTCCATGCGCTCGACCATGGCGCGGATGCGGTCCGCCTCGTCGCGGATCAGCACGGCGAGTTCGCGGTCCTGCGGCGGCGCGCTGATTTCCAGCAGCTGTGCCGCGCCGCGAATGCCCGAAAGCGGGTTTTTCACCTCATGCGCCAGAATCGCCGCCATGCCGGTGATGCGAGCGCGCGGCGTTGCGGGCGGACATTTGCTGGTCCAGCGCCTTGGCGGCGGATTCATCCTGGAAGGTGAGCATCACATAGCCCGGATAGTCCAGCACCGGGGCGGCCTGCACGGCAGCAGCCGCGCCGTGTCATGCGCGGGCCTTCCATGACCAGATCATGCTCGGCGATGGTCACGCCGGCGCTGCGGGCGCGTTCCATCATCAGGAAGATCGGATGGTCCACCGGCAGCAGCTCGCCGAGATTGGATTGCGCCAGAATGCTCTTGGAGGCGCCGAAAAACTCCTCCGCCGCGTAATTCACGTCGCTGATCACGTCCTGCTCATCCACCACCACCACGGCGATGGGCAGGGTTTCGAGTATATGCGCCGGATCGAGCTTGATCTGCTTTTCACGCGGCGCGCGGCGGACGAGCTTGAACGCCTTTCTGAACCCGCTCATGCCGCGAGTCGCCATCTCGTCCTGGCGGACAAAACCCTGTGCGATCAGCGGGTCGTAGAATTCATGGATCAGCGCTTCCACGGCCTCACCCGTATCCAGCCGGTTCACCTGGGCGCGGAAGCCGGCGGAGCCGCGCAGCCCCTGGCTGTACCAGGCGACATGCTTGCGCCCCAGCCGCACGCCGGCCTGCTCGCCGAAATGGGAGCGGATGGCGCGGTAATGGCGGAGCAAAATCTCCTTCTGTTCGGCCAGGCAGGGCGGCGCGGTGAGTTGCCCGGTGGTGAGATAATCGATCACCTGGCGCAGGAACCAGGGGCGGCCATAGGCGCCGCGGCCGATCATCACGCCGTCCGCGTCCGGAGCGGCGCAGCGCCTCGGCGGCTTTCTGCTCGGTGGTGATGTCGCCATTGGCGATCACCGGCAGGGAGGTGGCGGCTTTCACCTCGGCGATGAAATCCCAGTTCGCCACGCCTTCATAGAATTGCTGGCGGGTGCGGCCATGCACGGTGAGCATCACGATGCCGGAATTCTCGGCGATGCGCGCCAGGTTGGGGGCGTTCAGGCTGTTATGGTCCCAGCCCATGCGCATCTTCAGCGTCACCGGCACGTCCACGGCGCGCGCCGTGGCTTCCAAGATGCGCCCGGCCAGCGCCTCATCGCGCATCAGTGAGGAGCCCGCCAGTCTGGCCGATGGCCACTTTTTTCACCGGGCAGCCGAAATTTATGTCGATCAGATCCGCCCCCAGCCCGACGGCGATTTTCGCGGCCTCGGCCATCGCCTCCGGGTCGCAGCCCGCGAGCTGGACGGAGGAGGGGCCGCCACCGGCCACGACTTCGGCCATGCGCAGCGTGTTGCGGTTTTCCCGCACCATGGCCCAGGAGGCGATCATTTCCGAGACGACAAGCCCGGCCCCTTGCTCCTTCACCAGGGCGCGGAAGGGCAGGTCGGTCACGCCGGAGAGCGGGGCGAGGATGACCGGATGCGCCAAAGTGACCTGCCGCGAGCCCTGGCCGATCGTCAGGGGTTTGATCATCGGGGAAGACGTCATTGCTCATGATTTGGGCAAATTAGTTCCCAATGCCGCGCCGCGCAATCGTAGCTCTATATTTTTAAGCGTGACCGTCTCGCGATCCCCCGCTTATTGACGGAAATGCCGCCTCCGTGCATTCCAACCCGGCAATTTCAGGAGAAGAAGTCATGATCCCGCGCATCGGCACTGGTTTTGACGTTCACGCCATGGCGGAGAAGCGCGACATGATCATCTGCGGCGTGAAGCTGCCGCATGAAAAAGGGCTGGCCGGGCATTCGGATGCCGATGTCGGCATCCATGCGCTGTGCGACGCGATTTATGGCGCGCTGGCGGAGGGCGATATCGGCCGGCATTTCCCGCCCAGCGAAAACACCTGGAAAGACGCTGACAGCGCACGGTTTTTGCGCCATGCGGCGGAGCGCATCGCGGCGCGCGGCGGCAAGCTGGCCAATGCTGATGTGACGATCATCTGCGAGCGTCCGAAGATCGGCCCGCATGCGCAGGCGATGCGCGAGCGGCTGGCGGAGCTGATGGGGGTTTCGATCGATCTGATCTCGGTGAAGGCCACGACCACCGAAAGACTGGGCTTTACCGGGCGGGGCGAGGGTATTGCGGCGCAGGCGGCCGTGATCGTGCTGGTGCCGGAGAGCTAACAAGCCCTGAAGCATTGTGCATGTCTCGTGGGCGTAGGCTAAAACCACACCAAGCTGGTGAACAAAACTTCATTACCCCAGCTTTTCCGTATTGCTGCGCTGCGAAATCCCTTGTTTCACCGTTTGAATCTTCCCGTATATACTCGACCCATAGGATGAGTTTTCTCTCCTATTTCTTGGACGTTTCCTCCCTAAACTTGGCGGCGCATTTTTGCACCGCCTTTTTTTTGCCCTCAGCTGATCAGGCGGGCCGTGGTAATGACAGGCGGGGAGCCGAGCAGCGGCCCGGCGGCGCCCAGGGCAGCATTCAGATGCGGGCTGGCCATATGAGCGTCCGCAGCGGCCTGATCCTTATAAGCCTCATAGACCAGAAAAGTGCCCGGGGCCTGCGCGGCTTCATGCAGATGATAATGTTGAACGCCGGGCTCCTGGTGGCGTGGCGGTGGCCAGCTCTTCGAGGATCAAGCGCAGGGCCATCCCACGGCCAGGCGCGGCGACGAGGGTGGCGAACACATAGACGGCATCACGATTGGCATCATGGTCGGTCATTGAACGGTTCCTGTCCTGGCGGTTGTTGATTGGCCGGGCAGTAGCTGCGCCGGTCTTGTCCCGGAACGATAGCGATAATACCGCGCGGCCGCGTGCAAGCATGTGCTTGTGGAGCAGGAAAGTGGGGGGTTTCTGTTGCCCGGTGCCCCCCGAACCGCGCTTAGCTGCTTATTAGGCAGCGACAGCGAATGCAACGTTGTTATCGTTCGCATTTAAAAATTAGCCCGATAACGGCGGTACAATGCCGAGCAAAAGATGGGTCTTTACCACGCGTGTCGAGCCTATTTCGCCCCCATATACCCTGGCCGTCCTGATGACTACGCGGCTAAACGCCGCTTCGTCATCAGGACACGTAGCTGGGCTCACCTTGCGGGCCGCCCGGAATATGGTGGAGGCGCCGGGTACCGCCCCCGGGTCCACAACGTTTATTCCACGCACCGTTTATCGCCATAGCCGGCAAGCCGGCAGGCTTCATATAGGCCGAATTGGCAGAATGTGAAAGAGAGGATGTATGAGCCTTACACCTGAACAGCAGACCGAGATCGAGGCCGCCCGCACCGCCGCCCACACCACCCTGCGCCCCACCGTGGCGGCGCTGGAGGAGCAGCTTTTCACCGCCGTGCCGGTGCTCGACCATGGCTTCGTGCGGGTCGTGGATTATATGGGCGATGATGCCGCCGTGGTGCAGGCCGCGCGCGTCTCCTACGGGCGGGGCACCCGCAAGGCGCTGGAGGATGAGGGGCTGATCCGCTACCTCATGCGCCATTACCACTCGACGCCGTTCGAGATGTGCGAGATCAAGTTCCATGTGAAACTGCCGATCTTCGTGGCGCGGCAATGGATCCGCCATCGCACGGCCAATGTGAATGAATATTCGGCGCGCTATTCGATCCTGGACAAGGATTTCTATCTGCCGGCGCCGGAGCAGATGGCCATGCAATCCGCCGACAACCGCCAGGGCCGCGGCGAGGTGCTGGATGCGGAAACCGCCGCCCGCGTGCTGTCTCTGCTGCGCCAAGATGCGGAGCAGACCTACGGACATTATGAGGAGATGCTGGGCGAGGAGGTCGGCCTGGCGCGCGAGCTGGCGCGGATGAACCTGACGCTGAACACCTACACCCAATGGTACTGGAAGACGGATCTGCACAACCTCTTCCATTTCCTGCGGCTGCGCGCCGACGCCCATGCGCAGTATGAAATCCGGGTCTATGCCGAGGCGATGCTGGAAACTGACCGAGGCCTGGGTGCCGCTCTCCTACAAGGCGTTCTGCGACTACCGGCTGGGGGCGGTGACGTTCTCCGCCAAGATGCTGGAGTGTCTGAAGAAGATGCTGGCGGGCGAGGCGGTGACGCAGGAAGGATCGGGTCTCTCCAAGCGCGAATGGACGGAGTTCCAGGCGGCGCTGGGGCGCGGCTGAACGCTTCCGGCGGGCCGGTCAGCGCAAGGTCCGTGACGGAGCCGCGCCACGGACTGCTTTTATTGCATGGGTTCGCTGGGCATCCGATTCGTCAGTGGGCTACGGAATGCATGCTTTACTTCATGTGCGATCCGCATGGCTCTATGGGGAAAACAGGACGATTGTACGATTGATTTCGATCTCGCACAATACGACCTCTAGGACGCGGCCGCAAAATGATGCAGCGCGTCTATGGAGTAAGTGACAATGCGAAAAATTGTGTTAGCTTTGACCCTGGTGGTCTCGCTGCCGTTGGCCGCGTGCGCGGGGAGGATGCAGTATGACCAGACTGCCATGAATGTCCAGACCCCCTTGGATATCCAAGGGGGCAATATTCCCCCGATGGACTGGACGCCGCCCGATTGGGCAGTTCGACGCTGATCCCTGGTTGCGGACGTGACGAGGGGCTGATCCCTCCTTTGCTCAACCTTGGGGTTCCCCGCAGATCCGGCGCGGGCCGGATAGCGGATAAGGCCTGAAGCTAGGCTGGTATTAGCGCGCCGTTCTTCCAGCGCTGCAATGTCACGAAGCTGGCTGTGTTTTGGCCGGTGACATCGAAGGCGACCCCGAAGCCATTGGCCAGCGAGCCCGGCGCCAGCTGCACCTTACGCAGTGCCGCCAACAGCCTGCCCGGATCACCCCCGACGCTATTCAGCGTGTCGAACACCAGCTTGGCACCGACATAGGAGGTGCAGGATTTGGCGGCACGCGGCGGCACGGCGAAGCGGGCCTGATAGGCTTCGGCGATTTTTTCCGCCGGGCCAGGATAGAAAGGCGGGGCGATGATCAGTGTGTTGTTCAGCGCGCCATCCAGCGCCATGCGCCGTATCGCGCAGCCCATAGCCATTGCCGCAGCCGATCAGCGAGGCGGGCCGCCAGTTCAGGCTTTTCATGGCCTGGAACAGGGCCAGGGCATCGTCCGGCCCGGCGGCATGCAGCAGCACATCCACCTTGGCACGCATCAGCCGGCCAACCGGGTCGTACAGATCGACCGCATCCTCAGGATACCCGGCGGCGAGCGTGACGGGGAGTTTCGCTGTGTTCAGCGCCGCGATCGTCGCGGCGGCGATGGCCCCGCCCGTCGCGCCGGTATTGAACAGCAGCCCCAGTTTCCGCCCCGCGAAGCGGGACTGGATGGTGCCGGCCGCCAGCCCGCCGATCATGCTGGTGGTGGGGCCTGTGCGGAGCAAAAATTTGAAGCCGCGGGTCATGATGCCATCCGCCGGGGCGGTGAGTTCGATGAACGGCACCTGCGCCAGCTCAGCCGCCGCCGTGGCGGGGTAGGAGAGGGTGGATGTGCCGCTGCCGAACAATATATTGGCATGCGCGTTGGAGATCAGCCCGTTGACTGTGGCGGCAGCGCTGGATTGGGCGGGCATGTCCTCCCGCGTGAATGCCACCGGCTTGCCCGCGATGCCTCCGGCCGCGTTCACCGCGTCCATGGCCAGCAGAATGCCGCGCAGTGTTTCGTCACCCTCTAGAGCATAGGCGCCGGTCAGCGGCAGGGCGGCGCCTAATTGCGGCGCGGGCTTCACCGCCTGCGTGCCGCTCTTGCTGGCGGCGCGGCCTGAGGCGGCGAGGCTGAGCGCGGCGGCGGCGCCAAGCAATGAGCGGCGAGGAAGAGAGGACATACAGCGCCTAACTTGCACCCGGCCCGGGTTGACGCAAGCGGGGGGAAGGCGGCGATATACGTTCCATGACCCTATCTAATCCTCTGCCCGAGACGATGCGCTATATCGATGTTCCCACCCCTGGCGGCCCGGAGGCGATGGTGCTGGCCACCGGCCCATTGCCCGTGCCGAAGGACGACGAAATCCTGATCCGCGTGATGGCGGCGGGTGTGAACAGGCCGGATGTGCAGCAGCGCAAGGGCGCTTACCCGCCGCCGCCCGGCGCGAGTCCAATCCTAGGGCTGGAAGTGGCGGGCGAGGTGGTGGCGCTAGGCCCGATGGCCAGCGGCTTCTATCCCGGCCACAAGGTTACGGCCCTGTGCAATGGCGGCGGCTACGCGGAGTATGTGGCTGTGCCCTGCGGCCAGTGCCTGCCCTGGCCGGAGGGGTATGACGCGCTGAAAGCCGCTTGCAATCCCTGAGAATTTCTTCACCGTATGGGCCAATGTGTTCGACATGGCGGCGCTGAAGCCGGAGGAAAGCCTGCTTGTGCATGGCGGTACCTCCGGTATCGGCCTCACCGCCATCCAGCTTGCCCGCGCCCAGGGCTCCACGGTGTTCGCCACCGCCGGGTCGGACGAGAAATGCGCCTTTATCGAACGCTACGGCGCCACCGCAATCAACTACAAAACCCAGGATTTCCGGCAGGTGATTGCGGAGGCAACGGGCAAGCGCGGCGTGGATGTGGTGCTGGACATGGTCGGCGCCCCCTACACCCAGCGCAACATCCAGTGCCTGGCCCCACGCGGGCGGCTGGTGCAGGTGGCCTTCATGCAGGGCTCCAAGGCCGAGATCGATCTGTTGCCCGTCATGATCAAGCGCCTGACCATTACCGGCTCGACCATGCGTCCGCGCACCGCACAGGACAAAGCCGCCATCGCCGTGTCGCTGAAGCAGAAGGTCTGGCCGCTGCTGGAGCGGGGCAAGGTGCGCGCCCGTTATCGAGACGGTGTTTGAGCTGGAGCAGGCGGCACAAGCGCACGCGTTGATGGAGGCCAGCACCCATATCGGCAAGATTTTGCTGCGGGTCGCCGGTTGAGTTTTCCGGCAAAGGGAATATGGCTCGCGCAGACAAACGGGACCTTTCGTATGAAATCCAGCTTCTTGGCCGTGGCGTCCATCCTGCTTCTGGCCGGTTGCGCCAGCCAGCCGCAAAGCCAGGCGGAAGCCGCGAACGCGGCCGCCTGCACGGCTAATGCCGATGCCGTGTATCAGAACAGCACGATGGACCAGCAGGCCCGCACCTTGCAGAACGGGCTGCGTTACGCTGGGCCGACGCAGGTGTTCGATGCCGAGCGTATGGGCGCGATGAGTAACCGCGATGAGCAGATTCAGGATTGCGAAAAATATGGCAGCCAGTCCGGCTCGCCAACAGTGAATGGGGTACAGGTCGTCGCCCCGCATATTGTTAATTGAACGGAGTTTTTCATGAGCCGAATCATCCGCACCGAAACCAGCCCCGTCCTGTCCAAGGCGGTCGAGTATCACGGGTTTGTCTACACCATGGGTGTGGTCGCCAAGGACACATCCGGCGATATCACCGCCCAGACCAAGGACGTGCTGGCGCAGATTGATGCCTTGCTGGAAACGCATGGCACCGACAATACCCGCCTGCTCCAGGCGCATATCTGGCTTAAGGATATTTCAGATCGCGCTGTAATGAACGAGGTCTGGACGAAGTGGCTGCCGGAGGGTCAGGCGCCGGTCCGCGCTTGCGTTGAAGCCAAGCTGGCGGACCCCGCCTATCTCGTTGAGATCATGGTCACCGCCTGCCGGTAATTCTAAGCCGGTTCATATTTTGTTGATAATTAGGCGATTGGGGAGCGAGATTCGCTCCCCTTTTTTGCGAATTGATGGTCTCAATGCCGCATCGCAACAGAGACAATTACAATTTCTGCGTTTAGGAAAATTGTCTTAAATGGGGCGTTTCGAAACGGCACGGATTAGAAAAACTCTGTATATGTTGTAATTTTGTCGCAGTGCCGCATTGCGTATCCGGTAATCCACCCGTAGCCGTTACGCATGGTTTCTTCGTGCTTCAACAGCTCGGGTGAGTGAAAAAATGGCCGGATACGAGGCGAGTTCCTCGCTCTATGGCGCAGTGCGTATTTGGTTCGCAGGCGTCTCCCTTGCTGCCTTGACAGCTTTTCTCCCTGCCTCCGCCCAGGCCTCTACACATCATTATACGGCCACCCACAGTGTTCAGCGCGCTGTGCATGTTGCCAGCAGGCATATATCTTCCATCCACCGGGCTGTGGTCCACAGGGTGGCGAGCGTGTCACATAGATCCGAGCATCTGGCCCGGACAACGCATCACCTGGCCAGCGCTAGCGTCCGGCACGAGCTGCATTACGCGTCTGCCAGCTATTCGCACCGCGAGCGCGTGGCGGCGGAGTATCGCTATTCCAGTCTGCAATGCGTGCCTTACGCACGCGAGGTTTCGCATATCGACCTTTCCGGCGATGCCTTCCTCTGGTGGGCGGAAGCCGCAGGCCGCTATGCGCGCGGCAATCAGCCGCAGGTTGGTGCGGTGCTGAATTTCCGCTCCATCGGCCGCATGCCGCTCGGCCATGTCGCGGTGGTGACGGCGGTGCTGGATCCGCGCACCATCCTGGTCACGCAGGCCAACTGGGTGCCGGGCACGATTAACAACGACGTGACGATGCAGGATGTCTCCCCGGATAATGACTGGACGGAGGTGCGGGTTGAATTGGGCGACACCAGCAGCCTGGGCTCCACCTATCCCACCTACGGCTTCATCTATGACCGTCCGGATGCCGACACGGTGATTGCCGCTAATGGCGGTAGCCGGAACGAAGTGGCCGAGGCGCCGGTGGCGCTCCCTGTGTCCATCGAAGCCCCGAACCGTAATCTGCAATAAGCCTGCCGCCCCCTCCTGCGGGGGCTTTGCCAGCATTGGGGCCTAGGGTTAAGCTTCAGCCGCTCAACCATTAGGAGTGATGCATGACCACGGCCAATTCCCGTACGGCTGACCACCCGATTGAACCGATCTTCCTGGAGCGCTGGTCGCCCCGCGCCTTTACCGGTGAGGAGATCTCCGAGCACACGCTGCGCACGATGTTCGAAGCCGCGCGCTGGGCGCCCTCTTCCTACAATTCCCAACCCTGGCGCTTTTTGTATGCGCGGCGCGACAATGCCCATTGGGACAAGTTTCTGGGCCTGTTGAACCCGTTCAACCAGAGCTGGGCGAAGACCGCCTCGGCGATCATCTTCGTCGTCTCCTCCGAGACCATGGCCGTTCCGGGCAAGGAGGCGCCGGTGCCCTCGCACAGCCATTCCTTCGATGCCGGTGCCGCCTGGGGGTATCTGGCGCTGCAGGCCGCCTTCATGGGCTGGCAGGCGCATGGCATGGCCGGGATCGAGATGGAGAGGGTCTATACGGAGCTGAAGGTGCCGGCTGGCTATCGGGTGGAATGCGGTGTGGTGATCGGCCGGCAAGGGCCGAAGACGCTGCTGCCGGAGGCGCTGCAGGCCCGCGAGGCGCCAAGCGGGCGCAAGCCGCTGACCGAGATCGCCCTCGAAGGCGGGTTCTAACAGTATAAAGTGTTCGCGCCTTTTTGAAAAAAGGCGCCCCAAAAACTTTTGCCAATATTTGGGTGCCGCTTGTCTCCGGACAGGCGGCATTTTTCAGGCCGGGAGTTTACTCACCAGCCCAGACGGCAGCAGCGTCAGCAGCCCGGCCCGGACCCGGTGCCAGAAAGCCGAGAGCAGCAGCAGCGCGCATCCGGCGATAAGCGCCGTTACCGCCAGGCTCTCAGCCTCGGTGCCGGCCGTTCGCAGCACATGCGCCAGCGCATAGATCACATAGCCCAGGGCGGAGACGAGCAGGGCGCGCCGGTCCACCAGCAGGGCCACCACGGCCAGAACCGCATATAGCCCGACGGCGATGGCGGCATCGCCCGAATGGCTGCCGCCTTGCAGCAGACCCAGCAGATAGAAGGCCGGATGCACCAGCATGGGCGCGGCCAGAAGATGCAGCCAGAAAGCGACGTCCGACCGGCGGGTTTGCCGCGCGCGGTCTGACATGTCCCACCGCAGCGCCAGGGCGAAGACGCAAAGCCCGCCTATGATCAGCAAATAGGGCCAGAGCGGCCACAGGCCGGGGAAGAAGGCCAGCACCAGACTGATGGCCAGCAGCACCACAGCCGCCATGCCCGCCGCGACGGTAATGGGCACATGAAAGCGCCGCCAATGGGCATAAATGGCCAGCGCCTCCAGCCCGGCGGTGAAGCCCATGGTGAGATAGAGGCTTGTCTTCGTGCCGAGCCCGCCGCCAAGCGGCATGAACATGAGCAGATGGTTCGAGACCCATCCACCGATCAGATGCATCAGGGCGAATGCCACGCCCCCTGCGAACATCAGCAGGAGCAAAATGCTGGGCAGCGCCATATGGCGGCGGCGGATGAAATATTCGGCCAGTCCCCAGGCTTCCGCCGTCAGGACGAGTCCGCGCGCCACGGTGCTCTCCACCAGCACCCAGGTGGCGATGGCCACCAGCGCGATGGCGATGCTCACGAAGATATCGTTGAAGCCGGTCAGCAGGCGGACATATTCCTCATCCACCGCTGGGCTTTTCTGGTTGGCGGCGACGAAGGCGCGGAATTTCGCGGCATCTCCGCTTGAAAGGACCCCTGCTTCGATCGCGGCATCAATATCGGATTCGCTGTACATGTGGCTTCCTTATCCCTCGTAGCTGATGTGTGAAAGCAGGCAGCGAGGCCATGAATTGACGCGGATCAAGGATTTCAGGCCCGGTTTGCAGCATAATAATCGCGAACTTGAAGGCGGGCGCATTGTGGTATCGCAAGCCGCGATGATTACGTCTTCCGCCGCTTTAACCAGTGTAGGAGAGACACATGGCCAATCGCGAATTGAGCAAAGCCAAGCAATGTTCCGGCCCCCTGGCGGAGCCTCCGCGATGAGCTGGACAGGGTATTCGACCGTTTCAACCAGGAGCTTACCCCTTGGAATCTCTTTGGCGGCGGCAGCTCGAAATGGCCGTCGGTCGATATCGCAGAAAATGAAAAAGGCTATGTCGTCACTGCGGAGTTGCCTGGGCTAGCGGCGGACGATGTGGATGTCGCGCTGGATGGCGGCGTGCTCATGATCAAGGGCGAGAAGCGCAGCGAGACCAAGATGGAGGAGAAGAACTACCATCTGACCGAGCGCAGCTATGGCGCCTTTCAGCGGCGCTTCTCCCTGCCGGAAGGGATTGACCGCAACGCCATCAACGCCACCGTGGACAAGGGCGTGCTGACGGTGACGCTGCCAAAACTGAAGCCAAGCGAGACGGTGGCGAAAAAGATCGAGGTAAAGTCCACCCACTGACAAAATTCGGCGGCCTGACCTAAATAAAAAACCCCGGGGTTGCCCCCGGGGTTTCCTGTTTCAGCGTGATGGGCTGGATTAGAAATCCATGTCGCCCATGCCGCCCATGCCACCCATGCCGCCGGGCATGCCGCCGGCCGCCTTCTTCTCGGGGCGCTCGACCACACCAGCCTCGGTGGTGATGATCAGAGACGCGACGGAAGCGGCGTCCTGCAGAGCGGTACGCACGACCTTGGTCGGGTCGATGATGCCAGCGGCAACCATGTCCTTGAACTCGCCGGTCTGGGCATCGAAGCCGAAGGTGTACCCGGAATTGTCGAGCACCTTGCCAGCGATAACCGCACCGTCTTCACCAGCGTTCTCGGCGATCTGGCGCAGCGGCACCTGGATGGCGCGGCGGATGATCTCAATGCCGGTCTGCTGGTCGTTGTTCTCGGCCTTCAGGTTGTGCAGCACGACGGAGGCGCGGGCCAGGGCGATACCACCGCCGGGGACAATGCCTTCCTCAACCGCGGCGCGGGTTGCGTGCAGGGCGTCGTCGACGCGATCCTTACGCTCCTTCACCTCAACCTCGGAGGCGCCGCCAACGCGGATCACGGCAACACCGCCAGCCAGCTTGGCCAGGCGCTCTTGCAGCTTCTCGCGGTCGTAGTCGGAGGTGGTCTCCTCGATCTGCGCGCGGATCTGGTTGACGCGGCCGGTAATGTCGTCCTTTGCGCCAATGCCTTCGATGATCGTGGTGTTCTCTTTCTCGATCAGCACCTTCTTCGCGCGGCCCAGCATGTTCAGGGTCACGGTCTCGAGCTTGATGCCCAGATCCTCGGAGATGACCTGGCCACCGGTCAGGATCGCGATATCTTCCAGCATAGCCTTGCGGCGGTCACCGAAGCCCGGCGCCTTGACGGCGGCGATCTTCAGGCCACCACGCAGCTTGTTCACCACCAGGGTGGCCAGGGCTTCGCCCTCGACGTCCTCGGCGATGATCAGCAGCGGCTTGCCGGACTGCACGACGGACTCGAGCAGCGGCAGCATCGGCTGCAGCTGAGAGAGCTTCTTCTCGAAGATCAGGATGTACGGGCTGTCGAGGTCCGCAATCATCTTCTCCGGGTTGGTGATGAAGTACGGGGAGACATAGCCACGGTCGAACTGCATGCCCTCGACGACGTCCAGCTCGGTCTGGATGCCCTTGGCTTCCTCAACCGTGATGACGCCCTCATTGCCGACCTTCTGCATGGCCTGGGAGATCATCTCGCCGATCTCGGTCTCGCCATTGGCGGAGATGGTGCCAACCTGGGCGGTCTCGGCCGGGGTGGTGATCTTCTTGGTGCGGGTCTTCAGCTCTTCCACAACGGCGGCAACCGCCTTGTCGATCCCGCGGCGCAGATCCATCGGGTTCAGGCCAGCAGCCACGGCCTTCACGCCCTCGCGCACGATGGCCTGGGCCAGCACGGTCGCGGTGGTGGTGCCGTCACCGGCCAGGTCGTTGGTCTTGGAGGCGACTTCGCGGATCAGCTGCGCACCGAGATTCTCGAACTTGTCGGACAGCTCGATTTCCTTGGCGACAGTGACACCATCCTTGGTGATGCGCGGAGCGCCGAAGCTCTTCTCGATGACAACGTTACGGCCCTTCGGGCCCAGCGTCACCTTGACGGCATTGGCAAGAGTGTCGACGCCGCGCAGCATGCGGTCGCGCGCGTCGGAACCAAAACGGACGTCTTTGGCAGCCATGTGTGTAGCTCCTTATGTTGGAGCGGCCTGATTCAGACTGCGCGGCGATGCCGCTTCGTCATCAGGGCGCTATTGATGACGTTGAATTAGGCGGCGACGATTCCAAGAATGTCGGATTCTTTCATGATCAGCAGGTCTTCCCCGTTGATCTTGACCTCGGTGCCGGACCATTTGCCGAACAGCACGCGGTCGCCAGCCTTGACGTCCAGGGCCACCAGGGCACCGGTCTCGTTGCGGGCGCCCGGCCCAGCAGCAACGATTTCACCTTCCTGCGGCTTTTCCTTGGCGGTGTCGGGGATGATGATGCCGCCAGCGGTCTTTTCCTCGGCAGTGATGCGGCGGACGACGACGCGGTCGTGCAGGGGGCGGAAATTCGCCATGTTGATCGCTCCTAAACATTATGTCTTAAAAGCTTCCCAGCCTGTCCGGCCCAATCTGCGGCGCCGCGGCTGTTAGCACTCCCTTTATGGGAGTGCCAGCGGTTTAACCTGACCCTTGAGGATAAGTCAAGAAACGGCAGCACTCTCTGGTGGTGAGTGCCAAGTTTCTGGATTCATTAAAGATTATAGTTGCGCAGCAGGGGGCTGTGTGTGGCAGTCTGATGAAACCCCGGGGAAATGCCAAATTGAATGGAGGGTGCTCGAGCATGTCCCTTGCCTTACAGATGCGCGACTACCGCCTGACCACCGCCGAGATCCTTTACCACATGCCGGACCATCCGGGCCTGCTGCAAAGTTATGTCTGGCAGGAGCTGGACCTAGCGCCGCAATTTCCGGCCCTGCGCAAATTCCTGGATTTCTGGACGCGCAATCTGGACGGCAAGCTTCATTCCGTCCGCGTGGGCCACGCGGGCATCATTACCCCGCCGCGCTGGACGGCAGGGCATGTGCTGACCCTACATTAGCCGCTTTCACGAGGGCAATTCACGTTTTAGCTCCGCGCAATATGCGCGGAACTAAAACGATCGCACTCTAGGAATTGAAGTCGACGAGGCGGAACAGCCCCAGCGGGCTCATGTTCCGCACCGTGGCGATGGCGAGGTCTTCCGCGGTGAACATATGCCCCAGCCGGAAATCCGGGTGCCAGCCTAGCAGGCCGGAGGCCGGCGCCATGGCGCGCTCCACCCACCAGATAGGCCCGGCTTCCCGGGCGAAATGGTTCACGAACAGGATTTTGCCGCCGGGCTTCACCACCCGGCGCAGCTCTTTCACCAAAGTGCGCGGGTCCGGCACCACGGAGGCGACGAACATCGCCACCGCGACATCGAAGCTGCCAGTTTCGAAGCTGGTGGCCTGCGCGTCCATCTCCAGCAGCGCTTCGACATTACGCAACCCCAGCTCGGCGGCGCGGGTGCGGGCGATGGCCAGCATGTCGCGCGAAAGGTCAATGCCGGTGATCCGTTTGCCGGGCGTGTAATGCGGCAGAGCGAGGCCCGTGCCCACGCCAACCTCCAGCACCGAGCTGCCGGGCGCGCCGTTTACCGCAGCCACCGCCATGTGGCGGGCCGTGCGGGAAACCAGCCCGAACCAGCTGTCGTAAGATTTGGCGTAACGTGAATAGGCGGCTCGGATGGCATCCGCATCAAGTTTCGCGCGCGGGCCATCCAGGGCCGCGCCGGAGACATCTTGCATCCTTAAGTCCTTGGTGCCTGTCACAATGTGATAAATGAACTTCGCGCGGAATGGGGGCGGGCGCAATGGGCTGGACGTGGAATTAGCCCGAAAGCGCATGCGCGAGGATGCCGGGAGTGAGGATTTGCGGCAGAATCTCTGCCCCGCCGCCGGGTGGATAATAAAGATAGAGCGGCACCCCGGCGCTGTGATTTGCATCCAGCAGGGCGGTGATGGCCGGGTTCCTGTCCGTCCAGTCGCCGACCAGCACGGCCACGTTCCTGTCCTTGAACAGGGCTTGCACGGGTGCGGCCGTCAGGGTGGAGCGTTCATTCACCTGGCAGGTGATGCACCAGGCGGCGGTGAGGTCGATGAAGACCGGCCGCCCGGCGGCGCGCAAAGAGGCAAGTGCAGCCGCGCTATAAGGCTCAGCGCCGGGCAAGGTGAGGGAAGGCCGCGCCGGGGCAGCGTGCAGAAATGGCAGTAGCACAAGCACCGACCAGCCCGAAGGCCGGGCGACGGGGCAAAGCGAGCCCCAGCGTGGCGGCCCCTATCAGCAGCAGCGCTAGCCCATCGGGCCCCGCCTGCCGGAACAGCACCCAGGCCAACCAGGCGAAGGTGGCGAACATCGGGATGGCCAGAATCTTCTGCACGGCCTGCATCCACTTGCCCGGGCGCGGAAGTGCTGCGGCCAGATGCGGCACGACGGCCAGCACCAGCACCGGCAAGGCAAGCCCCAGCCCCAGCGCCAGGAACAGCCCCATGGCGGGCAAAGGCGGCAAGGCCAAAGCGGCGGCGATGGCCGCGCCCATGAACGGTGCGGTGCAGGGTGTCGCCACCAGCACCGCCAACAGCCCGGTGAGGACGCTGTGCTGCGCCGGAATCCGGCCGATGAAGCCCGGCATGGAGAGATGGAACAAGCCCGGCGAGGCTCAACCCGGCGGCGAGGATGATCCAGGCTGCCAGCGCCACGAACACCGGGGATTGGAACTGGAACCCCCAGAACGCCGCAAAGCCCGCCGCCCGCAACCCCAGCAGCAACCCGCCCAGCGCGGCCATGGAAACCAGCACGCCTGCCGTGTAGCCCAGCGCCTCGCGCCTGATATGCCCGTGCGCCGCGCCGCCCAGCCGGGCAAAGGCCACGCCTTTCATCGCCAGCACCGGAAACACGCAGGGCATGAGGTTCAGCAGCAGCCCGCCCGCCAGCGCCAGCAGCCACCAGGGGGCGTGGGAGGCGGGCGGCGCGGGCATGGCGGTCAAGCTGAGCGCCTGCATCTGGCCGCTCGGGTCGGTGAGTTCCAGCACGCCGGTCAGCTTGGCGGGGGCTGGCCCGGCGAGAGGGAGCTTCAGCCGCAGCCCATCCTCGGTGAAGGAGAGGGGTTGCGGCGCGTCATTCACCAGCACGCTCGCCGAGTCGGGAAAGAACCGGGCGGATTTCACCTGCGTGGCGGTGGGGCCGGTGAGGCTGAGCGTGCCGTCCGGCGCCAGATGCGCTGTGTAGGGCGAGGGCACGATGGAAGGCGCGGCCGGAAACAGCCCGGCCTCGGCCGAGGCGCCGCCGGTGAGGGGCAGAGTGAAGCTCGCATGCTCCGGCACGCAGAGATCGGAACATACCAGCCAGCGCGCCTGCACCGCCACGCTGTCCCCAGCATTGCTGGCGGTGAAGGGCAGAATGACATGGCCGGAGAGCACATAAGCCCCCACGCCGCCTTGGGAGAAAAACTCCGGCGCGGGCCAGGAGAAGGCGCTGAGCGTCACCGGCGCATCGGCCCTGACCTGTGGCGGCAGCCCGGCATCGCCAGGGTTTTGCCAATAGATATGCCAGCCCGGCTGCAGGTTGAACGCCAGCGCCAGCTTCACCTGTCCGTTCTCGGCTTGGTTGGCCTCGGAGATCAGCCGCACCTCGTCGCGCGGCGACGTGAACGGCGCGCTGGCGGCGGCCAAAGCGAGGCGCGGGGCTATCAGCAAAGCGAGGAGAAGCAGAAAGCGCATCTGCCCTGAATATCGCATGAAACCGGCCTCTCTGGTATCGGGGCGCGATGATGATCGATTTGCCTGTTGCCGAAGCCCTGCCGGACCTGCTGCGCGCTCTGGGGCCTGAGGGCGGCAATGCCGTGCTGGTGGCCCCGCCGGGTGCCGGTAAAACCACGCTCGTGCCGCTGAAGGCGCTGGAGGCGGGGCTTGGCAAAATCCTGCTGCTCGAGCCGCGCCGCCTGGCCGCCCGCGCGGCGGCGATGCGCATGGCGGAGCTGCTGGGCGAGGTGGCGGGCGAGCGTGTGGGCTTTCGCACCAGGCTGGAGAGCGCGGTGGGCCCGAACACGCAGATCGAGGTGATTACCGAAGGGCTGCTCACCTCTCGCCTGCTCTCCGACCCGGGCCTTTCCGGCGTGAATCTGGTGATCTTCGACGAGGTGCATGAGCGCAGCCTGGAGGCGGATCTGGCCCTCGCGCTGGTGCGCGATTTGCAACGCACTTTGCGCCCGGAGCTGCGATTCTCGCCATGTCCGCCACCGCTGAGGCGGAGAAGTTCGCGGCCATGCTCGGCGCCCCGGTGGTGGAGAGCGAGGGGAAAATGTTCCCCGTCGAGGTGAAGCACGCGAAGAGGGACATCATGTCCCCGCGCGATCTGCCCGAGGCGGCGGCGAAGGCGGTGCGCGAGGCGTTGCTGGAGCATCCGGGTGATATTCTCGTCTTTCTGCCCGGCATGGCGGAAATCCGCCGGACCGAGCAGGCGCTGGAACGCTGCCCGGCCTTGGTGCTGCCTCTGCATGGCGATCTCTCGCGCGAGGCGCAGGACAAGGCGTTGCGCGAGCATCAGGAGCGCCGGGTGGTGCTGTCCACCTCCATCGCGGAAACCTCGCTCACCGTGCCGGGTGTGCGCATTGTCATTGATGGCGGTTATCGCCGTGCCCCGGTGCTGGACACCGCCTCCGGCCTCACGCGCCTGACCACCCAGCGCATTTCCCGCGCGGCGGCGGCGCAGCGTGCCGGGCGTGCGGGGCGCTTAGGCCCGGGTGTGGCGATCCGGCTTTGGTCCGAGGCGCTGAATCGCGGCCTGCCGCAATTCGACCGGCCGGAGATTTTCGCCGCCGAGCTGTCCGGCCTTGCGCTGGCCTGTGTCGCCTGGGGCGAGGCGCCGGGCGATCTGCCCTTTCCTGACGCCCCGCCAGAGGGCGCGCTGAAAGCCGCATTCTCGCTCCTCTTCGGCCTTGGGGCGGTGGATGAAGGCGCGAAAATCACGAAGCTGGGCCGGGAGATGGCACGGCTACGCGCCGAGCCGCGCCTCGCCGCGATGATGCTGGCCAGCCACGATAAGCCCGTGCGCGCCTTGGCCGCTGACATTGCCGCCATTTTGGAAGAACGGGATTTTCTGCCCCAAACCGCCTCGGCGGATTTGCATTTGCGGTTGGAGGCCCTGGCCGGGCGCGGGGAAGGTGACCGCGCCATCCTCTCCCGCGTGCGCCAGGCGGCAAAAATCTACCGCAACCGTCTGGGGGTGGGGAGCATTCCCGGCTTCGGCTCGCCCGGCCCGGTGGTGGCCGCCGGGTTCCCTGACCGCATCGGCCAGGCGCGCGGGGAGGCGGGGTCTTACCGATTGTCCGGCGGCGGGTCCGGCAATCTCCCGGCCTCTGACCCGCTGGCGCGCTCACGGCTCATCGCCGTCGCGTCCCTGGACGGGCGGGGCTCGAAAATCCGGCTGGGCGCGCCTCTGGATGCGGACGATTTGCCAGACTTCCTGCAAGCCCGCTGCAAGACCACGCGCGAGACGGGGTTCGACTCGGTGAGCGGCGCGGTCTCGGTGCGCGAGCGTGTGCGGCTGGGCAATCTGGTGCTGGCGGACCGCAATGCCCCCCCGGCGCCGGAGGAAATCCAGGCCGCCCTGGCGCAGGCTCTTTCCACCCGGCTGGAGCAGCTGGACTGGACCGATGCGGCGGAGAATTTTTGCGCCCGCGTGGCGGTGATGCGCGGTGTGGATGCGGACTACCCCGATCTTTCCCGCCCCGCCCTGGCCGCCAGCGTGCAGGTTTGGCTGGCCCCCTATCTGGCCGGGATGACGAATCTGCGCGAGGCCAAGGGGCTCGATCTTTACCAGCTTTTGCGCGCCCAGCTCACGCATGAGCAGGCAACGCGGCTGGACAAGGACCTGCCCGCTGAGCTGCGGCTGAAGGGCGGCACGGTGAGGATCGATTATTCCGGCCCGGTGCCTGTCGCCTCTGCCCGCGCGCATGTGTTCTACGGCACGGATGCCACGCCCGCTCTGGCTGGCGGCAAGATAAAGTTGCAATTGGCGCTGCTCTCCCCGGCGCAGCGGCCCATTGCCATCACGGCCGACCTGGCGGGCTTCTGGCGCGGCGGCTGGACGGATGCCAGGCGGGACATGCGCGGGCGTTACCCGAAACATGACTGGCCGGAGCAGCCCTGGCTGGGCGGCGAAAGGCGCTAAAGCGCCCTTAAATAAGGGAAAATTGGAGCGGGTAGCGGGAATTGAACCCGCGCATCGAGCTTGGGAAGCTAGCAGGCTACCATTACATCATACCCGCGCCGTGCGGCGTACATAGTCTGCCAGCATTGACCGCGCAAGCCACGAGGCGTAGGCCGATTTCACCTCGTGATTTGTCCGGCCGGATTGCGGCGAGGCTTCCCCAGCCGGGGAAGGAGCAAAAGAAGCGCGCTAAAGAGGCTCTCGGGGCGGTTTCCGCGCCGGACTTTCCCGTGGCCGGACGAAATGTTGTTTTAAGATTGGGCCACGAACAATGTCCGAACCGCTGAAGACCCGCCTTGCCACCGATTTGATCCATGCCGGGCGCATCCGCACCAATCTGGAGGAGAATGGCGAAGCTCTCTTCCTGACCTCCGGCTTTACCTATGAGAGCGCGGACATGGCCGAAGCCGTGTTCGCCAACCAGATCGAGCATTTCCAATATTCGCGCTTCGCCAACCCGACGGTGACGATGCTGGAGAGCAAGCTCGCCAAGATCGAGGGCGCGGAAGCCTGCCGCGCCACGGCCACCGGCATGGCGGCGGTGCATGCGGCGGTGATGTGCGGGTTGAAGGCGGGGGAGCGTGTCGTCGCCTCGCGGGCGCTGTTCGGCTCCTGCCACTGGATCGTCTCGACCCTGCTGCCGCAATTGGGCATTGAGAGCGTGTTCGTCGATGGCAGCGATCTGGACGCCTGGAAAATTGCGCTTTCGCAGCCCACCGCGCTGGTCCGACGGGTCGATCTTCGCCTTTAGCATGGCCGGAAAATGCGTTGGCGCCAGCAAACGCAGATACGCTCGAAACCGCTCGAGAGGCTGCTGCCAGAAGTCGCTTTTGGTTATCGCCACAGACTCTCCACTACAGATGCCGCGGATGAATGAACCTGTCCCTTGCGAAATGTTGTCCACGCGTGGGTCTGAGCGGCCGCCTAGCCTAATGTTATAGTCCGCGCCGGGAGAAATGAGACATTGGGGGGGTGAGTCGGGCTCTTCGCCAAAGTTGTAACTCCATTTGTTTTTCTTTGGAAATCCACAACTCTACGATGTCCCTTTCGTTTTTCCTGCTGCGGGCCAGCCCGTCCTTGTTTTTCAGCACGGGCTGGAAGCCCATGCTACGGAAGCGGAGTCTCCTTCGGGAGAGGGCCAGGGTAGGGGTTTTCGACTTGCCGTCAGGTCGACTCAAAAGAAAAAAATCAAGTGGCTTGGAGCATATGTCAGAGGCTACGTGAAGAGTCTGCCTTCGAGGGGCGAAAAAGAAATCTGGGCAAGAAGGAAAAGCGCCCTCACTGTCGCTTATGAGAGCGTCCTAGCCCACGCCGAGCCAGATGCGTTCTCAATATTGCAGCGAGCCGTCGTGCGGTAGAAAGAAGTGCGGCGGCCGGTTGTGTGTGCTGCAGCTGACAGGTGGCTCTATTGGCGGTTGATCCCGTTGCCGATGCTGGCCGAGTCATTCAGCGGGCTGTCTGCCGGATCATTCTCCACGCGGTCCAGAATGACGCAATTGCGTATGCGAGTGGCTGCCGAACCCGGTGCGAAAGCTCTGGACTGAGAGTTTGTGCCAAAGACCAGTTATTCGCGTCAGGCTGTTACTCCGGAAGCTCACGATGGGTTCGCCAGTCACTTGCATACTCGATTGTGTCATTCTGGACCGCGTGGAGAATAGCCAAAAGAATCCTGCTGTGCCCTCGGAGTAGTTAGCATTATCAACCCTTCCAATCCGCTTGACGGACCTTTAGCGATATTTCCAATTGAGCTTTGTTCTTTCGTGAAAAGCTGACCTAATCTTAATCCAGCGAACGGTTGTGACGGTTTTTGCGACACAATTGGGGCAGGTGGTCAGCGTCTGGCAGGGATTCCAAACGCCTTTCATCCTCGAAAGGGCAAACCCGTCGAAAGACGGCGACGCAAAGCCTTGGGCCTTCGGCGGCTCCCCCCTTCCGATTTTACCGCCGATGGCTGCCAGGTTGCCGAAAGGGCTGGGCAGGCGCATGCAGCCCGTCATCCCCGAAGCAGTTTACCACAGGTAACCAGCTTCGTCGGAATCCCTGGACCGGTTAATCCGGTTACGCGGCCACCTGATCCGCTTTTTTTCACTTTTCCTTGTTTTTCCATTCAAGAAATGCCGATCAATCCGATTGGGCCGAGGCTTGGTTTTGCGGCAGGCGAATTCATTGCCCTGTTCAAACCGACCTGCTGAAAACAATCCTTACTCTTCGAGCGGCCAGGAATGAGACAATTCTGTGTGGGAAAGACCGGGTTTGGGAGCCCGCCGCGCAAGCAAGGGGAGCGGCTTGGAAGTCGAATAAGCAGGCAAGGATTGTTAATCATTAACTGCATTGTTGGCTTTCAAGCCGCTCCCCTTGCTTGCGCGGCGGGCTCCCAAACCCGGTCTTTCCCACACAGAATTGTCTCATTCCTGGCCGCTCGAAGTATAAGCCACTCGAATTCTTCCGATTTGACTTCACTCTCTTTGCCTGTGTCTCTGTGGTAAGAATTCTTTACCACAGAGACACAGAGGCACAAAGACAAGGAAACTCAACCTCATTCGGAAAAAATCGAGCGGTTTGCGTTTAGCACCGAAACTGGCAACTCAGAAATCAAAGGAAAACCGCCTGTGAACAGGATGTTTGTTTCGACGGCGGTCGCAGCCTGCCTTATTTCCGCTGCTTGGGTCAAATGCCAATTCGCCCGCTCCGTCTCTCAATCGCCCAAATCAGTCACAACGCCATGCCGGCAACGGACGTGGCGAACACGGTGCGTTTTGAACCGAGCGAACTGGATTTGAAACGCATCAACTATCGTTGGCAAATCTGGGCAGGCAGTGGCTGCTCAAGGACTTCGGGGTATTTCAGCGCGAAGCCAATGAGGCCTTTCGGTCATTAATGAATTGCGCTTCAATCAGTTCGGGTCCATTCCCGGCGCGGTTCCGGCCTTTGAGTTCTGGCTCTCGAGCTGATGGTCCCGCCAATGGCGGATTGGTGGTAAAAAACATCATTCCGTAACAACCGCGAGCTCAAGCTGGAGCAAGTCTGTGGCGCTTGGGTCATCCACGACGACAAGCAAATGCTCTTCAATTTCGGCCAACATCAGGAAAACGCCCGGCAGGTGCTGGCCGTCATGAAAGTTCGGCTTCAACCAGCTCGGCATCGTCGGCATTCCCAACCCGATCATGACCTGATCCCTGACCGTCGATTCGAACCCCAGGAACAATCCAGCCAAGGATTTCCTGAACGTTCGAGACGTGGTGGGCCAGATTTCGTCGAAAGGGCTGATTCTTCCCAATATCGGTTACGTCGGCACCCGTATGCCGATCGAATCTCGGTTGCTGGATGCCGTCAACATCGAAAACGAGTGGATGCTCGTTCATGGCAAGGACGTGCTCGCGGTTCGGCAACGACCTGTTCCAAGCCCGCGACGGCAAGCGGCGGATGCTCCAAGACGCCCGCGTCACGGAATTGTGCGGTGGGCAAGATCGGCATCCGAATTTGGAGCAATGGTCAATCGACTCATTCAACGGCTCTTGGATTCAACAACATCCGGTTCAAGCCGAATCAATTGAAGGTTGAGATGAACAACAACTCATGGCACATCACGGATGGCCTCCAATTTCTATTCTCATTCGGCGACAATCGTGCCGACGCTGAGCTGGTGCTGAAAGTGATTCAGCATTTTCGATTGATCAGATTTCCCCAGTAGGCGATGTGAATAAGGGGGGCTTTCGGTTTTTGACG
>CAWHDE010000005.1:0-6258 GCA_963827925.1 uncultured Pseudomonadota bacterium | reverse complement strand
GCGTGTGATGACGGGCAGCATGGGCATGCGTGGCTATGATTTCGATGCCGAGGCGGTGGTGCGGCTTGCCTGGGCGGGCGTGCCCGCGTTCAATCAACCAGCGCCGGTGCGGTATTTTTCAAAAGATGAGGGCGGTATCTCGCATTTCCGCTATGGGCGGGACAATTTGCGGCTCGCGCGCATGTATGCGCGGCTGTTCGCTGCCTGGGCCTGGCGGCGGTGCATCAGGCCATCCCGCCGTTGATGGGGAGGATGATCTGCCCGCTGATGTAGGCGGCCCTCGGTCCGAGGCCAGGAAGGCCACGAGATCCGCCACTTCCGTCAGGCTCTCCGGCGCGCTGCATCGGCACCATCCGCGTGATCACCTCCTCCGGGAACAGTGCCTCCGTCCCTGGAGAGGTGATGATGCCGGGTGCGACGGCATTCACGGTAACCCCGCGGCTGGCGAGTTCCAGGCAGAGCGTGCGCGTGGCTCCGTGCAGCCCGGCCTTGGCTGCGGCGTAATTCGTCTGTCCGCGATTGCCCATTACCGCCGTGACGGAGGAGATATTGATGATCCGCCCCCAGCGCGTGCTGATCATCGGCAGCAGCAGAGGCTGCGTGACATTGAAGAAGCCGTTGAGCGAGACATCGATGACCCGGGCCCATTGCTCGCCCGCATGCCCGGCATCACCGCGTCGTCATGGATCCCGGCATTGTTGACGAGAATCTGGATGGCCCGGCTTCCAGGATCCCCTCCAGCGCGGCGCCGGTTTCCTCGGCATTCGTGATGTCAAACCGCACGGCCTGGGCACTTCGACCCTCTTTGGCAAATTCCGCCGCCAGCGCCTTGGCACGTTCCAACTGGGCGTTGGCATGGAGATAGACATGGTGCCCGCAGGCGGCGAGATAATGTGCGATGGCGGCGCCAATTGTGCCGCTCGCGCCAGTGACCAGGGCGCGCTTCATACCGGGGCCTCGAACAGAACCATTGCCGTCCCTCCGCCAGTGCTTGCCGCTGGCGCTTACGTTGAATTCATAGCTGGCGCCGCGTGCATCGCCCAGAATTCGGCGGGCCATGACCGTCAATGCGGCTTCCGAGCCGTCCAGCGTGGCGGCGTGCAGTTTCACATCCCGCAGGCTGACGAGAAAGCCGGGGCGGGGTGGGGCGTCATCAGCGGCGCACAGCCTGCCATGCAGCGCCATTGCCTGGGAGGCGATCTCAATGAGGCAGGATGCGCCCAGCCTGCCGTCTGCCCGGCGAAGAGGATTGTCCGGCTGTGCATAGCGTATGGTAGATGCAGGAGATTTCGGCATCATTCCAGCTCTGCGCGCCGTCCAGCAGGCACATCGCGTCCGCATGGGGGATAAGCCGCAGAATGGCGGCGCGGTCCAGCGTGCTCATAACCAAGTCACCTGCACGGCCAGGGCGAGGTCCTCCAGATAATCCAGCGTTACGCTGGTATCTTTGCCGCGCGCCAGAGCCTCCAGCAGAGGCAAGGCGCGGGCGGCGGGGATCGTTTGGCGCAAAGCTTCCAACTCCGGCAGGTCGCATTCGCTGGGGGAGGAGGCGCCGAGATCAATGTCGAGCCGTGTCAGGCTCTGCGGCGCGGAACGGGGGAGAGCAGCAGCGCCACGGCGAAGGGGGCGGCGATGCGCCGCACCGAGGCCAGCGGCTCGGGATAGGGCAGATCATAGGCGATCAGCGTCACTGTGCCGTTTGTCGCCAGTGCCTGCGCGCCCGCCTCCAGCAGCCCGGCGGCGAAGCTGCCATCATGCGCGCACAGGCTGGTGGCGGGGGTTTTGGCGCCGGTGGCGATGCTCCAATAGCCCGCCGCGACATTATGGACCGAATTATGGAAGCGTGTGGGGGAGAGTTCCCGCGCCGGGCCCGCGAGCGTGGCGAGAATCTCATGGATCGTCTCGCCATCGCCGCCTGAGGAGGCGAACACCGTCGGGCAGGAGGCGGTGCGAGCCCGGCGCTGGCGAAGGCTTCCGCCCCCACGGACAGGGCGAGCTTTACCGTTTGCGGCGCGCGGCGGCGCTCATTCGCGGGTAGCAATGCGGCGGGCGGGATGATGGTCTGGGCCGGCAGATAGGGCGGCTGGCCAGCTGAGGATGGGCGCGCTGGCCCCCAGCCCTCCAGCCCCGGCCCGCGCAGCCCGATGGCTTCCACGAACAGCTGCATCAGGCCGCGCGCCCCAGGATGAAGCTGCAATTCACCCCGCCGAAGCCGAAGGCGTTGCACATCACCCGCCGCACCGGCGCTGGCCTGCCCGTCAGCAGATGGCCAGGGGCGAAGGCTGGGTCCAGACGGTGCGTATGCGGGCTGCCGGGCAGAAATCCATGCTGAATGGACAAGCGCCGCCACCGCCGCGCTCACCATGCCGGCCGCGCCGAGCGTATGGCCGGTGAAACCCTTGGCTGAGCTGCGCGGCGTGTGCGGCCCGAACAGGCTGGTCACGGCCTTGTCCTCCGCCGCGTCGCCCACCAGGGTCGCGGTGCCGTGCAGGTTGATATAGTCGATCGCGCTCGGCGCCAGCCCGGCTTCGCCAGCGCCTGCGCATCGCCGTGGCCGCCCCCGCGCCCTTCGGGTCTGGCGAGGACATATGGTACGCGTCGGAACTTTCACCCGTGCCGAGCAGCAGTAGCGCTTCAGGTGCTGGCGCGGCGGGCGCGCGTTCCAGCAGCGCGAAGCCCGCGGCCTCGCCGATGGAAATGCCGCTGCGCGCTTCATCAAAGGGCCGGCATGGGCCTTCCGCCATGACGCCCAGCGCCTGGAAACCGAACAAGGTTGTGCGCACAAAAACTATCCGCCCCGCCGATCACGGCGGCATCGCATATCCCCGCACCGATCATCCTGGCCGCCACGGCGAAGAGCTTCGCGGTGGCTGCACAGGCGGTGGAGAGGGTGAAGCTCGGCCCTGCCAGCCCTAGCCGCGCGCGCAGGAAACGGCCAAGGGCGTAGGTGTTGTGAGTGTGGTCGTAATCGAACCTTCAGGCAACGCGTCGGTTTGCGGATTGCGGTGGTGATAGGCCTGCTCGCTTTGCAGGATGCCGGACGTGCTGGTGCCGGTGAACAGCCCGACGCGCCGCGCCCCATATTTCGCGACGGCTCGGGACACGGCTTGTTCGAACCCATCCGCCGCCAAGAGCGCGCTCCGCCAGACGGTGATTGCGGCAATCGAAGGCGGCAAAGTCATCGTGGAGCTGGGTATCCAGCCCCTGAACCTCGCCTGCCCAGGCCGCGATGGGAAGTTGCTCGAACCCGCAAGGAGCAAGGGCGCTGCGCCCTTGCCGTAAGGCGCTCCAGGTCAAGGCCATGCCATCCCCCAGCGCGGAGACCAGGGACAGGCCGGAAATCAGCATTGGTTCCCGCCTCATGGCTTTGCCGTCTCCCACCGGGGAGCCAGGAGTCCAGGAATGCGTTTTGGGAGGCGATATGGCGTTCATAGTGCTCCAGAAAGGCGCCTTGTACCGGCTCGCCCGCGGGGCGCGGCGGCGGCAATGCGGTAGCGCTGGGCGAAATGGCGCAGATTGGCGGCGAGATCGGTGTAGCGCGGCTCGGTGAAGATGCGGCGGAATCGGACCGGTACCGCCCCCAGAAGGGATTGTCGTAGAAAATCAGACGCAGTTTTCGGGTATCGTAGACGTCGTTGGCGGCGATGGCGGGCGCGGTGGAGTCAGCGCGCCGGGGCCGGTGGGCAGGGTGCCGTGGGTCAGCAGCGCCTCGCGCGCCGTCTGGTCCTGAAACAAAGCCTCGGGGTCTTCCAGCGGCAGATCATTGGCGCGCAGGGCCAGATCCACCATTTCATTCTTCGGCACTGGGAATTTGAAGGCGGCGCGGATGAAGAACTGCCCTGTCGGCCAGGGCGCCCAGATGCCGGCGGCGGCCAGCGCGTTATGCGCCACATGCGCGCAATTATCGTTGAGCAGCCGCCAGTTGATAGATTTTTGCTCCGGTCCTGTAGGGTTCGTTCAGGCCGTTGAGGTAGTCGATGATGAGGCTCATCTGCGCGGCGTTCAGGGGCAGCGCGCGCCCGGTATACATCGCGGCCGAAACAAACGGCATAATCGGTGGCAACGGAGATTTCGTATTTGAAAACTTCCTCGCTCATGCCAGGAGGTTTTCGCGGAAGAAATGCTCGTGGAACTCGATGCCGTCCAGCAGTCCCTGCGCCCGCGCCGGCTTTGCGTCTCTTCATAGGCGTCGCGTGTCAGCCGCGCGCCGGGCGGCAAGGCGCCGTGAAAGACGAAGTCCCGCCCCTCGAATGCCACCCAGTTGGCGTTGCGGTAATGGGAGTTCACGCTGATGGCCGCGCCGTGCCGCCCGGCACCTCGGCGGACGGGCAGAGTTCCAGCTCGGGATAGTTGTCGCTGCGCGTTTCACCCGCACGCCGTTGAGATACAGCAATGAATGCCCGCCCCTGCCGCTGCTGATGGGCACGCCGAAACCGGGTTTCTTTCGCAGCTCGGAGAGTGCGCAAAGCTCGGCATAATAGGGGACATTTCTTCATAGGATGGCGCGGCCGTGGGTGCGGTGGCTCGGTTTGGTTCGTGCGCAGGCCGGTCTGGGTCATCCCCCTCCGGCTATAGTTGCCGCAGGTTACGCTCCAGCCGGTTTAGCCGAAGGGGGTGCGGGCCATGAGTGCCTGGAAGGCCGCGCGCCAGGCCGGCCAGTCATGCCCGCCTTCCACCAGCACTGTCTGTCTTTGCGGCAGCGCCGCGGCCAGCAACCGGTGGCCTGCGGCGAAACGGTCCTTGGTGGCATGCCCCAGCCAGATTTGCGGGCCGGGTGCGCCGCCCAGCCGGGTTTGCAGCCAGGACAGTATCTTTTGCTCCGCTGGCGTGGCAGTACTGGTTTCCGGGCGCCAGCCGGCAAATCCCCCGGCGCGGATGAGTTCGGCCATGGTGCCATGGGTGCCGATAAACGGGGCGAGCAGGATCAGTCCCTCGATGTCGGCGGCGCGCGTGGCGGCGTAGGAAAGTGCCCCCATGCCGCCCAGCGATATACCAAGCAGCCATACCCGCCTGTAACCGGCAGCGCGGGCCGGGGCGATGACGGCCTCCTGCAGCGCCGGTGCCACGGCACCTTCCAGATAGAGGATTTGGTCGGGTTTGGCGGCGATCGCATCCACGACCTCCCCCCTGCCTGAGCTGCCGCCACCACGCCTTGCGCCGCGAAATCCTCCGCCTCGATGCCCGCTCCTGGCAGCATCACCAGCAGCAGCCTGTCCTTGCCTGGGCGCGGGTCTGGATGGTGCAGCAGTGTCTTCAGCCCGCTCATGCGCCAGGCTGACCGGAAGGTGCGGCGAAGGCGGCGCCGAACAGCAAGCACAGGAATGTGCCCAGGGCCACCGTCTCGCCGATATCGTGCAGTACCGGAATGGAGGAGAGGGAGAGTACGCCATAGGCCGCCACGGTGCAGAGATTGGCGAGCATGATCGAGGCAAAGGCGCGTTCCTGTGCGGCCTCATCCGCCCCCGCCGGGCGAAGAACAGGCAGTAATTCGAGCCACGGCCACGATCAGCAGAAACCCGGCGACCATGAAAATGGAGAGTCTGCCGCCATTTAGTGTCAGCGCCGCGGCGCAGACCATGACCGACGCCGCAAGCGGCAGCGCCACAAGCGCCACCTGCCGCCAGGACCGCAGGAACAGCGCCAGGATCACAGGATCGCCAGGCTGCCGCTCAGAGCCAGCACCTCGGCTTCGTGCTGGAACACATGCAGTAGCAGGGCGGATTGTCGATCCAGATCCACCAGCACCACGCCTTTCGGCAGTGCGGTCTGTATGTTTGTGGAGGCGTTCACCATGCCCAGCGGCGCCAGCACGATCCAGCCCGTTATTGGTATGTGTGAGCATGGATTGCAGACGCAGCGCCAGAGGCGGTGGCAGGCTGGCGGCGGTGAGCAGCGGCGCCGCGCGCGCGGCCGAGACACCCTGGAAAAACGGCGCGAACGCATCCGCGCGGAAAGGCAGGCCGGATAATGCCTCGGCGAAACGGGCGTGCAGCGTTGTGTCATCCGGCAGTGCCGCGCGGCGGGCCTGCTGGGCTGCTCGGCTGGGCAAGATCTGGCTGGGCAGGCTGAAGCCGCTGAGGGCGCCCTTGGCCGCCAGCCCCGCCAGAACCGGCTGAAGGGTTTCGCCGACCGCCAGCGCCTGTTCCTCGCTGTCGGCCTGCCAGGCGAGGAAATAGCGTGGGTTGGTGATGCCAAGTTCGGCGCGCAACTCCTTGTCCAGCGCCTGGGTGGCGGGGGGCAGCGGGCTTAGGGACAGCA
>CAWHDE010000004.1:0-139356 GCA_963827925.1 uncultured Pseudomonadota bacterium | reverse complement strand
CAGAAAAAAGGCTGGCCACGCAGCGCGCAACCAGCCTTTCAAGCGTCAGCCTATCCGTTTTTAAGCGGTCTCGAACAGGCCCTGGCCGATATACCCGCCCTTCTCCACACCTGGCGGGCAGGCGAATATGGCGCTGCCGACATGGGTGGTGAACTGGTTGAGCGCGTCGATCTTCGACATCTTGTCGAAAGAGTCTTATGAACCCGGTGCGCGGGTCCTCTGGTAGGACTGGAAGAATAATCCGGCATCGATATTCAATTCCCTGGTGCCAGGGCGGCCAGCGTTCGGCGACGAAATTGGCACCGTCATTATAGGAATAGGACCGCCGCAGCATCTGCGCGCCGTCGTTATTGCGCAGGCGCCGCCAGGCGCATATGCGCGTTCTCGGGAATGATGGAATTGCCGTCGCTATCGGTGGCGTCGAAGTCCGGCGTATCGAATTCATTCTTGCCGCCCAGCGGCGCGCCGGAGGCTTTCTGGCGTCCGAATGTCTGCTCCTGAAAGGCAACACTCATGCGGTCCCAATGTTCCAGCGCGATGCGGATGCGCCGCGCCACCATATAGCTGCCGCCCTGCATCCAGTCCGGGCCTTCATTCCCGACCCATACGACGGCGTCCATCGGCATGCGCCGGCGGGGATTCATCGTGCCGTCCTTGAAGCCCATGAGGTTGCGCGGCGTGCCTTGCGTTTTGGTGGCGGTGGAGAAACCCGCTCTGCACCCATTTTAACTTCGCGGCGCCGTAAGAAAGCCGCGCCAGCTGGCGCACCGCATGAAACGCCACCTGCGGATCATCGGCACAGGCCTGCACGCAGATCGCGCCGCCGCTTTGGCCCTCGACCAGCTGATCGCCGTTGAAACGTGGCAGATCCACCAGCGCCGCCGGCCGTTTCGCCGCAAGACCGTAGCGGTCCTTGCCCGCAGCGTGAACATATCCGGCCCGAAGCCGAACGTCATCGTCAGCCGAGCGGGTTCAGCCCCACCGCCTCGCCGCTATCCAAAGGCGGGTTGTTGCTCATCCTGCTCGCCCGGCACCGCCGGCAGCCCTGCGCTCATGCGCGCCGCCGCCACTGTCCAGCCTTGCAGCATGGCAATCACCTCCTGGCGGTTTTCGGCCGTCAGATCGAAAGAGGCGAAATACAGATTGCTCTGCATCGGCGTGGTGATGCCGCCCTGATGCGCGCCGTAAAACGGCTCCATCGCCGCTGCTTGCAACATGTGCCTCAGCCGTGCCGCGCGTGGCCGCGGCCGCGGCAATAGCGCGCCCGCCAGCCCGCCCGCGACACCGAAGAAGCCTCGCCGTGATGGTCCCTGTTGCATCCGCTCATTTCGCCTCCACTACCGTGTTCATGTCGTCCTCAACATAATAGAAACCTTTGCCCGTCCGGGTTCATCGACGATGCCGAATAAATCGCCACTGCCGGGCGGCGTCTGCGCCTCATCATTATCGAGCCACGCGTGCCAATTTGCTTGCCGGCCACCGGGTCGATCTCCACCACCTGCCCGTCCAGCCCATTGACCACCAGCAGATTGCCGTTCGGCGCCATCGTCATGGCCAGCGGGCGGTTGCAACGATCCATCCTTGGTCACCACTGTGCCGGTACCGGCGCTATCGCTGCGGGTCGCCGCATCGGCAATCGCCACCATCCGGTTGCCGATCGCATCCGAAACATAAAGCGTGCCGTCCTTGCCCAAGGCCAGCCCGGTCGGCCCGATCAGGAATACGCTGGCATCGGCCTGGCGCGAAAACCCGCTGCCGATCACGGTCTTGCTCGTCACCACCGGGCGGCTTGCCGGCGGCAATGCTGAGCCCGATGCGCAGCACCGTGGCGTTGTTCTGCACGGCCTGGCCGGGCGCGCCAATGCCGAAGCCGACATTGCTGACGAACAAGGTCGCGGTATCGCCATTATCGATCCAGGCCATATTGCCCCAGGGATCGGCGATCTCAGGCCCGGTGATGGTGCCCGCGACCTTGCCGGAGATGTCAGAATGATCAGGCAGCCCTGGCCAAGCGTCTTGGTGGTGCCATCGGTGCTCGGCGCGCTGCCGACGATCACCCAGCCGGATTTCAGCACCGCCATCGCCGTGGTCAGCCCGACGCCGCCGGGGCAGCCCGGCACTTCGCGGGAATGCTGGCGAAGGTCGTCGTCTGCCCGGTCGCGGGGCGGTAATCGATGATGGTGCTGCCGGTGCCCTGCAGATTGCCCTTATTATTGAAATTATCGACCAGCAGATCGTCCTTCTGCAGCTCCCGCGCTCGCCGGCGCCATCAGCCATCGCATAGGGATTCTGGTCGCCATTCTCCGGCACGGTCGAGGTGAGGAGATGCTGTTTCTTGATGCCCGCCAAGAAAGCCTGCGCCCTGCGCATCTCGGCTAGCGCCGCGCCAGGCAAGCCAGGCAGGACCAGCGGCCAGCAAGATCGTGGGATTTCTTACGTGTAGTCATGTTCGCTCCTCCCAGAGATTATTAGGCAATGAAAATTATTCGCAACTCAATAACAGAAAAGAAACAATTCTTATCATCGGAGGCTGTGTCATGACGCCGGCGCGCTTTGACGCGGCGGCGGGATAGGCGACTCACCTCGCCCTCCACCGACCAGCACATCGCCGCCCGGGGCCGGCACGTTCTGGCTGACATGCACGCGCGCCGTACGTCGCTGGCATCGCACCCTCTCGCAGCCCCAACTCACCGCAGCGTCGTGGCCGTAAAACGCCACGCTTCAACTACCGCCGGACACCGCTCCGGGCGCCTCCGCCGTCGATCTGCTCCGGGCGGATCATCACCGCCACCGGGCCCGTTCAGCCCGGCGCGCCAGGCAACGCGCCCAAGCGCAATGCGAGCCCGCCCGGTGGCATTGCCGGGAAAAACACCGCATCGCCGACGAAATCGGCCACATACGGGCTGGCGGGGCGGTGATAAAGCGTCTTCCGGCGTGCTCATCTGCGCCAGCGTGCCATGTTGCAGCACGCCCACGCGCTGGCCCATGGAAAGCGCCTCCTCCTGGTCATGCGTCACCAGAATGGCCGTCGCGCCGGCCGCCTTATGGCGCGCGCCACAGCATCGCGCGTCTCCACCCGCAACCCGGCATCCAGGGCCGAAAACGGCTCATCCAGCAGCAGCAGCCGCGGCGAGGGCGCCAGCGCCCGGGCCAAGGCCACGCGCTGCTGCTCGCCGCCCGACAGTTCCTGCGGCGCCGCATGGCATAATGCCCGGGCAGCCCGACCAGGGCCAGCAGTATTCGACCCGGCGCGGCTTGTCCGCTCGCTCGGCGCGCTTCAGCCCGAAGGTAATGTTGTCCGCCACGGTAAGATGCGGAAACAACGCGCCCTCCTGCGCCACATAGCCAATGCCGCGCTGCTCCGGCCGCATGCAGGCCCCGGCGAGGCCAGCATCTCATGCCCCAGCCGGATCTCGCCGCCATCCAGACGCTCGAAACCCGGCGATCAGCCGCAGCAGCGTCGTCTTGCCGCTGCCCGAAGCCCCCAGAATCGCCACCAGCTCCCCGGCCGCCACCTGAAAACTGATCCCCGCAAGACCGGCGCGTGCCGAAGCTTTTGCTGAGATGGGAAATATCGAGCTTGCCCATGACGCACTGCGCCACGATGAGATCAGGAAAGTACGCCCGCCGCGCCAAGCTGCCGCGCCAGCAGCCAGGAGGCGAGCATCGACATCGCCGCCAGCGCCGCCGCGTAAGGTGCGGCGGCGGCGAAAGCAACTGTAGAGGTATCGGCCCAGATCTGCGTCGCCAGCGTCTGCGTGCCGATCGGCGCCATCAGCAAGGTGGCGGTCAGCTCCGTCATCACCGAAATGAACACCATGCACGCCGCCGCCCCCAGCCCGGGTGCCGCCAGCGGCAAAGTCATGCGCCAGAATGTTCCAGCCGTCCAAGCCCCAGCGAATGCGCGCTCTCCTCCAGCCGTATCTGCGCCTGCAGCAGCGCCGAGCGCACGCTCACCAGGGCCAGCGGCAGAAACAGGACGGCATAGGCAATATCAGCAAAAATCCGGCTCTGGTAAAGCGGGCGCAGATCGTGCACGCTCAGCGAAATCAGCGCCAGCGCCACGACAATGCCGGGCATGCCCTGCGCCAGATAGGCGCAGCGCTCCAGCAGCGTCACCAGCAATGCCCTGATAGCGCGCGGCCAGCAGCCCGAGCGGCAAGGCCAGAGCCAGCGCCAGAATCGCGGCGTCAATCCCGAGGCTGACTGAACTCCAGCCTGCGCTCAGCAGCCCCAGGGCGGAGACCCCGGCCGCGGTGGTGGCGGCGTCGCCGGGCTGGGTCATCCAGTAACAGATCGTCGCCAGCGGCACGAAAGTGGTGAGCAGCCCAAGCCCAGCAGGCACCGGCCATGGCGGCGAACCGCCAGCGCCCCAGCTCATAGCGCAGTGACGCCCGTTGGTGCCGCGCGCCAGCCGGCCATAGCGGCTTGTGCCCCGCACCAGCGCCTCCGCCGTGAGGCAAAGAATGCAGAGCAGCAGCAGCACCATAGCCAGCAACGCCGGTTCCGAGCCGGAAAAGCCGGTGCGGTAGGCGCCGTAAATGGCGGTGGTGAAGGTGCGGAAACGCAGCAATGCGAAGGCGCCGAACTCCACCAGAGAATTCAGCGCCACCAGCAGCATGCCGCCCAGCAAGGCCGGGCGCAGCTGCGGCAGCACCACGCGCCAAAGCACGGCCCAGAAATTCTGGCCCAGGGCGCGCGCGGTTTCTTCCAACGCCGGGTCCATGCCGCGCAATGACGCCGCCACGGGCAGATAGACGAAGGGATAATAGGCCGTCGTTACCACCAGCAGCGCCCCGCCGATATGTCGCGAAGGCCGGGCTGATGGACAGCCAGGTGAAGCTGGTGATAAAGGCCGGAATGGTCAGCGGCACCACCGCCAGCGGCGCCCAGAGTCGGCGTCCCGGCATATCGGTGCGTTCCACCAGCCAGGCCAGAACCGTGCCGACCACGCCACACAGCACGCATACGCCCACGATCAGCCCCAGCGTGTTAACCAGCAATTCCCCGACCAGCGGCCGCCAGAGCAAAGCCACCGCCAGATTCCACCCGCCGGAGGCAGCGTTCCCGGCGGTGATGATGATGGGCAGAAGCACGAGTGCTGCCGCAATAACGGCAGCCGCAAGCAGCAGAGGGGGGCGCCGTGCTCGCCCGCCTGTCGGCGCAGCAGCCGGGACGCGGCACTCACCTTCAGATCAGGCCCGCTTGTTGCAGCAATTGCCCCGCTTCCTGGTCATCCCCCAGATCGGAGGCCTTGATCGCGGGCGGCTGCAAGTCCTTGAAGGGCTTCAGCGCGGGGTTGGGCGCAATGCCAGGGCGCAGCGGATATTCGAAATCGACATCGCTCTTGCCCAGCATCTCCTGCGCCTCGGGGCCCACCAGGAAGGCCAGGAATTCCTGTGCCTCCTTCTGGTGCGGGGAGGATTTCAAAATCGCCGCGCCCGAGACATTCACCAGCCCGCCGAGATCGCCATTGGAGAAATGATAGATCTTGCTGTGAATGCCCTGGCGGCCCGAGCTCTGTCTCCAGCCGGTACCAGTAGTAATTATTGATCACCCCGGCCGCGACATCGCCATGCGCTACGGCAGCGGCAACACCTTCGTCATCCTCATAGATCTTCGCGTTGTCCTTCAGCCCCTTCAGCCATGCCAGGGCGGCGGCGTTGCCCTTTTCCTTAATCACGGCGCTGACCAGCGGCAGGAAATCCCCATCGCTCGGCGCGATGCCGATCTTGCCCTGCCATTGCGGCTGGGCGAGGTCGAGCAAAGAGGCGGGCAGGGCGCTTTCGGAAATCTTCGCCGGGTTGTAGGCCAGCACATTCTCGCGCGCGAGCACGCCCAGCCAATTGCCGTCGGCGGCGTTATAGTTGGCGGGCACCTGCGCCAGCGTCTTCGGGTCAACCGGCGCCAGCAGCCCTTTCTCATCCAGCAAATTCAGCTCAGGCGAATTCTCGGTAAAGAAGATGTCAGCGGGAGAGGCGGAGCCTTCCTCCAGAATCTGCGCCGCGATTTCCGGCCCTTCACCCTGGTGCAGCTTCACCGGAATGCCGGTTTCCTTGGTGAATGCATCCGCCAGCATGGCCTCCACCTGCGGATGCTGGGCGGCATAGATCGTCAGCGCCGGCGGCGCGGCCTGGGCCAGCCCGGTGCCCGCCGCCAGACAGGCCGCCGCCAGAAGCAGGGAGTGCCTCATCGCTTCAGTCCTTCCTTAAAAGATAATAAGAATTATTTGCATCTGATAAGTCTTGGTAGACCTTCATTCCGAGGCTGTAAAGGGAACGCATGCCCTTGCGCGAGGCCGCCCATAACCTCGCAGCAATAGCAGGACGGCCTTCATAATGCCGCGATGCCGCTACGGCAGATATTTTCACCGCCTATGCCAGGAGCTGGACAAGGGGCTCTGGTTCCTTGAAGTTCATATGGGTTGAAATCTTCACGCAGATGCCCAGGCGGCACATGACAAGGGATGTAGTCTACCAGCATATCGCCTTTATCCTGCGCTGCTCGGGCGCGGCGGCCTTGGCGTTTCTGCTCGCCCGTGCCGTAGGCCTGCCGCACCCGGTCTGGGCGACCATGTCTGGCATCATCGTCTCGCAGGAAAAGCTGAACGACACCAACCGCGCCACCCTCTGGCGGCTTGCAGGCACAATCGTCGGCGTGGTGGCGGCGGTTATCGTGGGCGGGGCGTTGCTGGCGTTTGGTGCCTCAGTGCCGGTTCAGCTCGCTGGCGCGGTCGCGGTCTGCGCGCTGCTGGTACGGCTTTGTCCGGATCTGCGCGTGTCGATGTGGACAGCACCGATCGTGCTACTTACCCGCACCCCGCCTGACTCCATCCTGCAAACCGGGCTTTGGCGCGGCGGTGAGGTGCTGGTCGGCGGGCTGGTCGGCATTGCCTGCCATTACTTAGCCGAGCGGGTCATTACCTGGCTGGATGCGCATGAGCCGAAGCCCCATGACACCGCAGACCCACGAATAGCTGCTTGCTTCGGGCATGGGAGCTGTCACGCAGAACCAGCAAGGCGCGCGGCGCCTCAAAAAGCGTCTAATCCTTATTCCGCCACTTCGCCGGTAAACAGCATCTGCGCATCCCCCCGGGCGATGGCGATCACCGTCAGCCCAGCTTTCTCCGCCACGCGCAACGCCAGCCCCGTGGGGGCGGAAATGGCAACGATGGTGCGTATACCCGCAATGATGGATTTTTGTACCATCTCATAAGAACAGCGCGAGGTGAGCAAGCAGAACCCCTCTGAGAGGTTCTGCCCGTCGCGCAACCCGGCGCCGATCAGCTTGTCCAGCGCGTTATGCCGCCCGACATCCTCGCGGATCAGCCTGATCTCTCCTTCCGGTCCGCACCAGGCGGCGCCATGCACCATATGCACCGCCTTGTTCAGCGCCTGATGCTCCGAAAGCCGCGCCAGCCCCCGCCTGATGGCGGCCAGAGAAGCGGGCGAGCCGGGCGGCAAAGCGGGCAGGGGGCGCAAGAGCTGTGCCGCATCCTCCGTGCCGCACACGCCGCAGCCTGTGCGCCCCACGACCATCCGCCGCGAGGCCTGCATCAGAAGGTGAAACTTATCGGCCGGAATGCGCAGATCCGCCGTGATGAACCCGGTGCCTGTCTCCAGAGAGATGGATTTGATCTCCTCCGCCCGCTCCACAATCCCTTCCGTGATCGAGAAGCCTGTGCAGAAATCCTCGATATCCCGGGCCGTGGCCATCATCACGGCATATTGCATCGTGTTGTAGGTCAGGCTGATCGGCGTCTCCTCGGCCAGGGCCGCAATTCGCGCTTCTGGTACTGCGCCATCGGCCAGGCGGGTCGTGGGCCAGGTTAACGTAACCGGAGGGAAATTGTCTTGCATGACAGCAACCTAGGTGGCGAACGGCAAAGCGCAAGATGCCCTGCTTGCCACGCCGGTCTGGCACGCGTCCCCACCGGTTTTTGCGCCGTATCATAGCGCTGCGCGCCAGACCTATATATGAAGGGAAGGCAATGTTAGGAGCGGAAAATGATCCGGGTATCCCTAGGCGTTATTCTAGCGGTGGGGCTGGGCGGTACGGCGCTGGCGCAGAGCACGGCAACCGGCTCGGCGGAGATAACCGCCAACCCCAACAGCTCCGTCGTGCAGCCAGGCATCGCCAGGCCACCGGCGGGGCATGAGCTGCAAACGCCTAGGAAACAGCGCCCCGGCACCAGCCCTGTCCTGCCTAATGACCCCACCTTGCCGCAAATTGCCTTGCATCCCACCGCGACCATCGGCTCGCCCGTGCCCATCGCGGGGCCGGGCGGCACCACCAGGTCCCCGGTCGGCCAATAAAAAGGGCGCATGGCCTGAAACCATGCGCCCTATTTAAATCTCACCTTGCCGGTGGGGTTAAAGCTCAGCCTCTCACCACGAGAGGCTTGTGCGGTTCTTCTGGGAGCTTGGCGATCTCATCGCTCCGGCATATACATTCCACATATTTTCCGTGATGTTCACGGAAAACCCACCCGTCTTCCACAAAAAACTTTTCCTGTGTGTGACTGCCTACGCGTACAATAGTGCCCTTCCGCGCGACATTCCGGGAAGCACCAGTGAGTGCTTGAATTTGACGCATTTCTACACCCCCTTGCTCTCGGATGTATGAAGAATAGGGGCATTCGGGGACGCATTTCAAACCTTAAAACATAATCTTGCCAAATTTTATCCTATGTCAGGACACGCGATTGGTTCAGCGTATTTCTCTAACACCGTTCGCTGATGCGGAAATTTCCAAAAGAAAATCGCAGCGCTTGCATGAAATCAAGGTGTTGTAGAGAAGAAACGAGATCTGTGTTGAGCAAATGGCTGCAAGGCCCAATGAAAGGCTACTGCCATCGCGGCGCGCCTTTGAGTCATTCAGGCTGGCCATCGGGGCTGTTTCTTCATAATCACTGACCAACAACCTCCCCGGCCACAGCCAAGAAAAAATGCTGTGTGAAGCAACATCAGCGCAGGTTTTTTAATCTTCGCCCTTCTGTAAACTCCGGCAACTGAACCGAAACGAAACAACCAACGGAACGTGGAATAGTCAATGGATTTTGGTCTCAAGGGAAAAACCGCCCTGGTACTCGGCGGTGGTGGCGGGCTAGGGCGTGCCATCTGCAAGGCGCTCGCGGCTGAAGGCGCGCAGATTGCCGTCGCTGATATCGAACCCAATTCCGTCGCCCAGACGCAGGCGGCCATCGCCGATACCGGCGTGAAAACACTTGGCCTAACCTGGGATATTTCGGATTTGTCGCAGGTGGATGCGCATATTTCGGAGATCGAAGCCAAGCTTGGCCCGGTGGACATTCTGGTCAACAATACCGGCGGCCCGCCGCCCACCCCGGCCAGCGGCCAGCCGGCAGAGCTCTGGTCGAAGCATTTCCAATCCATGGTGCTCTCCGTCATCGCCATTACGGACCGTGTGCTGCCGGGTATGAAGGCGCGCGGCTGGGGGCGTGTCATCACCAGCACCTCCTCGGGTGTGGTGGCGCCCATCCCCAATCTCGGCATTTCCAACGCGCTTCGCCTCTCTCTGGTTGGCTGGTCGAAGACGCTGGCCCGTGAAGTGGGGCGCGATGGCATCACCGCCAACATTATCCTGCCCGGGCGCATCGCAACCGACCGCATCAAGTTCCTCGACGAAGCGAAAGCCAAGCGCGAGGGCCGCAGCGTGGAAGAAGTTTCGGCCGAGAGCACGGGAAGCATCCCCGTTGGCCGCTATGGCAACCCGCAGGAATACGGTGACACGGTGGCGTTCCTGGCCAGCGCCAAGGCAGGTTACATCACCGGTTCGGTG
Organism: uncultured Pseudomonadota bacterium; assembly: GCA_963827925.1. Taxonomy (GTDB): domain Bacteria; phylum Pseudomonadota; class Alphaproteobacteria; order Acetobacterales; family Acetobacteraceae; genus Acidocella. The sequence continues at coordinate 129,555 of CAWHDE010000004.1, read as the reverse complement.
ATCCGTGTTGATGGTGGGCTGATCGCCAGCGTCTGAGTGATCAGATCCTCGCTTTTCGTGCCCGCTAAGCTCCTGAATCGTTAAGGCATTTTCTTTTCCCTCGTGCCTTAGCGAACCTCTGCAGGCCCATCTCAACCGGTGGGCCTGCATTTTTACATGGCTGCCGCTTCCGCCAGCAGTACTTGTATAAGCCGGTTGCGTGCGGAATCACGCCGCCACAGGACACCGATACGCCGCTTCTGGAACGGCTTAGGCAAAGCGAGCTTGCGCAAGGTTAGCCCCGCGGGCCAGGGCGGCGCCCAGTCCGGCACCAGAGACACGCCGAGTGCACGGTCCACCAGCACCGCGATCGCCTCCAGCGAGTCCAGCTCATAACGGTCGCGCGTGTGGATATGCTCCTGCTGCAAATAGGTCTCGGCCAGCCGTCCGCCCCATTGCCGCCGGTCGTAGCGGATCAGCGGCTCGGTTGTGAGAATTTTGTGCGGGTCGCTCTCTTGAATGCCATCACGGACCAGCACCACCAAAGGCTCCTCTCGCCAAGTCGTCCAGCTACAGGTTTTGGGCAAAGCAAAGGGTGGCTCCACCATCACAGCGACATCCAGCTCGCCCTCAGCCACCTTGCGATATAATTCGGTCGAGGTGCCGGGGTCGATATACAAGGTCATGTGCGCATATTTCTCCGCCAGCCGTGCCAGGATGGGCGGTAATATGCCGGTGAGTGCGCTGGAGACGGCGCCCAGGCTCAACTCGCCGCTATAGCCTTGCTCGTTGGCGATGGCCCGCATGTCCCGCACTCCGCGCAGCAGCAGTTTGGCATGGGCCAACACCGCTGCCCCCGCTTCGGTAGCGCGCATATTGCGGCCGGATCGGCTGATCAGCGCCGTGCCGATCTCCCCCTCCAGCGCGCGGATGCGCTGGGTGACGGCGGCAGCGGTAAGGTTGAGCCGGCGTGCGGCCTCGGCCACCGAGCCATGCTCAACCACCATGACGAAGCTTTCCAGAAATTGCGTGTCCATACTAAAGAAAATATAATATCTAAACATAGGGAAAGCCATATTTTTTTGATTTTTGCAAAAGATATGGTGAACTGGAAACATCCGGCGCATGACGCCGAAAACAGCAAGGATAGAGGATAATGGCCAACGGGCTGCGTAAAGGGCTCACGAGTTATGGCGATGCAGGGTTCTCCCTGTTTCTCCGCAAAGCCTTCATCAAGGCGATGGGTTATTCGGATGACGCGCTGGAGCGTCCCATCGTCGGCGTGACGGACACGTACAGCGACTATAACCCCTGCCACGGCAATGTGCCGGACCTGATCGAGGCCGTGAAGCGCGGCGTGATGCTGGCGGGCGCGCTGCCAATGGTGTTCCCCACCATCTCAATCGGTGAGAGTTTCGCGCACCCCACCTCGATGTTCCTGCGCAACCTGATGTCCATGGACACGGAAGAGATGATCCGCGCCCAGCCGATGGATCTGGTGGTGGTGATCGGCGGCTGCGACAAGACGCTACCCGCCCAGATGATGGCCGTTGCCAGCACCGACCTGCCGACCATGGTGGTGCAGACCGGCCCGATGGTGGTGGGCCACCATAAGGGCGAGGTTCTGGGCGCCTGCACGGATTGCCGCCGCCTCTGGGGCCAGCACCGCGCGGGCAAGATCGACGAGGCCGAGATCGAGCAGATCAGTGGCCGCCTGGCGCCGTCCGTCGGCACCTGCATGGTGATGGGCACGGCCAGCACCATGGCCTGCATTGTCGAGGCGCTGGGCATGGCGCTGCCGATGAGCGCCGCCGCCCCCGCCACCCATGCGGACCGCCGGCGCATCGCCGAGGCCAGCGGCAAGCGCGCGGCTGAGATGGCGGTGAGCGGCACGCCCACCCCCTCGCAGCTCATCACCCCGGCCTCGGTGCGCAACGCCATGGTCGTTCTGCAGGCCATCGGCGGTTCCACCAACGGGCTTATCCATCTCACCGCCATCGCCGGACGCGCCGGCGTGCCGCTGGATATGGATGAGTTCGACAGGCTGGGCCGGGAAATCCCGACGCTTCTGAACCTGAAACCCTCCGGCGCGCATTACATGGAGCATTTCCACCACGCAGGCGGTCTGCCGGCGCTGATGCGCGAGCTGAAGCCCTATCTCGACCTCTCCGCGCCAAATGTCGCGGGCGGCACGCTGGGTGATTCCATTGAAGCTGCCGAAATCGTGCCGGGCCAGCAGGTGATCTACAGCTTTGCCTCGCCCTTAAAAGCCGAGGGCGCGATGGCGATACTGAACGGCAACCTCGCCCCGCTTGGCGCGGTGATCAAGCAATCCGCCGCCTCGCAGGAGTTGATGACCCATACTGGCCGCGCCGTGGTATTCGACTCTGTGGAGGATCTCACCAACCGCATCGACTCGCCCGATCTCGACGTGAAGCCGGATGACGTGCTGGTGCTGCGCAATGCCGGGCCCAAGGGCGCGCCGGGCATGCCGGAGGCGGGCTATCTGCCCATCCCGATGAAGCTGGCCCGTGAAGGCGTGAAGGACATGGTGCGCATTTCCGACGCCCGAATGTCCGGCACCGCCTTCGGCACCATCGTGCTGCATATCGCGCCGGAGGCCTCCGTGGGCGGCCCGTTGGCGCTGGTGCAGAGCGGTGATCTCATCAAGCTCGACGTGCCGCACCGCCGTTTGGAACTGCTGGTGGACGAGACCGAGTTGGCACGCCGCCGCACTGAATGGGAAGCATCCCCACGCCGCAAGCCCGCGAAGCGTGGCTATGCCAGGCTTTACGAAACCAGCGTGCTGCAAGCCGATGAAGGTTGCGATTTCGACTTTTTGCGCCGTAACGGGCAAGATGAAACCACGGACTAACAATCGAGGCGAATAAGCATGACCGGACGGAGTAAAATTCTCAGCATCGGCGACATGGAGCCGCGTGTTGAAGAGGCATTGACACAGGATTTCGACATCTACAGCACGCACAGGCAAAAGCTGGAAGAGATTCTGGCGGTACACGCATCGGAGATCAGCGGCATCATCACCCGCGGCCGCGCCCCCACCGATGCGAAGCTGATCGCCACGCTGCCAAAGCTGCAACTCATCGCCAATTACGGCGTGGGGTATGATTCCGTCGATTGCGCGGCGGCGGCTTCGCGTGGCGTGGTGGTGACTAACACGCCGGACGTGCTGAATGACGAGATGGCGGATTTCACGGTCGGGCTGCTGCTCGCCACCATCCGCCAGCTTCCCCAGGTCGACACTTATTTGCGCGCCGGACGTTGGGAGCAGCAAGGCGCGTTTCCGCTCACCGCCTCACTGCGTGATCGCAAGATCGGCATCGCCGGGCTGGGCCGCATAGGTCAGGTGATCGCCAAACGGCTGCAGGCCTTCGAGCGGCCGATCGCCTATTACTCCCGCAACCCGCGCCCAGGCCTGCCTTACGAATATCACTCCACCTTGGAAGCTCTGGCCGAGGCCGTGGATACACTGATTGTGGTGCTGCCGGGCGGTCCGGCCACGCGCCATGCGGTGAATGAGGTGGTACTGAAAAAGCTCGGCCCGAACGGTCTGCTCATCAATGTCGCGCGTGGCTCGGTGGCGGATGAGGACGCGCTGATCGCCGCCCTGCAAAACGGCACCATCCTTGGCGCGGGGCTGGATGTATTCGCCTACGAGCCGCGTGTGCCGCAGGCCCTGCGGGAAATGCAGAACGTTGTGCTCACCTCGCATGTCGGCACCGGCACGCATCACACGCGCGGGCTGATGGGCAATCTGGTCGTCGACAATGTTCGCTCCTGGTACGCGAGCAAGGGACCGCTGACGCCGGTGCCTGAAACACCATGGGAAAAGAAACAGAATGTTGCTTGATCATACAGCCAGCGGCGTTTTCGCCATCGCCGCCACGCCGTTCCTGCCGGATGGCGCGCTGGACCGCCCCTCCGTCGATAGCATGACGGATTTCTATCTTGGCTGCGGCGTCACCGGACTCACCATCCTCGGCATCATGGGTGAGGCACCGAAGCTGGAGCCGGAGGAGGCGCTCTCTGTCTCGCGTCAGATCATCAAGCGGGCCAATGTGCCGGTTATCGTCGGCGTCTCCGCGCCCGGTTTCGCGGCCATGCGCGCCCTGGCGCGCGGGGTGATGGAGCTGGGTGCGGCTGGCGTGATGATTGCCCCGCCGCCGCATCTGCGCACCGATGATCAGATCACCACCTATTACGCTCAGGCGGTGGAAGCCATCGGCGATGATGTGCCGTTCGTCATCCAGGATTACCCGCTGACCCTGACCGTGCAGATGACGCCGAAAGTGCTGCGCCAGATCGTCATGGCGCATCCCTCCTGCGTGATGCTGAAGCATGAGGATTGGCCGGGGTTGGAGAAAATCTCCGCCCTGCGCGCCTTCCAGAAAGAGGGCACGCTGCGCCCGCTTTCGATTCTCACAGGAAATGGCGGACTATTTCTTGATTTCGAGATGGAGCGCGGCGCCGATGGCGCGATGACCGGCTATGCCTTTCCTGACATGCTGGTGGACACAGTAAGGCTGATGCAGTCCGGCCAGCGCGATGCCGCGCATGATTTGTTCGACGCGCATCTGCCGCTCATCCGCTATGAGCAGCAGCAGGGTGTGGGCCTTGCCGTGCGCAAATATGTGCTGCAAAAACGTAGTGCCATCGCACATGATGCGCAGCGTAAGCCGGGCAGCCAGCTCAGCGCTGCGGCGCGTGCCGAGATCGATTATCTGCTAAGCCGTGTCGCACGCCACGATCCGCGTGCTAGATTGTAATAGGATATTGAACATGTCTGATTTCGTCTTCGCGCCGCCGCCGCCCGTCAGCGTGGCGGTCACCGATGGCCGCCAGTTCCCCGTGCGCCGGGTGTTCTGCGTCGGCCGCAACTACGCGGCCCATGCGCGTGAGATGGGCAACGACCCAAGCCGCGAGCCGCCTTTCTTCTTCGCCAAACCGGCTGACGCGCTGGTGTTGGGCGGGCAGGACTCGCCCTATCCCACCGAGACGAAGAATCTGCATTATGAGATCGAGCTGGTGATCGCCATCGGCACCGGTGGGCGTGCGATCGGCACGGCACAGGCGCTGTCGCATGTATTCGGCTATGCCGCCGGCATCGACCTCACCCGGCGCGATCTGCAGGAAGAAGCCAAAAACCTGCGCCGGCCCTGGGAAATGAGCAAAGCTTTCGACGCTTCCGCACCCATCGGCAGCATCGCCCCAGCCAGCACCATCGGCCACCCCGCCGCCGGGCGCATCGCGCTTACCGTCAACGGGAAGACCCGGCAGGAAGGCGACCTCGCCGACCAGATCTGGGCAGTGCCGGACATCATTGCCACACTCTCGCGTTTTGTCGCTCTGGAGCCGGGGGATCTGATCTTCACCGGTACGCCGGAAGGCGTGGGCGCCATCGTGCAGGGCGATGTTCTGGAAGGCGAGATTAGCGGCGTCGGTACGGTCCACACCAAGATCGTCTGAACGAGACAGCATTAAAAAGCGCCGCCATTCGCAGGAATGGCGGCGTTTTTTGTGTTTCTAAACCAGCCCGGCGTTATGCCTCATCACCGGGAAACAGCGCGCGTGGCGCGAAATCAGCCCTTGAGAAATCCTGGGCGCAATAGCCGCCACCCTGATAATGCTCCGCCGCCGGCTTGCCGCTTGTTTTGCCATTAAGCGCGGGAATGAAGTCATCCACGCTGTCCTGCGGCTCCCAGCCGATGAGCGCGCGACCATCCTTTCGCCACCATGTCATGCGGCTGTTCTTGGAAGCGCCCCAGACCACCAGGCAGCCGGTTTTCCCGAGGCTGGGGGCCAGAGTGCTGCACTCCACCTGCCTGATGAGATCTCCATAGGAGAACCAGGTACTGAGCATGCGGTCATCCAGCGGGGTAGGGGTGCAGGAGCCGATGCGCAGAAACACGCTCTCCACCCCATGCTTGGCCCAGTATAACCGCCCCATCAGCTCGCCATAGGCTTTTGACAGGCCATAATAACCATCCGGCAGGAAGTACGAGGAGTCATCAATCACCTCGTCCCGCTCATGAAACCCGATCGTGTGGTTGGAAGAGGCAAAGACCATCCGCGCCCCCTCCCGCCGCGCCGCCTCGTAGGCATGGTACAGCCCGCGGATGTTGGGGCCGATCACTGTCTCGAAAGGCTGCTCCACGGAGATGCCGCCAAAATGCACGATGGTGCCGCACCCTTCCGCCAAACGGAGAATAGCGGCGCCGTCATTTAAATCGGCGCGGGTGAAGCTGGCCCCCTCCGGCAATGCTTCAGGAAAGGGCATAATATCCGTAAGTCGCAGGGACCAGCCCTGGGCGGCCAGCGCCTTGGCCAGAACACGGCCCAACACGCCAGACGCACCGGTCAGCAACACGGGTTTCTCAGGAATCGTCATAACCAGAGATGTCTCCTTGCAAATTGGCCCGCCTTATTCGGCGGGCTGCCCCACCAGCAGGCTGCTCTTCGCCGGGCGTTTGACGAAGATGGCCATGGCCACCACGCCAGCCCCGGCTACTGTCGAGGCGGCGACAAAGGCGCTGCTGTAACCACCAAGATATTGCACGGCGAGGCCTGTTGCGGTCGGCCCGATGATGCCGGAAATATTGCTCAGTAGATGGATGAAACCGCTCACACCTCCCACGCGGGCCTGGGGCACCAGCTCATGAATTGTTGCCCAGCAGGATTGCACGGAAGCCGTCAGCATCATCACCGCGAACGCGATCAATGTCACAGCCATGGTGGCACTCGTGGCCATATTCACCGCCAGCAGCGCTACAGCTGCAAAGGCCAACGGCAGAATGGTGCACAGCTTACGCGCAGTGACGCGGTCTCCCATGTGGTTATACACGAAATCCGCCACTATGCCGCCGCCCGCATACCCCACGAAGCCACAGGCCCAGGGAATGGCGGCCACAAAGGCCATCTGCTTCACCGGCATATGCAGTGCGTTGGTCAGATAGCTCGGCAACCAGGAGAGAAAGATAAAAAGCGTGTAGTTTACAGCAAACATGCCAAGCCCGAGCGACAGCGTGCTGGGCAGGGCAAGATAATGGCGCAACGGCTTCGCTTCATGCTGCGGTACAACGTCAACCGAACGGCTCTGCGCGATCATCTCGATCTCGGCTTGGCCGACACGCGGATGATCCGTGGGTTTATCGGTCATCAGCAAGCGCCAGGCCACAACCCAGAGCAGCCCCATGGCGCCAATGGCGAAGAAGGCAATGCGCCAGCCAAAGGAAATTGCCAGCAGCCCGACAACCGGTGCCGCGATGGCGCTTCCCACAGTCTGGCCGGAGAAGGTGAAACCAATGGTGCGCGAAGTCTCCTCACGCGGGAACCAGGTTGTAATGGCGCGGTTGGTAGTGGAGTTCATCGGCCCTTCCGCGAAGCCGAACATGATGCGTACAACCAGCATCGAGGCAAACCCGCCCACGGCACCGGTCAAGCCGCACAGGATGGACCATGCCGCCGCCGACCAGCTATAAACCGCGCGGGGACCGTAGCGGTCCGCCAACTGTCCGCCGACAAAAGCGAACGCCGCATAGCCGAAGAAGAAGGTGCTGAAGATTAGCCCCAACTCCGAAGGTGACAGTCCGAGATCCTTCTTTACGAACGGGGCGGCTACGCCCAGCGCCGCACGGTCCATGTAATTGATGATTCCTGCGATAAACAGCAGAAACGCGATCACAAAACGGTATCGTCCTACTCTCATTTCCTGGTCCTCTTGTAGTACCGCTATTGCGCGGATTATGATTTTTGGTCTGGCGCCCTCGTGAATGGAGCGCCAGAAAAGTCAGGCGGGCAGAAAGGCAATCGTACTCGGGCTGAGGCAGGGCAGATGCCCATCCCGCCGGTTCAACGTGCCGTTATGCCATGTCGATATCGAAAAAGACCAAGCTGTCGCCTTGTTCATTGGCAACGATGATTTGTATGCCATCGGGTGAGAGCGTGATGAAACGCGGGTCCCGCCCGCCTGATGGCGTCCAGTGCAGGGGAGTGATGCGCTGCGCTTCGCTGTCATATCCGAAGCACGTAATGCTGTCCTGCCCGCGATTGGAGGCATAGATGAACTGCCCGCAAGATGAGACGGCAACCGCCGCGGCGGTGCTGGCGCCGAAGAAATTCTCGGGCAACGTGCTCAATTGCTGCATGAGGCGTAAGCGTGCCGCTGGCCGCATCCCACCGGCACAACGCCAGAGAGGATTCCAGCTCATTTACCAGAAACGCCACATCCTCATGCGGATGAAAGGCGATATGGCGCGGCCCCGCTCCAGGGCGAAGCGCCGCACGGCTGACGATGCGCAGGCGCTTCGCGTCTTCATCGAAGGCCAGCGTGAACACGCAATCCAACCCTTTATCGGGCACCAGAAAATACCGGCCGGACGGGTCAAGTACGATGTGATGCGGATGCGACCCGCGCTGCTCTTGCCGGTGCGGCCCCGGCTCGCCGGGCAAATTCAAAAGCTCAATGAAGGGGTGCAGCGTTCCATCCGGCTCCACGGGCAGCACCGCGACGGAGCCGCTGGCATAATTCGCCACCAGCAAAAACCGTCCTGAGCCCGTTAACGCCTGGTGTACGCCATTCATCCCGCCCGTCGCCGCCTGGCTCAGCAGCCTGAACTCACCCGTATTCCGATCAAGCAGAAAGGAGCTGGCGAAATCAGAATCGCCATGCACGGCGTAAATCACGCTGCGCTGCGGATCATTCACCAGAAAAGAAGGGTTGATGAGGCCGGAGATCTGCCCGGCCTCATCCCATGAAACACCATTAAGCCGGTACATGCCGATGCCCGTGCCGCGCGCCTTTCGCTTCTCGGTGGTGAAGCCTCCAACAAAAGCGTACCCGCTAAATCTGTCGGAAATTTGCAACACGTTCGATGCTGTGACGGCGGAATCCATCGGCACATCCTTTCCGGCGGGGTTATTCCGCGGCCTTGCCCACGCTGGTCTTATACGCCTCGTAACGCGCCTTGTTGTCGGCATTGGGCGGATACAGGCCAGGCAGAGACGCACCGTCCTGAACCTGGTCATAGATCCAGGTTTCCAGGCGCTCCTGCTCGACCGCGATCTCGACCACATCATCCAGCAGCGCCTGCGGAATTACCACGGCGCCATCGGCATCGGTTACGATCACGTCATCCGGGAACACAGCCACGCCGCCGCAGCCAATGGGCTGCTGCCAGGCCACGAAGGTCAACCCGGCAACGGAGGGCGGGGCCGCCGCACCGGAGCACCACACGGGCAGATCCGTCGCCAGCACACCGGCAAGGTCACGCACCACGCCATCGGTGATCAGCGCCGAGACGCCCCGCACCTTCATGCGCTTGCAGAGAATATCGCCAAAGATGCCGGCATCATCCACGCCCATCGCATCCACCACGGCAATGCAGCCTTCCGGCATGGCCTCGATTGCGGCGCGCGTCGAGATCGGCGAGCTCCAGGATTCCGGCGTCGCCAGATCCTCACGCGCCGGGACAAAGCGCAGCGTGAAAGCATGGCCGACCAGACGCTTCTGGTCCGGGCGAAGCGGCCGTGTGCCGCGCAGCCAGACGTTGCGCAGCCCCTTCTTCAGCAGCACGGTGGTAATGGTTGCCGTGGAGATATTCTCAAGAATAGAAATCTTTCTAGCGTCGAGCGGCATAAATATACGTCTCCATCAATGGAAGCTTACTATCTGATCGTCGTGGCACTGAATGAACCTTCCTGGCCCAACCACTCCCACAACATTTGTTCGTCTTGTTTACTGCTTTGGATCATGGCCAAGCCTGCGCTGCCATAATCCATGACGGGATTTATACCATCCAGAAAATCCAAGAAAACATAGTGAGATATATATTCAGATATTGCTTTTTCTTGCTTTTTGGCGGTGTTCTTCAAAAACTCTCCGCCAAAATCCGGCCCTCATAATCAACAAAACCTACGGTCTGAAGATAGCATCAACGATGTTTTTTTTGGTCTGGCCGGATGCAACACTCATAATATTCATGGAAAGCGAAAGGCTTACCCGTGACGTCCGAGAAAAACAGAATGGGAGACTGGCATGAGCCAGAGGTTTTTAAAACGTGCAAGATATTCAGGACGGAAAGCCCGCCCGCGCAGATAAGCCCGCCGCGCAAGCTCGGTTCCGAAAATATCTCTCTCCTTTAGCCAGGATATGCGCCATGACCCAAATTGAAACCGCCCGCAAACATATGCTGGGGCCTTTCCTGCAGCTTAACCCCAACGACAATGTCGCCGTGGCCCGTGCGGAAGTTCCCGCAGGCACCCTCATAGAAGGGCGTTTTACCACCCACGCCGCAATTCCGGCTGGGCATAAGGTGGCTCTTAAACCCATAGCGGCGGGTCAGCCGGTTTTGAAATATGATGTCGTCATCGGCTTCGCCGCGCAGGACATTGCAGCGGGCGATTACGTCCACAACCACAATACCCGCTTCGAAGACGTGAAGAATGACTATGCCTATGGCGCGGATTACCGCCCCGTCGCGTTCCTGCCCGCAGAGCAGCGCGCCACCTTCCAGGGCATCGTCCGGCCCGATGGCCGCGTGGCAACGCGAAACTATATAGGTATTGTCTCAACGGTGAACTGCTCCGCCACCGTCGCCAAGAAGGTAGCGGACTGGTTTACGCCGGAGCGGCTGGCGGATTATCCCAATATAGACGGCGTGGTGTCCATCACCCATGGCCTCGGCTGCTCCATGGAAATGACCGGCGAGCCGATGGCCATTCTGCGCCGCACGCTGGGCGGCTATATCCGCCATGCCAATATGGGCGGCGCCGTGGTCATCGGGCTCGGCTGCGAGCGCAACCCGATCTCCGAACTCTTCATCGACGAAAACCTCACCGCCGGACCTCTGCTGCGCACTTACGTGATGCAGGAAACCGGCGGCACCGCGAAGACGATCGAGGCCGGCATTGCGGCGGTGAAGGAGATGCTGCCTCTCGTCAACGCCATAACCCGCACGCCCGTACCCGCCAGCCATCTGGTGGTGGGGCTGCAATGCGGCGGGTCGGACGGCTTTTCCTCCATCACCGCCAACCCGTCGCTCGGGGCGGCCATCGATATTCTCGTCCGTCATGGCGGCACCGGCATCCTGTCCGAAACCGCCGAGATCTACGGTGTAGAGCACACGCTGACACGCCGCGCCGCAAGCCGCGAGGTGGGTGAGAAGCTCATCGAGCGGCTGCGCTGGTGGAAGGACGAATATTCCCCAGGCCGCGACACGCAGATCAACGGCAAGGTCACCCAGGGCAATAATGTTGGCGGCCTGACCAATATTCTTGAAAAATCGCTGGGTTCATCGATGAAAGGCGGCACCAGTCCGCTGATGGCCGTCTATCTCTACGCGGAAACCATCAGGCAGAACGGCCTCGTCTTCATGGATACGCCGAGCTTCGACCCCATCTCCGCCACCGGCCAGGTGGCGGGGGGCGCCAATCTCATCGCCTTCACCACCGGGCGCGGTTCCTGCTTCGGCTCCATCCCGGCGCCCACCGTGAAGCTCGCCACCAACACGCCAATGTATCGCCGCATGCAGGACGATATGGACATCAATTGCGGCGCCATTCTCGATGGTGAAGAAACCATCGAGACCATGGGCGGGAAAATCTTCGAAACCTTCCTGAAGATTGCTTCCGGCGAACCCTCGAAAAGTGAGGTGCTGGGGCTGGGCGAAAGCGAATTCGTGCCCTGGCAGGCGGGGATTTTTAATTAGAGGGTTTTCGCAGCTTTTTAAAAAAAGCTGCACCGAAAATTTTTATAAATTTGTGCCTGGGCGTTTCTCAGAAAGCCCAGGCACAGTGCGTTACTCCACGGTCACGGATTTTGCGAGATTGCGCGGCTGGTCGACATCCGTGCCCTTCATTACCGCCACGTGGTACGCCAGCATCTGCACCGGAATGGCGTGCAGAATGGGTGCCGCGAATGGATCAATCGCAGGCAACAAAATCGTCTCGGCGGCAATCGGCGCCAGCTTGGAAGCGCCCTCCTCATCCGAGAACACCACAATCTGCCCGCCCCGCGCGGCCGCCTCCTGCAAGTTCGAGGCGGTTTTCTCAAACAACGGTCCCGAGGGGCAAATGGCAATCACCGGCACGCTTTTATCGATCAGCGCGATCGGCCCATGCTTCATTTCACCGGCCGCATAGCCCTCGGCATGGATGTAGGAAATCTCCTTAAGCTTCAGCGCCCCCTCCAGAGCGATAGGGAAACACCCGCCGCGCCCCAGATAAAGCACATCCCGCGCCTCGGCGATCCGCGCCGCCAAGCGCCGGATAGGCCCATCATTGGCCAAAATCTCCGCTGCCTTTGCAGGCACTTCCAGCAGCGCCGCCGCCAGCCGGTTGACCTGCGCGTCACTTTGCGTACCCCGCGCACGCGCCAAAGCCAGCGTAAACACTGCCAGCACGGTCAATTGCGCCGTGAAAGCCTTGGTGCTGGCCACACCAATTTCCGGCCCCGCGATGGTCTCCAAAATCGCATCGCTCTCCCGCGCCATAGTGCTTTCCGGCACGTTCAGCACGGATAGGATCTTCTGTCCCTCCGCCTTCATATAGCGCAGCGCCGCTAGCGTATCAGCCGTTTCGCCGCTCTGGCTTACCAGCAGCCCCAGCCCGCCCGCTTCCAATGGCGGGGCGCGATAGCGGAACTCGCTGGCCACATCCGCCTCCACCGGCACGCGCGCCAGGTTCTCCAGCCAGAATTTCGCCGTCAGCCCGGCATAGAAGGCCGAACCGCATGCGCTCATGGTGATGCGCTTGATGCTTGCCAGATCGAAAGGCAGGGCGGGCAGGCGCGGCGTCTCCCCCTCCAGCATGCGGTGCAACACATCGCCGATCACCACCGGATGCTCATGCAACTCCTTTTCCATGAAATGCCGGAAATTGCCCTTGCCTATGGCCGCGCCCGTCAGCGCGGTGAGCTTCTTCTGGCGCAGCACCACGGCGCCCGTGCTGTCATGAAACACCGCCCCCTTGCAGGTCACCACAACCCAGTCGCCATCCTCCAGATAAGCAATTTCGCGGGTCAAAGGTGCCAGGGCCAGCGCGTCGGAGCCGAGATACATTTCCTCCGCCCCAAACCCAACGGCCAGCGGCGCGCCGCGCTGCGCGCCGATCATCAGCTCCTGATATCCGGCGAAAATCAGCGCCAGCGCATAAGCGCCTTCCAACCGGGCAAAAGCCTGCTTCGCTGCCTCAACCGGTTCCAACCCTTGTTGCAGCAAATAATCCACCAGCAGCGCCACCACCTCGGTGTCGGTCTCGGTCGAGAAACTCTGTCCCTTGGCTTCCAGCTCCGCCCGCAAGACCTGATGGTTCTCAATAATGCCATTATGCACCACGGCCACCCGGGCGGTGGCATGCGGGTGGGCGTTGCCCACCGTCGGCGCGCCATGGGTTGCCCAGCGCGTATGGCCGATGCCGGTGGTGCCCGCCAGCTTCTCCTGCTCCAGCACGGCGGCCAGGTTCTTCAGCTTGCCCTCGGCCCGGCGGCGCTCGATATGCCCGTTCACCAGCGTCGCAATACCGGCGGAATCATATCCCCTGTATTCAAGGCGTTGCAGCCCGCCCAGCAGCAGCGGCGCCGCGTCTGAATGGCCCACGACCCCTACGATTCCGCACATCAGCCTTACTCTCCTTGGTGACGCTTCTGCGGTAGCCCTGGCACCCGCTCTGTGTCAAAGGACAGACGTTTCAAATAAAACGACGGAGTATTTCATGCGCGCGGTGATCTTCGATTTGGACGGCACGCTCATCGACTCAGCGCCGGACATCGCCGCCAGCGTAAACCGGGTGCTCGCCGCCAACGGCCATGCCCCGCTCCGCCTTGACGAAATCCACACCATGATCGGCGATGGCGCGAAAGTGTTGCTGGACCGCGCTTTCGCCGCCAGGGGGGCTGAGGCCACGCCGGAGCAACTCGCGGCCATGGTGGCCGATTACGCCGCCAACCCGGTGGCCGAAACGGTGATTTACGACGGCATGGTGCAGGCGCTGGAGAGTTTGCAAGCACAAGGGCGCCCGCTTGGCGTCTGCACCAACAAGCCCGGCCTCCCGACCCGCGAGATTCTGGATGCGCTTGACCTCTCCCGCTTCTTCGGCGCCGTGGTGGGCGGGGATTCCACGCCTTACCGCAAGCCTGACCCGCGCCATCTGGCCGCCGCCCTGGCGCAGCTTGAGGTGACCGACGCAATCATGGTCGGCGACCATGAAAACGACATTAACGCCGCCGCCGGGCTTGGCCTGCCCGCCGTGTTCTGCGCCTGGGGCTATGGCGAGGCAGACGGCGAGGCCCGTGCCGAAGCCCCCGTCGAGCTGCCGGAGATCATCGCGCGTCTGGGGTAACGCAGATCTGCGCTTTCGCGCAGAGAAACTTTGCATGACGCGCGCTTGACGATCCGCCTTTTATGCCCCATTTGGCAATCAGGACTATTTCAGTCCGCTTAATGGGATCGTTATGCTGAAACTCTCACGCCTGACCGATTATGCTGTGGCTGCCCTGGTGCGCCTGGGCACGGCGGACGGCGTTGAAACCTCGCCCGGCATCGCGGCTGGCATCGGTGTACCGGAGCCTACGGTCGCTAAAGTGCTGAAGGCGCTGGCCGGCCATGGGCTGGTTATCTCCACGCGCGGTGCGCGGGGCGGCTACCGGCTGGGCAAGCCCTTGTCGGATATTGCCGTCTCCGAGGTGATTTTCGCCATAGACGGCCCCATCGCGCTCACCTCCTGCGTGGAGGGGACGGGTATCACCTGCGAAAGCCTGTCTCTCTGTCCGGTCGCCGGGCGGTGGGACCCGGTGAATGACGCCATCCGCTCCGCCCTGTCACATATTTCCCTGGCCGAAATGGCGGCGGCTTCCGTGCCACGCGCCTTCCGTATTCCGGCCCCGACGATCAACGAGGTTGCTTGACCATGTCCACCACCACTGAAGCCACGATTCATGAACTGGCGGCTCAGAAATACAAATACGGCTTCACGACAGACATCGAGATGGAAGAGTTCCCGAAAGGGCTCTCGACGGACATTGTGCGTCTCATCTCCGCCAAGAAGGGCGAGCCGGAATGGCTGCTGGAATGGCGTCTGAAGGCCTATGAGGCCTGGCTGAAGATGGAGGAGCCGCATTGGGCGCGCATCCATCACCAGCCCATCGATTATGATTCGCTGTATTACTACGCAGCCCCGGCAAGAGCCGTTCCCAAATCGCTGGACGAGGTCGACCCGGAGCTTCTGAAGACCTACGAGAAGCTCGGCATCCCTTTGAACGAGCGCGCGGCGCTTGCGGGCGTGGCCGTGGATGCGGTGTTCGATTCCGTCTCCGTCGCCACCACGTTCCGTGAAACCTTGGGCAAGGCGGGCGTCATTTTCTGCTCCATGTCCGAGGCGGTGCGCGAGCACCCCGAGCTGGTTCGCCAATATCTGGGCTCCGTGGTTCCGGCGGGCGACAATTACTTCGCCGCGCTGAACTCCGCCGTGTTCTCCGATGGCAGCTTCGTCTTCATCCCCAAGGGCGTGCGTTGCCCGATGGAGCTGTCCACCTATTTCCGCATCAATGCCCGTAATACCGGGCAGTTTGAGCGTACGCTGATCATCGCGGAAGAGGGGGCTTCGGTCTCCTATCTTGAGGGCTGCACCGCGCCGATGCGCGATGAGAACCAGCTCCACGCCGCCGTGGTCGAGCTGGTGGCGCTGGATGAAGCCAAGATCAAATATTCCACCGTGCAGAACTGGTATCCTGGCGATGCCGATGGCAAGGGCGGGATCTACAATTTCGTCACCAAGCGCGGCGCCTGCCGTGGCCGCAATTCCAAGATCTCCTGGACGCAGGTTGAAACCGGCTCGGCGATCACCTGGAAATATCCCTCCTGCATCCTGCAGGGCGAGGGTTCGGTGGGCGAGTTCTACTCTGTCGCCGTGACCAACCAGTTCCAGCAGGCCGATACCGGCACCAAGATGATCCATATCGGCAAGAACACCACGAGCACGATCATCTCCAAGGGTATTTCCGCCGGCCGCTCGAACAACACCTATCGCGGCCTGGTGAAGATCCTGCCCGGCGCCTCCGGTGCCCGCAATTTCACCCAGTGCGACAGCCTGCTGATCGGCGATCAGTGCGGCGCGCATACCGTGCCTTATATCGAGAACCGCAATGCCTCGGCCAAGGTGGAGCATGAGGCTACCACCTCCAAGATCGCCGAGGACCAGCTGTTCTATTGCCGCTCCCGCGGCCTCTCGGAAGAGGACGCGGTAGGGCTCATCGTCAATGGCTTCTGCAAGGATGTGCTGAAGGAATTGCCGATGGAATTCGCCGTTGAGGCACAAAAACTTTTAGCTGTTTCGTTGGAAGGCTCTGTTGGCTAATGCTTGAGATTAAGAATTTGCATGCGCGGATCGGCGATGCGGAAATCCTGAAGGGCGTGACCCTCACCATTCCGGACGGCCAGGTGCATGCCATCATGGGCCCGAACGGTGCTGGCAAATCCACGCTCTCCTACGTGCTCTCCGGCCGCGAGGGCTATGAGGTGACGGAGGGCGAGGCGCTCTTCAACGGCGAGAACATCCTGGAGATGGAGCCGGAAGACCGTGCCGCCGCCGGCATGTTCCTCGCCTTCCAATATCCTGTGGAGCTGCCGGGCGTTGGCAATGCCAACTTCCTGCGCACCGCGCTGAATGCCATCCGCCGCAAGCGCGGCGAAGATGAGCTGGACGCCGTGGCCTTCCTGAAGCTCGCCCGCGCCGCCGTGAAGCAGCTGGCGATGAAGGAAGATTTCCTGAAGCGCAACGTCAATGTCGGCTTCTCCGGCGGTGAGAAGAAGCGCAACGAGATGCTGCAGATGGCGCTGCTGAAGCCCGCCCTCGCCATTCTGGACGAGACGGATTCCGGCCTCGACATCGACGCGCTGAAGATCGTGGCGGAAGGCGTGAATTTGCTGCGCCACGGGACATTCTCCGCCCTCATCATCACCCATTACCAGCGCCTGCTGGAGTATATCGTGCCGGATGTCGTGCATGTTCTGGCCGACGGCAGGATCGTGCGCTCCGGCCCCGCCTCGCTGGCGCTCGAGCTGGAAGCCAGCGGCTATGCCGGGCTGGAAGTCGCCTGAGATGACCGCGCTGCCCACCCGTAAGCTGGAAGCCTGGCGCTATACCGATCTGCGCGCGCTTTCCGCCATCAGCTTCGCCCCGCCGCCCGTGGCGGCGGCGGCGGCGCTGCCTGACCTGCCGTTTCCGCGCTTCGTGTTCCTGAACGGCGTGCTGAATGAGGAGCTGTCCACAGGCTTCGCCTATGCCAAGCCCTTCGCGCCGTTCGAGGAAAACGGCACGCAGCCCATGCCGCTCATCAATGCCGAACACGCAAAGGGCGGCATCACCATCGAGGTGCCCGCCGGGCAGGATGCCGGCGAGCTGCTGCTGATCTCGGACGCCTCCGGCGAACTGCCCTTCGCCTTTCATCTGCGGCATCGCATTAAACTCGGCGCCGGTGCCAAGCTGACGCTGATCGAGATCGACAAAGGTGAAGGCACCTACTGGCAGAACGCGGTGTTCGACGCGCA
The DNA here is from genome assembly GCA_963827925.1 of uncultured Pseudomonadota bacterium. GTDB lineage: Bacteria > Pseudomonadota > Alphaproteobacteria > Acetobacterales > Acetobacteraceae > Acidocella. The sequence continues at coordinate 112,015 of CAWHDE010000004.1, read as the reverse complement.
GGTCGAGGAGGGCGCCAAGTTCCAGCATTTCCGCCTGCAGCAGGAAAGCACCGAGGCCTTCAACATCACCTCCATCCGCGCCGATATCGCGGGCGAGGCCTCCTACGAGCATTTCACCCTGACTTTGGGCTCAAAAATCTCCCGCACGGAGATCGAGGCCAATCTGCTGGGCTCCAACTCACTGGCGCATCTCAATGCCGCGCAGCTTCTGGGCGGCACGCAGCATGGTGATTTTACCACCACCATCCGCCACAAGGCGCCCAACTGCCCTTCGCGCCAGACGGTGAAATCCGTCCTCGCGGGTAAGGCGCATGGCGTCTTCCAGGGCAAGATCGAGGTCGATCAGATCGCCCAGAAGACCGATGGCTATCAGATGAGCCAGGCTTTGCTGCTCTCGCCTGATGCCGAGATGGACATCAAGCCCGAGCTGCAGATTTTCGCCGATGACGTGAAATGCAGCCACGGCGCCACCATCGGCGCGCTGGATGAGGAGCAGGTCTTCTACATGCGCTCGCGCGGTATTCCCGAGGCGGACGTACGGCAGATCCTCATCCGCGCCTTCCTTGAGGAGGCGCTGGAGCCGGTGACCCACGATGACTCCAAGGCCCTGTTCGAGGCGGCTTTGGACAGTTGGTGGAATCGCCAATGAGCATCGCCATGCACCAGCTCGACATACACGCCATCCGGCGGGATTTCCCGATCCTGTCGCAGAAGGTGCATGGCAAACCCTTCGTGTTTCTGGATTCCGGTGCGTCCGCCCAGAAACCGAAGCAGGTGATCGAGGCGATGCGCTTCGTGATGGAGGAGCAATACGCCAACGTCCATCGCGGCCTGCACTACATGTCCGAAAAAGCCTCGGACGCATATGAGAATGTGCGCGACAAGGTGGCGGAGCTGATCAACGCGGCTAGCCGGGAGGAGATCGTCTTCACCCGCAACGCCACGGAGAGCATCAACCTCGTCGCCTACACATGGGGCCGCACGGCGCTGAAGCCTGGCGATGCCGTGGCGGTCTCCGAGATGGAGCATCACGCCAATCTCGTCCCCTGGCAGATGCTGCGTGACGCCCATGGCACGGAGCTGCGGATCATCAAGATCACTGATTCCGGCGAGCTGGATTGGAACTCGCTGGAACAGGTCTTCGCCGACGGCAAGGTGAAGCTGCTCGCCATCACCCACATGTCCAACGTGCTGGGCACCTACACGCCGGTCGAGCGCCTGGCCAAATTCGCGCATGAGCACGGCGCCAAAATCCTGCTGGATGGCGCCCAGGCCATCGTCCACCGTGCCGTGGACGTGCAGGCCATCGATGCGGATTTCTACGTCTTCTCAGGCCACAAGCTCTACGGCCCCACCGGCATCGGCGTGCTCTACGCCAAGCGCGAAATCCTGGACGAGATGCCCCCCTTCATGGGCGGCGGCGACATGATCGCCTCGGTCTCTTACCAGAAATCCACCTGGGCCAAGCCGCCGCACCGTTTTGAGGCCGGCACGCCCGCAATCATCGAAACCATCGGCCTGGGGGCCGCGATCGATTACGTCCGCGCCATCGGGTTCGATGCCATCGCCGCGCATGAGCAGGACCTGACCGAACATGCGCTCTCGACGCTGAGCCATATTGAGGGTCTGCGCATCCTCGGCGCCGCGCAGGACCGTGGCGGCGTCATTTCCTTCGTGATGAAGGACGCCCACGCGCATGATATCGCCACCTTGCTGGACCGCCAAGGCATCGCCGTGCGCGCCGGGCACCATTGCGCCGAGCCGCTGATGGGCCGCCTGGGTGTCACCAGCACCGCCCGCGCCACCTTCGGCGTCTATACCCTGCCGGAGGAGATCGACGCGCTGGCCACCGGGCTTGAGAGGGTGCGGAAGATTTTCGCATGAGCGAGGCCCTGTACCAGTCCATCGTGCTTGAGCGCAGCCGCAACCCGCATTTCGCGGGCCGGCCGGCTGCATTCGATGCGCAGGGCCAGGGCGAAAACCGCATGTGCGGCGATAAAGTCAGCGTGTTTCTCAACCGCCAGGGCATGGATTTGCATCATGAGGCGGAGGGCTGCGCCATCCTTGCCGCCAGCGCGGAGCTGATGTGTGAAGCCGCCACCGGCAAAACCGCCGATGAAATCACCATATTGAGTGATAAGTTCGAACATCTTGTGAAGACCGGACAAGAAAACCCGGCATTGGGAGACTTGAATGCGCTTGCAGGCATTGCGCAATATCCTTCCCGGCTTCGGTGCGCGACGCTCCCCTGGAGCGCCCTCCGAGACGCCGTTGCCCGTGCTCGCGCCGCAGGAGATGCCGTCCATGGTTGACACCACGCCAGACACCCAACCTGAGCCGGTGCAAATGCAGCCGGTGACGAGCTGGACCCCCGATGGTGAAACCGCCCCCCACGTTTCGGAGGAAGCGGTGATCGGCGCCATCTGCACCGTGTATGATCCGGAAATCCCGGTGAATATCTACGAACTCGGCTTGATCTACGCGATCGAGCTGGCAGAGACCGGCGATGTGAAGGTTGAGATGACGCTCACCGCCCCTGGCTGTCCCTCGGCGCAGGAGCTACCGGAGATGGTCCGCAACGCCATCGCGGCAGCTCGACGGCGTGGGCGACATAACCGTTGAAACCGTCTGGGACCCGCCCTGGGACCAGAGCCGCATGAGCGAGGAAGCCCGCCTCTCTCTGAACATGTTCTGAGGTAACGAGATGGACGTAATCCAAACCCAAGCCGTCAAGAAACGCGAACTTCCGCCGCTGATGATGCTCACGGACGCCGCCGCCGCGCGGCTGCGCCGACTGTATGAGGGCGGCGAGAAGGGCAAGCTGCTGCGCGTTTCCGTGGGCACCAAGGGCTGTTCCGGCATGTCCTATGAGATGAGCTGGGTAGAGGAGCCCAGCTGCTACCGATGAGGTCGTGAAATCCCAGGACCTCACGGTGCTGGTGGACCGCAAGGCGACCTTGTTCCTCATCGGCACGGTGATGGACTACAGGGAAGACACGCTAACCCGCGGCTTCACCTTCGAGAACCCGAATGAGAAAGGCCGCTGCGGCTGCGGCGAGAGCTTCCACGTTTGAATGAGTTTATGCCGCTTTTTTAAAAAAAGCGGCATAAAAATTTCTGCACCGCTATGCGGCGAGTATCACAGAAACGGGCACATGGTCGCTCGGCTGCGCCTTGGCCCGCTCATCCTTATGGATGGTCACGGAAACCAGCCGCTCCGCCAAACGCGGTGAGAGCAGGGCATGATCGATCCTCAGCCCGACATTCCTGTCCCACGCGCCGGCCTGATAATCCCAGAAGGTATAAAGCGTCTCGCGCGGATGCAGCGCCCGCACCGCCTCGGTTAGCCCCGTATGAATCAGCGCATGAAACGCCGCCCGCGTCTCCGGGCGGATCAGCGCATCGCCCGCAGGCAAGGCGCGCGGCGCCAAATCCGCATCTGTCGGGCAGACATTATAGTCGCCTGCCAGGATGAAATCCTCATCCGCCTCGATCAGCCCAGCCGCATGCTCGCGCAGCGCCGCCATCCAATGCAGCTTATATTGATACCCCGCCTCGCCGCCGGAATTGCCGTTGGGCAGATAAAGCCCGCCAATCCGCATGCCCTTCGCCCGCACTTCCACGAAGCGCGAATGCGAATCTTCCTCATACATTCCCGGCAGGCGTCGATGTCGTCACCTCCACCCCGCCGCGATGCAGGATCGCCACGCCGTTATAGGATTTCTGCCCGACAATCTCCGCCTCATAGCCCAGCGCCGAGAACGCCATGGCGGGAAATTGATGCGCCTCGCACTTAATCTCCTGCAAAAGCAGGAAATCCGGCTGCTCGCGCGCCAGAAAATCCGCCACATGCGCCTCGCGCGTGCGGACGGAGTTCACATTCCAGGTCGTGATCTTAATCAACGGAGAACGACGTGCCGCAGCCGCAGGAGGAGGAGGCGTTCGGGTTCTGCACCAGGAAATGCGCCCCCATCAGGCTGTCCTTGAAGTCCAGCTCCGCGCCGCCGAGAAAATCCAGGCTCACCGGGTCCACGAACACGGTGGCACCGTCGCGCTCCAGCACCAGATCATCCGGCGCGCGCTCGGCCGTCAGGTCGAATTTATATTGCAGGCCGGAGCAGCCGCCGGCCAGCACTTCCACCCGCAAGGCGAGGGCGCTTGGCTCACTGGCCAGAATCTCAGCCACCCTGGCGGCAGCGGAGGCGGAAACGGCGAAAGGGGCAATCACGTCACTCATGGGTGATATATAGCGTGCCGGGGCCTTGGAGGTAAGGCCAGCCTGCTCTAAAGCCCTGCCCATGATGAAAGCCCCCTATGCCGTGCAGGAGCAGGAGTCGCGCGGGCGCGTTCATGAGCAGTTGCGCTCGGACGACCGCAGCCCCTTTCAGCGCGACCGCGACCGCGTGGTCCACTGCTCGGCCTTCCGCAAGCTGCAATATAAAACCCAGGTCTTCATCAACCGTGAGGGCGATTTCTATCGCACCCGGCTCACCCACAGCCTGGAGGTGGCGCAGATCGCCCGCGCCATCGCCCGCGCCCTGACGCTGGACGAGGACCTCACCGAATGCCTGGCCTTGGCGCATGACCTCGGCCACCCGCCCTTCGGCCATGCCGGAGAGAAGGGGCTGGACGAGGCGCTGAAGGATTTCGGCGGCTTCGACCATAACGACCAGAGCTTCCGCGTCGTCACCCAGCTCGAACAGCGCTACGCGGCGTTCGACGGCCTGAACCTCTCCTGGGAGAGTCTGGAAGGGCTGGCCAAGCATAACGGCCCGCTGAAGAACCCGCCGCCCACCATCGCCGCCTTCGACGCCGAACTCTCCCTTGACCTCACCCGCCAGACCTCCGGCGAGGCGCAGATCGCGGCCTTCTCCGATGATATCGCCTATAACACCCACGACCTCGATGACGGCCTGCGCGCCGGGCTGTTCGGGTTCGAGGATATTCTGCCCATCCCGGTCATCGGCGATTTGCTGCGCGAGGCCAGGAAACTGACGGATCAGCCCCACCGAATCCGTGCCGAACTCAGCCGCCGCGTCATCAACTGTCTGGTGCATGACGCGCTGGCCGAGAGCGGGCGCCGCCTTGAAGCGCTCAACCCGCAATCGGCCGAGGATATCCGCACCGCCACCAGCCCGGTCATCGCCTTCTCGGAGGAAATCCGGGTCGCCAATATCGAGCTGAAGCGCTTCCTGATGGCCCGGATGTACCGGCATTGGAAGCTCAACCGCATGAATTATAAATGCATGAACGTCACCCGCACGCTCGGCAGCCTGCTGCTGAAACGGCCCGACCTGCTGCCCGATGACTGGCGCGAGCGTGCCGGCCAGGGCGAAACCATGCAGGCCGCCGCCACAGTGCGCGACTATGTGGCCGGCATGACCGACCGCTATGCTTTGGACGAATTTTCCCGTTTGACGGACCCTTCCGTCCCCGCTTGAGAGACAAGATGCAAGACGAAAATCTGTACGCCGCCCTGCGTGGTGAGGTTCTGACCGCCCTTGAAGCCCTGGCCCCCGGCCTGGCGCCGGAAATCCTGGCGCGCGTGGAAGTCACCCCCACCAAGGACCCGGCCCATGGGGACATGGCGACCAACGCCGCAATGATCGCCGCCAAACCGGCGGGCAAAAACCCGCGCGAGCTGGCCGCCGGCCTGGTGGAAAAGCTCGCCGCCCATCCCGGCATCGCCAAGGCCGAGGCAGCGGGGCCGGGTTTCGTCAACCTCACCCTCTCGCCCGCGCTGCTGCTGGCCCAGCTTCCCGTCATCCTCAACGCCGCCGAGGCTTACGGCCAGGGCAGGGCGCGGAGCCGCAAGATTAACGTGGAGTATGTCTCCGCCAACCCCACCGGGCCGTTGCATGTCGGCCATTGCCGTGGCGCCGTGGTGGGCGATGCGCTCTCCAACCTGCTGGCCAAGGCGGGGTATGATGTCACCAAGGAATATTACATCAACGATGCCGGGGCGCAGGTTCTCGCCCTCGCGCGCTCCGTCTATGTCCGCTACCTCGAAGCGCTGAAGCTCTCGCCCCAGGCCTATATCGAGACCGTGCCCGGCGGCATGCAATATGGCGGCGCCTATCTCATCCCCATCGGCGAGGCTCTGGCCAAGCAATATGGCGATGAATATGCCGAAACGCCGGAAGCCAAATGGCTGGACCTGTTCCGCGATTTCGCCGTCAACCGGATGATGGAGATGATCCGCGAGGACCTCGCCGCGCTCGGCGTGCGGCACGACGTATTCTCCTCCGAACGCGCCCTGGTCGAAAATGGCGGGGTGGATCGCGGCCTGCAGCGCCTGCGCGATGCGGGGCTGATCTATCGCGGCATTCTGGAGCCGCCGAAAGGCAAGACCCCAGAGGATTGGGAGCCGCGCGAGCAGGAGCTGTTCCGCGCCACTGAGTTCGGGGACGACGTGGACCGCCCCATCGCCAAGTCCGACGGCTCCTACACCTATTTCGCCAACGACATCGCCTATCACGCGGACAAGGTTTCGCGCGGTTTTCTGGAGATGATCGATGTCTGGGGCGCCGACCATGGCGGCTATGTCAAGCGCATGCAGGCGGCGGTGAAGGCGCTGGCGGGCGATGAGAAAGCCCGGCTGGACGTGGTGCTCTGCCAGATCGTGAAAGTGATGAAGGATGGCGAGCCGGTCAAAATGTCCAAGCGCGCCGGCACCTTCGTCGAGCTGCGGGACCTGATCGACGAGGTCGGGCCGGATGCCGTGCGCTTCCTGATGCTGATGCGCAAATCCGACGCGCAGATGGATTTCGACCTCAACGCCGCCTTGGCGCAGACGCGCGAGAACCCGGTTTTCTACGTGCAATATGCCCATGCGCGCTGCCGCTCCGTGCTGCGCGCGGCACAAGCCCCCTCGGCGGAGGTGGATTTCTCCTCCCTCACCGCGCCGGAAGAGATGGCGATGATCCGCCGCCTCATCACCTGGCCGCGCCTGGTGGAGCAGGCCGCCGAGGCGCGCGAGCCGCACCGCGTGGCCTTTTTCCTCTACGATCTCGCCTCGGATTTCCACGCTTTGTGGAATGCCGGGCGGGATAATACGAGCTTGCGCTTCCTGCAGGATGACAAGCCGGAAGAGACGGCAGCGCGCACCGGGCTTGTGGCGGCTACCGCCATCGTGCTTCGCTCTGGCCTCGCCGTGCTTGGCGTACATCCGGTTGAGGAGATGAGGTGAGGCTTGCAGGAGGAAGATGACGATTTCCTGTACCGTCCGCACCGCGCCCAGGGGCAGCGGCTGGACCCGGCGATCCAGCGCATGGCCATCGCGGCGGGTGGCGTGTCGGTTCTCGTCATCGTCATCGCCTGGATCTGGAGCGGCATTCATCCCTACACGTTCGGCCCGCCGCCGGTGATCAACCCGCCTGACACGCCGTTGCGCGTGGTCCCGGCGGACCCTGGCGGGCTGGTGGTGCCAGGCGCCAACATCCCCATCATGTCCGGCGAAATGAGCGATGATGGCACGCCGCATCTGGCCGCCGCCGGTCAGGCGCCTGATATCGCGGCCTTGGACCAGGCGGCTGGGCTGAACCAGCCAGCGCCCGGAACGCAGGCCCAGGCACAGCCAGCCGGGCAGGGCGCTCAGCCTGCGGCACGCAAACGCAGCGCCACGCCTCCGCCACGGATACGCCGCAAAATATCACCCCCGCCGCGTCCCAAACGCCCCAGGCCGGGCTCCACCGCAACCAGTGCCGCCCAGGCGGAGGGTATGACGGCCGTGCAGCTCGCCGCGACGGGCACCGAGGATGGCGTGCTGGCCGTCTGGGGCAATCTGCAGCAGAAATTCCCGGATCTGCTGAAGGGCCGCCAGCCGGAGATCATCCCGGCCATCGTCAATGGCCAGAGCGTCTGGCGCCTGCGCATTGGCGGGTTCGCCTCCGCTGATGCCGCCAAATCCTTTTGCGACTCTCTTACCTCACAGGGCGCGGCTTGCACCGTGGCGGCATTTTGAAACCTGTCATTCTCGGTATTTCCGGCCCGTCTTTGACGGCGCAAGAGCGTGATCTGTTCCGCGAACATCAGCCGCGCGGGGTCATTTTGTTCGCACGGAACATCAAGGATAAACAGCAACTCTCTGACCTTACGGCAGATTTGAAAGAAGTTTTGCCCCCAAACGCGGTGCTGATGGTGGATCAGGAGGGCGGGCGCGTGGCGCGCCTCAAGCCCCCGCATTGGGCAGCTCTGCCGCCCGCCGGATCGCTGCGCACCGCAGAAGACGCCTTCGCCCACGGACGTGCTCTGGGCGCCATGGTCCGCGAGGCCGGGTTCAACTGCACCGCCGCCCCGGTGCTGGATATCCGCGTTCCCGGCGCGTCAGACGTGGTGGGAGACCGCGCCATCACCGGCGACGCCGCCACGGTGGCGCAGCTGGGCGGGGAAATTGCCCGTGGAATCATCGCGGAAGGCGTGATTCCCGTGATGAAGCATCTGCCCGGCCATGGCAGGGCGCTGGTGGATTCCCACGTGGCGCTGCCGCGCGTACCGGAGCTGACGGAGGACGATCTGCTGCCCTTCATCGCCAACAACAACCTGCCCTGGGCGATGACGGCGCATGTGGTTTACGAACAATATGATCCTGTAAATCCAGGCACTTTGTCGGCGATCATCATCCGTGATCTCATCCGGGGGCGGATCGGCTTCAAGGGCATTCTGGTCTCCGACGATCTCGCCATGGGCGCTATTTCCGGCACCCCGGCTGAACGCGCCGCCCGCGCCCTGGCGGCGGGGTGCGACATCGCGCTCTATTGCCCCGGCGATTTCGAGGGCAACCGCGCCGTGCTGGAGGCGCTGTAACCGGTGCATTTCCTGCTCATCATCCTCGCCCTGGCCATTGCCATCATCATGCATGAGCTGGCGCATGGCGTGGTCGCCTATTGGCTGGGGGATTACACGGCACGCTGGGCCGGGCGGCTGACGCTCAACCCTATCAAGCATATCGACAAAACCGGCAGCATCGTCGTGCCGCTGATTCTGGCGGTGGGGCAGATTGTCACGCTGGGGCGGGTCGCCTTTCTTTATGGCTGGGCGAAGCCGGTTCCAGTCAATCCAGTCAATCTGCATATCGGCACCTACCACAACCCGCGCCGGCTGATGGCGATTGTCGCCGTCGCGGGGCCGATGATGAATTTCATCCTGGCCTTGGCGGGGGGCTTTGCCATGCACGCGGCGGTGGCGATGCAGTCAATCCAGTCATTGGACTTCCTGGCTTATTTCATCCAGATCAATCTGGTGCTCGGGCTGTTCAACCTTATCCCGCTGCCGCCCATGGATGGCGGGCGCATCGCCGTGGGCGTGCTGCCGCTGCCGCTTGCCATCAAGCTGGCGCAGGCGGAGAAAATCGGTATCGCGGCGGTGCTGCTGGTGCTGTTCGTGCTGCCGCTGACGCTGGCGCAGCTCGGCATCCATTTCGACCCGTTCCGGGAGGTTATGGGGCTGGTCCTGCCAGCGGCGGAGCGTGTGGTGCTGGTGCTGACGGGGAATGGCGTTGGAAACTACTGAAGCCCTCGTCCTGAAGCTGGAAGGGTTCGAAGGCCCGCTGGATTTGCTGCTGGAACTTGCCCGCACGCAGAAGGTGGACCTCGCCAAAATCTCCATCCTGCAACTTGTCGAGCAATTCCTGACCGTTATTGAAGGCGCGCGGCGCGTGCGGCTTGAGCTGGCGGCGGACTGGCTGGTGATGGCGGCCTGGCTGACTTGGCTGAAATCCCGTCTGCTTGTGCCCCAGCTTGGCGAGCCAGAGGATGCCGAGATCGCGGCGGATATTTTGCAGGCCCGCCTTATGGACCTCCAGGCCATGCGCCAGGCCGCGGCCTGGATGGGCGCGCGCCCGCAGCTTGGATGGGATGTGTTCGAGCGCGGCATCCCGGAGGAGCTGACGGAGCTGGACCGCTCCCGCCTGAAGCTGGAAATGGCCGGGCTGCTCTCGGCCTATCTGGCAGCGCGGCGTCGGGCTGGCGCAAAATTGCAGTACCGCCCCAAGCCGATGGTCTATTTCTCGGTACAGGACGCATTGCACCGTGTGGGCAGGCTGCTCGGCTCCCTGCCGGACTGGGCGAGCCTTGAGCAGTTCCTGCCCGAGGGGCTGGAAGATGGCATTCCACGCCGGGCTGCCATCTCCTCCACACTCATCGCAGGGCTGGAAATGGCCAAGCATGGGCAGCTAGATTTACGCCAGGACGAGAAATTCGGGCCGATTCTGATGCGGCAGACTAAGGAGAGCGACGGATTTGATGGCTGAGGAGTTCACGCCGGCGATGCGCCTGGCCGAAGCGGCGATTTTCGCGGCCACCATGCCGGTTACGGCCGCGTGTACTCGCCAATCTGCTGCCGGAGGACACGGACGTGGATTCGGTGATGGCGGCGCTGACCGGAGCTTATGCGACGCGGGGGGTGAATATCGTCACCGTTGGCGGGGGCTGGCAGTTCCGCACCGCGCCTGATCTCGCGCCAGCACTTCGCAAGGTGGTGGAACTGCCGCGCCGCCTGCCGCGTGTGGCGATGGAGAGCCTTGCCATCATCGCCTATCACCAGCCTGTGACGCGCACCGAGATCGAGGAAATCCGCGGTGCCGCGCTCTCCCAAAACACGCTGGACCTGCTGCTGGAAAACGGGCTGGTCACGCCCAAGGGCCGCAAGGAGACGCCGGGCCGCCCCACACTCTGGGGCACTACCCCTGCCTTTCTGGCGCAATTCGGGTTGAATGACCTGCGCGAGCTGCCCAAGCGCGAGGAATTGCTGATCGACCCCACCGGACCGGCGTTTTCCGCGCCACCGCCAGTTGAGCCCGACTCCGAAACACCAGAGCCGCCTGCGGCTGAAGAGGGTGAACAGGAATGAATCCGCTGCGCATTACCCGCGAGACGCTGATGGACGGCACGCTGCGTGCCCGCCAGCGTGAATATGCCAAGGCGCACCCTGAGATGCGCTGGCGGACCGACGCCGAGATGGCGGCGCTGTTCGAGGGTATCCTTGCGGACCATCCGGCGGACGAGGATCTATGGGTATTCGGCTATGGCTCGCTCATCTGGAACCCGGCCTTCGATTATGTGGAGAAAAGCTGCGCCCTGCTGCGCGGCTGGCACCGGCGCTTCTGTCTAAAAATGTTCATGGGGCGCGGCACGCCGGAAACGCCGGGGCTGATGCTGGCGCTGGACAAAGGCGGCGCCTGCCGGGGGGTTGCCTTCCGTATCGCGGCCAAGAACATCAGGCACGAGCTGGGGCTGGTCTGGCAGCGCGAGATGTATGGCGGCGCCTATAATGCCCGCTGGGTCGGGCTGGAGGCGGCGGGCAAGCGCATGCGTGCCGTCACCTTCGTCATCAACCCCAGCCATCCGCGCTATATCAGAGAACTTTCCACCGCGCAGACGGCGGCGCTGATCGCCACAGGCTGTGGCGATCTTGGCTCCTGCCGGGAATATTTCGACAATACGGTGGCGCATCTGCGCCAGATGGGCGTGAAGGATGCGGCGCTCACGCGTATCGCCGCGTCTTTGCCATCCGTGTAACGGCCTGCTAGCAAGCCTGCGCGATGTTTGGATTATCATGGGGTGAAATTGGCCTGATCATGGCGGTGGCATTAATTGCCATCGGGCCGAAGGATTTGCCTGTCGCCATTCGTACCGTTACCGGGCTGATCAAGAAGGCGCGGGGCATGGCGGCTGAGTTCCAGGGCCATGTCGATGAGATGATGCGCGAGGCGAATCTCTCCGACGTGAAGGGGGAGATCGACAAGCTCCGGCGCTTCGATTTCCGCACCGCCGCCGAAAATACGCTGGACCCGGACGGCAAGCTGCGCGCCACGGCGAAGGACGTGAATGACGGCGTTGCCGCGCGCGACGCCCTATAAGCCGCCCGCACCGGTGGAGGAGCCCCCGCCGGACGCCCCTGCCGTGATCCCGCCTGACGCGGCGCGCAAGGCGCCGGTTCCTGCCTTTATTCCGCCTGGCACCAGGCGCTGGGGTTTTTAAAGCATGGCCGCCGATGACGATCAGATCAACGACAAGGAAATGCCGCTGCTGGAGCATTTGGCGGAGCTGCGCCGCCGGCTGATCTGGTCGGCTGCCGCGTTCCTCATCTGCTTCCTGGTCTGCTACCATTTCGCGCCGCGGATTTATGAGTTCCTGGCCGCTCCGCTTGGCGCATGCGCTGGAGGCGCGGGGCGAGAAGCCGGAGCTGATCTATACCGCGCTTTACGAGGCGTTCTTTACGTACGTGAAGGTGGCGGTGTTCGCGGCGGCGTTCATCTCCTTCCCTGTCATCGCCGCGCAGATCTGGCTGTTCGTGGCGCCGGGGCTTTATAAGCGCGAGAAGCGGGCGCTGCTGCCCTTCCTCCTTGCCACGCCTATCCTGTTCTTCGCGGGCGGCGCGCTGGCTTATTACGTGTTCTTCCCGGTGGCGTGGAAATTCTTCCTCTCCTTCCAGCAGAGCACGGGCGGGGTGGATATCTCGCTGATGGCGAAGGTGTCGGATTATCTGAACATCGTGATGAAGCTGATCTTCGCCTTCGGGCTCAGCTTTGAGCTGCCGGTGCTGCTAACGCTGCTGGGCAAGGTCGGCATCGTCTCCTACGCGACGCTGAAGAAATACCGGCGCTATGCCTATGTCGGCTGCTTCGTGCTGGCGGCGGTGATGGCCCCGCCGGACGTGCCGAGCCAGTGCATCATGGCCGGGCTGCTGATCTTCCTGTTCGAGATCTCGCTGTTCCTCGTGAGGATCGTCGAGCCGAAATTCGAGGACGTGGCCGAGGAAGACGCGGCCAAGGACGAAACCGAAGAAGCAAAAGACTCCGAAAATGCATGACATCAAAATGATCCGTGAGGATGCCGCCGGGTTCGATGTGGGTCTGGCCCGCCGGGGGATATTGCCGCTCTCCAGGGAGCTTTGGAGCTGGACGAGCAGCGCCGCACCGCCCTGGCGCAGCTGCAGGTGCTGCAGACGGAGCGCAATGCTTTGGCCAAGAAGATCGGCGAGGCGAAGCGGGCCAAGGCGGATACATCCGCGCTGGAGGCCGAAGGGGCTGCTCTGCGCGGCGAATATGGAGGCGCTGGACGCCGAATGCCCGCGTCTGGACGGGCTGCTGCGCGACACGTTGGCGAAAATCCCGAACCTGCTGGACGGCGCCGTGCCGGAGGGCAAGGACGAGGCCGAGAACAAGCTGGAAAAGCAGTTCGGGGCGCCGCGCAACTTCACCTTCACGCCGAAACAGCATTTCGAGCTGGGCGAAGCGCTGGGGCTGATGGATTTTGCCGGTGCCGCCAAGCTGGCCGGGTCGCGCTTTACCGTGTTGAAGGGCGCGCTGGCGCGGCTGGAGCGTGCTCTCGGCCAGTTCATGCTGGACACGCATACCGGCGAATTCGGCTATTCCGAGACAATTGTGCCGCTGCTGGTGAATGACGCCACCATGTTCGGCACCGGGCAATTGCCGAAATTCGCCGAGGATTTGTTCCAGACCACCGACGGACGCTGGCTGATCCCCACCGCTGAGGTGTCGCTGACCAATCTGGCGGCCGGGGAGATTCTGCCCGCCGCGAAACTGCCCATGCGCCTTACAGCACTGTCCTCCTGCTTCCGCTCCGAGGCCGGCTCGGCGGGGCGGGATGTGCGTGGCATGCTGCGCCAGCACCAGTTCAACAAGGTGGAGCTGGTGAGCATCACCACCCCGGAGCAGAGCTGGGACGAGCATGAGCGCATGACCCGCGCGGCCGAGACGATTCTGGAGCGGCTCGAGCTGCCCTACCGGCGCATGCTGCTCTGCGCGGGCGATACCGGCTTTTCCGCCGCCAAGACGTATGATCTGGAAGTCTGGATGCCGGGGCAGGGGACGTATCGCGAGATTTCCTCCTGCTCCAACACGCTCGCCTTCCAGGCGCGGCGGATGAATGCCCGCTACCGCGCGGGCGAGCAGAAACCGGATTTCGTGCATACGCTGAATGGCTCCGGCGTGGCGGTGGGGCGCGCGCTGATCGCCGTGATGGAGACTTACCAGAACGAGGACGGCTCCATCACCGTGCCGGAAGTGCTGCGGCCCTATATGGGCGGGCTGGAGAAGATCACCGCCGCCTGAATTGAGGCGCGGTTTCGTTGACAGAGACGGCGGAGCCTTTGCATGGTCCGCCGCATATTTTTGAGGAAAGACTACATGAGCACCGAGCTGAAAGCCGCCATTGAAGCCGCCTGGGAAAACCGCGCCAATATCTCGCCCGCCACCAAGGGTGAGGTTCGCGATGCCGTTGAGGCGGCTTTGGAGCTGCTGGATGGTGGCAAAGCCCGCGTGGCGGAGCCGGGTGCGGATGGCTGGGTGGTGAACCAGTGGCTGAAGCAGGCTGTGCTGCTCTCTTTCCGGCTTTATCCGAATTACATCCAGGACGGTGCCGGCGGCGCCCCGGTGTTCGACAAGGTGGCGGTGAAATTCGCCGGCTGGGACAATGAGCGTTTCACCCAGGCGGCCATTCGCGTCGTGCCGGGGGCAGTGGTGCGCCGCTCCGCCTTCATCGCGCCCGGCGTGGTGCTGATGCCGAGCTTCACCAATGTCGGCGCCTATGTGGGCGAGAACACGATGATCGACACCTGGTCCACTGTCGGCTCCTGCGCGCAGATCGGCAAGAACTGCCATATTTCCGGCGGTGTCGGCATTGGTGGCGTGCTGGAGCCGCTGCAGGCGAATCCCGTGGTCATCGAGGATGATTGCTTCATCGGCGCGCGCTCTGAGGTCGCCGAGGGCGTGATCGTCGGGCAGGGCGCGGTGCTCTCCATGGGCGTGTTCCTGGGCGCCTCCACCAAGATCGTGGACCGTGAGAGCGGCGAGATCTTCTACGGCAAGGTGCCGCCTTACTCGGTGGTGGTGCCGGGCTCGCTGCCGGGCAAGACGCCCGCTTCCCCCAGCCTGGCCTGCGCGGTGATCGTGAAGCGCGTGGACGCGCAGACCCGCTCGAAAACGTCGATCAACGAGCTGCTGCGCGCGTGATTTTTGCTCCGGCCCTGCTGCGGGATCTTCTACGCTGTCCGTCGGTCACACCGGCGGATGGCGGGGCGCAGGGTGTGCTCATCGCGGCGCTTGAGGGGTTGGGGTTTGAGGTCACGAAACTGCGGTTTCGGCGAAATTGAAAATTTTTTCGCCGAACGTAAGGGACCAGGGCGGCATCTCTGCTTTGCCGGCCATACGGATGTGGTGCCGCCCGGAGAGGGCTGGTCTCACGGCCCCTTCGCGGGCGAGGAGCAGGACGGCGTGCTCTATGGGCGCGGGGCGGTGGATATGAAAGGCGGCATCGCCGCCTTCGTGGCCGCAGCTGCCCGTGTGCCGGGCCATGTCTCGCTGCTGATCACCGGCGATGAGGAAGGCGAGGCGGTGGATGGCACCGTGCGCGTTCTGGAATGGATGCAGGCGGAGCATAAAATCCCGGATTTCTGCGTGGTGGGCGAGCCGACCAGCAAGGCCCGGCTGGGCGATGTGGTGAAGGTGGGGCGGCGCGGCAGCCTGAATGCCACTATCACCATGTCGGGCCGCCAGGGCCATGCCGCCTATCCGCATCTGGCGGAAAACGCCGTGCATAAGCTGATCCCCGTTCTGGCCGAGCTGACAGGCAGCAAGCTTGATGATGGTTCGGAATTCTTCGAGCCGTCCTCCTTGCAGATCACATCAGTGGATGTCGGCAACAAAGCGACGAACGTGATCCCCGGCGAAGCCGTGGCGAAGCTGAATATCCGCTTCAACGACCTCCATAGCGGCGCCTCTTTGACCGCCTGGCTGAAGGACGTGCTGGCGCACCATACGCCGGATGCCATGCTTTCGGTGAAAATCTCCGGTGAATCCTTCCTGACGCAGCCGGGCGATGAGATCGGCGCGCTGGTGCGGGCCATCCGCGCCGTGACCGGCTTTGAGCCCGAGCGCAACACGGGCGGCGGCACGTCCGATGCACGTTTCATTGCCCGCTATTGCCCGGTTGCGGAGTTCGGTCTGGTGGGGGCCACCATGCACAAGGTGGATGAAGCCGTGCCGGTGGCAGAGCTGATGCAGCTTACCGATATCTATGCGGCCCTGATTCAGGAATTCTGCGAATGATCCTGCAAGGCCTTATCAAACTGGCGCGCGGCGATGCCAAGGGAATCGAGGAATTCTCCGGCACACCGGAGGCATTCTCCGCTTCGCTGGCGCCGCTTATCGCCTTTCCGCTGGTCGGCGCCTTCATCACTGCGATCAGCGGGGACTGGAAGTCGGCACTCATTGGCCTGCTCTCACGGGTCTGTGCCGTGCTGGCGCTGCCGCTGGTGGCTTATGAGTTCGCCCGGCTGTTTGGCAAACAGAGCCTCTGGCTGCGCACGGCCACCGCGCTCAATTGGTGCTTCTGGCTGGTGCTGCCTGCCATTCTGGTGGCGGCGTTGCTGGGGTCTATTCTGGTGCAGTTCGGCCTGCCGCTCACGCGGGCGGAGTTGGCGGTGCTGGGGCTGATTGGGCTCTATCTGCTCTGGAACCGCTGGTTCGTGTTCAAATCCGGTTTGCAACTCAATATCTCGCGCGCCTTGCTGATGCTGGCCGTGAGCCTCATCATCACCGGGCTGTTCGCGGTGTTGCCGTGGGCCGCCGGGCTGCCGGTGCCCGGCGCGGATGTGACCTCACTCCCCTGATACGGGTTACGATTTGTCATGTGCCTGTTAGGTCGGATGGGGGACAAAGTGAGTCCGGGTCAGTATAGCATCTTGGACTGTAAGAGACGGGAGTAGGAGTGCGTGGCGGAATCTGAAGTGCGGCAAAAGGGCGGCAAGGGCCGCTGGATCATCGCCGGAATTGTGATTTTGTTGGTGGCGTTCGTCTGGTGGCGCCATTCAGGGCACCATAAGGCCTTCGGCCCGGCTCCGCAGGCGGTGGGTGTTGCCAAGGCTGTCAGCGGCCCGATGAAGGTGACGTTGGACGAGTTGGGCACCGTAACGCCGCTTGCCACGGTGACCGTGCTGCCGCAGATCAGCGGCTATATTACCCAGATCGGCTTTACCGAGGGCCAGATGGTCCAGCAGGGCCAGTTCCTGGTGCAGATCGACCCGCGGCCCTATCAGATCCAGCTTGAGCAATATCAGGCCGCTCTGGCCAAGGACGAGGCGAGCTTGGCCCAGGCGCAGTCAGACCTTGCGCGCTATCAACAACTGGCGACGCAGGACAGCATCTCCGCCCAGATCGTCTCGGATCAACAATATACTGCGGCCCAGGATGCAGCGTTGGTGAAGTCCGATCAGGCGAATATCGACAGCGCCAAACTGGACCTCACCTATTGCCACATCACCTCGCCAGTGACGGGGCGTGTTGGCTTGCGGCTGGTGGATATCGGAAATTACGTCACAGCCAGCAGCACCACGGGGCTTGCGGTGGTCACCACCACAAACCCGACCACGGTGATTTTCTCTGTCGCGCAGCAGGACCTGACGCCGGTGCTGGAGCAACTCGAACAGGGCTCCACGTTGCAGGCCACCGCCTATGCCAGCGATGACGTGACCAAGCTGGAGGACGGTACGCTCTCCGCCGTGGACAACCAGGTCAACACCTCCACCGGCATGGTGAAACTGCGCGCGGATTTTGCGAATACGGACAACAAGCTCTTTCCCAACCAGTTCGTGAACGTGCATCTGCTGGTGAAAACCCTGCAGAACGCGACGCTGGTGCCCAGCCCCGCCGTGCAGGAGGGCGCACCCGGTTCCTATGTTTACGTGGTGCAGCCTGACGGCACGGTGAAGGTGCAGGTGGTGACGACTGGCCCGACGGATGGGGTGAACACGGTGATCACCAAGGGGGTGAACCCGGGTGACGAGGTGGTGGTGGATGGCGTGGACCGCCTGACCGATGGCAGCAAGGTTTCCGTGACCGGCATGGAGAGCGTGACCACCAACGGCACGCCTGAAAGCGTGACGCCCGTGGCCAGCACCAGCCAGGCGGATGCCAAGGGCAAGAGCAGCAGAAAACGCCATCATTGGCAGGGCGGCAACGGCGCGGCCGGACAGTGAATCCCTCACGGCTATTTATTCTCCGGCCGGTCGCGACATCGCTTTTGATGATCGCGTTCGTGCTGGTCGGGCTGGTGGCGTTCCAGTATCTCCCGATCTCGGCGCTGCCGGATGTGAACTACCCCACCATCGAGGTGGAGACCTTCTATCCCGGCGCCTCGCCGGACGTGATGACCACCTCCGTCACCGCGCCTCTGGAACGCCAGCTCGGTGAGATGGCGGGGCTCAACCAGATGTCCAGCCAAAGTTCGGCGGGGGCATCGGTCATCACGCTGCAATTCGACCTCTCGCTCAGCCTGGATGTGGCGGAGCAGGAGGTGCAGGCGGCCATCAACGCGGCGGGGAATCTGCTGCCCACCGACCTTCCCGCGCCGCCGATCTATGCCAAGGTGAACCCCGCCGACGCGCCGATCATGACGCTGGCGATCACCTCCAAAACGATGAATCTGATCGATGTCGAGAGCATCGTGAATTCACGCCTGGCCTCGAAGATTTCGGAAATCTCGGGCGTGGGCCTCGTGTCGGTCTCGGGCGGCAACCAGCCGGCCATCCGGGTTGATGTAAATCCGCAGGCGCTCGCCTCCTACGGCATATCGATCGACAATATCCGGACCGATATCGCCAACCTCAACGTCAATTCGCCGAAGGGCAGCTTCTCCGGCCCGGTGCAGAATTACACGATCAACGATAACGACCAGATCAGCGACCCTTCGCAATATGACAATCTCGTCGTCGCCTATAAGGATGGCACGCCGGTCTTCCTGAAGGATGTGGCGAAAGTTATCTCAGCGCCTGAGAATGCCGAGCTGGGCGCCTGGGCCAACCGCACGCCCGCGATCATTCTGAACATTCAACGTCAGCCCAATGCGAATGTCATCCAGACCGTCGATGCCATTAAGCGCGCATTGCCAACGCTGACCACGGGCCTGCCGGCCGCAATGCAGATCGCGGTGATGAGCGACGGCACGACCTCCATCCGCGCCTCGGTAAACGATGCGGAGTTTGAGCTTCTGCTCAGCATCTTCCTCGTTGTGGCGGTGATCTATCTGTTTCTCGGCAGCCTGCGCGCGACCATCATTCCGAGCATCTCGGTGCCGGTCTCGCTCATCGGCACGCTCGCCTTCATGTATCTGTGCGGGTTCTCCATCGACAACCTCTCGCTGATGGCGTTGATCGTGGCGACGGGCTTCGTGGTGGATGATTCCATCGTGATGATCGAGAACATCGACCGTTATCTGGAGATGGGCGAAACCCCGATGCAGGCGGCGCTGAAGGGCGCCGGGCAGATGGGCTTCACCATCATCTCGCTGACCGTCTCGCTGATCGCGGTGCTGATCCCGCTGCTGTTCATGGGAGATGTGGTGGGGCGGCTCTTCTCCGAGTTCGCGGTGACGCTGGCGGTGACGATCGTGATTTCCGCCGTGGTCTCGCTGACCCTGGTGCCGATGCTCTGTTCGCGCATTTTGCACTCGGCGGCGGAGGAGCAACCGAGCCGCATCGCGCGTTGGGCGGAAGAGCGGTTCCACAGCGTGATCGCCGCCTACGGGCGCGGGCTGACCTGGGTGCTGGACCATGCGCGCCTCACGCTGGGGGTTGCGGTGGTGACACTGGTTCTCACCGGGCTGCTCTATGTCTTCATCCCGAAAAGCTTCTTTCCGGTGCAGGATACCGGGGTGATCGCGGGGATCAGCCAAGGGGCGCAGACCACCTCTTATGCGGCGATGGCGCTGCATCAGCAGCAACTGGCCGACGCGATTTTGAAAGACCCCGATGTGGTCAGCCTGACCTCCTATATCGGCGTGGACGGCACAAACACCACGCTGAACCAGGGGCGGTTCCTGATCAATCTGAAACCCAAATCAGAACGCAGCCTCAGCGCCTCGCAGCTCATCCCCCGGCTGAATAGGGAGGTTGAGAATGTTCCCGGCATCGCGCTCTTCCTGCAGCCGGTGCAGAGTCTCACGCTGGATACGACCTTAACTCCCACCCAGTACCAGTTCGTGCTGGAAGACCCGAACTCGGGTGATTTCACCACCTATGTGCCGAAGCTGATGAAGACGTTGCAGACCCTGCCTCAGATCACTGGTTTGGCGAGCAGCCTGCAGGCTTCGGGCAATTCGGTTTATATCGATATCGACCGCACCAACGCGGCGCGTTTTGGCATCACGCCGGCCACGGTGGATAACGCGCTCTACGATGCCTTCGGCCAGCGCATCATCTCCACCATCTTTACCCAGAGCGACCAGTTCCGGGTGATCATGGGGGTTGCGGCGGACCGGATGACATCCGTGGCTTCGCTGGGGAATATCTATCTGCCGTCGTCGTCTTCAACCGGCGGGCAGGTGCCGCTTTCGGCCATCGCCACCTTCACCGTGCAGAAGGTGCCGCTGGTCATCCAGCATCTGGGGCAGTTTCCAGCCACCACCATCTCCTTCAATCTGGCGCAAGGGGCGACGCTGGGGCAGGCGGTGAATGCGATTGAACGGGCGGAAAAAACCCTGAATCTGCCAGGCGCGATGCAGACCTCCTTCCAGGGCTCGGCGGCGCAGTTCCAGAGCTCGCTCTCCAACGAGGTGTATCTGCTCATCGCCGCGATCATCGCCGTCTATATCGTGCTGGGCGTGCTCTATGAGAGTTTCGTGCATCCGGTCACGATTCTCTCCACTTTGCCGTCGGCTGGTATCGGCGCGCTGGTGTTCCTGTGGCTGGCGGGCGATGGGCTGGGGGTGATCGGCATCATCGGCATCGTGCTGCTCATCGGCATCGTGAAGAAGAACGCGATCATGATGATCGATTTCGCGCTGCAGGCTGAGCGCCATGAAGGCAAGCCTCCGCGCGAGGCGATCCATGAGGCTGCACTTCTGCGTTTCCGGCCGATCTTGATGACCACGCTGGCGGCCATGCTCGCAGGGCTGCCGTTGATCTTCGGCGGCGGCATGGGCTCTGAGCTGCGGGCGCCCTTGGGCATCGCCATCGTCGGCGGGTTGCTGGTCAGCCAGGTGCTCACCTTGTTCACCACGCCGGTGATCTATCTGGCGTTTGACAGTCTGGCGCGGCGGCTGCGCGGACGCACGGCATGAATATTCCTGCGATCTTTATTCGCAGGCCGGTGGCAACAATTCTGCTTACCATCGGCATCGCACTCTCCGGCATGCTGGCCTTTAGCCGCATGCCGGTGGCGCCGTTGCCGCAAATCGCGTTTCCCACCATCCAGGTCTCGGCGAGCATGGCGGGCGCCAGCCCTGAGACCATGGCCTCCACCGTTGCCGAGCCGCTGGAGCGTCATCTCGGTGCCATCGCCGATGTGACGGAGATGACCTCGCAATCTGGCCTCGGCACCACGCGCATCGTGCTGCAATTCGGGCTGAACCGCGACATCAACGGCGCGGCACGCGATGTGGAGGCGGCGATCCAGGCAGCGCGGGCGGATTTGCCGACCACGCTGCGCGCCAACCCCACCTACAACGAGTTCAATCCGGCGGACGCGCCGATCATGGTGCTGGCGCTCACCTCGGACACGATGACGCCCGCCCAGCTTTATGATTCCGCAGATACGCTGCTGGAGCAGAAATTCTCGCAGATTAGCGGTGTGGGCGAGGTGGAGCTGGGCGGCTCGGCTCTGCCGGCCGTTCGTGTGGAGCTGCAACCCGGGCCGCTCGCCCAATATGGCATCGGGCTTGAGGATGTGCGCGCCGCCCTGGCGGGCGCCAACGCCAATTCGCCCAAAGGCTATTTCGATGTAGGGCCGACCCGCTACCAGCTCTATACCAACGACCAGGCAACGGTCGCGGCGCAATATCGCGGTCTGGTGATTGCGTATCGCAACGGCCAGGCGGTGAAGCTCTCCGATGTCGCGGATGTCGACAACTCGGTCGAGAATACCCAGAATGCCGGGCTTTATAACGGCAAGAGGGCGGTGCTGGTCATCATCCACGCCATGCCGGACGCCAATATCATCCAGACTGTGGATGCCATCAAGGCGCTGCTGCCGCAGTTGCAGGCGGCGCTGCCCCCCGCCATCCATATCGGCGTGGCAATGGACCGCAGCCAGTCCATCCGCGCCGCGGTGGGTGATACCGAGCGCACGTTGTTCATCGCCGTGCTGCTGGTGGTGGCGGTGGTGTTCATCTTCCTGCGTTCGCCGCGTGCCACGCTCATCCCTGGGCTCGCCGTACCGGTTTCCATCATCGGTACGTTCGGGCCGATGTATCTGCTTGGATTTTCGATCGATAATCTCTCGCTGATGGCGCTTACGATCGCCACTGGCTTCGTGGTGGATGATGCGGTGGTGGTGACGGAAAACACCATGCGCCATCTGGAAAGCGGAATGGACCCGGTGCAGGCGGCGCTGCGTGGCGGCGCTGAGGTGGGGTTCACCGTACTCTCCATGAGCCTGTCGCTCATCGCGGTATTCCTGCCGATCCTGCTGATGCCGGGATTGCTCGGCATGCTGTTCAAGGAATTCGCCGAGACGCTCTCCATTACCATTATCATCTCACTGCTGGTCTCGCTTACCACCACGCCGATGCTCTGTGCCTTGCTGCTGCGGCCACAGACGAATGATCAGCGCAAGCCGCACAGGCTGCTGGATATGTTGGAAAACGGGTTCAACCGGGCGCGGGATGCCTATGAGCGTTCGCTGCGCTGGGCGCTGGCACATGCAAGGCTGGTTGGTGTCGTATTTTTGCTGACAATCGTGCTCAATGTTGTGCTGTTCGTGGAGGTGCCGAAAGGGTTTTTCCCTGAGCAGGATACGGGGCTGGTCATCGGCAATATGCAGGCGGACCAGGCAACCTCCTTCACCGCCATGAAGGCGAAAATGACGGCGGCGGAAGCGATCGTCCAGAAGGACCCGGCGGTGGGATCGGTTTCCGGGTTTACCGGCGGACGGTCGACCAATACGGCCTTCCTGTTTGTCACATTAAAGCCGCGGAGCCAGCGGAATGCCTCAGCGGCCGCGGTGGTGGCCAGGCTGCGCGGGCCGCTCTCACGTATTGCCGGAGCGCAGACCTTCCTGGTTCCGGCGCAGGATCTGCGCGTGGGCGGACGGCAGAGCAATGCCGAATATCAATACACGTTGACCAGCGATGATTCCGATGCGTTGCAGGAATGGGTGCCGAAGATTGTTGGCGCACTGAAAAAGGACGGCACGCTGGTGGACGTGAATTCCGACATGCAGAATGGCGGGCTGGAGACGGATATCAAGATAGACCGTGCCCAGGCCTCGCGTCTTGGGCTGACGCCGCAACAGATCGACGCGACCTTGTATGACGCTTTCGGCCAGCGCACCGTTTCCACCATCTATAACGAGCTGAACCAGTACGAGGTGGTGATGGAGTTGGCGCCGCGCTACCAGCAGACGCCGTCGGATCTCTCGCGCATCTATGTCAGCACCTCCGGTGGCCTGGCGAGCGGCACCAGCTCCACACAGCTCTCCGCTGGGGCGGTTTCCAGCGGCACCACAACTGCGGCCACGCAGACCAGCACCATCGCGCTGGACAGCGCCACTAACGCTGCGATCAATGCGATCTCTGGCAGCAAGAACAGCTCCTCCGGTGCGGCGGTGAGTACCAATCAGGAGACGATGGTGCCGCTCTCGGCCTTCACGTCCATTGTGCCGGGCACCACACCGATCACGGTCAACCATCAGGGCGGGGAGATTGCTGCGACGATCTCATTCTCCTTGCCGCAGGGCGTGGCCCTGGGCACGGCGGCAGCCGCAATCCAGAGGACGATGAGCAATCTGGATGTGCCGCTGACCATCAAAGGCAGTTTCGCGGGCACGGCGGCGGCGTTCAAATCCACGTCCTCGTCCGAGCCGCTGCTGATTCTGGCAGCGCTTGCGGCGGTTTATATCGTGCTGGGCATTCTGTATGAGAGCACGATCCATCCGCTGACCATCCTCTCGACCATCCCCTCGGCGGGCGTGGGCGCGACATTGTTTTTGCTGATCCTGAACACGCCGCTGACCATTATCGCGCTGATCGGCGTGATCCTGCTGATCGGTATCGTGAAGAAGAATGCGATTTTGATGATCGATTTCGCGCTGGCCTTGCAGCGTGGCGAGGGCATTGCGCCGGAGGAAGCGATTTTCCGCGCCGCTATCCTGCGCTTCAGGCCGATTTTGATGACGACATTCGCTGCGGTTCTGGGCGCACTGCCTTTGGCCATCGGAATCGGCCAGGGGGCGAGCCTGCGGCAGCCGCTGGGGCTGACGATTATTGGTGGCCTGCTCGTGAGCCAGGCACTGACCTTGTACACCACGCCGGTTCTGTATCTTTGGCTGGAGCGGCTGGGCACGAAACTGCGCGGACGGGACAAGGCCGCCCCGCGCTCAGGAAGTATTGTGGAGTTGCCATGAGGCGCATTGCGTTCATTAGCCTGCTGGGCCTTTCAGGCTGCATGGTGGGGCCGAATTATCATAGGCCGCAGCTCGCCGTGCCTGCTGCTTATAAGACCGCGCCAGGCTGGGTGAAGGCCGAGCCCGCCGATGCCGCGCCCAAGGGTCAATGGTGGGAGAATTTCCAAGACCCCACGCTGGATAAACTGGAATCCCAGGTCGCGGTGAACAACGCCACGCTGGCCGCGGATTATTATGCGTATCAGGAGGCCGTGGCCGTGGCGCAGGAGACGCGGGGCAGCCTGTTTCCCACGTTAGGACTTACGGGCAGCGCCACGCGTGAAGCGGAGAATTCAGCCAGTGCCGCCACGCACGGCGGCCCCACCACCTCCGGCACTTTCGATGGCCAGGCCTCCTGGAGCCTCGATATTTGGGGCAAGATCCGCCGTCAGGTGCAAAGCGATGTGGCCTTTGCCCAGGTTACTGCCGCGGACCTGGACAATGCCACGCTGAGCGCCCAGGCCGCGCTGGCCGCGGATTATGTCTTTCTGCGTACGTCGGACGCGAATATCGAGCTGCTGCGCGCGACCGTGACGGCCTATCAGCAAAGCCTGCAGATCACCCAGAACAAATACAAGGCTGGAACAGTCTCGCAGTCTGACGTGATAACCGCGCAGACAGAGCTGGATGGCGCGCAATCCAGCCTGGTGGCGGAGGGGGCGGTGCGCGCGCAATATGAAAATGCCATCGCCGCGCTCATCGGCCATGCGCCGTCTGAGCTTTCCATTCCCGAGGGGGCAGCAGATCGCCACCGTTCCCGTGGCGCCGCCGCAAGTGCCGAGCACGCTGCTGGAGCGCCGGCCGGACATCGCCGCCGCCGAGCGCGAGATGGCATCGCAGAACGCGCTGATCGGCGCGGCGGTGGCGGCCTATTATCCGGATCTGTCTCTCTCCGCGCTGGGCGGCTTCTCCGCCAACCCGATCACAGGGCTGTTCAGCACCTCCAACGCGCTCTGGTCTCTGGGTGCGGCTGGTACAGAGGATATTTTCGAGGGCGGTATCCGCGGCCAGGCGGTGACGGCGGCCAAGGCGACGTATCTTGAAAGCGTGGAAACCTACCGGCAGACGGTGCTGACCGCTTTCCAGGATGTGGAGGACGATCTTTCCAATCTGCAGATCTACGGGCAGCAGGCACTGGTGCAGGACCGTGCGGTGGCGGATGCGGCGCGCGCCGCGCAGATCGCCCTGAACGAGTACCGCGCCGGCACGGCGGACTATACCACCGTGGTAACGGCGCAGGTGACATTGCTCTCTGACCAGCAGATTGCGCTTTCCGTCCAGCAGAGCAGGCTGCTGGCGAGCGTCTCGCTCTATGAGGATCTGGGCGGCGGGTTCCAGGAGAGTGACCTGCCGACCGCCGCGCAGATTCAGAGCAAGCTGCCCTTCGCGCCCTGAGCCGGCAGGGCAGGCGTAGCCAGGAGAGCCAGCAGCCTGCCCCTGGCGGCCACCCGACGGAAGAGGAATGCGCTCAGGCCGTTGGGCGGGGTAGGGCGATGAGCGTCTGCGTGCCCAAACGGTAAAGCAATTCCGTGCTCCATGCTTTGCAGCAGGGGTGGCAGCGGGTCGCTGATTTGGGATTGCGGGCCGCGGGCCGTGTTGATCTGCGCGGCCCTGATGCCACCCGTGGCTAGGGCGTGCCGCAAGGCGCTGTCATTACGCGTGGCAAGCAGTTTCTGGCCGTACAGGAAGAAATCCAACTCGTAGCCTTTGCCTGCCCAATAGCAATAGGCCAGATCCTCGCAGGCGACAGGGCCGGGCAGGGCGCGGATCTGCGCCTCCATGGCCTGTGCGGTGGCCAGGCGGGTGGGGTAGCTGGCAATGTCCTGCCCAGCTTTCACCGCCCCCAGCGGCACCAGAGCGATGAAGGGCAGAAGCAGCCAGGGCAGCGCCCGTGGCGCACGCGCCAGGGCGATTCCGGAGAGGATGCAGAGCAGCGACAGGGTTTCGAAATGGGCGTTGATGTCCACGCCGATGCCGCCTCGCTCCGCCGCGCCGGTGATAAGCGCCGCCAGGGCGGCCAGCAGCAGCAATTGCAGCCTTGCATCCTGGCGCCAGGATCGGGCCAGCCAACCCGCCGCCAGGATCATTGGCAGTAGAGCGAGCAGGACGGGCAGAGATTTCAGGATGGCGCGGGAGATCTCATAATGCCGCGGCGTGAGGAAGAGATTTTGGAAAAAGGGCACGCCATAGAGCGCGCCGCACAGCCCGAAACCCCACGGCCAAGGCCGCCAAGGCGCAGACCAGCCAGATCGCGAAAGCACGCTTGTTGTGCGCCAGCAGCCAGATGGTGACGGCGAATGGCAGCCCGACCAGATTCTGCTTCACGAACCCGCCCGCCACGAACAGCAAAGCCGCGAGAGCAATGCGCTTTGCGCCGGGCAATGCCTGCTCATCCTCCGGCAGCAGTACGGCAAGCCCGGCCAGAGCAAAAGCCTGTCCCAGCCATTGCGGGTCATCCAGCCCCAGATAAGAGCGGCAGAGCGTGGCGTTATAAAGCGCGAAGAGCAGCAGCGCCCCGGCGGCAGCCGCTTTCTGCCGGGTGATGCTGAAGCTGATCCGGTACACCAGTGCCCCGGCGCAGAAAATGGCGATGATGGCCACCAGCCGCCCGGCGATGATCATATCGCCGGTAAGCCACCCGGCCAGCCCGGTGATGAGGAAGGAGAGCGGCGGGTAGTTGGTGGCGGTGAGCGCACCTTCCGGCGGGTAGAGCGGTCCGCCACCCATCGCCAGCGCGGTATGGACGGCGTTCCAGCCTTCGTCAGGGTCAGTGCTGACAGGCGCGAAGGTAAAAGCCAGCCGCGTCGCGGCGAGAAGCGCCGCGACCGCAAAGCCGAGAGTGAGCGGCTTGTAGCCGCTCACTCCCATTCGATGGTGCCGGGCGGCTTGCTCGTGATGTCGTAGGTGACGCGGTTGATGCCGCGCACCTCATTGACGATGCGTCCGGCCACCCGGGTGAGGAAGGCAATTTCGAACGGGTAGACATCGGCGGTCATGCCGTCCGTGCTGGTCACGGCGCGCAGGGCGCAGACCTGGTCGTAGGTACGGCCATCGCCCATCACGCCCACGGACTTCACCGGCAGCAGCACGGCGAAGGCCTGCCAGATGGCATCATACAGCCCGGCGGCGCGGATTTCTTCCAGATAGATCGCATCGGCCTTCTGCAGCACGGCGACAGCCTCTGGCGTCACTTCGCCCAAGCACGCGGATGGCCAGGCCCGGGCCAGGGAAGGGGTGGCGGCCGACGATGGTCTCCGGCAGGCCAAGCTCGCGGCCCAGGGCGCGGACTTCGTCCTTGAACAGCTCGCGCAGCGGCTCGACCAGCTTGAGCTTCATATACTCGGGCAGGCCGCCGACATTATGGTGGGATTTGATGGTGACGGAGGGGCCGCCAAGAGCGCTCACGGATTCGATCACGTCCGGATAAAGCGTGCCCTGTGCCAGGAACTCGGCGCCGCCGATCTTCGTGGCTTCCTCATCGAACACATCGACGAACAGCTTGCCGATGATCTTGCGCTTGCGCTCCGGGTCGGTGACGCCCTTCAGCTCGCCCAGGAACAGGTCGGACGCATTGCGGTGGATCAGCTTGATGTTGAAGCGGTCGCGGAAAACCTTCACCACCTCATCTGCTTCACCGGCGCGCAGCAGGCCGTGATCGACGAAGATGCAGGTGAGCTGGTCGCCGATCGCTTCATGGATCAGCGCCGCCGCCACGGAGGAATCGACGCCGCCGGAGAGGCCGCAGATCACCCGGCCGGAGCCGACCTGGGCGCGGATTTTGGCGATTTCGGCTTGACGGAAGCCCGCCATGGTCCAGTCGCCCGAGAGGCCGCAGACCTTATGGGTGAAGTTGCGCAGAAGCTGCGCGCCGTGCGGGGTGTGCACCACCTCGGGGTGGAACATCGTGCCATAATATTTGCGCGTATCGTCGGCGATGATGGCGTAGGGCGCGCCTTCGGAGACGGCGACGGTTTTGAAGCCGGGCGGTGGCGCGGAAATATGGTCGCCATGGGACATCCAGACCTGCTCGCGCGCGCCGGTGCTCCAGGTGCCCTCGAACAGCCCGCAATCGGCCACGATATCGATATGCGCCCGGCCGAATTCACGGATGTCCGCGCCCTTGGCCTCGCCGCCGAGCTGCACGCACATGCACATTTGGCCATAGCAGATGCCGAGCACCGGCAAGCCGGATTCGAACACCCATTCCGGGGCGCGGGGGCTGCCCTCATCCGCCACACTGGCAGGGCCGCCGGAGAGGATGATGCCGGCGGCGCCGAAATCGCGCATCCTCTGCACATCCGCGTTGAAGGGGAGAATCTCGCAATAGACCCCGCTCTCGCGCACGCGCCGGGCGATCAGCTGGGTCACCTGGCTGCCGAAATCCAGGATCAGAATTTTTTGCTCGCTCATGCGCCCAACTAGAGCGGGCTGCCGGCGATTGCAACAGAGTCTGGCCGCCGTTCAGGCATTCACATCGAGCAATGTCTCGATCGGATCCCAGGAGAAGGCGATCTGCGAAATATCCTCGCCGCCCACCCAGGTTGTGCCGCTGGCGATCTGCTTGCCGCCCAGATGCTGGTAGAAATAGCGCGACGGATTTTCGCTCAAAACCCAGGCAAAGGCGGAGCGGCAGCCAAGCTGGGCCAGATGCTTGGCTGAGGCGCGCAGCAACTGCCCGCCCAGACCGCGCTCGCGGTAATCATCCAGCACATAGAGCGTTTCCACTTCGCCCTCGCCAAGGCGCGAGTCGCGGCAGCGCGCGGCGGAGGAAAAACCCAAAATCGGCGGATCGCCGCGCACACCATAGCTGGCGGCCACATGCACCCCGAGCCCAAGCCGGATGCTGTGCTCATAATAATTGGCCAGCCGGCCGACGGAGAGATTGGCCAGATAATCATCCGGCAGAACATTCGCATAGGCGCTGCGCCAGGTCGCGACATGCACGGCGGCGATGCCGCTTGCGTCTGACAACCTGGCGCGGCGGATGGAGATCAACTCTGCCGAACCATCACAGCGGCAAAGAAGCCATCCGTGCCGTGCCGGGCCGGAGAGAGGCGCAATGTTTGGCTCCCGCGCAGCGCCTCGGGCGCTTCCAGGGGCAGGGGTTTGAATTCAGGATGACGCGCCATGAACGCCTCCGTTTGTGTCTCGTTCTCATCTTGCAGCACGGAGCATGTGGCGTAAACAAGCTTCCCACCCGGCTTCACCAATTTTTGCGCGCGGTCGAGAATCTCGGCCTGCTTGACGGTCAACTCGGCCAGATCCTGCTCGGTGAGGCGTGTGCGCGCATCGGGGTTGCGCCGCCAGGTGCCGGTGCCGGTGCAGGGGGCGTCTACCAGAACGCGGTCGAATTTTTGCTCCTGGCGCTTCACCCATTTATCGCCCGGCTCCAGCAGATGCCGCTCGGCATTATGCACGCCCGCCCGGCGCAGGCGCTTGATGGCGCCGTCCAGACGAGGTTCGGACACGTCGCAGGCGACGATATGGCCCTTGTTGCCCATGCCCATGGCGATGGCGAGCGTCTTGCCCCCCGCACCGGCGCAGAAATCCGCGACGCGCATGCCGGGCTGGGCATCCAGTGCCAGGGCGATGAGCTGGCTGCCCTCATCCTGGATTTCCACCAGCCCCTCCTGAAACGCCTTGCCGGTGGTGACGGATTGGCGGTTCGCCAGCCTGAGGCCCCAGGGGGAATAGGCGGTGGGTTCGGCCCTCAGCCCTTCGCGCGCCAGGGCGAGCAGGGCATCATCCCGGTTGCCTTTCAGCAGATTCACCCGCAGGTCCAAGGGGGCGGGCTCGTTCATTGCCTTCATCTCGGCGGCCAGCGTGGGGCCGAACTGGGTGCGCAGCTTGGGCAAAATCCAGTCCGGCACTTCGTATTTCACCGCGTCCGGCATGTCCGGGTGTTCAAGCGTACGGGTGGAGAGCTTTTCCAGAATTGTGAACTCCGCTGGTTCCAGCGGCGGCGGGCCGTAGCGGCCGGAGATGAAGGCGGCGGCGATCTTGTTCGGTGTCTGGCCTGAAAAAAGGGCCTGGACGGCCAGCAATAGCCGTGGCGTCTGCGGAGCGCGGCAGAAATCCAGCCACCATCCCAGATGGCGGCGGGTACGCAGCACGCCCCAGACGAGCGTGCTGACGGCCCGCCTGTCTCCGCCGCCGATGAAGCGGCGGGTACGGAAGAAATGGTTGGCCACCGCGTCTGCGGGGCGCGGGTCGGCCTCAATGAGGCCAAGAAGGTCGATGGCGGCTGCGAGTTGTCCGGCGGGTGTCATGGGGCACCCGTTGCGGATGCGGGGGCGGGCGTCAAGGCGCGAATAATTTTTGGGCCCTCCAGGCGGATGGAATGACTGAGTTGCCAGACGGCAAAACATAAAAACTATTGAACATGTAGTTTTTATGTGCTTTTTGGCACCAGGGCCGTCAGGCCATGATCTCAAAGAGCAAGAATTGGACGCCTCACATGACAGGTAAGCTAAACCGCCGTACCATTTTGGCCCTTGGTGCCGCCGGCGCCACCTACACGCTGGGCGTTGCACCTGCCTGGGCCGACAGCAACACGCTGCTGAATGTCTCCTTCGACCCGACCCAGCAGCTCTATACGAGCTACAACAAGCTATTCTCCGCCCATTGGGCAAAGAAAACCGGTTCCGCGCCCAGGCTGCGCTATTCGCATGGCGGGTCCGGCGCGCAGGCCCGCGCCGTGATCGAGGGATTGCAGGCGGATGTCGTAACCCTGGCTCTCTCCTACGACATCAATGCCATTGCCAAGAGCGGGTTGATTGCCGCTGACTGGCAGTCTCGTCTGCCCAATAATTCCACCCCCTATAACTCGACCATCGTGTTCCTTGTGCGCAAGGGCAACCCGAAGAACATCAAGGATTGGGACGATCTGATTCGCCCCGGCGTGCAGGTGATCACGCCGAACCCGAAAACCTCCGGCGGGGCGCGCTGGAACGTGCTGGCGGCCTGGAATTACGCGCTGACCAAATATGGCAGCACCGATGGTGCCAAGAATTATCTGACGAAATTCTTCACCAATGTACCGGTGCTGGATACCGGCGCGCATGGTTCCACCCTTACCTTTACCCAGCGCGGCATTGGCGATGTGCTGGTGGGCTGGGAGTCGGATGCTTATCAGTCCATCAAGGAGGAAGGCGACCAGTTTGAGGTTGTACTCCCTTCCATCTCCATCAAGGCGGAGCCGCCGGTGGCGGTGGTGGACAAGAATGTCGATAAGCACGGCACCCGCGCCCTGGCCGAGGAATATCTGAAATATCTCTACGCGCCCGAGGCGCAGGAGGTGATCGCGCAGAATTTCTACCGCCCTGTGGACCCCACGGTGCTAAAGAAATATGCGCATCAATTCCCGTCTCTGCCGCAGGTGACGATTGACGGTGCCTTTGGCGGCTGGAGCAAGGCGCAGCCGGAGTTCTTTGGTGATGGCGGTATCTTCGACCAGGTTTACAGCAAAGGGGCCTGATCCAAGGTGAGTGCTTCTCTCAGCTTGGCGTCCTTTCTGCCCAGGCGGCAACGCAATGTGCTGCCGGGTTTCGTGCCGACATTAACCATCACCTTGCTCTGGCTCTTCATCATTGTGCTGGGGCCGATTTGCGTCATGCTGTGGTTCACCGCGGGGATGGGCTGGCACGCTTTCCTCAAGGAGATCACGGGCCCGCGTGTGCTGGCGGATTTGTGGGTCAGCTTGCGTTCCGCGCTGCTGGCCGGTGGTGCCAATGCGGTCTTTGGGCTGCTGGTGGCCTGGGTGCTTACACGCTACGAGTTTCCCGGGCGGCGCATTGCCGATGCGCTGGTCGATCTGCCTTTTGCATTGCCGACGGCGGTGGCGGGCATTTCGCTCTCCACGCTTTACGCGCCGGATGGCTGGATCGGCCGGCTTCTCACCCCCTTCGGCATTCACATCGCGTTTCAGCCCGCGGGCATCGTGGTGGCGATGATGTTCGTCTCGCTTCCTTTCGTCGTGCGCACGGTGCAACCGGTGATCGAGGATCTGGAGCCCGAACAGGAGGAGGCGGCGCATCTGATGGGCGCTACGCCCTTGCAGATCTTCCTGCGCATCTCCTTTCCCGCCATTCTGCCGGCTCTGCTTACAGGCTTCGCGCTCGCCTTCGCGCGCGCGCTGGGTGAGTATGGCTCGATCATCTTCATCGCCGGCAATAAGCCGATGATTTCCGAGATCATGCCGGTGCTGATCGTGCAGCAGCTCGACCAGTTCGATTATCAGGGGGCCACGGCCATCGGCGTGCTGATGCTGGGCGTGTCCTTCGTTCTGCTATTTGCTATCAATCTTCTGCAAGCCTGGGTGAGGCGCCGTCATGGCCAATAAGGTTCTGCTGATCACAGCTGCGCTGCTGTTCATGGCTTTGTTTCTGCTTGTGCCGCTCATCGCGGTGTTCGCGCAGGCGCTGACTGCCGGGTTTGGTGAGTATTTTTCCGCTATCGTGGACCCCAACGTGCAATCAGCCATCTGGATGACACTGATTATTGCCGCCATCACGGTGCCAGCGAACCTTATCTTCGGCGTGTGCGCGAGTTGGTGCATCGGGCGGTTCATGTTCCCTGGCCGCAATCTGCTGATCACGCTGATTGATCTGCCTTTCTCTATCTCGCCGGTCGTCGCGGGCTTGCTGGAGGTGCTGCTGTTCGGGCTCAACGGGTTGCTGGGCAGCTGGCTCTCAAATCATAACATCCAGATCATCTTCGCTCTGCCGGGCATGGTGCTGGCGACGATTTTCGTAACCTTCCCCTTCGTGGCGCGCGAGGTGATCCCGCTTGTGCAGGAGCAAGGCAATGAAGAGGAAGAAGCGGCCGTAACACTGGGGGCCTCCGGCTGGCAGATTTTCTGGCGCATCTGTTTGCCGAAAATCCGCTGGGCGCTGCTTTATGGCGTATTGTTGTGCAACGCCCGCGCCATGGGTGAGTTTGGTGCGGTCTCCGTGGTTTCGGGCAAGGTATTCGGGCAGACGGATACGCTGCCGCTGGCGGTTGAATCACTATATCAATCCTACGATATCCAGGCCGCCTTTGCGGTAGCCTCGCTGCTGGCAATGCTGGCTCTCGTGACGCTGGTATTGAAAGCGGCACTGGAATGGTGGCACCGCGATGAATTGCATGGTGCCCAGCGCCGGAGGACAGTCTGATGACGACCGAGATCAAGCTTTCCAATGTTTCGCGCGGCTTCAACGGCCATGTCGTGCTCAATGATGTCTCGCTGACCGTGCAGCCTGGCGAATTGCTGGCGCTGTTGGGGCCTTCGGGTTCAGGCAAAACCACATTGCTGCGCCTGATCGCGGGGCTGGACGCGCCGGATGCGGGCAGCATCACCATCGGCGAAGATGAAGCCACGGCACGCCATCCTGGTGAGCGCGGCGTTGGCTTCGTGT
Organism: uncultured Pseudomonadota bacterium; assembly: GCA_963827925.1. Lineage (GTDB taxonomy): Bacteria > Pseudomonadota > Alphaproteobacteria > Acetobacterales > Acetobacteraceae > Acidocella. Next base: position 78,220 of record CAWHDE010000004.1, on the reverse strand, counting down.
TCCAGCATTACGCGTTGTTCCGGCATATGAGCGTGTTCGAGAACATCGCTTTCCCGCTGCGCATCCGCAAGTCGCCGAAGCCGTTTATCCAGAGCAAGGTGGCTGAGCTGCTGAAACTCATCCAGCTGGAAACATTGGCTGGGCGCTATCCTGGGCAACTCTCCGGCGGGCAGCGCCAGCGCGTGGCGCTGGCACGGGCGTTGGCCAGCCAGCCGCGCGTTCTGCTGCTGGACGAGCCGTTCGGCGCGCTGGATGCCGTGGTGCGGCGCGAGCTGCGCCGCTGGCTGCGACGGCTGCATGAGGAAATGCACATCACCACCATCTTCGTCACCCATGACCAGGAAGAGGCCTTCGATCTCGCCGACCGCGTGGTGATCATGAAAGATGGCAGGATCTGCCAGGAAGGTTCACCGATTGATATCTACCGGCATCCGGTGAATCCCTTCGTGCACGAATTCCTGGGCGAAAGTAACGATATTCCGGTGTTGCTGCGCGGCGGTTTCGTGCGTGGTTTGGATGGGTTGGAGCTGGGCCAGGCGCAACTGCCGGATGGCGCGGCGAGCCTATTCATTCGTCCACATCATGTCGTGCCAGTGCCGGCCGCCCAGGGCAGTTGGCGGGTGGCGCGGGTGAGCGCGACCGGCGCGCAAGCGCATCTTACCCTCACGCGCGGGGCGATGAGCCTCGCCGCCGCGATGACGGCGGATGCGCTGCTGGAATCAGGACTGCAAGCCGGGACGGCTGCGGAGATACGCTTCACCGGCGGGACGATTTTTGCCGACAGTAGCTCCGGGCCTGTGCGGCTGGGGCAGGGGCTGAGCCTGATAGCCTGCGCATAAACACACCTGCGTCCCCGTCAGGGATATTGGGGACGGTGCACCGGGCCATGAAAATATACCACGGATTTATTTTGGCAGACGTGAGGGCCGCAATTGCGCTGCACTTCTCAAGGGCACTTTACTGGGCTTAGGGCCCTCAATCTCTTGTTTCGGCGCGCTTGAGTGTGACGACATGATAGAGCTGTCTTCGCGTGTCCGATCTGTTTCTGCTGAGTAAGCGCCAGATGGCACGGATATCGCTTGCTTTCCATGACTCAACGACGCGGCAATTAACCGGTCGATTGCAATAGTTCGCAAAGCTGCCTCAGCCTTTAGAAAATTTTCTGGCATCTCTACTCTCCATGAACAGAACTCAAGCATCCTATTTCTTTGTGCCTGAATAGCGGCATTAAAAGGACGTGAATTTGTCAGTTACGTTTCTGCATAGGCACCATGTCCTTTGAAGGAACAGGGCTTAATACTCGTGCGAGATGACTCTCATCACGGGCGAAATCTGTAATATCCACCACTCATCGCGATCTCCGACAGATTTGACGTATTTCTCAAATTTGATATGTGCGGCAGAGAGCATCGGAATTTAGCTATAAATATGACCGCGCTTTTGACGCTGACTCCGCAAGTCCTCTGTAAACGAGATTTAATGCAAGCTTCACTAGCATCTTCAGATACCCATCTGAGAACGGTGATGACGATTGCACTCATCGCATGTCAAAAATTTATGTCGCTCGGCTCCGCATCAAATAACCGCCTTGGCCAAAGCTTAAAGAATTACTGGGTCCCGGGCTAATCACTGGTGCATCTGACGGTGATCCCAACGGGTACAACTTGGCAGGTGACCGGGCGGGCGTAGCAGGAAAGTTACGTATGTTCATGCCCCAATGGGCGTTGTATAGCATTGTGCATTTGCTGCTGGCGTTAAATACTGTCAATCTCGGCTGCCTATACCTCTAGGCATTATCGGTTTCGGGCTTGCCACGGTTTGCTGAAAACATTGTGGCTATTCTTGATATGTCCGTGTCCTGAACTCGCTGACACTTTTATTGTTCGTATATGACGGAACAGTTTTAAATTGTTTGGCTGCATCTACAATTTACCGGATCCTGCGTACGGACGTGCGGGGCAAAATTATCGATCTAGGGAACCTCTGCGTAGGGTGATTTGAATTCAAATGGTGGTGCGATCCGGCGCCTGAGTCTCTATGTTTTGGCCTTAGCTTTTTCTGAAACCATGATTTTCCTGTGCCTTGGGCGCAGCTATCCTATGCCATCCGGAATCGATGCCGCAGGATATACAAATTCGTCAGCCCGCAGATTGCGAACAACCGGTTGGCATTCTTCTCCAGGCCGCGATACCGCACCTTGGTGAACCCGAATTTCAGCTTGATTACACCGATCACATGCTCGACGCGTGAGCGCACCCTGGACTTCTCCCGGTTCCTGGCTCGCTCTGCCTCATTCACAACACCGCGGTGCCTGTAGCGCCGGTTGGTGCGGTCGCGCGCCTTGGGCGCCTTCTCCTTGATGATCTCGCCCTGGCCCTGATACGCTTGGTCACCCCAGACATCGCGCTCCTCACCATGCAGCAGATCGCCCAGCACCGCGCTGTCATGCACATTCGCCGCCGTGGCCACCACGGAATGGATGACCTTGGCGCGCCGGTCCACGCCAAAGTGTGCCTTCATGCCAAAGTACCATTGGTTGCCCTTCTTGGTCTGGTGCATGTCCGGATCGCGCGCCTTCTCCTCGTTCTTGGTCGAACTCGGCGCGTGGATGATGGTCGCGTCCACAATCGTGCCGCTGGAAAGCCGCAAGCCCTTGGCTTCCAGCTGTTCATGCACACACTCAAACATCCGCCGCCCAAAATCATGCGCCTCCAAAAGATGCCGGAAACGGCAGATTGTCGTCTCATCAGGCACCGGCTCACGGCCAAGATCAATGCCGGCAAACCGCCGCATCGAAAGCGAATTGTAGAGCGCCTCCTCGGCAGCCGGATCCGACAGGTTGAACCACTGTTGCAGGCAGTAAATCCGCAGCATACGCTCCACGCCAAACGGCCGTCGGCCAGTCGTGCCCTTTGGATAAAATGGCTCAATCAAGCAACACAGCTCAGCCCATGGAACCACCCGCTCCATCTCAGCCAAAAATGCCGCACGCTTGGTCGTCTTCGCATAGAGGTCAAACCCAGATGTCGAAAATGTCGTCTGCTCTGGACAATCCGAACTCAGTGCTCGAGAACTGGCCGTGACCTTCACGATACACAAGGCTTGTTCGCAGCTTTTTCTCCGTATGCCAGACGCGCCGCCGCGACATACCCGGCAGAACCTCGCCGGCCAGATCCGGAGCACACTCGCAACATCGGCTTCATCGTCCATAAAATCACCGTTCAAATCGCACGGCAAGAATTGGGAACAGGAAACGGAATGGCGCCCCCGGCAGGATTCGAACCTGCATAAACGAACTTAGAAGGATCGGAGCTTATCCAGTTAGCCAACGGGGGCGAAGGCCATGCCGGTCATATCATGGTGTCGGGAAACTGCAAGAATTTGCCCAGGCCGGAACGCCAAAGGGCGCGTTTACTACACATTTACGTGACAGGTCTATGCTGGGGGGCGGGGGTTACGTTACATAATCCGCGGGTTGTGCGTCTTTTTTGCAGGGAAGATGTTCTGGTCGCGGAGCATACTGGGGAGGTTCGGCCATGTTAGCTGCCTGTTTATATCAGATGGTGGTGAACAACCTCCAGGCTATTCACCGCGATCGCCGGGCTGTAACCGCGGTCGAATATGCGATTATTGCCCTGATCATCGCATTGGCGATCGTCGGCGGCGTTAGCCGGATGGGGAGCGAAGTGGCGACGCCCTTTAACCAGGTCGCCTCGGAATTGTGAAGATATTGTTGCCGTTCGGATATCTAAATTCCGAAACCTCCTCAAAAATCGAAATCAACAAGATCGAAAAACGAAAATAAAATTTAATAATAAATAAATTTTTGGCGCGGCGCAAAAAATAAAACAAACTCATCGCTCGGCAAGTTTAAGTTGTATTTTTCCGTACAAAGTGGTTGAAGGGCTCACGGTTAATTGTTTATTAGTGCTCAAACTACATTTGACAGAAACCACTGATTTATAATGTATTACAAGACAACCTTGTTAGGTGGATAGCGGCGGCAGCAAAATGCGGCTAGGAGATGCTTGTCATTGTTGTCTTGTTTGACTGTTAGGTTAACTGTTTGAAAGGACTTACCCGATGCTCGTGAACTACGTTCGTACCGCCGTTGCTCAGAAGCTTGGCCAACTGAATGTCGATAAGCGCGCCGTTACCGCCATCGAATATGGCTTGATTGCCGCCCTGATCGCTGTGGTCATCATCGCCGCCGTGACCACGTTGGGCGGGAACCTCTCCTGCACGTTCAATACGGTCGCTTCTGAACTGTAAAAAGCCCTCCTTCAAGGGCGAGAAACGGCCGGCCGGTTTATTCCGGGTGGCCGTTTTTTGTTTATGCATCCTTGGCGTGAGGATTTTGCCACCTTGTAAAATTTTTATAGCTTTGATGAATATAATCTTTTGTGTGCCAATATTTTGAGACTACACAAATGATATGTCATGGACGATTCGATAGTTTGATGGGCGATCCGAGTGTCCGTAATCTTCTGTGAACTGGGATTTGGTAAGAGCTCAAACAATCGGGTTGGTCAGATAGGTAGATTAAGATGATGACACAAAGCCGAGACATGTTGAGGCAAGCTTGAGCATTTTGTTGGCCGGCGTCGCGGTGGTGTCGCTTGTCTATGCAGCGCTGCATGATCTTGCGGTGCGGACTGTTCCCAATTGGGTGTCGGCCCTGCTTCTGGTGTTCGGGGCTGGTATCCGTCTGATCGACCATGATCTGCTTCACGCGCTTGGGGCAGCCCTGGTGTTGTTTCTCATGCTTTTCGTTATCTGGGTCGCCGGATTGATGGGAGGCGGGGACGTGAAGCTCTGGGCCGCGTCTGCGCTGCTTATCCCACCCTCATGGCGGGCGGAGTTCATGTTCGTGGCCAATGTGATGCTGCTCGGCGGCGGGCTGGCCATTTTGTATCTTCTTCTTTCTGTTGTTGTGCGGCGGCCGGCTGCATCGTGTGCCGGCTCCTATCCTCGCCGCTTCCTCAGGGCGGAGCTGTGGCGCATCAGGCGGCGGGCGCCGCTACCTTATGCGTGTGCCATAGCTGGCGGTACCTTGGCGGTGCTTTTACCGCAAATTTTGCAATCATAGGTCGCACATGGTTTTCCGTCTCGGCATATTTGTCGTTTTGATCGCCGCGCTGGCTGCGGTGGTGGTATTCGGCTATTCCATTCTGAACCAGAACCATAAGGTGGCTGTCGTCGCCGCGCCGGCACCAACCGCGCAGGTCTTGGTCGCTGCCGTGCCTCTGTCCGGCGGAGTGCTGATCCAGCCCGGCAATATTACCAACACCACCATGTTGGCCGCGAATGTGCCCGCTGATGCGATCGCCGACACGCCCCAGAACCGTGCCGCTCTGACCGGCGCCATGGTCAGGACCCCTCTGGTTCAGGGGGGAATTATCACCAATGACGGCGTCATTCACCCGGGGGATCATGGGTTCCTTGCTGCGGTTCTGGAGCCGGGTATGCGCGCCGTCACGGTTGCCGTTGACAATGTCACCGGCGCTGACGGTCTGATCTGGCCAGGTGACAGGGTCGACGTGCTGCTGACCCAGGACATTGCCGGTGCCCCCGACGGGAAGAGCATCGCCGCAGAGGTTGTTCTGAGCAATGTGCGTGTCATCGCCACTGGCGCCGAACTGATCAAAGATGCCACGAGCAATAATAATAATAACAACCAGCCCGCTTCGACTGTCACTCTGGAGGTCACACAGGAACAGGCGGCACGTTGCCTGGTGGCGGTCAATCTCGGCAAATTATCGCTGATCGTTCATTCGGCGCAGTCCAACGGTGCCAGCAACAATTCAATGCCTCTGCCTGTCTGGGCTGGACAGGTATCGCCTGCTTTGTCCGCAGCGCAGCCTACGGAACAGCCTGTAACGACCGTGAATGTGATTTCTGCAGGCGACACTGGGGAGTTTAAATTCTGATGCGCTGCCTTCTCACAGCATCGGTGCTGGCCCTATTTGCGGCCACCCCTGCAGCCTATGCGCAGACGGATAACGACGGCAGCGGTGCCGCGCCTGTTCAGCTTGCCCCCCAGCCGGTGGCCTCTCCTGATGCCAGCCAGCAGGCGCAGGTCATTCCGCCGGCCTATTATGGAGGGATTTCGATCGCGAAGGGGCAGGGCAAGCTGATCAAGCTGCCGCGTCCGGTGGCGAATCTCTTTGTAGCGGATGACAGTATTGCCTCCGTGCGCCCGGCCAGCCCAGGCACGATGTTCGTGTTCGGCAAGACGCCCGGTGAGACGGATGTGGTGGCCACGAACTCGTCGGGCAACCGCATCGCACAATATTCAATTACGGTGAATCCGTCAGAATATAGCGACCACCGGGAGGACAGCGAGTCCCAGGTGGCGGATCCCGGCAGCGGTGTCACGGCTGAATCGGAGCCGGGCGGCATGATCGTGCGCGGCTCCGTCAACAGCGCCGAGGATGCCGACCGGGTCATCAACCAGGCCAGGTTGATCTCACCCACCGGCAAGGTCACCAATGACCTGACGGTGCAGCAGCCGATCCAGGTTGAGCTGAAGGTGCGTATCGCCCAGATGTCGCGCGAGGTCACGCGTGAACTCGGGATTAACTGGAGTAATGTCGGCACATCCGCGATTTCTGTAGGCAAGTTCGCACTAACTCGGCACGACCGCGTCGGCACCGAGCTCACTTTCAGCCGCTCCCCCTGGCAGCATTTGGGGGTTGTTTTTCCCGGTGGCACATTTGAAGGCGTTATCGATGCGCTGGCCACCGATAATCTTGCCCACGTCCTTGCGGAGCCAACTCTGACGACACTCTCCGGCACCCAGGCGAATTTCCAGGTTGGCGGGCAATTCCCGATTCCTGTCTCTTCCAGTGGCACGGGCGGCGCCTCGACCGTCACGGTAACCTTCAAGAATTTCGGTGTGCTGCTCTCTTTCATTCCCACGGTGTTCTCCGATGGGCGGATCGCGTTACAGGTTTCTCCGCAGATCAGCTCCATCAACGCGGCCAACGCCGCCACTGTGAGCTCCGGCGGCAGCTCCGAAGTTTTCTCGGTCCCGTCGCTCAACATTACCGCCGCTTCTTCCACCGTGATTCTCGGCTCTGGCCAGGGCATGGCGATCGCAGGCCTGCTGGAGGATACGACGAACCAGGTTGATAACGGCCTCCCGGGCCTCTCAGAGATCCCGATCCTGGGCGCGCTGTTCCGCGGCGATGCCTTTCAGCGTGAGCAGCAGGAGCTGGTGATCACCGTTACCCCCTATATCGTGAACCCAGTGAACAACGCGAACTCCATCGCCTCGCCGGATGATGGTTGGTCGCCGCCAAATGATTTGCAGCGTATCCTGCTGCTTCGTAATAATGGTACCGACGTAACGAACGCCAGTATCCCTGGCGATGCCGGGTTCATGGTGCAATGAAGGTGGCGTATTCCATGCGTTCCAGCATTCTCCTTTTCTCCTGCGCGGCGCTGCTGGCACTGGCGGGCTGCCAGGGTGCTTTCAACCCGTTCAACCGCCCAGGCAACTGGGCGGCGACGGGAGCTTCAAATGAAGCTCTTGCGCAGCAGGCGGCCAATAAATCGGACCTGATCAGCGGTCAGTCTGAACCGGGCTCAAACGGCGTCATCGCGGTGGGCGGCATCCAGAAGGCGACCACTGACGGCACGGCCGCCGGTATCCAGACAGCGTTGACGCCGACCTCCCCCGCGACCTCTATCACCGGGGGCGATTGATGGCGGCAGGAATAGGCATGACGGGAAAGGACGAGGCATGAGCACCCAGGGAGCAATTGGCGGGCTCTCTGATGGCGGTGGGGTCGTCAGCCGGCCGGACCGTCTGACCGTCCTTGCCTTTATCAGCGACCCGGCAACCGAACAGGTGCTACGCGACAGCCTGAGCGAAGTCACCACTGGCGGCATGGATATTCGGCGCGGCACGGTGCGCACCGCCATTGCCGCGATGGCCAAGCTGCAGACGCCCGAGGTGCTGATTGTCGACATCGCCGGAGAGGAGCAGCCGCTGCAGGCGTTGGGCGAATTGTCGGACGTGGTGGAGCCCGGCGTACGCGTGCTGGTGGTCGGCGACAGTGCCGAGGTGGATTTCTACCGCCATATCACCCGCGGTATGGGGGTGATGGAATATCTCTTCAAACCGATCACCCGCGAGGCCGTGGCACGCCATTTCGCGCCGCTGATCACCCGCAAGACCATTGGCCAGGAAGCAGCCCGGGGCGGGCGCGTGATCGTGATCATTGGTGCGCGCGGAGGCGTGGGTGCCACCACCATTGCGGGCAACCTTGCCTGGCTGCTTGGCGTCACGGCGAAGCGCCACACCGTGTTCCTGGAATCAGACATCCATATGGGTTCTGGTGCATTGCTTCTCGGGGGCAAGTCAGGTCCGGGCTTGCGCATGGCGTTGGAAACGCCGGATCGCATAGATACGCTTTTTGTCGAGCGCGCCGCGCAACCCGTGGCCGAACGCCTGCAGGTGCTCGCCTCGGAAGAAAAATTGACCGAGCCGATGAACTACGCACCAGGCGCGGCGCGGCGGCTGATCGAGGCGCTGCGCGTGCGCTATAATTTTATCGTCATGGATGTGCCCTTCCTGCCGATGGCCTGCAATCGCGAGATGATCGAATTCGCGCATCACCGTGTCATCGTCATGGACCCGTCTTTGGCTTCAGTGCGCGATACGCTGCGGCTGCTTAGCCTGCCCAATGGCCCTTGGCAGCCGCAAAGCCCGACCGTCGTGCTCAACCGCCAGGGCAGGCCGGGCGGATTGACGCGCAAGCAGATAGAGGAAGCGCTGAAGGTCAAGATTGACATCACCATTCCCGATATTCCCAAACAGTTGAACGAAAGTGCCAGTTTCGGCGAGCCGGCTGTCACGGCCAAGGGACCGTTCCGGCAGGCGATCTCCGACCTTGCGCGTGAGATTGGCTTTGTCGCCAATCGTGACGAGGATGGCGTATCCGCAGTGCACGGAGGCGGTTCCGTCGGCGGCATATTCAAGATGCTGGGCTTACAGAAGGAATAGGCGCGATGACGGACAGCATGCCGATTTTCGGGCGCCGCCGCAGCGAGGAAATTGCACCCGTCCCCGCGCCGGCCCCAGTGCCGGCTGCACCCGTACCGGCTCAGGCTGTCGAGGTAACGCGCATTCCGCTCGATACCGGCGCCTCTGTCCGTGCCGAAATCGCCGAGCTGCGCAATCTGTGCCTTGCCCGCATGGATGCAACCGCCGTGGCGGCGCTGCCAGCCGACCGCCTGCTGATTGAGGTGGAGCGGCTGATCTCCGATCTGGCTACTGACAAGCGCGTGCAGCTCAATGCCCGCGAGCAGCGCGCGCTGGCCACCGAACTGGTGGACGACATGCTGGGGCTTGGCCCCCTGGAGCCGCTGCTGCTCGATGACAGCATCAACGACATCATGGTCAATGGCCCGGACCATACCTTTGTGGAACGTGGCGGCAAGCTCACCCAGGTGCCGGTGCGTTTCCGTGACTGGGCGCATCTGACCAATATCTGCCAGCGCATTGCTGCTTCCGTCGGCCGGCGCGTGGATGAGGCGAGCCCAATGTGCGATGCCCGCCTGAAAGATGGCTCACGCGTCAATATCGTGCTGCCGCCTCTGGCGATAGACGGACCTTCGATCTCGATCCGTAAGTTTTCCAAGAAACCGATCGACTTCAAGAAGCTAATCGAATTCGGCGCGATGACGCCGCCCATCGCTCGCGTGCTGGAAATCGCGGCGCGCTGCCGGCTCAATATCATCGTCTCGGGCGGCACCGGCTCCGGCAAAACCACGATGATGAACGCACTCTCGCGCTTCATCGAGGCGACGGAACGTATCGTCACCGTGGAGGACGCGGCGGAGTTGCAATTGCAGCAGCCGCATGTGGTGCGCCTGGAAACACGCCCGGCCAGTTTGGAAGGCAAGGGTGAGGTAACGGCGCGCGATCTCGTTCGCAACGCACTGCGTATGCGCCCTGACCGAATCATCATCGGTGAGACACGTGGCGCCGAGGCATTCGACATGCTGCAGGCGATGAACACGGGCCATGACGGCTCGATGTCGACCATCCACGCCAACAACACCCGCGACGCGCTTTCGCGTATCGAGAACATGGTGCAGATGTCCTCAATGGGTCTGACTCCCCGCGCCATCCGTCAGCAGGTCTGTGCAGCCGTCAATATTATCATCCAGGTGGAGCGCCAGCGCGATGGCGGCCGCCGCGTGATACAGGTTACGGAGATCGCCGGTATCGAAGGCGAGACACAGCTGCTGAACGATATTTTCAAACTTGAAATTACCGGCGAAACGCCGAATGGCCGGCTCGTCGGCCGTTATGAGGTCAGCCGCATCCGTTCCTCCTTCCAGGAGCGGCTGCAATATTACGGGCTGGACCGCGCCTGGATGACGGCGCTGGAGGAAACCTGATGCTGCTGCATGAACTCCTTCTACTTCTGATCATCGTTCTCGTGCTGTCGGCTGCGGCTGTGGGTGTGACGCTTTGGACCGTCTCCGGGCATAACCGCGAGGAAAGGCTGAAAAGCCGGATCAAGCAGGCCATCATGCCTGACGCCCAGGCGATCTCCACGGTGGACCAGGAACTCAGTCTGGTTCGTGCCACATCGCGGATAGATCAGCTGAAGGAGCAAGCCGCGGAGCTGATTGGTGTGGATCTGCAGCAGGCGGAAACCTACCCGATCAAATGGTGGCTGGTGCCGCCCTTGGCCTTGTTGGCCACGACGGCTATCATGTGGGTGGCCTCGCATCCGCTTGGGAAACACGAGAGCATCTGGTTCATCGTCAAATATTTTGGCTCGCCCATGCTCTGGTATATGCTGGACCGATTCATTTTTAACTCGTTCAAGAACCGCCGCAACGCGAAGCTGATAGAGCAATTCCCGGATGCGCTGAACACCATCGTCCGTTGCGTGCGTGTCGGTATCCCTATGGGCGAGGCGCTGCGTACTGTGGGGGCCGACGCGATGGAGCCGACCAAGCGCGAATTTACCATCCTGGCGGACAAGGTAAGCATCGGCTTTCCGCTTGATATCGCACTGCGCGAACTGGCCGAGCGCATAAAACTGACGGAATATCAGTTCTTCGCCACTGCCATTACGCTGCAATCACGTTCCGGCGGTGGCATTACCCAAACGCTGGAAACGCTGGCCGAGGTGATTCGCAAACGTGTGGCACTAAAATCGCGTGGCTATGCGCTGACGGCCGAGGCGCGTATGAGCTCGATGGTTCTGACCATCCTGCCGTTTTTTGCCGGGGGAGCGCTGTACTGGATGCAACCCTCCTACATGAAGGTGCTCTTCACCACGTCCGGCGGAGAGTCGGTTCTGGGGGCTGCCATTTTGCTGATGGGAGCCGGTATGGGGGTTATTAAGTTCATGATCAGCAATGTTCTTAAATAGCCCGGTTCCTCCTATGTATATCCTGGTGGCGCTGGCTGCGTGCCTGGTGCTGCTGGCGTTTGCCGCCGTTTCCCTCGCCGCCGCGATGGGGCGAGCGCAGAAGCTAAACAAACGTATTGAACTGGCGATCCATGGGCGCAGCGCGGCAACCGTGGAGGAGGCAAAGCCCGAGGGCTCGCTACTGTTGCGGCTGGTATCCTCGTTCGGCATGTTTATCGCCCGCTCGGGTCTGCTGTCGCGCAAGACTTTGCTGGAAATGACAGCCACTTTGGAAGGGGCTGGGTTTCGCGGCGGCAGGGGGCTCGGCCTTTTCATCGGCGCGAAAATCCTGCTGCTGTTTCTAACGCCCGTACTTCTGTATTTGTCTCTGAAGAATTTCATGCCCGGAACAATCGGGCTTTGCCTCAAGCTGGGCGGCGGCGCGGTGGGCGGCATGTTACTGCCGGAAATGGTCGCCACCAATATCCGTAAGCGCCATCTTGAACAGGTCGAACGAGGGGTGCCCGATGCGCTCGATATGTTGGTGATCTGCGCCGATGCCGGTTTGGCGCTGGAAGCCGGCATTGCCCGCGTGGCGCAGGAAATTCAGATGCTGAACGCTGATCTCGCGCAGGAGCTGATGCAAACCTCGCGGGAGTTGCAGATCGGCGCGGATATGCGCAGCGTCATGGCCTCACTTGGCCAGCGCACGGACCTTGAGGTGCTGAAGCGTTTGGCAACAACGCTGACACAATCGCTGCAATTCGGCACACCCTTGACCCAGGCGCTGCGCAACCTTTCCGCAGAATTGCGCGCCGAGATGCTTGTCCGGTTTGAGGAGAAGGCCGGTAAATTGCCGACCTTGATGACACTGCCGATGATCGTCTTCATCCTTCCCTGCGTGTTTCTGATCGTCGGCGGCCCTGCCGTGATCAACGTGATGGCCGTCTTGCACCACCACTGAATAAACAATCGATAGAAGAACTGACCCTATGAGCATCTCTGCTACCGCAAGATCTGGTTTTTCCTGCCGTAAAGCTTTCCGCAACGCCGCGCCGGTGGCGCTGGTTCTGGCACTCGCGGCCTGCGCGCAGCAGCCAGGGTCGCAAACGGCGGCCAACGCGCCTACCGGCTCCGTGGGGCCAAACACACTGAACGTAGCTGATGCCGCGATCGCTGGCGGCGATCCGAATATGGCGTTGTCCATTTCCCAATCGATCCTAAAGGACGACCCGGACAATGTGGATGCGCTGGTGCATGAAGGAGATGCCTATTACGCGCTGGACCGCTGCCTGCCCGCCCAGGCCGCCTATCAACTTGCCCTCAAATACGACGCGAAATCCAGCCCGGCCGAGACGGGCCTTGGGCGTTGCTTGCTGAAGACAGACCCGGCGGCGGCGGAACAGGCCTTCGCGGCCGCGGTTGCGATCGACCCCGGCAACGCCGCCGCCTGGAGCGATCTCGGCATCGCCCGCGATCTGCAGGGTAATTTCGAGGGCGCCGTGGAGCCATATCAGCAAGCGTTCCTAGCCGACCCCGGCAGCCTGGCGACGGAGGTTAATCTTGGCCTGTCCTTGGCACTTTCAGGCCATGGGCCCGAGGCTTTGCAGTATCTTGGGCCTCTTGCCACCGGGCAAAGTGCGACCCCGAAAATCCGTGAGGATTATGCCGCTGCCCTTATCGCCTCTGGGCGGGACGACGAGGCGCGGCAAGTGCTTGCCATCGATCTGACGCCGGATCAGGTACAGCAGGCGATGGATGGTTTCTCCGCGCTGATCGCAAGCTCCATCCAAAACCCCGTGCCGCCCGCGCCGCCTACACCCACACAACCGGCAGTCATCACACCCAGCGTCAGCAGCATGCCAGTTGCTGGTAGCGTGCCCATGCCGCTGGTTCCCGCGGCTGCGGCATCAGAAGCACCAGCGGCGGCTGCGCCTCCTCCCGCTGCTGCGGTGCCCACCAGTGGTGACCCTGATGCGGCCTATACTGGCCCGTCGCCTATTCCGGGTGCGGTGTCCTCGTCCATACCTGGGTCCGTCGCGACGCCGCCTGCTTCACCGGCGCCGGCACCCGCCGCCATCGTGGCTTCGGTGCAAAGCAGCCTCTCCGGCACCGCCGCCGTTCAGCTTGGCGCGCTGAACAGCCAGGGCGCGGCGCAAAGCCAGTGGAACAAGATCGCCGCTGCCGCGCCGGCTTTGTTCCGGGGCAAGTCGCCCAATATTGAGCAGGCTGATGTGAAGGGCCAGACCTATTACCGCCTGCGGGTGGCGGGTTTTGCTAACAAGGTGGCCGCCGCGCGCTTCTGCGGTGAAGTCTCATCCGCAGGCTATGCCTGCACGGTTGCGGATTTCTGAATTGAAATAAAAACGCCAGCTCTTTTATGTGAGCTGGCGTCGGGATAAGTCAAAGGTCACCGTCAGGCGGTCTTTTTTAGGCCGAGACGGCGTGGATGCGCTTCAGCGCTTCATCCTTGCCAAGCGCGATCAGCGTCGCGTCGATACCTGGGCTCATCGTGCTGCCCGTGAGGGCCGCACGCAGAGGCTGTGCCACCTGGCCCAGCTTGCGGCCTTCGGCCTCCGCGAAGCCGCGCAATGCAGCGTCGATTGTCTCGCTCTCGAATGTGGTTGCTTCCAGGAGCTTAGCCAGACGTGCCAGCATCTCCTTGGCCTCAGATGTCAGCAGCGCTTCGGCTTTGGGCTCGAAGGGCAGGGGTACTTCGCGCGCGAGGAAGGCGGAAGACGAAGCCAGCTCCTCTAGAGTTTTCGCGCGCTCCTTCAAACCCGGCATTAGATGCAGAATGCGCTGCATCGCCGCCGTGCCAACGGTGATATCCGCTTTCGCCAGACGCTCCACCACCTCATCGCGCAGCCGTGCATCATCGGCCTGGCGTAGCCACATGCCGTTCAGATGCGTCAGCTTGGCATAATCCATACGGCTCGCCGCGCGGCCCACGCCTTCCAGCGTGAAAAGCTGAATCTGCTCGTCACGGCTTAAGAATTCCGCATCGCCATGGCCCCAGCCGAGGCGCAGCAGGTAGTTGCACAGAGCTTCGGGCAGGAAACCCTGCTCACGGAATTCCAGGATGCTCACCGCACCATGGCGTTTGGAGAGCTTCGCGCCATCCGCGCCATGGATCAGCGGAATATGCGCGAAAGCCGGTTTCTCCCAGCCCATGGCATCATAAATCTGAATCTGGCGGAAGGTGTTGGTGAGATGGTCATCGCCGCGAATCACATGGGTGATGCCCATGTCGTGGTCGTCCACCACCACCGCATGCAGATAGGTCGGCGTGCTGTCCGAGCGCAGGATGATCATGTCATCCATCTCGGCATTCTTCACCCGCACTTCGCCTTGTACGAGGTCATTCAGCAGCACCTCGCCCTCGCGCGGGGCTTTCAGGCGGATGGCGGACTTCACGCCCTCCGGCGCCTCGGAGGGATCACGGTCGCGCCAGCGCCCATCATAGCGCGGTGGGCGCCTCTCGGCGATCGCCTGTTCGCGCATCGCGGTTAGCTCCTCCGGGGTGCAATAGCATTTATAGGCCTTGCCCTCGGCCAGAAGCTGCATCGCCACCTCCACATGCCTTGCCTCGCGGGTGGTCTGGAACAAAGGCGGCTCGTCTGCTTTCAACCCCAGCCACTCCAGACCGTTCAGGATCACCTGCACCGCTTCCGGGGTCGAGCGCGCCCGGTCTGTGTCCTCGATGCGGAGTAGAAATTCGCCGCCATAATGCCGGGCGAAGAGATAGTTGAAGAGGGCCGTGCGGGCGCCGCCAATATGCAGCAGCCCGGTGGGGGAGGGAGCGAAACGGGTGCGGACTTTCATGGCCCGCCTGTTACCCTTTTGCGCCGCGTTGTGCCAGCGGGCGGAAAAGGTTAACGTCCGGTAACAACCGGAGGTAGTGTTGCCGTTAGGCTGGTTCGCGCGCTGGGCAGAGGCGGAACAAGGGCGTTTCTTTCTGCTGCTTCCCGTCGCCATGGGGGCGGCGATTCTGGTGTATTTCACGCTGCCATCCGAGCCGCCACTGTGGCTGGGGTTTCTGCTCCTGGCGCTCACCGGCGCGGCGCTGGCAGGAGGGTGGCGCCATCCATATCTGCGTTTCGCGGCTTTTCTGGCGCTGGCGGCATCCTTGGGCTTCGCCAGGGCGGAGTGGCGCACCGCCGCCATGCCGCCGCTGGTGAGCGTGCGGGACGGCGTCTCCAGCCTCTCCGGCTTTGTTGCGCGGGTGGAGCCGCTGCCGGACGGTGCCCGCGTGTTGCTGCGCGCCCCGCGCATCGACCATGGGCCGACGCTGCACCGTGATGTACGCATCAAGCTGAAATCGGGCGATGCTCTGCCGGAAGCGGGAGCGCTGGTGAAATGTTATGCCCTGCTGTTCACGCCGGACCGCCCGGCCTATCCCGGCGGGTGGGACCAGGGGCGGGATTATTATTTCGCCAACATCGCGGCGGTGGGTGCGGCGCTCACGCCGCTTAAGCTCATCCGCCCCGCGCCGCAGAACCGGCTGAACGATACGCTGCAGGCATTGCGCGCTGAAATCTCCGCAACCCTGCTGAGCACTCTGCCGATTTCCACGGGTTCCATTGCCGTTACGCTGCTGACTGGCGATGAGGAAATCATTCCACCTGATGAACGGCAGGATTTCGTCCTCTCCGGCCTCGCCCATATTCTTGCCGTGGCAGGGCTGCATGTCGGCATCGTCATGGGGCTGGTATTTTTCGTAGCACGCTGGCTGCTCTCGCGCAGCACATGGATGGCGCTGCACTGGCCGGGCAAATCTATTGCCGCTGTGCTGGCTCTGGCTGGAGGGGCGGGCTACGCGCTGCTCACCGGTGCGCATCTGCCCATTTTGCGCAGCCTCGCGATGGCCAGCCTCGTTACCTTGGGCGTGCTGGTCGGCCGCAAGGCGGTTTCCATGCGCGGGTTGGCCATCGCCGCGATGGTGCTGATGCTGGTCACGCCGGAGGCCATTCTCTCAGCCAGCTTCCAGATGAGCTTTTCCGCCGTGGGGGCGCTCATCGCGGGTTATGCCGCCGTGCATCCCATCTGGTCGCGCTTTCATGCGTCGCGCAGTGCCGGCGGGGCGGTTTTGATGCATGTGGTGGAGCTGGCCTTCACCAGCCTCCTGGCGGGCGGGGCGTCGATGCCTTTCTCGGCCTATCAGTTCCAGCAGATCGAACCTTACTGGATCCCGGCCAATCTCATCGCCGTGCCGCTCACAGCGTTCTGGATTATGCCCTGGGGCCTGCTGGGACTGGCACTTTTGAAGCTGCATCTGGCGTGGTTGGCCTTCCGGCCGATGGGCTGGGGCATCGCCATCATTGTCTGGGTGACGCAGCATATTTCCACCTGGCCGCAGGCGCTGATGGCCATCGCGCCCATGCCCAACGGCGCCATTCTGTTCATCGCCGCCGGGCTGGCCTGGCTCTGCATCTGGCGCTCGCGGGCCAGGCTGGCGGGTATCGCGCTAATGGCGGCGGGGCTGAGCGTGGCGGCGATGGCGCGCCCGCCTGATGCGCTGATCTCGGCTGATGCCGGGCTCATCGCCATCCGCAGCGGAGCAGAAGTGTTTCTTGTCGAGCAGCCCAAGGCCAGTAAATTCACCCTGGAGCAATGGCAAAGCATCTGGGGCGGCCGCAAACTCACCCCGGCGCAATGCAGCAGCGATGATTGCCTGCTGGGCAGCACTTTATTCGCCAGCACGCCGGTGACTGATTGCAGGGGCGCAAAATTGCTGCTCTCCCCGGTGCCACAGCCGGGTTGCACGGGGATAACGGTGCTGGACGCAGCGCTGGCGGACCGGGAAGGGGCCGTTGCCGCCTGGGTTAGCCCCTCCGGCGTGCAGTTGCGTGATGACCGGCAGATGCAGGGCAACCGGCCATGGGTCGCACCCTATCCACAACCATAGATTGTTAAAAACGAAACCATTTGTTAATGATTCTGTTATGAGTTTTGCTCTTCCCAGCCTTGCCGTTCCGGCCCCGCAGCCGCTTGCGGAGCAACTGCTCGTGCTGCGTCGCCATTGGCGGCTGATCCTGGCTTGCACCATGGGTTTTCCCGCGCTTGCGGCACTGACCCTGGCGGCGTTGCCCGCCAGCTACAGCGCCACGGGCATTGTACTCTATGACCCTGCCAGCGCCACCTTGCCCGGCAGCCCGCCCTCAACGCCGGAAGCTGCTCTGGATGAGGATGAAGTGACAGCCAGCCAGGGCGCCATTATCGCCTCGCTGCCGGCGGCCTCCGCCATCTCCAGCCAGCTCGATCTGGCACAAAACTCGGATTTCAACCACGCCCTGCGTGCGCGCGCTTTCCCGTTCTCGCTGCTGCCGCGCCCGGCGGTACCGTCCGAAACTGAATTGGCGGAGACGGTGCAGAACCGGCTCGGCATCTCGGTGCTGCCCGGCTCGCGGGTTATCAGCATTTCCTTTACCGCGCGCTCACCCCAGCTTGCCGCCGATGCCGCCAATCTGGCGATGCAGCTTTATCTGGACCATGAGCGCGATGTGTCTTTCCAGACGCTCAGCGATGCGCAGAACTGGCTGGAGGCACATTCCGCCATTGTCCAGCAGCAGCTGGACGATACCGAGACCGCCCTGGCCAAGGCCCGCGCCGGAGCGGGAATGGTGCAGGGCGCACAGGGCACGCTGACGACTGAGACGGCAAGTCATCTGGCGGCCTCACTGGTGGAGGCGCAGGGGGCGCTGGCGATGGCGCAGGCGCGGCTGGACGCCGCGACCCACGCCGGGGGAGATGCTGCCGCGGCCAACGCCGCCATCGCGCCCAATCTGCTTCCGCTGCGCACCCAGCAGGCGCAACTCGCCGCCCAGGCGCGCTCGCTCGCCAGTGAGTATGGCGCGGACTACCCGCCTCTCATCACCGCGCGCTCACAGCTAGCCGCGGTCACCGAACAGATAGACGCCGAGAGCGCGCGTGAGATGGACGCCGCCCGCGCCGACGTGGCAGCCGACCAGGCACAGGTGACCACCTTGCAAAGCGCGCTGGCGCAGGCCCGTACGCAAAGCCAGACCGAGGACGAAGAGGCCGCCCCGGTGCGCGCCCTGGAGGAGCGGGCGGAAGCCGGGCGGGACATGCTGCGGGCGATAACGCTCCAGGCCGGGCAATTGGCGCAAGATGCCTCGCTCACCAGGCCGGATGCGCGCATCCTTTCCGCCGCCGCCGTGCCTGCTCACCCCGTGTCGCGTCATACGCCTATGGTGCTGGGCGCTTCGCTCCTGCTTGGGCTGTGCCTGGGCGTGCTGCTGGCGGGGTTGCGCGATGCGCTTGATACCTCCTTGCGCTCCGGCGAGGCGCTGCGCGGCGAGTTCGGGCTCATTTGTCATGCCCTGCTGCCGGAAACGGAGAATCCCGCCGAAGCGGCGCTCATCGCACCTTTCTCACTCTATGCCGAGCAATTGCGGGCGCTGCGCACTGGGCTGGGGCTGGGGCAGGGTACCAGCCGCATTTTGGCGGTGACCGCGGCGCGGCCGGATGAAGGCAAGACGACACTCTGCATCGCCCTGGCGCGCGCCCTCGCGGCGGCGGGGGTAAAAGTGCTGGCGATTGACGGCGATATTCGTCAGCCGAGCTTCAACCCAGTTTTCAGTACCCATGGCGTGCCGGGGCTGGCGGACCATCTGGCCGGACAGGCGGTGCTGGAGGATTGCCTCGTCCGCGACACTGCTGACTCCGCTGGACGTATTACCCGCAGGCACGCAAAGCCGCGCCGCGTTGAATCTGTTTCTTTCCCCGGCCTTGCCCGCATTGCTTGGCAAATTGCGCGAGGATTATGAGCTGATCCTGCTAGACGCACCGCCCGCCTTCGCCCTGGCGGAAGGGCGTGTACTGGCACGCCTGGCCGACGCCGCTTTGCTCTGCGTGCGTTGGGGGCATACGCCGCGCCGCGTGGTGCGCGGGGCGATCACCTTGCTGCACGAGGCCGGGGCAACCATCGCAGGTACGGTGCTCACACGCGTCGACCCCGACGCCCACAGCAGCTCAGGCCATGCCGACGCCGAGTTCTACGCGCCGCGCTATGGGGGGTATTTTTCGAAATAGGCTAATCCGTCAGCTTGTCGAGCACCGGGATGAACCTGAACCCATAACGTTTGATGGCAATGGGCCCGAGCGACCCTGCTATCATCAGCGCCGGGGCGAAGAACAGAAAGTTCGCACCGTCCCATGACAAGAAACGCAGCATCACGCCTTTGGCGAGGCCGATGCAGATTGTGTTGCCGAGATAAATCATGAAGCCGTAGCGCCCGAAGAACAGCAGCGCCGCGCGCAGCCGGTCAAACCTCACGCGCTGCAGCGCGCCGTGCAAGGCTGGCATGGAGAGAGCGCCCAGTGGCAGCATCACCGCTTTCTGCTCCTCGCCCTGACCCCAGACCGCTACACAAACCAACCCGGCTAACAACATCGCCAGGGCAAAGGGCCAAAAGCGGTCCAGCAGTTCATCCCATCGCGCCCCGGCAGCGCCGGCCATCGCCCCCAGCAGGAAGAAAGGCGCGTAGGTGAATACCCTGTCGGCATAGAGATCGGCGGGCAGGGGCAGCGGGAAGAGCAGCAACGAAGCCGCCAGCAGCCAAGGCAGGCGTCCGGGCTTTCCATTCAGCAGCCAGAGTGTGGCCAGTGAGAGCACGAACAGCACGAACAGATACCAGATAGTGAGCGCCGGGCTCGCCGCCGTATGCCAGAACAGCCCGTCCAGTCCGGCCCAAATGTTTGCGGGCACATTATCCACGAACAGAAATTGGGCGGCCACCAGCTTGCCCGCCAGCACCAGCAGCCCAAGCCCGAAAAAGGGCAGCAGCAGCCGCTTTGCCCGGGCGCGCGCCGTGTCACAGAACCCGGCCCGGCCTTTGGCGAGAAGCCCCGAGGAGGCCGCTATAAATCCGCTCAGATACAGGAAGAAAGGCATGTGGAACGCATAAACCGTGCGGCGCAGCGGCTCGTACCAATGCACGCCCTGCGGGTCTTGCCGTGCCACCAGATGCCCGAACACGACGAGCAGAATGGCGAGCCCCTTGGCCATATCGATATCCGCACGACGTTTCTTCATAAGAACAAACCTAAGGTTGATTATTTATTAACATAATTCCATTAAAAAGTGATATGCGGGAGCGTGCCTAGCCGCCGTACCAGCCTGCTGTTCGCCTTGGCTCTTCCGGCCTTCCCAACCGCCGCGCGGGCACAACTACTCGATGAGTTTCTTCCCAGCGCGGTTCCTGGCTACACGCAGAACAACTCCTGGCTGGCGGCACACCGCGAGACCGCGCCCGGCGCCACGGGCTGGACGGTCGGCGGCGTCAACCTCGCCCCTGGCCTCGCCACGCAGACAGGCTATGACAGTGCCCCCAATGCCAGCGCAGGCTCCGCCCTGCTGGGGATCACGCTGGATCTGTTAGTGGCCGACCCTGTGGCCGGATTCGGCGCCTATGCCCAGGTGAATGAGACCGCCTATCCGCAAAATGCCGAGCAAAATATTTTCAGTTCCGCCCTGGCGGGGGGCGAGCGTCTGCAATTTCCGCGCGAAACACTGACCCTTTCCGGCGCCTGGCTCCGCTCGGCGGAAACCGGCTTCGCGCTTAATTCTTTCGCCATTACCAAGCCCATCGCCTTCACGCTGAAGGATGTCCGCGCCAGTGATGAGATCACCGCGGGCTGTTTCACCCTCACGCCGCGCCTCTCGGCTAGTTTCTATGATTTTCCCGATCTGCCGTCCCAGAACTGGCAGGATCTGCAGGCCGGCCTGACCCTGCATTACGATAATGGCGCACCACTTTCTTACGTTGCGGCGCTGCGCGCGGGCCGCAGCACCGGCGCGGATGTCTCTCAGGGTGCCGGAAATTACGCTGCCCTGGCCGGACTGCAGGACGAGGCTGACGAGCTCTGGACAATTTCCGTACTGGCGGGCGGAGCATGGCGCGCGCCGCGCGTGGGGCAGGGGCTCACGGCCCCGGTGATGGAGGCGCGGCTGGACTGGGCACCATCCGGCTGGATGAGGTGCATCTCAACATCGCCCGGGAGATCGACGATCCTGACCGGCTGAGCGCCACCCCCTACACGCTAACTGAGGCGAAATTCACCCTCATCCAGGCGGGGTTTCAGGATGTTACCGCCACCGCAACAGCGGATATCTCCAATGCCGCCTACATCCACAGCCCGCTCCATGAGACTTTGTTTTCCGGCAGCGCCGAGCTGAAATGGCAGATGAGCCCAGCCTTGGCGCTGGATGGGCGCTATCTGTTCAACGACCGCCAATCCAACCAGCTGGGTGCTGCCAATGAGCATGTGATGACGTTGGGGGTGAGTTGGGCACCATGAAGCTGCTCGGCGTCGCATTCAGCACATTGTCCCTGGAGGAGGCGCGCGGCGTGCTGCTGGCCCGGCCGAAGGACGAGTCTTTCACCTTCGTCGTAACCCCGAACGCGGACCATCTGGACCGTCTGCTGCGCAACCCGGCGCTCCACGCGGTCTATGATGCGGCTTTGCTGCGGCTGTTCAATTCGCGCTTCCTCGCGCATTTCGTCCGGCTACTGGGGCAGGACGCACCGCCGGTGGTGACCGGGGCTGATCTCACCGCCGGGCTCCTGCCGCATCTGGGCGGTGAGCGCGTGGCGATCGTTGGGCTGGACGATGCAAGCTTCTCCACACTCAGGAACCGCTATCCGGATATCTTCTTCATCCATCACAACCCGCCGATCGGACTGCTGCACAATCAGGCCGCCTTCTCCGCCGCTGTACGCTTCGTGACGGGAGGCTGATGCCCCCTACATTTTCTTTGCCGTCGGTTCGCCCGTGCAGGAGCTTCTGGCCCATGAGATCATGCGGGATGGCGGGGTGAGGGGGATTGGCTTCTGCATCGGCGCGGCACTGGAATTTGCCGCCGGCACGCGCCGCCGCGCCCCCGCATGGATGCGCCATGCCGGGCTGGAATGGCTGCACCGCCTGGCCTGCGAACCGCGGCGTCTGGCGCGGCGCTATCTTATCCGTTGCCCGCGCCTGCTTGCTTTATTGCTGGCACAAGCCACTGGCTTTCGGGCAAGATCCAGCAGATAACAGCCTTATAGCCGTTCGCATCCAGCTCGGAGATAGGATTTGGATTTTGTGGCTCCTGAACGACGCCGTGGAGGCGAGGATTCCCTCTGGGCGGTGGTGGCGGTGATCGGCCGGGTGATCCGGATCGCGGAAGTGTTCCCCAACCGCACTCTGGCGTTGAATGACCAAGCGTGGCGCGAAGCCCAGGTTCGTGCTTATGCGAACTTTCTTGAAAGAACGGAGCAACCCGCACCACGTTACATGATAAGGCCGATCCGCCGCACGGATCTGCCCCGGCGGTGGAAACCGCTTCCGGCTTTGGGCTTTTTGCACGGGAATTGGTGATGTCTGACAAACGGATCGAGCATGATGCGCTGGGCGACGTGGCGGTTCCGGCTGACCGGCTCTGGGGCGCGCAGACCGAGCGCAGCCTGGAGAATTTCAAGATCGGGCGGCGCAATTATGTTTGGGGACGCGATGTGGTGCGCGGCTTCGGCGTTTTGAAGAAGGCCTGCGCGCTGGCCAACCAGGCGCTGGGGCAGCTCTCCGAGGAAAAGGCGCAGCTCATCGTCGCCGCCGCGCAGGAGGTGATCGACGGCAAGTGGGACGATGAGTTCCCGCTGGTGGTGTTCCAGACCGGCTCAGGCACCCAGAGCAACATGAATGCCAATGAGGTCATCTCCAACCGCGCCATCCAGATGGCCGGCGGGGTGGTGGGCAGCAAGAAGCCAATCAACCCGAATGATGACGTGAATCACAGCCAGTCTTCCAACGACACGTTCCCCACCGTGATGCATATCGCGGCGGTGGAGGTGGCGGCTGGCAAGCTGCTGCCCGCCGTTGAGCGGCTGGCGGATGTGTTCAAGGCCAAGAGCCTTGCCTACGCGGATGTGGTAATGACCGGCCGCACCCATTTGCAGGACGCCACCCCCGTCACGCTCGGCCAGGTGATCTCCGGCTGGCAGGCGCAGCTCGAGCAGGCAGCTTCACTCATCAAAGTCTCCCTCGCCGGGCTGTATGAGCTGGCCATTGGCGGCACGGCGGTGGGCACGGGGCTGAACGCGCATCCGAATTTCGGCGCCACCGCCGCCGCCTTCGTGGCGGAGGAAACCGGGCATCCCTTTATCTCCGCCCCCAATAAATTCGCCGCTCTCTCGGCGCATGACGCGATGGTATCCGCCTCCGGTGCCTTGCGAGTGCTGGCGGGTGCGGCGATGAAAATCGCCAATGACGTGCGCTGGTATGCCTCCGGCCCGCGCACCGGCATCGGCGAGTTGCTGATCCCCGAGAACGAGCCCGGCTCCTCCATCATGCCGGGCAAGATCAACCCCACCCAGTGCGAGGCGCTGACCATGGTGGCGGTGCAGGTGTTCGGCAACGACCATGCGGTGGCCTTTGGCGGCTCCCAGGGCAATTTCCAGCTCAACGTATACAAGCCGGTGATGCTGCATAACTATCTGGATTCCGCGCATTTGCTGGCCGAGGCGCTGGATAGTTTCCGCATCCATTGCGCCGTGGGCATCGAGCCCGCCTTGGGCAAGATCGAGGAAAATCTGGCAAAGAATTTGATGCTCGTCACGGCGCTGAACCCGCATATCGGCTACTCCAAATCGGCCGAGATCGCGCTGAAGGCGCATCGCGAGGGGCTGACCCTGCGCGAGGCCGCCTTGGCCAGCGGCGCACTGACGCAGGCGCAGTTCGATGAATGGGTTGACCCGAAGGCAATGACCGCGCCGCTGGCCGTGTAGCAGCTCTGTTTTGCGGCTGCTGGCGTGATTGTGCTAATGCTGCTGCCTAATTAGCTGAGGATGATTGCAGATGGATGGCGGTGCCGATTCTCGCCGGATCGTGATTTATAAGCCGGAAGATTTCGCGCCGATGCGCGCGGCGGGGCGCCTTGCGGCCGAAACGCTGGATATGATCACCGCGCATGTTGTGCCCGGCGTGACGACCGAGCGGCTGAACGAATTGTGCCATGATTTCATTACCGCCCATGGCGCGATTCCGGCGCCGCTGAACTACCGGGGCTATCCGAAGTCGATCTGTACGTCGATCAACCATGTCGTCTGCCATGGCATTCCCGGCGACCGGAAGCTGATCGATGGCGACATTCTGAACATCGATGTCACCGTGATCCTGAATGGCTGGTATGGCGATACAAGCCGCATGTATGTGGCGGGCACGGCCAATACCCGGGCCGAGACGCCTTATCGAAGTAACCTATGAGTCCCTGATGCGCGGCATTGCGGCGGTGAAACCGGGGGCAACCTTCGGCGATATCGGCTACGTGATCCAGCAATATGTCGAGGCGCAGCGTTTCTCGGTGGTGCGCGATTTCTGTGGCCATGGCATTGGCCAGCGCTTTCATGAGCCGCCGAACGTGCTGCATTTCGGCCGCCGCGGGGAAGGGGCGGTGCTGAAGCCCGGCATGTTCTTCACGATCGAACCGATGGTGAATGGAGGCAAGCCGGAGGTGAAGATCCTGGACGATGGCTGGACGGCTGTGACCCGCGACCGCTCTCTTTCCGCCCAGTTCGAGCATATGATCGGCGTGACGGATACAGGCGTGGAGATTTTTACCCTTTCTCCAAAGGGCTACACCCAGCCGCCTTATGAGTGATCAAGAGTTTTTTGTGGCGCCCCTTTTTGTAAAAAGGGGCGCTTT
Organism: uncultured Pseudomonadota bacterium; assembly: GCA_963827925.1. GTDB lineage: Bacteria > Pseudomonadota > Alphaproteobacteria > Acetobacterales > Acetobacteraceae > Acidocella. The sequence goes on along the minus strand of CAWHDE010000004.1, from coordinate 53,134 downwards.
TTGTAGCTTTTTGAAAAAAGCCGCATCAAAAACTTTTAGAACTCAAGCCTTGGGGTCGATCCAACCTACATGCCCGTCCGGCCGGCGGTAGACCACGTTCAGGCCGCCGGTTTTGGAATTGCGGAACAGCATCAGCGGCTGGAAGGCCAGATCCATCTTCATCACCGCATCGCGCACGCACAGTGTCTCGATGGCGGTAGTGTCCTCGGCGATGATGGTGGCGTGCAACTCATCCGCAAGCGCCTCATGGCCGTTAGCATGGCTGTCTAGGGCGGTCTGCGCGTCCTGCTCAGCCTCACTCTCCGGCGCCAGCACATAGCTGCGCGCCATTTCGGGTTTAATTTTGCTCAGGTCGCGCTGATGCGCGGACACACGCCGGCGGTATCGGCGCAGACGTGTGGCGATATGTTCCGCCGCATCCTCGAAGGCCGCGCGGGCGTCTGCCGCCTCACCCTCGCCGCGCACGGTAATGCCCCGCCCGGCATGCAGATTAATGTCACAGATAAAGAAACTGCGGGCACGGCTAAAGGTGACGTGCGCTTCCAACGCCTGGTCGAAATATTTCGCGGTGATGCTGCCAAGCTGCTTATCCACATAGACGCGCAGCGCATCGGACAGATCGACTTGTTTGCCTGAGACCGTTAGTTGCATGGTCTTCTCCCGAACAAACCGGCTCGTATTTTTTGTCTAGCAAGGAAACTCCCCTAACCTTGCTCTACACGGGTGCTTTCTCCCGTTTACGCTGCGCCGAACCGGGAATGCGCAGCGCTTCCCTGTATTTGGCCACGGTCCGCCGTGCTATGTCTATGCCTTCTTTTTGTAATATTGCCGCTACAGCGTCATCGGACAAAATATTTTTCGGATTTTCGGCCGCGATGATTTGCGCCACCCGGTGGCGCACGGTTTCAGCCGAGTGCGTTTCTCCATTCGCTCCGGCCAGAGCGGTGGTGAAGAAAAATTTCAGCTCGAAAATGCCACGCGGCGTGGCGATGGATTTGTTTGAGGTCACGCGGCTCACGGTGCTCTCATGCAACTCCACCTCAGATGCGATGTCACGCAGCGTCAGCGGCCGTAGATGCGAGATGCCATGGCGGAAAAACCCGTCCTGCCGGCGGACGATCTCGGCCGAAACGCGCAAAATCGTCTGCGCCCGGGATTCCAGCGCCTTTACCAGCCAAGTGGCGCCCTGAAGCTGTTCTGAGAGGAAGCTTTTGGTTTCCTTGTTAGCCGAGGCCACCACACGGGCGTGAAAGCCGCGGCGGATGAGCAGGCGCGGCATGGTTTCGGGGTTAATCTCCAGCAGCCAGTCGCTGCTGCCATCCTCCTGCACAGGGGCGGAGCGCATCAGCACATCCGGAATCAGCGGGCGCAGCGGCTCTGAGTCGAAACGGGCACCTGGTTTCGGGTCCAGCCGCCTCAGCTCGGCCACCATATCGGCCAGATCAGCCGCATCCACCCCGCAAATTTCCTGCAAGGCCCGCATCTCGCGCCGCGCCAGCCGTTCAAGATTGTCCAGCAGCGCCTGCATCGCCGGGTCCAGCCGGTTCTGCTCGGCAAGCTGTACGCCCAGGCATTCCGCCAGGCTGGTGGCAAACACCCCGACCGGGTCGAAGCGCATCATGACGGCGCGCACCGCCTCGAAATGGGCCAATTCCACGCCCAATGCCGCCGCCAGAACCTCCGGCGCATCACCAAGCCGCCCGGCCGGGTCCAGCACCGCGATCATCGCCGTGGCGATCAGCAAATCCGTGCGGGTGGAAAAAGCAAGCCGCGCCTGCTGCTCCAGATGCTCGCGCAGGCAAGGGCGCTCCGCACACAGCGCATCCAGCGGGTTCCAATCGTCATCCGCTTCGCCAGAGAGCCCGGCGGGGCCGTATCCGTCTGCGCCTGTCCCTACGTCATACACATTGCTGGTATCGAGATCGAGCGAGGTTGTGGCGGCATCCGGCATCATACCAGCGGCGGCGAGGCTGGCGAGGTCTTCCGGAATCGGCGCCACCATTTCGGCCGGCGCCTCGATCGCGGTTACGGTTTCGCCTCCATCATCGCGCTCAAGTAGCGGATTTTTAAGCAATTCCTCCTCAACAAAGGCACTGGCTTCGATGTTCGAGAATTGTAGCAGCTGGATCGCCTGACGCAGCTGCGGGGTCATCACCAGTGACTGAGACTGGCGTAGATCCAAGCGAGGCGCGAAGGACGGAGCAAAAGCCATGCCAAGAGGCTAGCGCGCTTTTTGCTTTCCTCCAAGCGTTTTGGCGTGGAAAATGCATAAAGCTGCGCCGTTGCCGTCGGCGCTCAACGAACCTGCCTAAAGGCTGAATTTTTCGCCCAGATAGACCCGGCGCACATCCTCATGCGCCACCACTTCTTCCGGGTTACCCTCCATCAGCACCTGGCCGTCATAGAGGATATAGGCGCGGTCGATGATCTCCAGCGTCTCGCGGACATTATGGTCAGTAATCAGCACGCCCAGCCCACGATGCTTCAAATGCGCCACCAGATCGCGGATTTCTCCCACCGCGATCGGATCGATGCCCGCCAGCGGCTCATCCAGCAGGATGTAACTCGGCCCCGTCGCCAAGGCGCGGGCGATTTCCACGCGCCGGCGCTCACCGCCCGAGAGGGCGAGGGCAGGGGTGCGGCGCAGATGCGAGATGCCGAATTCCGCCAGCAGCTCTGTTAGCATTTCCTCGCGCTTGTCGGCATCCGTCTCCACCATGTCGAGCGCCGCCATGATGTTCTGCTCGACATTCAGCCCCCGGAACACGCTGGCCTCCTGCGGCAGATAGCCAATGCCAAGCCGGGCGCGCCGGTACATCGGCAGGTTGGAAATCTCCACCCCATCGAGCGAGATGGTGCCCGAATCAGGGCCGATCAGCCCGACAATCATGTAGAAGGTGGTGGTTTTACCGGCACCGTTCGGCCCTAGCAGCCCCACCGCCTCGCCACGGCGGACGGAGAGAGACACATTCCGCACAACCGGGCGCTTCTTGAAGCGCTTGCCAAGGCCGTGCGCCACCAGCCCGGTATCATCAGCCAGCGCTGTCACATGGCTGATCTGGTTGCTGCTCAGCGTCGTACTCATTGGGTCTTCCCCGATCCGGGCAGAATGACACCGGAAACCTGGCCGCCCGGCCCGGCAAGCAATGTGGCGATGCCGGTCTTCATATTCACCAGCGCGTCAGAGCCTGCCAACTGGTTCGGACCGTGGATGATATGCACATTGCCGCCCAGCCGCGCCTGGCCGGTGGGGGGCAGATATACGCCGCTGTCGCCAGTCGCGGTATCGGTCTGGGTCTTGATAACCACGTGGCCCACAGCCTCCACCCGCTTCAGATTACCGCTCTGGCCCAGCGCATCCGCGCTCTGCGCCTGGTTCTGCGCCGTGGGCTGGGGCTGGCTGGCACCGCTGGCCTGGTCTGCGAAATAGCCGGTGATGATATCGGCGGCGATGGAACGCCCATCATCGGCCACGATCAGCGCATTGCCACGCGCGATGGCCTTGTGGTCCCCTGCGTAATATTCGATCGAATCCCGCGCCGTGACGGTGTCATGCGGCGTGGTGAGTTTCAGGGCCTTGCCGGTCAGCACCAGCACCTGCTGCCCGATGGAATAAACCGCATGGTCTCCCCAGGCATTATCGGTGGCGGTGTAGATATGCACATGGCCGATGGCATCCAGCTCGGTGAGCTGGGCGTCGCCCTGGTCCAAAGGACTGGAGCTGGCGGAAGCGCTGTTCGACGCCGTAGACGCGGGCTGGTTGCCGCTCCCGGGCTTTTTCACATAATGCGCCACCAGCTGGTCGGCGGTTACCGTCACGGCTCCGCGCACCGCCTTGGCCCCACCGATCGCGGTTACGGTCTGCGCGTCCTGCGACCAGGTGATGCCCTGGGAGGCGGTGATCTGGATGGGCACGGGCGCCGCACCCGGCGTGCCGCCCAGGTTCAAATCCTGCGCGAACGCCGGGGTGGCGATACACGCCATAACCGGCAGAATATAAAGAAGTTTCATTGAACCTGGGTGAGAGTCAGCGTGGCGGGGCCATGGAAAGTGATCTCACTGCCCCGTCCGGTCAAGGTAAAACCGTTCTGGGCGTTCAACGTGCCAAATGGGCCCGTTACTTGCACCGGGTCGGTGCTGGAGGCATCACCCCCGCGCAGATCAATGGCGCTGCGCTGCGTGGTGACGATTGTCCCGTCATTGCGGTAGAGCGTCACGTCGCCATTGAGGTCGAGCGTGTCGCTTTTCTGATGATAATTGCCGGTGGCGGATTTCAGCATCAGCCAGGCGCCGGATTTGAGCGTAATATCGCCCTGAGGCGAGGTAAGGGCCACATTGTCGTCACCCTGCTGCACGGCGCTACTGGCGGTTACGGTATAAGGCTGCCCTTGCTGGTCACGGCCGTGATAGGTGGCACCCTGCATGCGCGAGGCCTGGGTGCCACCGGTTTGCGAGACATGATAAGTCACGCGGTTCGCATCCGGACCGGCCTGCCAGGAGGGAGCCAGCGCGAGAGCCGCCAGCAGCAGCAGTGCCGCCGCCGGCAAAGCGCGCTTGAGCAGCGTAACGCGAAAGCTGCGCTTGGCGAAGGTAGCCGGAGCCTTCTGCCGCTGGCGGCGAATTTGATCCAGGACCGACTGACGCGGAACATGGTTGATGTGGTTCATGCGCACACCACGCCGGGCACCGCCGAGACTGTCAGTTCGAAAGCCATGACTGCCTCCTGCAAGGAAATTAAGGCGGGAGCGGGGCAGTGATCATTCGACCCAGCTACGACGCAACCGCGCACCGCTGCCAGCCAGCCGAAATGTCCATTAGCACGACTCATCGCATATGGTATGGCCAGCCCCGCCGCGCCGGTCAACATGAGATACGCAACCCTGTGTAACGACACACGAATGCGGCATTTTTCTTCGGGATCAGGTAACGGCCCTAATGGCTGAAGAGGTCGGGGTCCGTGTAGCCCAGCAGGTCCAGCTTCGCGCGCGTCGGCAGAAACGCATAGGCCGCTTCGGCAATTGCCAGCCGGTTCTCACGCACAAGCAGGGCGCGCAGCTTTTCCCAGATCGCATGCAGATACAGCACGTCTGACGCCGCGTAGGCGAGTTGCTCCTGGGTCAGCTCCAGGGCGCCCCAATCGCTGGTCTGCTGCTGCTTGGAGATGTCGACGCCGGCCAGATCCCGGCACAGCTCTTTTAACCCGTGCCGGTCGGTGTAGGTGCGCACCAGCTTCGAAGCGACCTTGGTGCAGATCACCGGCGCGGTCAGCACACCCAGCCCATTATACAGAGCCGCGATGTCGAACCGCGCGAAATGGAACAATTTGGTGACTTCAGGATTTGCGAGCAGGGCCTTGAGATTGGGGCAATTCGCCCCCTGGCCGCCAAGCGATTTGGGGATAATTTGCACGAGATGCGCCGTACCGTCCCCGGCGGAGAGCTGCACCAGGCAAAGCCTGTCCCGGCGCGGGTCGAGCCCCATCGTCTCGGTATCCACCGCCACGACCGGGCCGAGATCGAGCCCCGCCGGCAAATCATGCTTGTGGAGCTCAATGCTGCTCATCGTGCCGCCTGAATTTTCAGAGAAAGGGAAAAAATGGTGCCCAGGAGAGGACTCGAACCTCCACGCCCTTGCGAGCGCTAGCACCTGAAGCTAGTGCGTCTACCAATTCCGCCACCTGGGCTTAACCATTTTTTCGGGCGTTCCGGGTTTAGCCGGTTCGCCGTCGCGGTGCCGAAGCATCGTGGGACGGGCGTTTAGCTCCCCCTCAATCTGGCGTCAACATAGCTTGAGCGTGTTTTTCGAGCGGCCTACAACGGAAGCGAAACAAAGAGGGGGCTTGCATGCTGTCTGAGCGCAAAATCGCCGCGGTTTTCGGGGCTTCCGGGTTTTTGGGCCGTTATGTCGTGCAGCGCCTCACGGCGCGGGGTTACATCGTACGCGCTGCCGTGCGGCACACCGAATTCGGCAAAAATTCTGCGCCCGATGGGCGATGTAGGGCAGGTGGTCCCGCTTTACGCGCCAGTCTGGGACGAAGCTTTGGCGGCCCGCGCCGTCGAGGGGGCAGATATCGTCATCAACCTCGCCGGCATCCTCGCCGAACCCCGCAAGGGTGAGTTCTTCCGCACCCACGCCGAGGGCGCCGGGCGTGTGGCACGGTTGGCGCGCGCAGCTGGTGCGCGGTTGGTGCATATCTCGGCCATTGGCGCCAATCCAGCGAGCCCGTCCGCCTATGCGCGCAGCAAGGGCGAGGGTGAGCAAGCAGTGAAGAGTGCACACCCTGAGGCGGCGATTCTCCGTCCCTCTGTTCTCTTCGGGCCGGAGGATAATTTCTTTAACCGCTTCGCCAAAATGGCGGTGGTGTCTCCGGTTCTGCCCGTCGTGCATGGGGAGGCCAAGTTCCAGCCGGTGTATGTGGCCGATGTGGCCGATGCCGTGCTGGCAGCTCTGGGGCCGGCAGGCACGGGCAAGCTGTTCGAGCTGGGCGGGCCGGAGCAGAAAAGCTTCAAGGCGCTGATCCGCCAGATGCTCACCATTATCGAACGCAAGCCCTATATCTGGGACATGCCCGTGGGCCTCGCCCGGCTGGTGGCGAGCCTCCCAGGCTCAGGCCTGACGGGCGACCAGATCACGATGCTGGCCACTGATAATGTCGTTACACCCGGCATGCCGGGGCTGGAGGAACTGGGAATCGTCCCCACGCGGCTTGATCTTGTTTTGCCGGAATATTTGGCGCGCTATCGTGTCTCAGGCCGCAGGCATAGCGACACTTTTACCGAATAGGTCAGAAGTCGGACGTATTATTGTGGGCGACACGTCGCCAAAGTGAGGCGGAATAAGGGATTCCTCATAAATAGGACAGCATAGTTTACATTAATTAAAAAAACGCTTGGCATTCCGCCGAAAATTTCGTTAAGACCGGATTGTGATCCTGGTCGCGCGGCGCCGTTTGCGGTGCCGCGCCTTCTTTACGTACGAGGCGAAAAATGGCCGAGCGCATGCTGCAATTCATTCATCTTCCCCAGCAAACGCCTAAGAAGCGCTCAGCCGAGGCGCGTCGTGAGGATTTCAACGAGATCTATGACGAATTCACGCCCGCGGCGGCCGCCGAGCAGGCCAGCCGCTGCTCGCAATGCGGCATTCCGTTCTGCTCGGTACATTGCCCGCTCTCTAATAACATCCCTGACTGGCTGAAGCTCACTGCCGAGGGAAGGCTTGAGGAAGCGTATGAGCTTTCCTCCGCAACCAACACATTTCCTGAGATTTGTGGCCGCATCTGCCCGCAGGACAGACTCTGCGAAGGCAATTGCGTCATTGAAAAAGGCTTCGAATCGGTCACGATCGGCGCAGTCGAGCGTTATATCACAGACACCGCCTTCGAGAATGGCTGGGTAAAACCCATTGCCCCCACTTCGGAGCGCCCCGAGAGCATCGGCATCATCGGCTCCGGCCCGGCGGGCCTTGCCGCGGCAGAGCGTCTGCGCAGCCTTGGTTATCAGGTGACTGTCTATGACCGGCATGACCGCGTCGGCGGGCTGCTGATCTATGGCATTCCCGGCTTCAAGCTGGAGAAGGAGATCGTGCTCCGCCGCTGGAAATGGCTGGAAGAGGGCGGGGTGAAATTCGTACTCAATGCCGATATTGGCGGCGCCATCCCCTTTGCGGAATTGCGCGGCAAGCATGATTCGGTGCTGATCGCCACCGGCGTCTACAAAGCGCGTGAGACTGGCGGCCCGGGTCCGGGCTGCCCGGTATCGTCAAGGCGCTGGATTTCCTGATCACCTCCAATCGCCAAGGCCTGGGCGATGCGGTGCCGGATTTCGACTCCGGCCTGTTGAACGCTGCTGGCAAGGATGTCGTCGTCATCGGCGGCGGCGACACGGCGATGGATTGCGTGCGTACCGCCGTCCGCCAGGAGGCGAAGTCTGTCACCTGCCTCTACCGGCGCGACCGGCAGAACATGCCGGGCTCTCTGCGCGAGGTGAAGAATGCCGAGGAGGAAGGTGTGATCTTCACCTGGCTCTCCGCTCCCGAGGCCTTCCTGGGCGATGACAAGGTCACCGGGGTGCGCGCCGTGCGCATGCATCTCGGCCTGCCGGATGCCTCCGGCCGCCAGTCGGTTGAGCCAATTGAGGGTTCCTCCTTCACCGTTAAGGCGGATCTGGTGATCAAGGCGCTGGGCTTTGACCCGGAAGAGCTGCCGGGTGCCTTCAACGAACCCGAGTTGAAGCTTTCCGGCTGGGGCACGTTGAAGGTCAATCCCCACAGCTTCGAAACTTCTCTACCCGGCGTGTTCGCCGCCGGCGATATCGTGCGCGGCGCCTCTCTGGTCGTCTGGGCCATCCGCGACGGGCGCGACGCCGCCGCCGCCATCCATCGTCAATTTCAGGCCGCCCGTTCGGCGCAGGCCGCGGAGTAATCTGCCATGAACCACGAAACCGCCCCCGAATCAGCTCAGGCATTCCTCGCCGCCTGGGATGCCAACACGCAGGCGCTGCGCGATACCTATAGCCGTGAGCAGGAGCATGACGCTTGCGGTGTGGGCCTTGTCGCCGCTCTTGATGGCAAGAAGCGCCGTGACATCGTGCAGGCCGGCATCGACGCGCTGAAGGCCGTCTGGCACCGCGGCGCCGTGGATGCCGATGGCAAGACTGGTGATGGCGCTGGAATCCACATCGAAATCCCGCAGGATTTCTTTGCCGGTGAGGTAAAGCGTGGCGGCGACAGGCTGCATGAGGGCGCTATTGCCGTTGGCATGGTGTTCCTGCCGAAGACCGATCTCGGCGCGCAGGAGCGTTGCCGCCAGATCGTCGAAACGGAGATCCTGAATTTCGGCTACCGCATCTATGGCTGGCGCCAGGTGCCCATCAATGTCGAGTGCATCGGCGAGAAAGCGAACGCCACCCGCCCCGAAATCGAGCAGATCATGCTCTGGAATGCCCGTGGCATCACTGAAGATGAGTTCGAGCGTGAGCTCTACATCATCCGCCGCAAGATCGAGAAGGCGGCCATCGAGGCGCAGGTCGGCGAGCTTTACATGTGCTCGCTCTCCTGCCGTAGCATTGTCTATAAGGGCATGTTCCTGGCCGAGAGCCTGACGGAGTTCTATCCGGACCTGCTGGATGAGCGTTTTGTCTCGCGCTTTGCCATCTATCACCAGCGCTATTCCACCAACACCTTCCCCACCTGGAAGCTGGCGCAGCCTTTCCGCATGCTGGCGCATAACGGCGAGATCAACACCGTCGCAGGCAACATCAACTGGATGAAGAGCCACGAGACGCGCCTGGGCGCCGAGGGGCTGGACGAGTTCCTGGATTATGTAAAACCGGTGGTGCAGGCGCAGGGCTCCGACACGGCGGCTTTCGACAATGTGTTCGAGCTGCTGGTGCGCGCCGGGCGCGACGCGCCGATGGCAAAATCGCTGATGATCCCGCCTGCTACGGGTGCGGATGCGACCATGCCGCAGGCGCATAAGGATCTGTTCGCCTACTGCAACGCCGTGATGGAGCCCTGGGACGGCCCGGCCGCCGTCGCCGCCACCGATGGCCGCTTCGTCATCGCCGGGCTGGACCGCAACGGGCTGCGTCCGCTGCGCTACTCCATTACCCGCCACAAGATGCTGGTCGTCGGCTCTGAGACCGGCATGGTGAAGTTCGAGGAGGAGGATATCATCGAGAAAGGCGCGGTCGGCCCAGGCCAGACCATCGCCGTCGATCTCGACGAGGCGAAGTTCTATCACGACATCGAATTGAAAGACATGCTGGCCGCGCGCCAGGATTTCGCGGCCTGGACCAAGCGCATCACCGTCATCGATCATATCGTGAAGACCGACGCGCCGGAGCCCGTGCGCTTCGATGCCGAGGCGCTGCGCCGCCGCCAGCTCGCGGTCGGGTTCTCGCTTGAGGATATGGAGCTGATCCTGCACCCGATGGTGGATACCGCGCAGGAGGCAACCGGCTCCATGGGCGATGACACGCCCATCGCCGTGCTGTCGGACCGTTATCGCGGCCTGCATCATTATTTCCGCCAGAGCTTCTCGCAGGTCACCAACCCGGCCATCGATAGCTTGCGCGAAACCCGCGTGATGTCGCTGAAGACGCGGCTCGGCAATCTCGGCAATGTGCTTGATGAGAACGAGGAGCAGTGCGACCTGCTGCAGCTCGAATCCCCGGTGCTGAGCACCGCCGAGTTCGAGGCCATGCGCCGCACCATGGGCACCTCTGCCTGTGTGGTGGATGCCACCTTCAAGATCGTGAACGGAGAGGGCGGGCTGCGCCGTGCCATCGAGCGTATCCGCCGCGAGGCGGAGGAAGGTGTGCGCGCCGGCTGCACGCATGTGGTCCTCACCGATGAGGCGATGTCACCTGAGCGCGCGCCGATCCCGATGATCCTCGCCACCGGTGCGGTGCACACGCATCTGGTGCGGCAGTCGCTCCGCACCTTCACCTCGCTGAATGTCCGCTCCTCCGAGTGCCTGGACGTGCATTATTTCGCAGTGCTGGTCGGCGTGGGCGCCACCACGGTGAATGCCTATCTGGCGCAGGAAAGCATCGCGGACCGCCATGCGCGCGGGCTGTTCGGCAATATCTCGCTGAAGGAATGCGTCGCCCGCTACAAGAAGGCCGTGGATAAGGGGCTGCTCAAGGTGATGTCCAAGCTCGGCATCTCCGTCGTCTCCTCCTATCGCGGCGGGTATAATTTCGAGGCCATCGGGCTCTCCCGAGCGCTGGTGGGCGAGTTCTTCCCCGGCATGCCTTCGCGCATTTCCGGCATCGGCCTGCCCGGCATCGCACACAAGGTGCTGGAGCTGCACGAGAAAGCCTGGGACGGCAACATCGTGCCGCTGGACATTGGCGGGTTGTACCGGCTGCGCCGTACCGGCGAGGCACATGCTTTCGACAACAACGCCATCCACTTGCTGCAAACCGCTGTGGGCACCGGCTCCTACCGGATGTACAAGAAATATTCGGAGATGGTGCGCAAGCAGAAGCCGGTGGCGCTGCGTGACCTGCTGGATTTCCGTACTGACGGCCTGACGCCGATCTCGGTGGATGAGGTGGAGAGCATCACCTCCATCCGTAAGCGCTTGCTGGCTCCGGGCATCTCTCTGGGCGCGCTTAGCCCCGAGGCACATGAGACGCTTTCCATCGCCATGAACCGCATCGGCGCGCGCTCCGATTCCGGTGAAGGCGGTGAAGACCCGGCCCGTGCCGAGCCGCGCCCGAATGGCGACAATGCCTCCTCCGCGATCAAGCAGATCGCCTCCGGGCGCTTCGGCGTCACGGCGGAATATCTGAATGACTGTAAGGAGATCGAGATCAAGGTCGCGCAGGGCGCCAAGCCCGGCGAGGGCGGGCAGCTTCCCGGCTTCAAGGTCACGGAGCTAATCGCCAAGCTGCGCCACTCCACACCGGGTGTGACACTGATCTCCCCGCCGCCGCATCACGACATCTATTCGATCGAGGATCTGGCGCAGCTCATCTACGATCTGAAGCAGATCAACCCGCGCGCCACTGTGTGCGTGAAGCTGGTGTCGCGCTCCGGCATCGGCACCATCGCCGCCGGTGTGGCGAAGGCGAAGGCTGATGCGATCCTGATCTCCGGCCATGTCGGCGGCACGGGTGCGTCTCCGCAAAGCTTCGGTGAAATATGCGGGCATGCCGTGGGAGATGGGGCTTTCCGAGGCGCATCAGGTGCTCATGCTCAACCGCCTGCGCCACCAGGTGGTGCTGCGTACCGATGGCGGCTTGAAGACCGGGCGGGACGTGGTGATCGCCGCCATGCTGGGAGCCGAGGAATTCGGCATCGGCACGGCCTCGCTCGTCGCCATGGGCTGCATCATGGTCCGCCAGTGCCACTCCAACACCTGTCCGGTGGGCGTGTGCACGCAGGACGAGGCGCTGCGTGAGAAGTTCGAGGGCACGCCGGAGAAGGTGATCAACCTCTTCTCCTTCGTGGCCGAAGAGGTGCGCGAGATTTTGGGTGGGCTCGGCTTCCGGGCTTTGCACGAGATCATCGGCCGCACGGATCTCCTGCATCAGGTCTCGCCGCGGTGCGGATTATCTGGACGATCTCGACCTCAACCCGATCCTCGCGCAGGCCGACCCCGGCCCACATGCGCGCTATTGCACCCGCGAGGGCCGCAACGAGGTGCCGGAGACGCTGGACGCGCAGATGATCGAAGATGCCGCGCCGTTCTTCAAGAATGGCGAGCGCATGCAGCTGCAGTACAATATCCGCAACACGCATCGCGCCATCGGCACCAAGTTCAGCTCGCAGATCGTCGCCAAATACCGCAAGGTGAAGCTGCAACCGGACCATGTCACGGTGCGTCTGCGCGGCTCGGCCGGGCAGTCGCTCGGCGCCTTCGCGGTGAACGGGCTGAAGCTGGAAGTCTTTGGCGATGCCAATGACTATGTCGGCAAGGGCTTGTCTGGCGGCACCATCGTGGTGCGCACCGGCCCGTCCTCCAAGCTGATGACCAACGAGAACACCATCATCGGCAACACGGTGCTTTATGGCGCCACCTCCGGTGCCTTGTTCGCGGCAGGTCTGGCGGGCGAGCGTTTCGCCGTGCGCAATTCCGGCGCCATTGCGGTGGTCGAGGGCGTGGGCTCCAATGCCTGCGAATACATGACCGGCGGCACGGTGGTGATCCTGGGTGAGGTCGGCGATAATTTCGGTGCCGGTTTCACGGGCGGCCTGGCCTTTGTTTATGACCGCGCGAAGAAATTCGAGATGCGGATGAACAAGGAGACGCTGCATTGGCAGCGCGTTAACTCCACTTATTGGGCTGGTGTGCTGAAAACCCTGGTTGAGCGCCATGTGGCCGAGACGGAAAGCCGCTACGCCGCCACGCTGCTGAATGACTGGGAACGCGAGGCCCCGCATTTCTGGCAGGTGGTGCCAACGGAATACATTAAATACTTGCCCGCGGCGCTGGACGAGGCGGCCGAGGCGGTACGGGCGTAAAGCTCCTTCCGGAAACGAAATCTAAAACATCGAGAGGCCGCTCTTTTAGAAAAAGCGGCCTCTTTTTGTGCTCTTTTTAGAATGGCATAATCCCGCTATGCGAGTCCTCTATCACCTTCCGCTCTCTCCCTATTCGCGCAAGGTGCGCATGGTGCTGGCGGAGAAACGTCTTCCCTTTGAACTTCGCGCGGAAAAAATCTGGGACCGGCAGCCCAACTATCTGGAGCTGAACCCGGCCTGCACCGTGCCGACCTTGATCGAGGATAACGGACTGGTCATTCCCGATTCGCGGGTGATCTGCGAATATCTGGACGAATCCTACCCCGACACCTCGCTGCTCAGCCGTTCCCAGCCGGAGCGGGTGGAAATCCGCCGCCTCGTCGCCTGGTTCGATGAAAAATTCTATGACGAGGTGGTGCGCAACCTCTATTGGGAAAAGCACCTGAAACAGCAGCTCAAGCTCGGTTCGCCGGATGGCAACGCCCTGCGTGCAGGCTATGCCAATCTCAAGCAGCATATGCTCTATATCGGCTGGCTGGCGGAACATCGCCGCTGGCTGGCGGGTTCCAACCTTTCGGTGGCCGATTTCGCCGCCGCCGCCATGCTCTCCACGCTGGATTTCATGGGCGATGTGGATTGGTCCGTCTCCGCCGCCGCGAAGGAATGGTATGCGCGCATCAAATCCCGCCCGAGCTTCCGCGCCATATTGGCGGACCGCGTGAATGGCATGACGCCGCCGCCCCATTACGCGGATCTGGATTTTTGAGCACTTCCATGCACGCCGGTGTTTGCCAGGCGCGCAGGGCGTTGTACCGATGAGCCATGGAACTGATCCCCGCGCTGCGTGCAACCCTTGGTGAAAGCACTGTATTAACCGAACCGTCCGACCGCGCGCCTTATGAGCAGGATTGGCGCGGGCTGGTGAACAACCCGGCTCTGGCCGTGATCCTCCCCAAATCCACCGCGCAGGTGGCCGAGGCGGTGAAGCTTTGCGCTGCCCATGGCGTGCGCGTCGTGCCGCAAGGCGGCAATACCGGGCTTGGTGGCCGGTGCCGTGCCCATCGCCGCACCTGACCAGGTTATCCTGTCCCTGTCGCGCATGCGCGCCATCCGAGATCTCGATATCAAGGCTGATACCATCACTGTGGAAGCCGGGCTGACGCTGGCGGCCGTGCAGCAGGCGGCGGCAGACGCCGGGCGGTTCTTTCCTGTCAGCCTGGGGGCCGAAGGCACGGCGCAGATCGGCGGCAATATCTCCACGAATGCGGGCGGGCTACAGGTGCTCTCCTACGGCAATATGCGCGCGCAGGTGCTGGGGCTGGAGGTGGTGCTGGCGGATGGCAGCATCTGGAACGGGCTGTCCGGCCTGCGCAAGGACAATACCGGCTACGATTTGAAGCAGCTTTTCATCGGGGCGGAGGGCACGCTCGGCATTGTCACCGCCGCCACGCTGCGGCTTACCCGGCCATCGCCAGCCGCGCCGCGGCTTTCGTTGGCATCGAGAACCTGGAGCAGGGGCTGCAGATCTTCCTTGCCATGCGCGCCGCCGCCGGTACCGGGCTGACGCTTTGCGAGTTCTGCGGCCATGGCGCGCTCTCGCTCGGCGTGCGCCACACCCCAGGCGGGCGGCTGCCCTTCGAGGCGCCGAATTATCTGCTGTTGGAAGTCTCCGCCCTTGCCAGCGGTGGCGATCCGGCGGCAGCTGCTGGAGCAGGTGCTGGCCAAGGAGCTGGACGAGGGCAGGGCGCTGGATGCCGCCATCGCCCAGTCCGAGCGCGAGCGGCAGGAATTTATCAAGCTTGCGCGAGAATATCTCCGAGGGCGAGCTGCGCGAGGGCGGTGCGGTGAAGCACGATGTCTCGGTGGCACTCAGCCAGTTCCCTGCTTTGCTGAAGGGAACGGAAAAGCTGATTTCCGAGAAATACCCGGACTTCCGCCTGAACGTGTACGGCCATGTCGGCGATGGCAATCTGCACGTCAATATCCGCCCGCCCGAGGGCAAGACCATGGCGGATATCGCCAGCCGCAAGGACGCGATTACCGCGGATGTGGAAGGACTCGCGGTTTCCATGGGCGGCAGCTTCTCGGCCGAGCATGGCATCGGCCAGATGCGCGTGAAGAGCATGAAAACCCATAAATCCGAAATCGAGCTGGCGATGATGCACCGCATCCGCGCCGCGCTCGACCCGACCGGCCTGTTCAACCCCGGCAAGACCATCCCGGAGGCCTGATGCAAGACCTGCCGAAGCTCGAGGATTTTCCCCTCCGCTCCTTCGACAAGCTGCGCTATGGCGACACGGACCGGCAGGGCCATGTCAATAACGCCGTATTCGCCACCTTTCTGGAAACCGGCCGCTGCGACCTGCTGGAAAATGTCTGCGGTCCGTCCTGGCGCAATAATGGCGCCAGCTTCGTCATCGTGCGGCTGGAGCTGGATTACCGCGCCGAGCTTTTCTGGCCCGGCCAGGTGGAAATCGGCACGGCGGTGAAGAGCATCGGCAACAGCTCGGTACGCATGGTGCAGGCCGTGTTTCAGGAGGGCCGCCTGGCCGCCACGGCGGAAACGGTGGTGGTGCATCTGAACGCGGACAAGCGCCCAGCCCCGCTGCCCGATGCCGCGCGCGCCCAGCTTACGGGGCTGATGCTGCCTTCCGCATGAGCCGGTGCGGGATTCCCGCATCCATGAATTCCGGCCCCTCCGCCACGTAGCCGAGCTTTTCGTAGAAGCCGATGGCATGGGTCTGCGCATCCAGCACAAAGGCGCTGGCGGGCAGCTGCGCCTCGATCGCCTGCATCACCATTTTGCCGATGCCATGCTTGCGGAACGGCGCCGCCACCGCCACCCGGCCGATTTTCCACAAGCCGGGCGATTTTTCGATGGCCCTGGCCGTGCCCGCCGGTTGGCCGCCATGCAGCACCAGAACATGCACGGCCACTTCGTCCAGCGCGTCCAGCTCTTCCTCCGGCGGCACGTTCTGCTCCGCCACGAACACCGCCATGCGGATGGCAAAGCACGCCTCCAACTCTGGCGAGCCTGGCATCGCGCGGATGATCTCGATCATTATTGCGTCACAAGCCCGATGATCGTGGTCTGCGGCGGCATGCCCGGTTGCAGGGTGGGCCAGCGCGTCGCGGGGTTGTCGAAGCTCGCACCCGGCGTGGCGCCGGGGTGGCGCACCGCGCCGAAGGCGGTCTTGCTGTTGGCATCAAAGGCCGCGCCGCCTGCCGCCGCCCCCGTGGGCGCCAGATAAGCGTAAGCCACCGCCCCTTGTGCCGGGCCGGTGGTCTGCATGACGAACAGCCCATCGGCAGTCAGCGAGGTATCGCCCTTCTGGTCGGTGCCGATCCAGAGATTGCCAGCGGGGTCTATGGCCAGGGTGCGCGGCTTGCGCAGCCAAGCCTGGCTGCCGGGGCCGTATTGCGTGCCTTCCTCGGTAGCGGGGTTACCCGCGACAAGCGCCAGACTGGCCGGGAAATGCTTGGCCGTCGGGTCACCGCCCGGGATCGAAAATTGCACGATATGCCCGTCATCGCTGCCCGGGTTCAGCGAATCAGCCGCGCTGCGTCCTGCATTGCCGCCGCAGGCGAGATAGAGCGTGGACCCATCCGCCGTCAGCGCCAGCCCGCCCGGTGCATCGAAGGTCTCGCCGCCGGCATTATTGCCCGCGTTTACCAGCCCGGCGAGGGTCGGCACGTCAGTGCCCAGATCCACCCAGTCAATCCCATCCCCGCCCAGAATGGCGACGGAGAGCGTGCCGGAATCGAGTGCCGTGCCATCATTGGCGTTGGTGGCGGCAACGAAGCGGAAGAACATGCCCGCTGACCGAATCCTGGGTGAAGAACACGACCGGGCGGCCATCCTTGATGGCGGTCGCCAGCACCCCGGCCCGGGCGATCCGCCCCAGCGCCGTGCGTTTTACCGGAATAAAGCCGGGGTCCAGCGGATTCAGCTCCACCACCCAGCTATAGCGGGCCGCCTGTGCTGGATCGCTATAGCCATAGCCGATCCCCGCCAGACGGGAGAGCCAGGGCGCGGCATCGCCCTCGGCCAGCAGCACATTGCCCCAAGGCGTGGCGCTGCCGCCATTCACCGCCAGCACGCCCTGCACGGTGCCGCCTACCTGCGCGGCGGCGGGGCCGGAGAGCTGGCACAACGTGCCGTCTGACAAGCGGCGGGTTTGATAACCGCCCACCACTGTCATCCAGCGGCCGGAGAGATATTGCAGGTTCACGATGGTCACACCCTGCTCACGCCCTGCCACGGCATCATTGTCGATCCCGCCGGGGAAGAGCATGCGCGCGGGCGCCGTGGGGTTGGCGGTGACGAGCACGAGGCGTGGAATGCCATCCTGCGAAGGCGGCGGGGAGATCAGCGCCGCGATCACCGCGTCATAGGGAAACTGATTGTTCGCCTGGTCGATGGTCAGGCTGTCCGGCGCGAAAGGCGGCGCGTCCGGCTGCAGCATGTCGCCCCAGCGGGCGATGACGAGCCGCGAATAGCCGGGGCCGATCTTGTCGTCCAAAGCCGCTGCCTGGAAGTTGGGAGGCGTAACAGCTGGCGAAAGCGGCTGGAAGATGCCGGACGCGCTTTGCGCCTGGCCCTCCCCGGCGGAGAGAGCCGCGAGCCCGCCGAGCAAAAAAGGGCGCCGGCGCATGCTCAGAAGCTGTTAGTGCTGCTGCCGCCACCGATATCGCCAGCGCCGCCGCCGGCGCCGCCCAGAGCCCCGGCGCCTGCGGCGCCTGAAGTGTCAGAGGCGTGCCCAGCGGGTTGTAACTGCCCACGCCGCCAATAAGCTGCTGGAAGAAGCCCGCGGTGCCGCCGGGCACCGGCGTCTGCTTGCCGTCCATCTTCACAGGCACCGCATCCGCCATGGTCTTGCGGGTGTAGGATTGGAAGGTGCCGGCGTTATTGAAGGTCACCACGATCACGTTCTGGCTCTTCAGCCCTTCGGTCTGGGCAATGCGCATCTTCGTCACCTGCGAGACATAGACCCAGTTATTCGGGTCATATTGCTCCACGAAGGTGGGCGGGCCGATCAGCGCCTGCACGTCCGCCTGCTGGGAGACCCCAGGGGTGAGCTGCTTGAGGTCGGTATCAGAGACGGAAATGCCGCGATAATGCGGCGAATCCGTGAACAGGGCACAACCCGGCAGCCCCAGCAGGGCGCAGAATAGCAGGCTTTGGGACAGCTTGGTCAGGCGCACGCTTCAATCCTTAAGCTTAAGGCGATCTCTCGTTAAGTTGGGTCTCATGCCAGGGGCTTACGTGTCAATCCGCAGGGTCTATATTGCACGAATGACGGAAGAATTCAGCTACCCGGTGAAGGCCGGGAAATTAAAGACCAGAAGCAGGATTTCACCATCAAGGCGGATGAGGCTCAGCGCAACGCCCTGGCAGCCCGGTTCGGCCTTGCCGCCATCTCCCGGCTGGAAGGGCGTTTCATCCTGCATCATGAGCGTTCCGGCATCATCGCGGCGGCACTCACCATGCAGGCCCTGGTCACGCAGACATGCGTGGTGACGCTGGAGCCCTTCGAGGCCAAGATCAAGGAGCAGGCGGATCTGCGCTTCGTGCCCGAGGCGGCGATGAGCCGCGTACCGGACGATGAGGAGGACGAGGAGGATGTGACCCCGGCCTCCCTCGAGTCGCCGGACGAGATCCCCTACGCCAATGATATCATTGATCTCGGCGAGGCCCTGGCCGAGCAGCTCGCCCTGGACTGGACCCGTATCCCCGCAAGCCCGGTGCCGCCTTGCCGGACGCCGCCTCCGACAACAGCGCGAACCCTTTCGCGGTCCTGGCCTCCCGGCTGGGTAAACAGGAAGAATAGGCGTCGCTACAGCGCTGTTTTAATGCATAACTGGCAGCTATGACTTGCGATGCACGTTCGGCTCTGCTACGCGGCGCCTTCCATTTACTTAGACTGTTTCTGTAAGGCGTTTTGTCATGGCCGTTCCTAAGAGAAAGACTTCCCCTTCGCGCGCTGGTATGCGCCGGAGCCACCAGGCACTCTCCGCCCAGGCGCACGCTGAGTGCTCCAATTGCGGCGAGCTGAAGCGCCCGCACCATGTGTGCGCCCATTGCGGCCATTATGATGGCCGTGAGGTTGTTGGCGCGGGCAAGGAAGCCAAGGGCGTCGTCCGCGTCTGATTCCGCACGAGCGGCAGGCGGGCAGCGGCGATGAAATACCCGAAACAGGGGTGAGATGAGCCAGAGCAGTAAACTGGCAGTGGATGCCATGGGTGGTGACCACGCGCCGGAGGCCATTATTGCGGGGCTCAACATTGCCGCGGAACGCCAGCCGCGAGCCTTCTTTCTGATTTTCGGTGACGAGGCGCGCCTCAAGCCGCTCCTGGCCGCTTCCAAGCGGCTGGCCGGGCGGCATGAGTTGCGCCATTGCACTGAAGCGATCACCGGCGATATGAAGCCGACGGTGGGATTGCGTTTGCGCGATTCCTCGATGCGCCGCGCCATAGACGCTGTGCTGGCGGACGAGGCCGCGGGGGTGATCTCCGCTGGCAATACGGGCGCATTGCTCGCGTTGTCCAAAATCGTTCTCAAGACATTGAAGGGCATCGACCGCCCCGCCATGGCCGCCACCGCGCCGTCAGCCAAAGGCGATGTGGTGATGCTCGATCTCGGGCTGAACGTGGTTTACGACGCCCGCAACCTCGTCGAATTCGCCCTCATGGGGACCGTTTTTGCCCGAATCGTGCTGGGCCTGCCAGCACCCACATTCGGGCTGCTGAATATCGGCTCCGAGGAAGGCAAGGGCGACGACACGCTGCGTACCGCTGCCGCCACGCTTCGGGAAAGCCCGATTTCCAAACAGTTCTACGGCTTTATCGAAGGCCATGACATCGCCGCCGGTACGGTGGATGTGGTGGTGACGGACGGTTTCACCGGCAATGTCGCGCTGAAGACCGGTGAGGGTGCCTTGAAGCTGGTGGGCGATCTGCTGCGCCGTGTCTTCTCTGCTGGGCCGCTCGCCAAGGTGGGGTATGTCTTCGCACGTGGCGCGCTGAAGCGCCTTAAGGAAACGCTGGACCCCCGCCGCTATAATGGCGCGGTGCTGCTGGGGTTGAACGGCGTCGTGGTGAAATCCCACGGCGGCACGGATGCCCAGGGCTTTGCCCATGCGGTGGACGTGGCGCTCGACATGATCGCCAATGATTTCAACAGCCGCATCGCTGATGCGCTGACGGCAATGGACCGCGCCATTCTCTCCGACAACTCGGTGACTCAAAACAATGGCTGACCAGCCCCTTTTCAAGCGCGCCGTGCAGACTGGCATCGGCGCCTATCTGCCTGTCCATATCCTCACCAACGAGGATATGGCGAAGCGGGTGGATACGTCCGACGACTGGATTACCGAGCGCACGGGCATCAAGCAGCGCCATTTCGCCGCCCCGCACGAAACCGCCGCCTTCATGGGCGCGGAGGCCGGGCGCCAGGCGTTGGAACAGGCCGGGCTGGCGCCCGAGGCGCTGGGGGCGATCATCGTCGCCACCTCCACGCCTGACCAGGCTTTTCCTTCCACCGCCGTGCATATCCAGGCGGCTCTGGGCGCGAAAAGCGCCTTCGGGTTCGATCTTTCCGCCGCTTGCTCAGGCTTCATCTACGCGCTCTCGGTCGCGGATGCGATGCTGCGCACAGGTCAGGTGAAGAGTGCGCTGGTGATAGGCTCGGAGGTCTATTCCCGCATCCTGAATTTCGAGGACCGCACCACCTGCGTGCTGTTCGGCGACGGGGCAGGGGCGGTGCTGCTGGAAATCCGCGAGGTCGAGAAAAACGGTCCCGGCCTGCTCTCCACCCATCTGCATGCCGACGGCACGCTGGCCGATATTCTCTATGTGGACGGCGCAGTGGGCCAGAAGGACAAATCCGGCCATCTGGTGATGCATGGGCGCGAGGTGTTCCGCCATGCCGTGAACCTATTGGCCGGTGCCGTGAACGAGGCCCTGGCGGAAAACAACCTCACCGCTGCCGATATCGACCTGCTGGTGCCGCATCAGGCCAACCGGCGCATCATTGACGGTGTAGGCAAGAAGCTCGGGCTGCCAGCCGAACGCGTGGTTGTAACGGTCGACAAGCACGCCAACACCTCCGCCGCCTCCATCCCGCTGGCGCTGGCCAGCGCCATGCAGGAGGGCCGCGCCAAGCCCGGCCAGCTCCTGCTGCTGGAGGCGCTGGGTGGGGGGCTGACCTGGGGCTCCGCGCTGCTGCGCCTGTAAGCTTTCGTCCGGCAGCGGCGGAATACGGCGCGGCCGGAACAAAACCCTTTAAGATCAGCCGGACGCAACGAGTTGCGGGGATTTCACCGCGAATCTGTCAAGTAACTTGTTGACCCTAAAACCTCTCGTGCTAATCTTGCAAAATGAACACATTGACCCGTGCACAGCTTACAGAGGCGATCTACGCGACCGTCGGCCTGTCGCGGCATGAATTGGCTGACCTGCTTGAACATGTGCTAAATCGCATTGCGGACGCGCTTGAAGTTGGTAAATCCGTTAAGATCAGCGGTTTCGGAACGTTTTCTGTAAGGCAGAAGGGCCGACGAGTTGGCCGCAACCCGAAGACGGGGGTTGAAGTTCCGATTCTGCCGCGCCGTGTTCTGGTTTTCCGCCCCAGCCAGATGCTGCGGGACGCGGTGAATGCCGAACAGATCACGCCCGCACCCTAGGCCTGACTAAACGAAGGATCGCATGGTGGATGAAGAGTATAACGCGGGGCTGGATAACGGCACTCCGCACGAGCTGAGCGGTGAGGCGGGGCGCCCGCGGATCCGTAAGGCTGCCGATGCGTTCCGAACCATCTCCGAGGTTGCTGACGAGTTGCACGTGCCCCAGCATGTGCTGCGCTTCTGGGAGACCAAATTCCCGCAGGTGCGGCCACTGAAGCGTGGCGGCGGCCGGCGCTATTACCGGCCTGAGGATGTGGCGCTGCTGCGCCGTGTTGCGGACCTGCTCTACACACAGGGTTACACCATCAAGGGCGTGCAGCGCCTGCTGCGCGATGGCGGCTTCACGGCCCCTGAAGCATCGCAGGAGCGCGCCACGGCGCCTGAGCAGGATTTCCTGATCCCGCTCGAACCGCTGCCCCCCAGGGCCGCGCCGAGCCATTCCATCCCCAGCCTGCTGCCAGACCCTGACCCGGCGCTGGAAGAAGTCTGAAGACGAGGCCGCCCTGGAATCCCCGCCGGTTTCCGAGCTGGCACCGATTCCCGAACCCGCCCGCCGCGAGCCTGCCGCCCAGGTGCCAGGAGACGACGAAACGGCCCGCCTGCGCGCCTTGCTGACCGAAACACTTTCGGCGCTTGAGGAATTGCGCCGCGCTCTGGGCTAATAACCCGCGTTCGTGCTGTATTTTCTGCAAACCGCCGCTCGTGAGACGCGGCGGTTTTGCTTTGTCCGGCGTAAAGATGCGTCAGGCCTCTTGGCGGCGCGGCGCTGGGCTGCTACAGGCTCCCGCCACGGCCGGAGCGTAGCGCAGCCTGGTAGCGCATCAGTCTGGGGGACTGGGGGTCGTGGGTTCGAATCCCGCCGCTCCGACCATTCTTTTCCGTGCAGTATTAGCCGCCGCGTCACGCCATGCGGCAAATCCCCAAAGCTGCAACGCCGCCAGCGAGCATAAGCTCCAGCGAGCGGCACGGCATTTCAATGCGCGCACCCGCAATGCGTGTGGCGCGGTTCCTGATCTAGATGCAGCCGGATACATTCACCCAGGATTGTGGACCAAGACCGTTTGGCCTTTCCACGAATTTGAAAGTCAGGAGTAAAAACCATGAAGATCGGTTTTCTGGGCCTCGGCCAAATGGGCTATGGCATTGCCGCCAATCTGATCAAGGCCGGGCATGAAGTCACGGTCTATAACCGTTCGCGGGAGAAGGCTGCGGGGTTGGATGCGCCGTATGCCGCTACGCCGGGCGAGGCTGCCGCGGGCAAGGAAGTGGTGTTCACCATGCTCTCGAACGACGCGGCGCTGGAAGCCGTGCTGCACGGGCCGGATGGGTTGATCGCGCATCTGCCAAAGGGCGCCGTCCATGTCTCCTCCAGCACCATCAGCGTGGCCACGGCCGAGGCCTTGGCGGCAGCGCATGAAAAAGCCGGGCAGAAACTCGTTTGCGCCCCTGTCTTCGGCCGGCCGGATGCCGCGGCAGCCGCCAAGCTGTTCATCGCCGCAGCGGGCGCGGCGGACGCCATCGCCACCGCTCAACCTCTGCTCGACGTCATCGGCCAGCGCACCTTCGTGTTTGGCGATACCCCCTCGCGCGCGAATCTCGTGAAGCTGAGCGGCAATTTCCTCCTCGCCTCGGTCATCGAATCGCTGGGTGAGGCATTTGCCCTGGTCGGCAAGGGCGGGGTGGACACGAAAGTCTATCTGGAGATGCTGACCTCCACCCTGTTCAACGCGCCGGTTTACAAAACCTATGGCAATCTGCTGGTGGAACAGAAATTCGAGCCGGCCGGTTTCGCCGCCCCGCTGGGGCAGAAGGATATCCGCCTCGTGCTCGCCGCGGCTGACGCGCTGAACGTGCCGCTGCCGCTCGCCAGCCTGCTGCGGGACCGTTTCCTGACGCTGATGGCTCATGGCGGAGAGAAGCTGGACTGGTCCGCCATCGGTCACCTCGCCAGCAAGGATTCCGGCCAGTAACAAGCCGCCCTTGAACTGGCGGCCAGCCATGGCTTAAAGGATATTCATGGGGATGGAGTCCCCCAAAACCGCTCCTTCGGGGAGCTGATGACTCCTGCAGGCGTTATGCACTGCGGGAGTCGTTTGCCTCGGCCCCGCTCATTGGAAGGAGATTGGTTGAATGCTTGAAACCCTACTAGTCGCGCTCGGCGGTGCCATCGGCAGCGTCGGGCGTTATTGGTTCGCTATTGCCGCGGCCTCCATCAGCCGCAACCTGCCGGTCGGCACCATCCTCATCAACATCATCGGTTCTTTCGCCATCGGGTTTTTCGGCTCTCTGACGCTGAGTCATGGCAAATTTCCGGTCTCCGACGCTGGTCGCATCTTCTTCATGGTCGGCATTTGCGGCGGCTTCACCACCTTCTCCTCCTTCAGCATGCAGACGCTGGATCTGCTGCGCGGCGGCGCCGTGGGGCGGGCGATGCTGAATATCGGCGTTTCCGTCCTATTCTGCATGCTGGCCGTGGCGGTGGGTTATGCGCTAGGCTCGCAGCTTAGCGGGGCGCCCACCCAACTCAGCCAGACCGTGATAGAAGAAGAAGCCTCGTAAGGAGCCTCCGGCATGACCCGCATCCTGGCGCTGCTCACAAATCCGCTCACGGCGGGTTCCGTGCTCTCGGCCACCGCCTGCTTCACCGCCCAGACCGGCCCGGCGGAAATTGAACTGATCTACCCCCGCCCAGAGATCGATCCCGATTTCATGCCGACCGAGGATGTCTATACCGAGGCGGCAGCGTACATCCTTCGAGGCGG
This sequence comes from uncultured Pseudomonadota bacterium, assembly GCA_963827925.1. Lineage (GTDB taxonomy): Bacteria > Pseudomonadota > Alphaproteobacteria > Acetobacterales > Acetobacteraceae > Acidocella. The sequence continues at coordinate 28,716 of CAWHDE010000004.1, read as the reverse complement.
CGCAGGATCAGCTCGTGACGCAGCTCTCCCAAACGGCAGCGACCTGGAGCCAGGCCGGATTGCCGCCCTTGCGACAGGTGAGGGGCAAGGTTAGCGCCATTGCCGCCGCGGCCGCCGCCTCAGCCGATATCGCGATTATTGGCGCGCCGCATCATGATCTGGAAGCCAGGGCAATTCTGGAAACATTGCTGTTCGAGGCCCATAAGCCCGTGCTGCTGGTACCGCGCACCATGCCGCGCAGCTTCGGCCAGAGGATCGCCATCGCCTGGGAGCCAGGATACGAAGCCGCCAACAGGGCCGTCGATTCCGTGGGCATTCTGTTGCTGGCGGCGAGGCGCACGATCATCCTGATCGGCGATAAAGGCGCCATCTCATCGCCGCCGCCGGAGGCTTTGCTGCACAGGCTGGACGAGGCCGGCAAGCCCGCGCAGCTCCGGCATTTCCCCGCCGCAGGGCGGCATACCGGCGAAGCGCTGCTGAGCGAGGCGCGTGCCACCGGGGCGGATCTGCTGGTCATGGGTGCGTTCAGCCATGGCTGGCTGCGGGAGTTTTGTTTCGGCGGCGCCACGGTCGAAATTCTCAGGGATTTCGATCTGCCGGTGCTGATGCATCACTAGATCAATATGAATTTGGATTGAATTTCCAGATTCAATCCAAATTCATGAAATTGATCGCTCAAACTAAGTCCAAGTGCGATCGTTTTAGGTTCGCGCATCTTGCGCGGAGCTAAAACGTGAATCGCCCCAACGAATTCGTGGATTTCAGTGCCGGTTTTGGTGTCGCAACCCGCTTCGCCCGGCTATTAGGTCCGCATGAACGACTTCCTGACCCCGATGATCGATTTGATGATTGTCGCCATCGGCGTCGCACTCATCGCCCATCGTTTGCGCCTGCCTTACACTGTTGGCCTCGTCATCGCGGGCATCGTGCTGGCGCTCAGCCCCATTCATCTCGGGCTGGTACTGACGCAGAACATCATTTTCGAAATCATCCTGCCGCCCTTGCTGTTCGAAGCGGCGATCAACATCCAATGGTCCGCCCTGCGGCAAGACGCGCTGCCCATCCTCACGCTCGCCATATTCGGCACGATGATTGCGGCTGCCTTCGTCACGGTATCGTTCCATTATGTTTTGGGCTGGCCCTTGCAGCCCGCGCTGATGTTCGGCGTGCTGATCGCCGCCACCGATCCTGTGGCGGTGATCGCGATGTTCAAGGATAACGGCGTGCAAGGCCGGCTGCGCCTTCTGGTGGAAAGCGAAAGCCTGCTGAATGACGCCGTGGCGGCCGTTCTGTTCGCGCTGGTTCTGGCCTGGGTACAGGCCTCCGGCCAGACGCATGTGGACACCGGGCAGATCTCCAGCCTGCTGGCGGTCACTGTGGGCGGCGGCATCGTCGCCGGGGCCGTCTGCGCGGGGCTGGCCATCGCGCTCGCACATGGCACGAACGATCATCTGGTGGAGAGCACGGTGACCACCACCCTGGCCTATGGCTCCTTCCTGCTGGCTCAGCATTTCCACTGCTCTGGCGTTCTGGCCACCGTCACCGCCGGGCTGCTGATGGGCAATCTCGGGCTAACACAGAGTAGCAAATATAGCGGCGCCATCTCCGACAAGGGGCGCGAATTCACCCTGGCGCTGTGGGACTTCCTGGCCTTCATCGCCAATTCCTTCGTGTTCCTGCTCATCGGCATCACCGTGGCGGGAATCCCGTTCCATGAGCTGGGCAACAGGGCGCTGAGCTTTGACATCATCGTCGTACTGATCAGCCGGGCACTCACCGTCTATCCGCTCTCGGCGCTGTTCCATCGCTCAAGCTGGCACATCTCCGCCAAGTTCCAGCATGTGCTGTGGTGGGGTGGCCTGCGCGGCGCACTGGGGCTGGCTCTGGCGCTCTCACTGCCGCAGGAATTGCAGATGCGCAACCAGGTGCTGATCGCGACATTCGGCGTGGTGGTGTTCTCGGTCGTGGTGCAGGGGCTCACCATGCCCCTGCTGCTGCGTGGCCTGGGCATTACCCAGGGCCGCTGAGCCCCTTTTACCGGGCTGCCTCCAAAGCCTGCTCCAAATCGTCCAGAATATCGTCGATATGCTCGATGCCGATGGAGAGCCGCACATAGCCTGGCGTCACGCCGGTGGCTTCCTGCTCGGCGGAGCTGAGCTGGCTATGGGTGGTGCTGGCCGGATGAATGCGCGAGCGAGCGCGCATCGCCGATATTCGCCACGTGATAGAAGAGTTTCAGCGCCGAGATGAAGCGCTTGCCCGCCTCCGCCCCGCCCGCCAGCTCAAACCCCAGCAGCCCGCCATAGCCGCCGCGCAGATATTTATCCGCCAGCGCCCAATCTTCCCCCTTGGAAAGGCCAGGATAAATCACCTTCGTCACCTCGCCGCGCCTTGTCAGGTAATTGGCCACTTCATAGGCATTCTCTGAATGCCGGGCGATGCGCAAAGGCAGTGTCTCCAGCCCCTGGAGAAACTGAAAGGCGTTGAAGGGTGAAAGCGCGGCACCGAGATCGCGCAGCAGCACCACCCGCGCGCGAATGATATAGGCGATGGGTCCCAGAGGCTTCACCGCCTCGCTCCACACCGCGCCATGATAGCTGGCATCGGGCGTGTTCAGCAGCGGCTGGCGTTCAGGGTAGGCTGCCCAGTCAAAATTGCCGCCATCGATGATCGCGCCGCCGATGGAGGTGCCATGCCCGCCGATATATTTGGTGGTCGAATACACCACCACCGCCGCGCCATGCTCGAAGGGCCGCACCAGCAAGGGGGCTGCCGTGTTGTCCATGATCAGCGGAATGCCCTGCTTGCGGCCGATCTCCGCCACTTCGGCGATGGGAAAAAGCCGCAGCTTCGGGTTGGGCAGCGTCTCGGCATAATAAGCGCGAGTGCGCTCATCCGTTGCGTTGGCGAAGGCGTGCGGGTCCACCGGGTCGACAAAGCGAACCTCCAGCCCCTGATCCTTCAGCGTATTGGCGAAGAGATTCCAGGTGCCGCCGTACAGATCGGTGGAGGCAATGATATTATCCCCCGCCCGCGCCAGATTCTGCACTGAGAAGGCCGACGCCGCCTGGCCCGACGCCACCGCCAGCCCGGCCACGCCGCCCTCCAGCGCCGCCAGGCGCTTTTCCAGCACGTCGGTCGTCGGGTTCATGATGCGGGTATAGATGTTCCCGAATTCCTTCAGCGCGAAGAGATTGGCGGCCTGCTCTGGGCTGTCGAACTGGTAGGAAGTGGTTTGGAAAATGGGCACTGCCACCGCATGAGTGCCTGGGTCCGCGCGCCATCCGGCATGCAAGGCCAACGTTTCAGGGCGAAGCGGGGAAGGGGCCATGTTGTGCGTCCTCTGATTTTATCGTTGCCGAACCAGCATCGCACGCGGCCAAAAACTCTACAAGCTGCCTGGGTTTATCGCGGCGGCCAGACGGACGGCCAACTCCTCCGGCGGTCCGGCATCGCCGGGCAGGCGGGAATCGATTGCCAGGCTCGCCAGCCCATGCATCAGGCACCAGCAGGCGAGGCTCTTATCCGCTGCCCTAGCCAGGCGGAGCGCTTTTTGCCACCCGCGTGGCAAACACCCCATAGGCGGCGGCCAGCGCGTTCTCCAGCTCGGGATAATGGGCCAGCCGTTCCGGCCCGAAGATCAGCCGGTACAAAGCCGGGTTGGCGGCCGCAAAACGGACATAGGCAATCCCCTGCGCCGTCAGCGAATTTGTGCCGGACCGGTCGGCGGCTTCCAGATCGGCGGTCAGCTCCCACACGCCCGAGGTGGCGATGGCGGCCAGCAGATGCTCGCGGTCGGCGAAATAACGATAAGCGGCGGTGGGGGACACGCCGGCCCGTCGCGTGACGGCCCGCAGGGCAAGGCCAGCCAGCCCTTCCGCTGCCAAAATCTCACGCCCGGCTTGCAGCAAGTCCAGACGCAGGTCACGCTTTTCGGCAATTTTAGTTGACATCGTTAACTCAACGGACAAAATTTGTTAACACTGTTAATACACGAGGATCACGGCCATGCCAACACGGCGCGCCTCGGTGGATCTGTCGGGCTTTCCCGGGCTTGTCGTCATCTATCTGGGCATGAAGGTCACTGGCTGGCGGGGCTTAGCCACGCTGGCGCGCGTCGGCCCACGCATCCGCGCGGCCGTGGCCGCAGGGCCGGAGGGGCTGTTGGCGCATGAATTCCTACTGTTCGGCCCACTGCATGTGGGCATGCGGCAATATTGGCGGGATCTGGAGTGTCTGGAGGCCTTCACCCGCACCGAGCCCCATACAGGATGGTGGCGGTCTTTCCTTAAAGATTCCGGCGGCACCGGCTTCTGGCATGAGGCCTACCGCAAGCAAGGCGGCATCGAGGGCATTTATCTGGATATGCCCTTGCCCCTGGGCTTACAAAAAATCGCCCCTCCAGCGGCGCCTGACGGTGCGTATCAGACAGGCCGCGCTCGGCTGGGGTGATCAGCCGAGCGTCTGCACCAGCAGCACGGCGTTCAGCGCCAGGATGATCGCCGCGCCGCCGACGGCGCCGAAATTCACCAGCCGGGTGTTGGCGAAATGCCCCATGATGTCGCGCCTGCGGGTGAACACCACCAGCGCCACCATCGGCACCGGCAGCGCGAAGGAGAGCACGACCTGGCTGATCACCAGCGCCTGTGTCGCGTTCACGCCAAGCGCCACCACAACGAAGGCCGGCAGCATGGTCGCCGTCCGGCGCACCCATATCGGAATGCTGAACCCCGCGAACCCCTGCATGATCGTTTGGCCCGCCATGGTGCCGACTGTGGAAGAAGAAATCCCCGAGGCCATCAGAGACACCAGGAACACGCCTGCGGCCGCCGGGCCGAGCAGGGGGGTGAGGGTGTGGTAGGCGGTTTCGATATCCGCAACGTCGGAATGCCCGGCATGGAAGGCAGCGGCGGCGGTCATTAGCATCGCCATATTCACCAGCCCGGCAACGCTGAGGGCAATCACCACCTCCAGGTTGGAAAAGCGCAGCAGCGTCGAGCGCTCTTTGTCGCTATGCGGCAGCACGCGGTTCTGGGTGAGGCTTGAATGCAGGTAAAGCGCATGCGGCATAACCGTGGCGCCGATAATGCCCACCGCGATGGTCAGCGCTTCGCTGTCCGGCAGGCGGGGCAGCACGGTGCCAACCCCCGCCTTGCCCCAATCGACCGGGGCGATGAACAGCTCCGCCACATAGCAAACCGCAATGATCACGACGAGGGCGCCGATGATCAGCTCCATCGGCCGGAAGCCGCGCCCGCCCAGCAACAGCATGCCATAGGTAATGATGGCGGTGATACCCATGCCTGCCATCAGCGGCAGATGGCATAAAAGGGCGAGACCAATGGCCCCGCCCAAAAATTCCGCCAGGTCCGTCGCCATGGCGGCCACCTCGCTCACCCCCCACATGGTAAAGACGACAGGGCGGGGCAGGTGGGTACGGCATAGTTCCGCGAGATTGCGGCCTGTAACCAGGCCCAGCTTGGCGGAGAGCGCCTGGAACAGCATGGCGATGAGGTTGGCGAGCAGCACCACCCAGAGCAGTTGGTAATTATATCTCGCCCCGGCTTGGATATTGGTCGCGAAATTACCGGGATCCATATAGGCGATGGAGGCGATGACCGCCGGGCCCGCAAACAGCAAAGGCGTGAACACGCCGCGCCAGCGCCCGCCCAGTACGGCACGAATTTCGGCTTCTGTCCTACCGCTCAATCCCGTGCGTGTTTCAGCGTCCATATTCGCGCAGCTTTCCCGTCCGCAGCAAAAGGCTGCGCACCAAAGATGTAGCCAAGGCTACATCTTTTTCAAGTCTAAAATGTAGCCAAGGCTACATTTTAGAGCGCCAGGAGAGAACACCGTGTACCGGCACAAAATCACCGCCGTTTGGAGTTAGACCATTTGCAGATGCCCGGTCTCGACATTGAAATGCAGCCCGGCCAGGGTCAGGCGGCCATCCAGCACCCGCTCCTTGATCCAGGGGAAGGTGAGCAGATTGGCCAGCGAGACGCGGATCGCCTCATGCTCGCAGGCGGCGCATTGCGCGGCGAAATCCGCCTCCGCCATCTCCGGCGCATCGCAAACGCGCTGGCGCGCGGTCTTGGCGATCACCATCCAGGAATCGATGAAGTCCCGGTTGCCGCCGCCAGGGCCCTTCATCAGCGCCTGGATGCCGCCGCAGCGGCTATGGCCCATCACCACGATGCTGCGCACATTCAGTGAATTCACCGCGAATTCCAATGCGGCGGAGGTGCCGTGCTGCTTGTCATCCGGCGCGTAGGGCGGCACCAGGGCACTGACATTGCGCACCACGAAGATCTCGCCCGGCGCGCAATCGAAGATCATCTCCGGCGCCACGCGAGAATCCGCACAGGCGATCACCAGGGCTGAAGGAGACTGCCCATCCCGCGCCAGGCTGGAGTAGAGGTCTTTATGTTCCTGCCAATAGCTGTTGCGGAACCGCTCATAACCCTCGAGCAGTGTCTTCATAGCCCCTCCTTCTTGGCCTCAGCCCATAAATCTTCCATCTCTTCCAGGCTTGAATTGCGCGGCGTTTTGCCGCGCGCGGCGAGCTTTGCCTCTATCCGGCCAAAGCGGCGGGTGAATTTCGCATTTGCCCCTTCCAGGCAGGTTTCCGCGTCTTGCCCCAGCTTGCGGGCGAGATTGACGAGCACGAAGAGCAGATCCCCCAGCTCATCGGAGAGGCGCTCGGGCTTGGCCTCGGCCAGCTCGGCCCGCAGCTCGGCGATCTCCTCATCCAGCTTGTCCAGCACCGCTTCCGCATCCGGCCAGTCGAATTTCACCCGCGCGGCGCGGCTGGTGAGTTTCTGGGCGCGCTTCAACGCGGGCAGGGCCTCGGCCACGCCTTCCAGCGCGCCATGCTGGGCCAGGTTCGCACGCTCGGCGGCTTTCTGGGCCTCCCAGGCGACGGTTTGCGCGGCGGCATTCCGCGCCGCCTCATCCCCGAACACATGCGGGTGGCGGCGGATCATCTTGTCCTTGATCGCTTCGGCAACATCCTCGAAGGCGAACCAGCCGCGCTCCTGCGCCATCTGGGCGTGATAGACGACCTGGAAGAGCAGATCCCCCAGCTCGTCCTTCAGTTGCGCCGGGTCGCCCGAGGCGATGGCGGCGCGCACCTCGTAAGCCTCTTCAATGGTATAGGGCGCGATGGTGGCAAAATCCTGCTCCTTGTCCCAAGGGCAGCCGGTCTCTGGGTCGCGCAGCGCCGCCATCACGTTGATGAGGGCCTGGATCGGTGCTTCATTCGACATGTCGGGGTTCTTAGTTACCGGGAGAGAAATGGCCAGCGCCCATGAGTTTTCCTTCACCACGCTGCAAGGCGAGCCCTATCCGCTCAGCGCTCTGGCAGGGAGCCGGTGCTGGTGGTGAACACGGCCAGCAAATGCGGCTTTACCCCGCAATATGCGGGCTTGCAGAAATTATGGGAGGCCTATGGCCCGCGCGGACTGACGGTAGTGGGCGTGCCCTGCAATGATTTCGGCGGGCAGGAACCGGGCAACGCCGAGGAAATCGGCCAGTTCTGCCAAGTGAATTACGGTGTTTCCTTCCCGATGATGGGCAAGGAGCATGCCATCGGTGAGGCGGCGCATCCGTTCTTCCGTTGGGTGGTGGCTGAGAAAGGCTTCCTGGCCCGGCCGCGGTGGAATTTCTACAAATACCTCATCGGCAAGGATGGGGCGCTTTTGGATTTCTTCATCTCCGCCACCAAGCCCGAGGCCGGGCGGGTGCAGCGCACGATCGAAAAGGCGCTCTAGCCCATACTTGCCGCGCCGTCGCGGGGCAGCCTATGGTTCGCCCCGATTGAAAGGATCTGCCGTATGAGTACCCACCGCTTTGCCTTCATCAAGGCCGCTTGGCATGCCGATATCGTGGACCAGGCCCTGAAAGGCTTTCTTGAAGTCATCCCCGCCGCGCAGGTTGACGTGTTCGACGTGCCGGGCGCCTTTGAAATGCCGCTTCTGGCGCGTGACCTTGCCAAGACCGGCCGCTATGCGGCGGTGGCGGCGGCGGCCTTTGTGGTGGATGGCGGCATCTACCGGCATGATTTCGTGGCCCAGGCGGTGGTGGACGGGCTGATGCGCGCCGGGCTGGACACGGATGTGCCGGTGCTCTCCGTGTCTCTCACCCCGCATCAATATCAGGAAACCGAGCATCACAACGCCATATACCAGGCGCATTTCGTGAAGAAGGGCCAGGAAGCCGCGAAGGCGGCGCTGATGATCGTAAAAACCCGCAGCCAGATCGGCTAAACCAGTGTGAACGCGGCGGCGATGATCCGCCGCGCTTCCTCCCAAAGCACGTATTGGTCGAACTCATCCGGGCGGGCCCAGGCCACCTCCAGCACGTCATCCCCGGCCATAGCCTCGCCGCCCACATAGCGCGCGGCGAAATCCAGAATGGTGTAGTGGAACTCGATTTTCCCCGCCGTATCGTGGTGGATGGAATCGACATGCCCGGCCAGAACCAGATTGCCCGCAATCCAACCCGGTTTCTTCCCGCAATTCGCGCCGTGCGGTCTCTTCCGCCGTCTCACCCAGCTCCTGCTTGCCGCCAGGCAGGGACCAGCGCCCAGCCCCCGGCGGATTGGCCCGGCGTACGAGCAGCACCTGATCATTTTTGAGCAGCACGATGCCGATGCCGACTTTTGGCGCGGTGGGGTATGAGAGCATGTTCCGTGTCACCCCGCATTCACGGTTTCGATCGCATCGCGCTGATCGAAAAGATTGAGAAGAATCCTGAGTGCTTGTCCGCGCTCGCCGTCCAGCCGCGGGTCGCGTTGCAATGCCATTACCGCATCCTGCCGTGCCATGGTCAACAGCTGCTCATCGCGTTCCGGGTCGGCCAGCCGGTAGCCTGGCAGGCCGGATTGTTTGGTGCCCAAAAACTCCCCCGCGCCGCGCAGGCGGAAATCCTCATCGGAGATCAGAAACCCATCATCGGTATCGCGTAAAATCGAAAGCCGCTTGCGCGCGGTTTGGCCAAGTTTGTCGTCATGCAGCAGCAGGCAGAAGCTCTTCGCCGCGCCGCGACCCACACGCCCGCGTAATTGATGCAACTGCGCCAAGCCGAACCGCTCCGCATGCTCGATCACCATCACATTCGCCTCCGGCACATCCACACCCACTTCGATGACGGTGGTGGCGACAAGAATCTTCTTCGTTCCTGCCGCAAAATCCCGCAACGCCGCATCGCGCAGTGCGGCATCCATCTTGCCATGCGCCATCGTCACCTCGGCGCCGAATTTTCTCTGCAACTCGGCAAAGCGCATTTCCGTGGCGGTGATATCCAGTGTCTCGGATTCCGAAACCAGCGGGCAAACCCAATAGACTCTGCCCCCGGCGGCAATGGCCCGGGCAATAGCTTCCTCCATTTTCGGCAGGTCGGAGACGCGGTGCATGGTGGTCGTCACTTTCGTGCGGCCCGCCGGTTTTTCGGTGATGCGTGAGACATCCATCTCCGCCCAATGGGTCAGCAGCAGTGTGCGCGGAATGGGGGTGGCGGTCATTACCAAGAGGTCCGCTGCCTCACCCTTGGCGCCCAGCGCCAGCCGCTGGTCCACGCCGAAACGGTGCTGCTCGTCAATTACCGCGAAGCCAAGATCGTGGAACTCCACGCTTTTCTGAAAAATCGCGTGCGTGCCGATGAGAATGGGAATCGACCCGTCCTTCACCCCCTCCAAAATTTCACGCCGCGCCGCCGCCTTCACGTTGCCGGTGAGCAGCGCCACGGGCACCGGGGAAAGCCGCTTGAAGGTGGCGAAATGTTGCTTGGCCAGAATTTCCGTCGGCGCCATGATGGCCGCCTGTGCCCCGGCCTCCACCGCGCGCAAACAGGCCAGCAGCGCCACCAGCGTTTTGCCGGAGCCGACATCGCCTTGCAGCAGGCGGCGCATACGGTGGGGCGCGGCCATGTCGGTATCTATCTCCGCCAGCGCCTGCAATTGCCCGGCTGTGGGAGCAAAGCCGAATTTCTTCAAAGCCGCGCTGCGTAGCCGTCCATCTCCGGTCATCACCCGCCCGATCTGGCGGCGCCTGCGCCCGCGCACCAGCGCAAAGGCAATCTGCCTCGCCAGCAGCTCGTCGTAAGCCAGCCGCTCACGCGGCTTGCCATCCGGCACCGCCTCGGGCGCATGCAACGCCCGCAAGGCCGCGGCAAAGCTGGGCCAATGTCGCTTGGCCAAGATGCTCTTGTCATGCCATTCTGGAAACTCCGGCAACCTTGCCAGCGCGCCCACGGCCGCCTTGCGCATAGTGCGTGGCGTGATCCCTGCCGCCAGCGGCCAGACTGGCTCAATCCACGGAAATTCCTTTTCCTGCGCCACGCTGGCCACCTGGTCCGGGTGCGCCATCACCAGCCGGTCTTGAAAGCGCTCAAGCTTGCCAGAGATAATCAGCCTTGCCCCCACCGGGAATTGCGAAAGCCGCGCGGCATGAAACAGCACGATCTCGCCAAAGCTGGTGCCGTCGGAAATCACTACCCGCCAGGGCTGGCCTTTGCGCGCCGGGTCCTCATGCCGCACCACTTCCACCCGCAGCGTCGCCATCATGCCGGGGTGGGCTTCGGAGAGTTTGGGCGTCACCCGCCGGTCGATGAACTCCACGGGCAGATGGAACAGCACATCCCGCACGCTCTCCCCGCCCACGAGCTTGGCCATAAGAGTTGAAAGCCGGGGGCCAAGGCCTGCCAGGGTGGAAAGGGGCGCGCGCAGGGGTAGCAAAAATTCAGTCTTCACGGGCTGACTCTTGGCCAAACCCAACCTATACCGCAAGCCGTCATGACCGAAGACCAGAACGCCTCCCTGGATACCCGCCGCAAAAGGCTGGTCTACCGCGCCAATCATCGCGGCACCTATGAGAATGATCTGCTGATCGGCGGGTTCGTCAGCGCCAAAATCGCCACCATGACCGAGCAGGAGCTGGACGAGATCGAGGCCGTGATGGAATTTCCGGACGCAGAGCTGGCGGACTGGCTGCAAGGGCCGCTACCACGACATCGACGATTCAGGCATCAACCCACGCCCCGCCTCCGGGCGCATCCCGATCTGGTTCGGCGGCCACGCCGACGCGATCCTGCAACGCATCGCCAGGATCGGCGATGGCTGGATGCCGCTCGCCTACGCGGCCGGCGACAAGGCGCTGGCGAAGTTCGAGCAGTTGCGCGCATGGACCAGGGAAGCCGGCCGCGATCCGTCCGAGGTCGGGCTGGAGGTGTGGATCTCGCTTGGCACCGGCACGCCGGACGACTGGCGGCGGGAGTTCACCTTCTGGAAGAACGCCGGTGTCAGCCACATCGCCGCGCACACCACCTACAACGCCGGCCGCCACAAGCGCATCCAGAGCCGCGCCATCGCCGACCACCTGGCCGCGGTGCGGTCGTTCATCGAAGCGGTGCAGGACCTGAAGTAGCGGCCGCCACAGATCTCCGTGGGGCACGCCGCCAGTGAGCCACTTTGACTGCCGGCCTTCCGGCATCCGCATGCAGCCCGGCCCCAAATCCCCCGCCCGCGTCCTCCGCCCGCGCCCGCCGGGTAATCGCGGCATGATCCACACGCCCCGCCGATGATCGAGCCGATCCTGGCGCAGCGCCGCGCCGCCGGATTCTGGCTCGCCGTGCTGCTGACCGGTGTGGGAACCGGCCTCGCCGCCGCGGCGCTGACCGACTTGCTGGAACTGGTGCAGCATCTGATGTGGGGCGGCGGCGGACGTGACCTGCTGCAAGCCGCATCGAGCGCAAGCCCTGGCACCATCTCACGGTGCTGCTCGGCGCCGGCCTGCTGACCGGGGCCGGCCAGCTTCTGCTCACCCGCCTGTCCAGCGGCAACGGCATCGACATCACCGCCGCGATCTGGTTCCAGCGCCGGGCGGCTGCCGGCACTGCGCACGCTGGGCAGCGCCATGCTGTCGGTCGTGATCGTCGGCATGGGCGCCGCGTTAGGCCGCGAGGGTGCGCCCAAACAGGCGGGCGCGGTGATCGCCAACGCGATGTCCGACCGGGTCCGCCTGTCCGACGAGGAACGCCGGCTGCTGGTCGCCTGCGGCGCCGGGGCAGGCATGGCGGCAGCCTACGGCGTGCCCCTCGGCGGCGCGCTGTTCGCGCTGGAGGTGCTGCGCGGCGCCCTCGCGCTGCGCTTCGTGCTGCCCGCCGTGGTCACCGCCGCTGGTCGCGACCGAGGTATCCTGGGCTGTTCCTGCCCGACGTGCCGACTCTACGTCATCCCGGCGTATCACGGTTCGCTCTCCAGCATCGCGTGGGCGCTGCTGGCCGGGCCGATCGCGGGTCTGGTCTCGGTGCTCTATGTCCGGTCGGTGGCCTGGGCCGATCGCCACAAGCCGACCGGGCCGGCGCCGCGTGTGGGCACCGGTCGCGGCACTCGGCGTGCTGGGCGCGGCGTCGATCCCGCTGCCGCAATTGCTGGGCAACGGACGCGACATGGCGGAACTGGCATTCACCGGACACATCGGCCCGCTGCTGCTGGTGGCGCTTCTACTCCTGCGCCCCGCCGCCACCATCATGTGCCTGGGCAGCGGCGCACCCGGAGGCCTGTTCACGCCGTCCCTCGCGGTGGGCGCGGCGCTGGGCGGCGTGCTGGGCTTGCCCTGGTCGTGGCTCTGGCCCGGCGTGCCGCCGGGATTGTTCGCGCTGCTGGGTGCGGCGGCGATGCTCGCGGCCACGACGCAAGGCCCGATTTCGACCATCGTGCTGATGATGGAACTGACCGGGTATGCGCGCGCGGCGATCGTACCGCATGTTGCTCGCGGTGGCCACCGCAACCCTGGTCGCCCGCACGATCGAGCCGCGATCGATCTACGACGCCCGCCTGAGCGACGAGCAGGTCCGCGATCGGACGCGCGCCCGCGATCACGCACCCGAGGAGCTGCCGCCAGCCTGATGCCAGGCGGCTTCGACGGTGTCCGCCGCTGCCACGCGGAATCCCCAACCGATACGTCAAACCGCGCTGCCCGGCGCGGCACCGTCCCGGCTGAGTGCGTCATGGCGCCCCGCGCGCTCCAACAACCGCATCGTGATCAGGCGTAGGATCGCGAAGGCAAAGCCGGGGTCCTGAAAATACAGTTCGCGTGCTTTCGCCTCGCTAAGCACGTACAGGTCGCAGTCGGCCGAGGCAACGACGGTGGCGGTCCGTTTCTGGTCGGGCGCGAACAACCCGATCTCGCCGAATACCTCGCCTGCCCCAAGCGTGACGCCGAGTTCCGTGACCTCCACCTGGCCGCTGCCGATGTAGTGCATCCCGTCGGCGTAGTCGCCTTTGCGGAACACCGTTTCGCCGGCGCGAACCCTGTCGTGGTGCATGAAAGGCATCAATTCGGCCATCGACAGTTCGGCGCCCGCGGCCACCGCAACGTGGCGAGTGAGCCGTTGCACCTGCACCAGCCGCATGACGTTGATCGGAAACAGGATGATATGCAGGATCAGCACCGGATAGATGCCGTCCATGAAGCCATAGCAGGCAAACAACACGTTGCTGCCGACCGCGAGAATGCGCAGCGGCCGCATCGTTTTCATGCAAAACGTCGCCAGGACCGCCGACGACGCCGCATATCCCAAAACATTAATAAATAGCGACATCTCATGCTCCTGCACCGCCCGCGCCCGTGGTTCTAGACGGCCGGATCGGAAAATTGCAGCGCGCAATCCGACGCCAGCCCTTCGACGAGCGTTGCACCACTGGGTTCCAAGCGCCGTTCCCACCATCCCCGAACCGGCACGGCCGCCCATCGCATCGCCGCCAGACCATTGTCGCTTGGCGCGAAAACCGGGGATCCCCCGGGCGATCCACCCACGCTGGTGAAGCTGCGTGACCGGATCGGGATGACCGGGTCGGGCCGGGCGGAACCAACCAGGAAACGCCGCCCGCCCAAAACCGTGATCGCCGCGGTCGCGAAATATCACTTGCAACATGCAAGTTACTGAGCTATGTGGGTTGCATATTGATAGTGATGCTTCCGCCAACCTGCCGTCGCTGCCCCAAACAGACACCAACAAACACCCACCGACCGGTCCCACCTCGCTACCCCCCACGCCAACCGGGGTGCGCGAGACCGCGGTCCGCCAGGCCCAGAAAGGAACGAGCCATGCCCGCCGCCGTGCTCGAACGCGACACCGCCCTCCGCCCGGCCCGCCCCAGCCGCGCGTTGCCCCGCAAGCGGCTTCTGGGCGCCGCGGCCGCGCTGCTGCTGGCCGGCGGCGCCGCCTGGTACGGCACCGACTGGTGGACCAGCGGCCGCTTCATCCAAAGCACGGACGACGCCTATGTCGGCGGCAACGTCACCGCCATCGCCCCGCACGTCGCCGGGTTCGTGACCCAGATCCCAGTGACCGACAACCAGTCCGTAAAAGCCGGCCAGCTGCTGATCCGCATCGATCCGCGCGACTACCAGGCCGCGCTCGACCATGCCGCGGCAGTGGTCGCCGCCCGGCAGGCCGCCCTCGCCAGCCTGCGCTCGCAATCGGTGTTGCAACAATCGACCATCCGCCAGGCTGCCGCCGAGCTACAGGCCAAGGCCGCGCTGGCCGAATTCGCCCGCGCCGACGCAGTCCGCTACGCAACGCTGGCCCGCACCCCCGCCGGCTCCCGCCAGGATGCGGAACGCACGCTGGCCGCCGACCAATCGGCGCAGGCCGCCACCCTCGCGGCGCAAGCGAGCCTGGCCGCGGCCAGCCAACGGCTCGACGTGCTCGCCGCCGACACCAAAGCCGCCGAGGCGGCCGTCGCCCAGGCAAACTCCGACCTGCAAACCGCGCGCCTGAACCTGGGCTACACCGAGATCCGCGCGCCGATCGACGGCTACATCGGCAACCGCGCCGCACAGGTCGGGGCCTATGTCACGGCCGGCAGCTACTTGCTGTCCGTCAGCCCCGCCCACGGCCTGTGGGTCGATGCCAACTTCAAGGAAGACCAGCTTGCCCACATGGCACCCGGCCAACCGGCCACGGTGATCGCCGACGTGCTGCCCGGGCGCGCGTTGCACGGCCACGTGCTGAGCCTGTCCCCCGGCACCGGCGCCATCTACAGCGTGATCCCGCCGGAGAACGCCACCGGCAATTTCACCAAGATCGTTCAGCGCGTGCCAGTGCGGATCGCGCTGGACGGCACCGACGCGACGCTCGGCGTGCTGCGGCCCGGTCTGTCCACCACCGTCAGCGTCGACACGCGCAGCGATACAGATGCCGGCGCCAAGCCCGGGCAGTGAGCCCTCGCCCAACCCGCACCGGCGCGTGTCTCGCTAGCCTCCACCTCGCCAGCCTCCACCTCGCCAACCCGCGTGCCGCTGGCCCACGCGCCGCCCGCCCACGTCCCGCTTCCCCCTGTCCCGCCCGCCCGAGGTCGGCCCATCCATGACCCACCCATCCACACCCGGCGCACCCATGTCAGGCTTGCCAACCCCCGGCCCGTCTGTGCCCGCGCAGAACCCGAGCGTGCTGCCCTTCGTCGTGATGTGCGTCGGCATGTTCATTGCGCTGCTGGACATCCAGATCGTTGCGTCCTCATTGCAGGACATCGGCGGCGGGCTGTCGGCCGCGCAGGACGAGATCAGCTGGGTACAAACTGCCTACCTGATCGCCGAGATCATCATGATCCCGCTGTCCGGCTGGCTCACCCGCGTGTTCTCGACACGCTGGCTGTTCACCGCCTCGGCCGCCGGGTTCACCGTGTCCAGCATGCTGTGCGGACTGGCCTGGAACATCGACAGCATGATCGTGTTCCGCGGACTTCAGGGCCTGCTGGGTGCCTCGATGATCCCGACCGTGTTCACCTCGTCGTTCCACTACTTCCAGGGCAAGCGCCGGGTCTATTCCGCCGCCGTGGTGGGCTCCATCGCCTCGATCGCGCCGATCCTCGGCCCGGTGATCGGCGGCTGGATCACCGACACGCTGAACTGGCACTGGCTGTTCTACATCAACCTGGCCCCGGGACTGACGGTGACGCTGCTCATTCCGTTGCTGGTCCGGATCGACGAACCGGACCTGTCGCTGCTCAAAGGTGCCGACTATCTCGGCATCGTGCTGATGGCGATTGGCCTCGGCACGCTGGAATACGTGCTGGAGGAAGGCACGCGTTGGAACTGGTTCAGCGACGCAACCATCCGCGACTGCGCCTGGATCGCCGGCATCGCACTGGGGCTGTTCGTGCTGCGCAGCCTGACCTTCCGCAATCCTGTGGTGGACCTGCGCGCGCTGGGCAACCGCAACTTCGCGCTCGGCTGCGTGCTGTCCTTCGTGACAGGCATCGGCATGTTCACCACGATCTTCCTGACGCCGCTGTTCCTGGGCTACGTGCGCGGCTACAGCGCCTGGCAGATCGGCGTCGCGATTTTTTCCACCGGCGCCGCGTCCCTGGCCGGCGTGCCGGTCTACATCCTGCTGGCGCGGAAATTCGACCTGCGCTGGCTGATGATGTTCGGCCTGGCATCGTTCGGCCTGGCGATGTGGAGCTATAGTTTCATTACCCATGAATGGGGCGCCGCGGAGCTGTTCCTGCCACAACTCCTGCGCGGCTTTCCCCAGGTGTTCGCGGTCGCGCCGGCAGTCAATCTGGGCCTCGGCAGCCTGCCGCCGGAGCGGCTGAAATACGCCAGCGGGCTGTTCAACATGATGCGGAACCTGGGCGGCGCCGTCGGCATCGCCGTCAGCCAGGCGATCATCAACGACCAGACGAACTTCCATTTCCAGATGATCGCCGCACACCTGTCGGCGGCGAATGGCGCGATGCAGCGGTTCGTTGCCGGTGTGACGCAGCGCTACGCCGCACTGCCCGGCGGCGCGGCGTTGGGCCACGACGCGGCGATGAAAACTCTTTGGCATCTGGCCTACCGTGAGGCCTCGACACTTGCCTTCGCCGACGCATTCCGCGCCATCATGCTGGCCTTCGTCATCGCCACCCTGCTGGTGCCGCTGTTGCGCAAGGTCGCGGTGCCGCAGGCCGCACCCGCCAACGCGCATTGAAACACGTTCATTCCCCAACCGATCACAGGAGGTCAACCATGCGCCTCGCCAACAAGACGGCGTTCATCACAGGCGGCAATAGCGGCATCGGCCTCGCCACCGCCCGGCTGTTCATCGCCGAGGGCGCCAACGTCGCCATCACCGGGCGCAACAAGGCGACGCTCGACACCGCCGCCGCCGAACTCGGCCCGAAGGCGCTGGCCCTGCGCGCCGACATCACCGACGAGGCCGCGACCCAGGCGGCGATAGATGCCACAGTGGAACGGTTCGGCGGGTTGGACATCGTGTTCGCCAACGCCGGGATCTCCGGCGCGACGCCGGTCGGCCAGACCGCTGCCGCAACGTTCGAGGGCATCCTCCGCACCAACCTGACCGGCGTGTTCCTGACCGTGCAGGCCGCCGCGCCGCACCTGCGCGCCGGCGCCTCGATCGTGCTGGTGGGTTCGGTCCACGCCGAGATGGGCGCGCCCGGCATGGCGGCCTACGCGGCGAGCAAGGCGGGCATCCGCGCAATGACTCGCGTGCTGGCCAGCGAACTTGCGCCGCGCGCAATCCGCGTCAACGGCGTCACTCCGGGCGCCACCCGAACACCGA
Organism: uncultured Pseudomonadota bacterium; assembly: GCA_963827925.1. GTDB lineage: Bacteria > Pseudomonadota > Alphaproteobacteria > Acetobacterales > Acetobacteraceae > Acidocella. The sequence continues at coordinate 11,142 of CAWHDE010000004.1, read as the reverse complement.
TCTGGGACACAAGGGCGCCGACGCCCGAGGCATTCGCCGTGCTGGAGGCGCGCATGGTCCGCGCGGTCCCGCTCGGGCGCATCAGCGAGGCCGAGGAGATCGCGCAGGCCGTGCTGTTCCTGGCCTCGGACGACGCGGCGAACATCACAGCCGCCGAGATCGTGGTCGATGGCGGCCTGACCGGTGCGCCGGGAGGGGCACCGATCTATCGCGCATGAGGCGACAGCACGCGACAGGCGCGGCATCCCCCCGGCTGGCGGCTTGACGACCATTGGACAGAGACGGCGAATGTGAAATCCTGTGCCCGGGAGGTTCGGTACGATCCATGAAAGAGAACAGCATACGGCGGGCGGTGCGCGAGGGGCGGGCCGCGCTTGGGACCGGGCTCAAGGAGTTCGCGTCGCGCGGCGTCCCTTGGATCATCGAGGCCTCGGGCTTCGACTACTGCATGATCGACCACGAACATGGCGCCTTCGATCTCGAAACGATCGCGGACCTCGCCGGGTGGTTTCAGGCGACCAACGTCTCGGCGATCGTGCGTATCCACAAATCCTTCACGTATCTGATCCCCGCGATCCTCGATCAGGGGATCATGGGCGTCCAGGTCTCCGAAGTCGATAACGCCGAAGAGGCACGCGCGATCGCGCGGGAGGCGAAATATCCGCCGATCGGCAATCGCGGGATTTCCGGGCAGGGGATGCACACCGGATACCGCAGCCATGGCGCCCGGCACGCGTCCGAGTACGCGCCATGGGCCAATGCCAACATCATTACTTGCGTGTCGATCGAGTCGCTCGAGGGATTGGAGAATGTCGAGGCGATCGCGGCCGTCGACGGCATCGACATGATCGCCTATGGCCACTCGGACCTGAGTGCGCGCCTCGGCGTGCATCTGCAGCTTGAGCACCCGACATTCAAGGCCGCCGTGCGCCGGATCGCGGAGGCCTGTGGGGCGCACGGGAAGCTGGCGCGGGGGTCGGCGGAAACCGAGGCGCAGATCGAGGAGTACTGGCGGCTTGGGTGCAAGGTGTTGAACCTGCCTGGCACCGATGTCAGCACGTATCTGGATGGCCTGAAGGCGCGGGCCGGGCGGGCGAATGCGCGGCTCAAGTCGATCGGTGTGCCGGTGCCTTGAGAAGGGCGCCGGTCTCTGGCACTTGAACCGGAGTTGTCCCGCAGCTCGCTTCCGCCGAGGGTCCCAAACCTCTTTGCGTTATTTGCGGCCCTTTGCGTTATTTGCGTCAAATCCTTGCTTCGATCCAACAGACAAAAAGGTCATAACGCAAATAATGCAAAGGGCCGCAAATAACGCAAACGGTCAGGCAACTGGGCTGAACAGTTTCAGCGCGAGCCGGGACATCCGGCCTCTGGGGGGTTATATCAGGGCCATGGGGCACATCGACTGGACGGAATGCGCGCTGATCGAGACGGTGCCGGGCCGGGTGGGCGGCCAACCGGTGCTGCGCGGCACGCGCCTGCGTCCCCAGGACCTCCTGATCAATCGCGACGAGAGGATTGATTGGCTTTCACGCAATCACGGGGTGGCCCCCGACACCATTCGCGCGCTGTTTGCCTTCTACGACGCCCATAAGGCAGCGCTTGTCCCGCATCCTTCTCTGACCACAATCTCGCTCTCGATCTCCGCGATCTGCTTCCTGGCCACGACGCCGGGCGATCGAGCCACGCTACACGCGGCCGGGGATGTTCGCCGTCTCGAAAAAGACGGCGACGATGGCGGTTGTGGGTTGGGTCCGGTAGCCAATCCAGTAACGCCCGGACTTGAGCCATACCCTGCCCGGTTGGGCAAGCTGCTTGTAGGGCCGTGGCGCGGGCAGGCCAGCCCCCGGCGAAGTGGTGATTTTCTCCCACGCGGCAGTGAGCGCGTTCCTCGTAGTACGCATACAGCGCCCGGACGTGCCGCCGGGCCTCGGGCGTCAGCGCGATCAACGACGAGTAGCGGTCCTACGAGGCGTCCGGCCCGCACGCTTCGCCTCCATGCGGGCAATGCTCTCGTCCAGTTCGCGCAACACGTCGTCGCCGGACACGATCTGCCCGGCGGCAAGCTCGGCTTCGCTCCGGGCGAGGGAGGCAAGCAGTTCGGCCTCACTCGGCATCGGTGGTTCCCAGTCGGCCGGCTGCTTGCGGTGCCGTGTGTCGTCCATGCGGCAGAGAATAGGCCGTCCGCGCCCGATGTTCCAGCGTGGCGCGTCGCCTTGCTGTAGCGACCGACTATTTGTCGGCTTGCCTGGCCGCGGCGAGTTCGTCGAGACAAACTGCCTTCAAAGGCGGCAAATTGTCGTGCACCACGTGCCACAGCACGTCGCGTGCGACATCCTCATATTCGTGCCGCAGCACGTTGCCGATGCCCGCCAACTTCGGCCACGGAATTTCCGGGTGCCGGGTCTTCATGGCGGGGGGGCAACCGGCGGCTGGCTTCCGAGATGATTTCTATGCCGCGTTCAGCCAGCCAGCGCTTGCGCCGGTCGGCATCGAAGGCGTCGAGTGTGACGCCCGCCATATCGCTCTGGATGAGTTCGATCGCTTCGATGATGTCGGTCAGGCGGGCTACCGGCGAGGATTGGGCCATTCAGAACACTTGCAATGCTGACGCCTCGATGCGGTCACGCAACACCCGGTGCAGACTGCGCCGGGTCATGATGTCGGCCTTGCGTCCGAGGATGCGTGAGGCGGTTTCTTTCACGTCCATCAGCTCGTAAAGCCCAATCGAGCCGACGGGATGATCGAAAAACAGGTCAACGTCGGAATCCTCGCGGGCCTCGCCGCGCGCGGTCGATCCAAACAGATACAGGTGTTCGATGCCGAGTTGCCGGAGTTCGGCCTCGTGCTCCTTGAGCCTTGCGATGGCCTGGTCGCGTTCCATGCCGGCACTGTAGCAGAAATCGGACCATGACGCATCGGGGTCGATCGGCTCACCTCGCGGCCGATGGGACCTGGCCGCGCACGAGGGTGCCGGGCTTGGGCCCAAGGACGTTGATATATTCAATCCGTACGACGGCTATGCGCCTCGGCATCGATCGGTGTCTGGAGCATCGGCATGTGCGAGATCATCCTTCCGCGCCCCCAAGTCTAAACGCCCGGGGTGTCGGTGTCTCAGCTTCATTGGCACGGAGGGAGACGCCGTACGCTTCATCCAGCGTGCCATGCAGATAGCCAAGGTCACCACGAAGCGGACCAAACGCCCCGCCAAGATAGCGCAGGTGTTCGAGACCATGTATGCGGCCGCCCGTGATACGAAAGACACCTGGTCATTCGTCACCTTGACAGACTTGGGGATCGACTTCGGCCTGCGTCAGCCAGCCGCGGAGGCTTCATCGGTCTCAAACGCCCTACTGGAGCTTCGCCACATTGATGGCATGGACGAGTTGAAAAGAACGCTGGAGGGAGAGCTCCGTGCGTTGCAGCAGGCCGCGCAGAAGCATTTCGGATCATTCGGGATTCTATTGGCGCTTCGCGCTGCCAGGTATGGGCGAAAATAGTACGTTACTTATGCACACTGACTTCCTTCGCGCGCAGCGCAATCACTTCTTCTCTCAGTTGCTTTGTCTGCACTCCGTGAAACTCGGTGTCCGCTGGCTTTCTGGCTTTCTGCCACGGCCCACTCTGCACATCCAGATTCGCGCACCGTAAACCAAAGCGCATCAACCTGTCCGGGGCATACATCCAAGGCCAGCACATGAACGCTCCCGATGACGGCGGCTCGGTCATTTGGGCTGTTGGTGTGACCTGCTGCGAACCCGGCTGGCCTTCGCCACTCCCGAATTGGCGCGGTGACGGAGAGCGAGCAGTAGGTGTAGCCGGTGGGTCAGTCATTTGGGCCGCTGGTATAACACGATCATGCAACGAGCCATGGCGAGGCGCGTATGTTTGTCCGCGCTCATGCGGCCCTAAAAAGTCTTCCCACTCGGGACGGCCAGGGGGCATCGGCGCCCCAACCTCCGTCGACCAACCTCCGTCGACCAATCTCAGTCGAACAGCGAACTGACCGAACTTTCCTCGCTGATCCGCCGCATCGCGTCGGCCATCAGCGGGGCGACGGTGATCTGGCGGATGTTGTGCGCCAATCGCACTGCCTCGGTCGCCAGGATCGAATCGGTGATCGTCATCGTCTCGATCGGCGACGACGCGATGCGCGCCACCGCGCCGCCCGACAGCACCCCGTGGGTCGTATAGACGCTGGCTGAGCGCGCGCCGGCGCCTCAACAGACGCCTCGGCGGCGTTGCACAGCGTGCCACCGGAATCCACCAGGTCGTCGACCAGGATGCAGTCGCGGCCCTCGACACGTCGCCGATCACGTTCATCACCTCGGAATGCCCGGCCCGCTCGCGGCGCTTGTCGATGATCGCCAGGTCGCGGTTCAACCGCGTGGCGATCGCCGCGCGCCCGCAGCACGCCGCCCACGTCGGGGGACACGATGATGATGTCGCGCCCGTCGAAACGTTCGCGGATATCGCGGGTGAACAGCGGCTCGGCGTAGAGATTGTCCACCGGGATGTCGAAGAAGCCCTGGATCTGTGCCGCATGCAGATCCATCGTCAGCACGCGGTTGGCGCCCGGCCTCGGTGATCAGGTTGGCCACCAGCTTGGCAGAGATCGGCGTGCGCGACGCGGTCTTCCGGTCCTGCCGCGCGTAGCCGAAATACGGGATCACCGCGGTCACCCGCCGCGCCGAGCTGCGGCGCAGCGCATCCAGCGTGATCAGCAGCTCCATCAGGTTGTCGTTCGCCGGGTAGGAGGTCGACTGCACCACGAACACGTCCTCGCCGCGGACGTTCTCATGGATCTCGACGAACACCTCCATGTCCGCGAACCGGCGGACGGCGGCGCGGGTCAGGGGCAGATTCAACGTCGCGGCCATCGCCTCGGCCAACGGCCGGTTGCTGTTGCAGGCGACGATCTTCATGCGGTCCGGCCCCTCGCGGCTGCGCCGCCTTCTAGCAACATGGCAGAACCGTGACCAGTAGGGTCCGCCGGTCGATGGGATGCCGCCGCGCCGCAGTCGGACCTGCCGCAGAGGGGCGTGCCGCAGAGGGGCGTGCAGAGGGGCGTGCAGAGGGGCGTGCAGAGGCGCGTGCAAAAGGGCGTCCAGTGGGGCGTCCAGTCGGGCGTGCAATGGGGCGTCCTGCAATTACCGATTGCACCGGACCACGAACTGGACGACTGTTGCTAATCCGCACCGCTCGAGGCCCCAATGCAACGGTTCGTCATCATCGCGACCATCCTCCTGGTGAGCATGACCGGCACGCCGGCGTCGTCCGGTCCGCCGGTCCCCGGCACGCCGGCAGTCGATCAGGGGCCGGCCTGGACGCTGGCCAGCCGCGCCAGGTTCTACAGCCAGGACCAGGGGTCGCAGATCATGCCGCTCCGGTGGATCATGGCGCTGAAGCAGCCGAACGGCAGTGCGTTCCTCGCCGACAAGCTGACCCGCTATGGGTATCTGTCGAATGACGAGGCGCCGACCTCCATCCTGCCGATCGGTTTCACCACGGCGGGCCCAGTGGGTGGCGAGGTCGTCGGCATGACCTGCGCCGCGTGCCACACGCGCCAGATCGAGGTCAAGGGCACCGCCTACCGGATCGATGGCGGTCCGGCGATCGCCGATTTCCAGAGCTTGCTGGCCGATCTCGACACCGCGGTTAACGCGGTGATCAGCGACGCAACGGCGTTCCAGGAGTTCGCTGGTGCGGTCCTCAACCAACCCGCGACGCCGGCGGACCAGGCGCAACTGATGACTGGGCTGAAAGCCTGGTACCTGCGCTACCATACGCTGACCCAGCAGGCGCTGCCGGCCAATCCGTGGGGGCCGTCGCGCCTCGACGCGGTGTCGATGATCTTCAACCGCCTCACCGGCCTGGATCTCGGTCCGCCGCCGGCATTCCTGATCGCGGCGAATATCAAGCCGGCGGACGCGCCGGTGCGCTACCCATTCCTGTGGAACGCCGCGATCCAGGACAGGACGCAGTGGCCCGGGTTTGCCGACAATGGCGACAGTCTGCTCGGCCTGGCGCGCAACCTGGGTGAGGTGTTCGGCGTCTTCGGCACCTTCCACCCGGCCAAAGACCCTAGTCATCCGTTCCTCAAGATCGACTATCTCGGCAACAACTCGGCGAATTTCGAAGGTCTCGACACGCTGGAGCACCTGATCAAGCAGATCGGGCCGCCGAAATTCCCGTGGCCGATCGATGCGACGCTCGCCAAACAGGGTGAGGCGATCTTCGCGCGCGACACGGCGCGGGGCGGCTGCGCGGAGTGCCACGCGATCACGCCAGGCAAGACCCGCCTGATTGACCAGAAAACCTGGGCGACGCCGCTCATGGATGTCGGCACCGACACTCGGGAGTACAACGTCCTGGCGCGCCAAAGTTACGACCGGTGTGCTGAGCGGCGCCGGCATCCCACTCATTTTCCCGGCGCTGGGTGCGACCGACACCGCGTTTCGGACCCTTTCGACCGCGGTCGTGGGATCGATTCTGGAAAAGCTCGTGCCGTTCACCGTGGCCGCACAAACGGCGTCAGGGCAGAGCGCCCGGGCCAACAGCGCCGCCGCCGGTGCCCTGGCGGCAACGCCGGAGGGGCAGCAATTGAAGGGCGCGTTCACCGTACCGCCACCCGCCACATTCAAGTACCAGGCGCGTGTGCTACAGGGCATCTGGGCGACTGCGCCCTATCTGCACAACGGTTCGGTGCCGACGCTGGCGGACCTGCTGAAGCCCGCGGCGGAGCGCCCCGCATCCTTCAAGGTCGGGCCGGCCTATGATCCGGTTGCCGTCGGCCTTGCCACGACGCAGACCAAGTTCGACTACACGCTCACCACCACCGACTGCACCGACCGGCACTCCGGCAACAGCCGTTGCGGCCACGAATTCGGCACGACCCTGACGCCAGATGAAAAGCGGGCGCTGCTGGAATATCTGAAGCAGCTTTGACGCTGCTAGGCAGTCCCCCGGGGCGGTCCCGGGGCGGCCCCCCCGGAACGGCGCGATCGGGGTGGCGCGATCGGGGCGATGTCATCGGGCGGGGATCGCCTGATACGGGCGCATGTTGGCGAAATTGGCGGGGGAGTTGAGCGGCCGGCTCACCGCGATGCTGGCGATTTACCGCCTGCTCCCGCCGCCGTGACGTTCGTTGCACCAGTCGCCGCCCCGGGCTGGTCTCCCGGACCCGGCCGCTCTGGCGCAGGATCACGTCGCGAACGCCGCCCGCGGCTTCCTGTGCCACGGCTGTGGCGACATCGCCCCAATAGCCATTCAAAGACCCGGCCGGGAACGTCATTCAGTTGCACCACGCGGCCACGCTCGTCGCCTTTCGGATTGACCACGCTCCATTGGATCTCCACCCGCTGCTGGCCGTCGGCAATCGGAACCATCTTGACCGCGCCGTGCACGATGAAATCGGCACCAGTCGGGGTGTCCTGCACGACCGGTCCGAGCCGGGCGAGGATCGTCCGCATCTGACGGGTCAAGGCCAGGTTGCCGTCGCCGGGTGCGCCGGTGACGTCCAGCACCTGCACCCTGGCCGGCCGGTTGTACAGGCTGTTCGGATCGGCCTTCTGCGCCGCCGCCTGGATGTGGGAAAGCAGGTCGGCAATGCCGGGCGCGGCTGCGGTCGCTGCCTGGGCCAGGGTGGCGGGGTTGGCGGCGGCCCAGTCGGCGCTGGCGACCGGTTTGCCCTCGGCCTTGCCCTGATCGTGCCCCATGGGATCGAGCACCGTGTAGACCGGCACCACCGTCGCACCATGCAGCCCGGCATCCACGGCAAGGCGCCAATCGCCCTGCTGGGCCGGACCAGCGACCGCCGGCACCTCTTGGTTCTGCAGTGCGTCGGCCAGCGCCGTCGCGAAGGACCCGGCGGCCTGGTCGGGCAGCAGTGCCTGACCCGGAACCGGGACCGCCAACCGAGGCGTTGGTGGTTGTGCCAGGATTCGCCCCGCAGTACCCGGATTGCCTCGGAACGGCTGCGGCAGGTCACCGCAGGCGGCCAGCAAAAGCACCGGAGCAGACCCAGGGCAAAACTACCCTGGGCAAAACTACCCTGGGCAAAAACCCCCTGAGCAAAAGCCCCCTGGGCAAAAGCCCCCTGGGCAAAAGCCCCCAGGGTGACCGCACCGCTTGCATAAGTCGCAGAAGACGCCGCACGTTCATGCCAGTGCGATGACGGAAATCTGGTGGCCGATCAACCCGCCGCCGGCCAGCGTCCGCCGGCGGTGGCTGAAGAAGCGCGTCTCATCGCGCATCGTGTCACACGCCAGGACCTCGACCGCGCCGATGCCGGCGGCGGCGAGCCGCGCGGCGCAATAGCCGGGCAGATCGAACTGCCAAGCGGCGCTCCCGGCGGCCCGGCGCGAAGAACCGCGCATCCGCCGGCGTCGCGGTCGAGCACCGCGTCACGCAGGTCGGCGCCGACCTCATAGGATGCCTGGGCGATGCAGGGGCCGATCGCCGGCGGCGATGCGCCCAGGCGCGGCGCCGCAGCGCTGCATCGCCGCGAGCGTCGCCTCCAGCACGCCGGCCACGGCGCCGCGCCAGCCGGCATGGGCCGCGCCGATGACGCCGGCGCGGATCGGCGAACAGCACCGGCGCGCAATCGCCGGTCACGATGCCCAGCGCGATGCCGCGGCGGTCGGTCACCATCGCGTCGGCGCGCGGGCCGTTCCCCGGGGTCCACGGCTCGGTCACATGGGTCGACATCGGTGCCATGCACCTGGTGGCATCCCGACCAGTCCGGCCGGATCGGCGCCGATCGCGCGCGCTGCGCGGGCGCGGTTCTCCAACACGTTGTCGCGTGGATCCGTGCCCGGACAGGCTGCAGTTGAGGCTCGCGAACGGGCCGGTGGACACGCCGCCGCGGCGGGTGAAGAAGCCGTGCGGCGGCGCAGGTCCGTGGCGCGTGCAGGAATTCAGCAACCAGGTCATGCTACAGCCTTCGGCCGATCGGGACGGTCGGTCTATCGCAGAGCGCCACAATACGAAAGCCACGCCGGCGACGGAGTGTGCAAGCATCTTGCCGATTGGACCGCGGTGGCATATGCCGCGGTGAGCTGCCGGCGTTGTGGACGGCAAATGGGGAGTAACCGCCGCTGGACGGCACGCCGTCGCAGGGAGCACGCGTCCCGGCTCTCGGCCCCGGGGTTCTGCGCTCTGGGACCATGCGCTCTGGAAACATGCGCGCTGGAACCCTGCCTTCCGGGTCCACTCGCTCCGGTGGCCAGCGGTCCGCCGCCGGGCTTTGGCTGACCTGCGCCGCCCTGGTCGTCCTCGCGCTCGGCGCCGTCGAGCCTGGATGCCTGGGACCAGTACCACACCGCGCTCGAGGCTCAGCACCGCGACCTGATACAGCTTTCACGGGTCCTGGCCGAGGATACCTCGCGCTACATCCGGGTGGTGGATCTGGTGCTGCGCGACGTGCAGTTGCGCGTCGCCGAGCCAGGATCCGCCACCGCGGAGCAGTTTCGCCGACGACGCTCGCCGACGGGGCGATCACGACATTCTCCACGCGCGCCTGCGCGATCTGCCACAGGCCAGTTCCATCTCGCTGATCGACGCGAGCGGCCGGGTGGTGAACCACTCCGCGCGCCTGGCCGCTGCCCGACATCGACGTGCATGACCGGATCTATTTCCAGCTACCTCGCGACGCATGACGATACCGCCCCATACCTCGCCGAGGTCGGCGCGCAGCCGGCTACAACGGTGCACTCGACGCTGCTGCTCATGCCCGGCGGATCGACGGACCGCATGGCGACATTCCTCGGGCTGGTCGTCGGCGCGCTGGATATCGCGCTATCTGACCGGGCGGTACCGGGCGCTGCTCACGCAGAGCGGCGAAGGGATCACGCTGCTGCGCCATGACGGTCAGGTCCTGGCACGCTATCCCGACGGGGCCTGCCGTAGGCCAGCGCCTGCCGCCTGGATCGGCCTGGTACGCGGCGGTGGCGGCCGGCGGAGGCACCTATTTGTCGCCGGGATATTTCGATCACAGCCCGCTCATGGTCGCCGTGAGCCCGGTCGAAGCGATATGGCCTGGTGGTCGATGCCACAATCGCAACGAGGCCACGGCGCTGGCGGGCTGGCGCCGCCACGCCACCATCACTCGCCGTGGCCGCGCTGGCGGCAGGTCGGCATCGTTTGCTCTTCGCCGTGATCACCGCGCATTCCGCCGCCTGCAGCGCGCAGCCGAGGCGCTGCGCGTCGGCGAGCGGCGGATTCGCGATTTCGCCGAGACCGGGTCCGACTGGTTCTGGGAACAGGACGCCGAGCTGCGCTTCACCTGGATCTCGACCGAATCGCCGATCCGGCGCCCGGACGACGACGTCGCTATATCGGCCGAGACACGCTGGGACCGGGCCGGCGCCGACATGGCCGACCCGGTCCTGGGCGGCACACCTGGCAGACCTCGAGGCCGGCGACCGTTCCGCGACTTCCGCTATCAGCGCATCGGCCATGACGGGCGGCGTGCTGTCACGTCAGCATCAGCGGCAACCCGGTCTTCGACGACGCCGGCCGGCTTTATCGGATATCGCGGCACCGGCCGCGACATCACCGCCACGGTGCAGGCCGAGGCGGAACTGCGCGAGGCGAAGGAACAGGCCGAGGCGGCCAGCCGCGCGAAGTCGGAATTCCTCGGCACCATGACGCACGAACTGCGCACGCCGCTGAACGCGATCATCGGCTTCTCGGAGCTGATCCGCGATCAGCCGGCCGGCGACGCCGGCGGCGCAGTATGTCGAATATGCCAGGAGATCCATGCCAGCGGCCACCATCTGCTCGACGGTCGTCAACGACGTGCTGGACATGTCGAAGATCGAGGCCGGCGGCTACGAGATGAGCGAGCAGCCGGTCGATCTCGGCCGCAAGATGGCGACGTCTGCGCGACATTGCTGCCGCGTGCCGAGGAGGGCCAGGTGCAGCTGATTCCGACCTGCCGCGGCGGAACGCCGGGGCAGGCGCGTCGGTACAGCGTGCGCGGACGAGCGCGCGATCCGGCAGGTGGTGCTGAACGTGCTGCCAACGCGGTAAAGTTCACGCCGGCCGGCGGCGCGTCACCGCGCAGCATCGCGGCGGTCGACGACGGAGGCCTGGCGATCGTGGTCACCGACACCGGGATCGGCATGGACGCCACGGTGCTGC
>CAWHDE010000003.1:0-12571 GCA_963827925.1 uncultured Pseudomonadota bacterium | reverse complement strand
CGGCGAAGATGTCTGCGTCACATTCGGTATCAGCTCATGGCGCTGTGCAATCGTCTCCGCCACCGCGCTAGCCGTCTGATTCACAAAACTCTCCGAGATTTCGGCATCGATCAGCAGAGCCGTCAAATCCCGCCCCCGCAGCGTCGCGGTATTCGCCGCCAGATCGATCCTGATACTTTCGACCTGCCCCGCAAGCACCTCGGTATAGCCCAGCCCGTCAACAGACATTTCGATGGTAACCGGAACAATCCCCATCGCCGCGAAATCGCTGACAGCCAGCGCCGGCGCCGCCCCCATGGCAAACACCGCACTAAACCTTCCGGCCAGAAACGCACCAGGCGCCTGCACCTCCACCTCAATCAACCCACCAACCGGCACACCATTCAGGCTGATCTGCGCCCTTGGCTGCTCAAGTGGCAATGCCACCCCCCGCCGCCGAATTCACATCAGGAATCACCAGCGTATTCACGCCCTGCAAAACCGGATCGGAGAGATTATTCGCCTGCGCGATCCTGATCCATTGCGTTGCATCCTGAAGATATTGCGCCGCCAGCGCGAACAGGTTGCCACCTGCCACCACAATCACCCTGCGATTCATGGCAACTCCAATCCCAAATTCGTAACGGCCCGGTTCACATAGCCTGACATTCCGGAAAGCGCGGCCAACTGCCCTGAGCTGCTACCAATCTGTCCCAGCGCACCAATGCCTATCGCCGGCGTAAGGGCACTTCCCAAGGCTGCCACACCCCCATCCAGCACCGTGCCACTCGCCGTCATGGCCGAGGCGATCTCCGATTGCGTTACCCCCAGCGCGGACAAACTGGCCGCACTCAACGCCCCGGCCGAAATTCCTGCCTGCGCGCTCAGCGCCGAAGCCACCGCCAAATCACCCGAAACCAGGCTCGCCACCGGCGCCACCGCATTGGCCGCCGCCGCCAGCGGGTCCGTCACCACCACACAGGTGATGGAAAACGGAATTAAATTCGGCTTGCGATATTCAGCGGTAAATCCGGCAATGATGACAAGGTAATAAAACCCCTGCCAGACCAGCGGCAGTTGCGCCCCCAGCGCCCGCGCGGTATCCAAAAGCTGCGCGCGGGAGGCCGCATCCGAGCCTGAGAAAATCCCGGAGAATGAGATTTCTCCATCATCGATGCCCAGCGCATCGACAATCCGCCCGCCGCCGATGACATTCTGCACCGCCAGCCGCTGCTTCCCGCCGAAGCTGATCTTCTCCGGGACCTCCATGTCCTGGAAGGACACAGTACCCAGCGAGAGTACAACATTGCTCATCCCGCTACCTCCCAGCTATTCAACCCAGCAAAGTTTCGTCCAATCGAATATCCGCCCGTCCAGCGTTCCCATCGTCACGATGAACGCGAGCCTCTCCGCCTCATCCAGATTAAACGCCACCTCAAACGGCACCCCGCATCTCACCAGATACAAACAATCGGTCAGGGCAGGGTGCCGGCTCAGTTTCCCGCTTGCGCAGCCACATCGCGCGTCTCATGGGCCAGCAGAGCGTCGCCCACGGCCTCCACGCCATCCTCGCCCAACCGCTCCAGCGCCGCCTCAATCGCGGCTTCGTGGGCAGGGAAGGGCAGGGGCACGCCATCCACCATCGCCACCGCAGCGGCCACCCGCGCCAGCCCCATATAGGCCCGGTTTTCTGAAAGCTCAGGCCCCAGCGCCTTAAACAGCCGCAACTGCTCCAGCACGCCCACACGCCGCAGCCCCAACACCCGCCCGGCCTTATCCGTCACGCTCTTCACCATCAAACGCTGGTCCTGGTCGAGGCATAGAAATCCAGCTTCTGCGTCACCGGCGCATCGCCCTTGTACAATCCGGCGGAGGTCAGCTTGAACACGACATTGTTGAACTGATAGGTCGAGGTCGACCCATCCGGCTCGTTTACATACTGGTACAACGTCCCGCCATTGATCGCCTGGCCATTAAAATACGCCGCCTCGATCTGCGCGATGAAATCATCGGCCGCGGAAGATCCACGGTCCAGCGAGAAACTTCCATTCCAGCCCTTCGGCAGTTCCGCGGCCAACAGCACGCCGTCCAACCGGTCAACCCGCAGCGGCTGTGTCACCTGCTGCGCCTCGAACCCGGTCACATGCTCCAGATCAACCCGCCCGAACGGCCCCATCACCACAATCTGGCAATCACTGCCAACAGAAAATGTGTTAAACGGCATATTTGCACCTCCTCACTCAGGACGTCGCCGGCGTAGTCTGCACACTCACCTGCACAGTCTGCCCGCCTTGAACATTCACGATGAATTTCTCGTTGATCGCCTGGTACTGCACCTGCACATCCGCCTGCACATAGCCCAGCGCCGTGCGGCTCAGCGGATTGTTGCTAATGTCGCACACCACGGCAAAAGGCACGCTGCCATTGGTGCTGCCTAGCATGCCCTGCTGCAGCAACCCGTTCAGAAACGCCAACAGCGTGGAGCGGATATTCTGAAACAGCGTGGTATTCACCAGCTCTCCCACATAGCCACCCATGCCCGCCTGCAAGGTCGCCGCGATGTAGTTGGTCAGGCGCGTATAATTATCGCCATTCACCGCGGCGGAGGAGGAGCTGTTAAACCCGCCCCGCACGCCCCAATACGCACCGCCCGGCTGCGGATTAGCAATCACATCGATCCCCGCGCCCAGCAGCGTCGTCAGGTCGGCACTGGCATAAGAGGTCGCGGTCGCCCCACCCGGCTGGCCGGATTTCTGTGTCCCCACCACCCCATAAAGCGGCTTGTTCAGCGATGATTGCTCCGGCGACAAATTCGCCAGTCGCCCCGCCACAAAACCCTGTGGCGAAACCAGCCTTGTCACCGCATTGGTCTGGTCGAACCAATACACCCAATCGCCAAACATCATCTTGGCGGCATAGGAATCGATCCCTGCTTCGCCCTTCACCGTCACCGCGTCCTCGATCGTATCGCCCGCCGGCCCGGTCAGGATCATATAGACGCTTTCGGACAGGCCGAACTCCATCTGCACGCTCCATTGCGTGGCATCGTCCGTATCGGCCAGCAGCGCGATCGCACAGCCTTGCGAGCGCAGCGCATACATACCCAGGCGCGGCAACACATCCACACCCACCAGCGTCGCGGCAGTCACCCCATTGGCGCCATCGCTACCCGGCGTGCCAGACGCGAACAGATACACACCCGCCACCGGCGTCGCCTCGACAGACTGCGCCGAGGCCACAACAAGCTGCGACGGCCCGCGCAGCACGCCATTACCGTTATTCACCGCATTGGCGATATTCTGCCAGAACAGCGCGCCGGTGCCGGTGATATTATCGTACACTTCCGGGCTCTGCCCCGGCAGCGCCACCGTCAGCCGCCAGCTATTGGCAGCGGATCCAGCCGAGAATGTCAGCGTCAGAGCATTGCCCGTGCTGCCGGTATACATCGCGGTGAAGGTAATCGCCCCCAGCACGGCCAGGCTCGCCGCCGTATCGGTTCCATCCGTCGCGCGCACACAGCGGAAATTCGACGCCCCCTGCAGTACGGCGGTGGCCACCTGCGTGCCCATGTCATATTTGCGCGCCATCACGGGGCCAAAGGCGGCGGCATAATCGCTCATGCTGCCAATCACCGTCGGCTCGCCCACCGGCCCCCAGCTTGCCGTGCCCACAACGCCTACAATATCCGTCGGCACGCCATTCAGCAGCAAAGACTGCGGCGGCACGATCTGCACATAAAGATCAGGCACCACCAGCGCGGTGGTGTTGATCGCTCCTTGCTGAACAATCGGCATGGTTCAGTTCCCCTTCGCCATCACACGCACAACCGACCCCGCATTTCCGCCGCCCAGAATCTTCTGCACCGTCGCGGCATCCGTGATCAGGTCGCCCCGTTTGAACGTGCCAAACGGCTTCAACACCACCAGATGAAAATTCATGTCTGCCTCAGCTCTGATAATTTCTTGTCGATACGCGGCTGATCTGCGCCCTTGACGAAAAAGCCAGACGATTTCGTCAAACGCTATCAGACGCCAGCACAACCGTATTCACGGTGGCTGTCATGGTCCCAAACAGCATCGCCGGCGTCAGCTGCGCCAAGGTCGTCGGATACTCGACCGCATAGATCAAATCCCGCCTGTAGAGCGATGCATCCGCGCTCTCGTCCGTCGTAAACCCATTCGCGAACCTGATCCGTCCATAAGACCCATCCGCCAGCGCGATAAAATCATTCGCCATCAGCGCCGTATCAATCACGGGCGCCAGCGCATCGCGCAGGGCAGGGGTGGGGCACCACATCGCGATGCGGAACTCCTGCACCTGCCTCCTTATCTCCTGCAACGCCCCCACCCCCGCCACCACACGCGCGGTGAAATGCGTAGCTTCCGGAACAGCCAGCGTGCTGCCTGAATATTCCACAATCCACCCGCCCTCGCGCAGAAGTGCGGCAAGATTGCTCGTCACCGTCGCCGCGCTATCATTCGCCTGCACGGCGTAAGGGTAGGTCTCGTTATCCACCATCACCCCGGCCAGCAGCCCCGTGGAGCAGGTGCCAGAAAACACCGCCTCCAACCCGCTCACGCTCACCGCCAGCGTCCCCGTGGCAGGCCTCAGCGTCTGCCACACCTTCGGATAGCGCGTCACATTCTTCACCGGCACATCCGTGGCACTCACGGACACATGCGCCATCCCCACAGCCAGATCCGCGTCCAGCACGGGCGAGACCGGCCAGCCCCGATAAATCTTGCACGCCGCCCCCACGGCGCTCGCCACAGATGTCCCCTGCGGATACACCCCATTCGCCGCAATCGCCGCCAGAGCGGCTTCCACATCCGCCTGGTCCGCCATCAGCGCACCGCCTGCACGGCTGAAAGCCGCCACACACCGCCGGCCTCTTCCACGGACATCACCGCATAACGCTCATCGCGCTCATTCGTCAGAATATCGGCAACCTGCGGCACCACGCCCTCCACCACCGGCAACAGCGCGGAAAACCCCGGCACCTTGGTATCGTCCGGCAGCCCATTCCTGGTTCTGTCCCCGGTTCCGCCCGCCAGCAGGCTCGCCGGATAATCCGCGATCAACCGCCTCTCCGTTCCCGGCGCCACCGCGCCATAGCCATTCAACCCGGCCTGGCCGGGTGCCCCCGGCCGCGCCAGGGTAATGCGGCAATTGGTCATCACCACCAGCATCGGCTTCGGCGGCTCGATGCTGGCCACAAACACCGTTCCCTCCGGCCCGGAGAGATAATCCCCCACCCGCAGATAAGACCAATCCGCCCAAGCCTGCCGGAACGGCACCGCAAACCCGCTCGGCCCGCTCACCGCCCCGCCGGGCAGCACAAAGGCCACGCAGAGCCGCATGAACCTGTTCGTCAGATCCAGCGGCGCAGAAGGCCCGGCCGGGCGGTAGGCATCATGCAGAAACCCCACCCGCCGCGCGGCGCACCCGGCGCCATAAGCCAACCTGTCCGCCAAACGCAGCCCGTCCATCTCTCATCCCCTTACACAACCAGGGTCACGCCAGCCTGGGCGAGGGCAGGGCCGGGCGGCACGCCCAGAAACCCGCACAACCGCCGCCGCCAGCCATCGAACAGATTGCCCCTGTCCCGCAGCTCATCCGCGTTGTGGGTCCAGGCTGCCGCGCTCTCGGTGTCCAGATTGTCGGAGGTCGGCGGTATCGCCGCCTCCAACGAGGCCAGGGTCGAGATATATTGCAGCGTCACCGCCACTTCCGCCGGAGCCAGATTGTTCATCCGGTATTCCAGCGTCCCGTAAGCCTGAAAGAACCGCCAGGAATTAAACCCCGCCGCCCCCGCGCCATAGGCCGGATACCCACAGAACCGCCGGATATCCGCCTTCTGCCCATCCGTGAATTCCGTCGGCAGAGAACTGGACATCAGTACATATCCCCATCACCACGGGTGAAATAAACCGTGCCCGTCCCAGTGCTCAGCACCACCGCGGCATTGGTCACAAAGGGCCCCGCATCCACCAACATCCGCGCCCCCGGCGGCACCGGCGTGTCGGATATGGTGGCGGTCAGGGCCGAAGCCCCGCCAAGCCGGAAGAAGGCATTGGCTGTGGTGGCATTATACACCAGCACCGCCTGTCCCCCGCCCACCAGCGCCACATTGGCAGCGGTGGTGGAGGCCGAAGCCCCCACCGTCCCCGCCGGGCGGAAAGGTTGTGTTGAACCGGTCGCCATCAGCGCGCCTCCTCAGCCCACATGCTCAAGCAGCACCGCGCGCTTGTAATTCGCGTTGGTCGCGGTCGGCACGGTGGTCGGCGTGGTGGTGGTGTCGGAGGGCGCGCAGAACCCGCCAATCCAGTACCAGCTTTGGGCAATGATCTGCTGCAACCGGTCGATCGGCTCGCGCGTTACCATCGCCACACCGTCGATCACCTGCACCAGGCTGTCCTTCGGCGCCACGTCCTCGGCGGCCATACCCGCGAAATCCCCCTCGATCAGCGCCCCCTGCCCACACACAATCGGGCGGCGCACATTCAGGCCGGAAATGCTCGGATGCGCCTGCACATAAGCCTCGGTGGTGGTAATGAACCGCAGGCCCAGAAAGTCGCTCACCATCCCCTGCTGGAACACCGGGTTGGCTGACGTCGCCCCCTGGAAGAGCTGCTTGAAATCCGCATCCGAGAAAAGCTGCCGCGCGGAAACCGGGTCGAGATAGCAGTTATAAACGCCCTCCACGGTCGGCACCGCATTGCGCCGCAGCAGCGCCACGGCATCCAGCAGATTGCTCATGGTCAGCGTATCGGTCGCCTGAAGCGCGGCGGTGGTCAGCCGGCTCGCCGGCCGTACGACAGCGCTGGCGGTCGCCGCCTGCACGGCATTGCCCGCCGTGCCATCCGCCACGGTCACATTGGCCGAGAAGGTCAGCTGGCCTGAAATCCCGTTCGGCGCGGTGGACTGATTGGTCGCATCCGGCGTCACCCCCACCAGCGTATAAAGGTTGGAGCCAACCGTCACCGCAAGCGGCGCGCTGGCTGAAACCGCCTGCTGCACCCCGTTCACAAACAATGTCTGGAACCCGCGAATATCATCCACCTCAATGCTCGGCCCGGCACTGGCGAGCGTGGCGGCAACACGGGTATTGCCCCCGAAATAAGGCGCGAACAGCGCATTGCGCGCCAGCTCATCCAGGCTGCGCGCCGCCTGCTCGCCATTGGTCGCGGCGTTCTGCAGAAACTGCGAGGCAATACCCACACGGCTGGTCACCATGTTCAGGTCCTGCGTCGCCGCATAGAAATTCAGCGAGATCGTGTACTGCTCCACGCCCCAATTGGTCGAGACCAGCCCGTTATCCAGATTGGTATTGGTCGCGGCCGCCAGCGGCGTGGTCACGCTCGGCTTCAGCCCGGCGCGCGTCTTGGTCAGCGTCTCACCAATCCCCACCGCGAATTCCTCACGGTCGGCGACCATCCGGTAGCCAAGCCTGGATTTCAGCGCGGCCTCAAACTCCCGCTCCAAAAACCCCTGCTGAATAATCGGCTGCAGCGCAGCCGGGAAGTTCTGAATTCCCATTGCTTTGTCATTCCCTGAATTTCAGACGTGAACAGACACCACCAGCAGGCACCGCCCACCGGCCTTCACAAAAACCATTAAGCTGGCGCCTTACCGGCGTTTCAGCAGAGCCGCCCGCGCGCTCAGCCACTCCTCGCGGCTCATCTCGGTGGCAAGACGCTGGCGCGGCGGTTCCGGCCTCGGCGCACTCGCCGCGGCGGAGGATGATTTCCCGCCCCCGAACAGCCACGGCTTGGCCCGCTTCAGCTTCACCAGCACGGCCGAGGCATCCTCAACCTCACCAGCCTCATTCACCTGCAGCGCGGCCGCATCGATCAGCTTCAACCCATCCAGGTCGATCATCCCCGCCTTCACCGCCTCGGCCTTCAGCTCGGCCCGGATAATCCTCGCCTGCGCCTCCGCCTGTGCGCGTTCCAGCGCAGCCTCCGCCGTCTCGGCCCGCAGTTGCCAATTCTCGCTTTCGGTCACTTCATCACTCATGGAACATCCTGCTCAATCGCATTCAGCTCAGCCTCGACATCATTGACGAAATTCGCGGACGCCATGGTCCTCACTCCCGTCTCTTTCGACATCTGGCCCGCATTCACCAAGGTCGCCACCGCCTGCGCCTCCTTCAGCCGGTCATCGGCTGAAAGCGGATACCAGCGCGGCCAGCGCAAACTCAGCCTCTGGCTGACATCCAAAGGCGGCACCGCCTCACCGCGCACCGTCAGCGGAAACATCTGCGAAGCCTTCACCACCATCCCGGCCAGCGCCAGAATCCCGCCATGGCCGTAGGAGATACGCAGATTATCCGCGAGCCAGATCAGCCCCTGATTCATCATCTCCAGCGCCCGGCCGGATTGCGGCACCGCCAGCTTGTCCGCGCTCGATCGATTGCCATGCACGCTCTCCAGCGCGAATTCCCGCAGCGTCCGCACATAGGAGATCACCGCCTCCGCCGCCGTGCCGCCAATCTCCAGCAGCTTGGCATCGCCCTTCTCTGAAACCACCAGCGCATTACCCGCGCCTTTCACAATCTCGCTGTCGCTGGTCGCCGGCTCCTTAATCAGCAGCGTCGGATCAGAGCTGTATTTCAACCCCCGCCCCGCCTGGCTCAGCTGGTAATCAATCTCGATATTCGTATCGATCGCGCATCTGAACGTGCACGCCCCATCCACCCCGTCACCACCGGGCAGATTCCTGATCCACACCACCGGCACAAACCCCAGCCCATGCTCCACGCTGCGGCTTTCATCCTTCACCGGCCGCGCCAGGGCGTCATCCACCGGCCAGGGCACAAACCAAGTCTCGCTCTGCGTGTCCCAAACACGCTGGAACCAATAGAGCCCCGCCGGATCCACATCCTCATAACCTTGCGCCACAAGGTCAGCCCCGCTCACCTTATAGCGCTCGGTCACCCGGCTCAGCACATCCGGCGCCTCAGCGCTCCACACCGGCGTCAGATACAGGCTCTCCAGCACGGAGAAAAACATCCGCCCGCCCAGCACCCGGAACAGCACCGCCACAGACCCCACAGCGCCGCGCAGCGCCGCATCGATCATCACCTCATTCAGCCGCGCCTCGGCGAAGATATCCGCCAGAACCCGCGCCAACGCCGCATCCTGCGCCTCCACCACCGGAAAATGCCCGGCGCTGAACAGCAGCGCCACGGAATCCTCCACCACCACCCGGCACAGCCCATAGCGCACGGAAGGCCGGCGCAGCCGCAGCGGAATATATTCCCCCGCGCCATTGCGCTCCTCATGAAACTGGTACGGCAGATTGTCGTAAAGCGTGCCATCCAGCACGCGCTTCAGCGCCTCCAGCCGCGCCACGCGCGTCGGCAACGCCCCATCCACCGGAATGGTGCTGCAAATCGTATCGAACATGATCTGTCAAAACCCCTCGTTATCGGCTGAGCAGCGGCACAGTCAGCCGCCGCGCGGGCGACTGCACCAAGGTCGCCAGACTGTTCACCGCACGTGAGAGCGCATCGATCTGGTCATCATGCCCCCCATGCGGAAACTCCCGCATCTCCGCCAGAAACGCATCATTCCAACCTCCCGCCACAATGGCGAAATTCCCCGCATCCACCTGCGTCGCCGCAGGCATCGCCCGTACCAGCTTGGCATCACGCTCCGGGCTCGAAATTACCCTGAACCCCACCAGCCCACGCGACAGCATCGCAATCTGCGCCGCCCCCGCTTGGCCAGGGTCCTGCGGCAGTGACATCATCGTCCCGCTACCATCCAACCTTGCAGTGTCTTTAATCGCCGCCTCAACCTGTGCGGGCGAACCCTGCAGCCGCAGCACGTCCAGCACCACCAGCCGGTCCTCTTCGGTCATCCCCAGCTTCAGCCCCACCGTATAATCAGGCCGCCGCCCAGGCCCGGGCTGGCTCGCCGCCAAATCCCAGGCCCGCACTGTCATCTTCACATCCGGCGCCGCCGCCAGCCTGGCCACCGCCCCCACCCGGAACAGCCCAGCCTCCCGCGCCCGCGGGGCCTGCTGATACATGGCGGCAAAAGCCCGCTCACCCACTTCGCGGCGGCGCCGTTCCAAATCCTCGGCACTTTGCAGGCCCGGCCACAACGCCTCGCCAACCCCGCGCCCTAGCGGATCATCCCTCTCCGCCAATGCCGGCAGCCGCAAGCAACGCCAGCCCATCTCTGTCGCCAGCAGCCGCCCGGCCAGATCATCCTCATGCCAGCGGGTCATAATCAGCACGATCCGCCCGCCCGGCTTCAACCGCGCCGTCAACTCCGCCCTGTACCAGTCGAAGAGCATATCCCGCGCCGCCTGGCTCTCCGCCTCGGCCCAGCTCTTCACCGGATCGTCAATGACAATCAGATCCGCTCGCCGCCCCGTAATCGGCCCGCGCACCCCGGCGGAGAAATACTCCTCCCCACCCGCCAGCGCGAAGCGCGAGGATGCCTTTGCCGCCTTGGCAATCTCCACCCCCAGAAATTCACCATGCCGCGCCAGCGCCGCCCGCACCCGCCCACCGAAATAATGGGCCAGCGACGCCGTATGCGCCGCCGCGATCACCTGCCCGCCCTTCCGCCGGCCAGAAACCAAGCCGGAAACAGCACGGACCCATAGGTCGATTTCGCCGACCCTGGCGGCATCTGCACCATCAGCCTGTCGCATTTTCCCTCGGCCACATCCTGCAAATGCCTGATCAATAATTCGTGATGCGGAGCAGGGCTCTGCCCCACATCACCCATCGCCCGGCGGGAGAATTCCAGAAACCCCGCCACCTCGCCCTGCCCGTTGATGCCGTCCCCGCCGTCTTCAGTAGAACCAGTGTAGCCATGTCTTTACGTCAAACTGGGGCAGGTGGGCAACGATAAAATAACTTATTGTTAGAAAAACTATTCAGCCGCGACCCGCCACAATCAACCCGATCGCCTGGCCGTGCCATCTCTGCACGGATTTGTGATCGGCCCCCAGCAAGCTCCCCAATCGCCTCCAAGGATATAGATGCCGGCCAGTCAAAGGATGCACCAGCGCTCGCGCACCTGCTATCCTGCGTAAAACATATTGCTTATCAGGAATAAATTGTAGCCAGCCAAACGCTTCATCCATTCTCGTCACCATATCAGAGGACGGAGCAGGCGGGCGCAACTGCGCTCCCTCCCAGCCATAAGCCTCAAGCGCGGTATGCACCACATCCAGGCGGGTTTGGCGCAAACCTGTCGAGTAGCCACGCGATGGCAGCGTCAGCATTGTCGCCCCCGCCTCTTCCAGCCTTTCGATAATTTGGTCCGCCGTCAGTTTCCCGGCCCCTGAGCCATTCATCATTTATCTCCTTCAGGAAAAGGCTCATCCATCAGCAACCCCCAGGTCAGCGGGTGTCCCGCCCGCAAGGGCAGCCTGTTGGGGTCGTCCAACCCGTCCTCATCCCTGTTTTTCATCACCGGGGCCGGGCGCAGCGGCAACTCTGCCCGCAACCGCCGCCCCCGTTCGATCACGGTATTCCTTGATAATCCAAGCTGTTTGCCAATGGCCGCCCATGTCGCCCCCGTCCCGCGCAGCTCGCAAATCACCCGGTCCGCCGCCTGCGTCCAAACTCTAGCCTCCGGCATTCCACCCTCCATCTGCCCAACGCAATGTTAGCTATACTAACTAAATACGTCAACAAATACTAACGTTGAGTTTGCCCGTTATCGTGTTAGAGTGGCTGTATGCCCTCAAAGAAGCAGCCCCCCGCAGGAACAGTCGGAGCCCGTATCCGAGCTTTACGCCTTGCATCCAACATGACGCAGGACGAATTTGCCGCGAAACTTAACGTTTCGCGGTCCGCTATCGCACAATGGGAGACCGACCGCGCCGGTCAAATCCGTGAAAACATGGAAAAAATCGCGAAAGTGCTGAACACTTCGCTTGGCTATCTCGTTTCGGGAGAGACAGGATCTCTCGTTGGCGACGAGCTAGCCTTGATGCGGCTTTACCGCGCCTGCTCGACAGAAGACCGGCGGATGCTTCTACTCACCGCGCGGCGCCTCGCCCGCAGCTGATTATTCGTCTCCAGGTTGCAACAACCGCAACTCCCGGTATACTCCGCTCTCTCGTGCAAAGTTTAAGTTGTAATATGGGTCTTTCGGCAGCACAGCCTCATAACGCTGCCGCATCACTTCATTCTCGAACATGAAGCGCGCCAGCTTGGCGTGATCGAAGTCATCGCCTCGGCTAACACTTTCCCGGTGCTCGGCCACGGCATCCGGCACGAAAATAATTTTCGAATTCGCTTGCCGCAGCTTCACGCACAAATCCACATCGTTGAACGCAACCGATAATTCGCGTTCGTCAAACCCGCCCACCGCCTCAAAGGAGGATTTGCGCACCAGCATACAAGCCGCCGTCACGGCAGAAACCTCCTGTGCCGCGATCGCATGCGCCATATAACCTGGCGCCTCAGCGCCAATGCCACGGAAGGCATGGTCCGCCACGCCGCCAACACCCAGCACCACGCCTGCATGTTGCACGGTTCCATCGGCATAAAGCAGCTTCGCGCCCACGGCCCCCACGGTCTGGTCCGCCAGCGCCTCATCCAGCATGCGCCGCAGCC
>CAWHDE010000002.1:0-42920 GCA_963827925.1 uncultured Pseudomonadota bacterium | reverse complement strand
CGTCTCGCCCAAGCGGGTTTGCCGGTGGATATGCCGGTGCATGTCTCGCGGGATCCGGGGTGCAGATTTGTCTATCGCCGCCGCCATGAGCGGCGCTTTGCCGATACGCTGGTGGCGCTGGATGCTGAGGACACCCCCACCTGAACACCAACGCGCCGTGGCGGCCGAGCGGGCGTTGAATGAAAAACTTCTCGCCGTCTCCCTTCGCACGCTGCCCGCCATCACGCCGGAGGAAGCGGCGGCCGAGCCGATCCATCAGCTTTTCCATAACCGGCTGGTCGAGGGCGGCAAATTTCCCGGCTGGGCGGTTCAAGCAGTCTCTACGCCGGGCAGGAGGTGACGCTTCCTGGCCTCACTTTGCCTTGGGACGAATTCGCCAGCTTGCGCTTCGTCATCAACGGCGCGGAATATCGCGAGACGCTGGACAGCCTGTTCGCCCGCGCTGCCCAACGCCTCGCCCCCGCGAAACTCGCCGATGCAGGCGGCATCACCGCCCATGGCGATGCGCATAACGCCAATGTATGGGACAGTGCCGAGGGCTTGGTGTTTTACGACCCCGCCTTCGCGGGCACCAACATCCCATCCCTCTTGGCCGAGGTAAAATCCACCTTCCACAATCTTTATGCGCACCCATTCTGGCTTTATGAGCCGGACCGCGCCGCCGCGAACTTCTCCGCCACCGCACGGCGGGAGGGGGAATCGCCTATATATAGAGACGGACTGGGCACCCACAGCCATCCGGCGAGACCTGCTGGCGGTAAAGGCCGAAAGCTTCTGGCGCCCCTGGATCGCCACGCTGGCACAACGCGGATTGCTGCCGGAGGATTGGCGGGAGGTGTTGCGCCTCGCTCTCTTCCTCTGCCCCACTTTGGTGATAAATCTACGCGCGGGCGCCGGGCGGCATAACCCGGTTTCGTCGGCCATTGGCTTCGCGGTGGCGATGATGGCGGGCAGCGCGCCAATCTCCGCCCCGGCGGCAATCGACCTCGCCACTCCTCTGCTCGCCTCATTGTAAAGCCTGCCCCCGAGCGGGTCTTTATGCTGCCTTTATTTCAGTATGTATCTTCCCATATAGCGGCTTTATACCCGCACGCCTAAAGGGAAAGCTTCGACAAGGAGATCTCCCATGGGCGATGTCATCGCACTTCTCTTCGGCGCAGCCATTTTCGTGCTGCTTATTCTTTACGTTCCAGCCTGCGAGCGCGTGTGATGCTGGATCTTGTTCTTGGCGGCGTCGTTTCCGCCACTCTGCTGGTTTACCTAGTCTGGGCCATGCTGCGCCCGGAAGATTTCTGAGAGATCATTTCCCATGACAATCCAGGGCATCGCGTATATCGCGCTGGTCTTTATTCTGGTGCTGGGCGCGGCCTTCCCGCTCGGGCGCTATTTGGCTGCCATTTTTGAGGGACGCGTACGCCTCCTTCGCCCGCTGGAAACCGGCTTCTACCGGCTGGCCGGGGTGGATGAAAACCGGCAGATGGGCTGGCAGGGTTATGCCATAGCGCTGCTGCTGCTCAGCGTCATCCATTTCGTGCTGCTCTATGCCATTCTGCGGCTGCAATATTATCTGCCGATAAATCCGCAGCATATCGCTGGCATGTCGCCGCGCCTGGCGTTCAACACCGCCGCCAGCTTCACCACCAACACCAACTGGCAGGCCTACTCGCCGAAGTCGGAGATCTCCAACGGTGCGCAAATTTTCGGCCTCGCCGTGCATATGTTCATTTCGGCGGCAGCGGGCATCTCGGCGGCGGCAGCAGTCATGCGCGCCTTCACCGCGGGCGGACTGAAAACCCTCGGCAATTTCTATGTCGATCTCACCCGCATCACGCTCTATCTGCTGCTGCCGATCAGCATCGTGGCCGCGGTACTGATGGTTCTGGCGGGTATCCCGCAGACATTCGGCGCCTTCCTGAGCGTCCACACGCTGCAAGGCGCACAGCAGACCATCGCCATCGGCCCCGTGGCGTTGCAAGAGGCGATCAAGGAATTCGGCACCAATGGCGGCGGCTTCTTCAACGCCAATTCCGCGCATCCGTTCGAAAATCCCAATGCCTGGACCAACCTGCTTGAAAACTGGCTAGACCTGTCCATCGGCTTTGCCCTGCCCATCGCCTTCGGCCATATGGTGAAAAACCCGCGCCAGGGCCGCGCGCTGATGGCCGCCATGGCGGTTATCCTGGCGCTGGCTTGCGTTGGCACCTATGCGGCGGAAGCTTCGGGCAACCCGCTGCAAACCGCCGCCGGCGTTGCCAACACCGGCAACTGGGAAGGCAAGGAGGTTCGCTTCGGCATTCCCGCAAGCACCACCTTCAACGTTTCCGCCACGGGCACGTCCACGGGCGCGGTGGACAGCTTCACCGACAGCTACACCCCGCTGGGCGGCTCCATCCCGCTCTTCCTGATGCAGCTTGGCGAAGTAACGCCCGGCGGCGTCGGCTCGGGCTTCTACACCATCATCGTCTTTGCCCTGCTCTCGGTGTTCGTCGCCGGACTCATGGTCGGGCGCACACCGGAATATCTGGGCAAGAAGGTGCAGGCCAAGGAGATCAAGCTCTCCATGCTCGGCGTGCTCATCCTCACCCTCTTCATTCTGGCGGGTGCCGGGTTCTCGCTGGTGACCAAGTCGGGCCTTGGCTCGCTGGCCAATGCGGGGCCGCATGGCTTGACGGAAATGCTCTATGCCTGGAGCTCCGCCACGGAGAATAACGGCTCGGCCATGGCGGGTATTTCCGCTGACACGCCGCTGCTCGATTTCGGGCTGGGCGCGGCCATGCTGTTCGGGCGTTTCGCGTTCATGATCCCTATCCTGGCCATTGCCGGTTCGCTCGCCGCCAAACCTCGGCTACCAGCAAGTGCGGGTACATTCCCCACCACCGGACCGCTTTTCATCGGGCTGCTGGTTGGCGTCATCATCATCCTTGGCGGCCTGCAATTCCTGCCCGCGGACACGCTGGGGCCGCTCGCCGAGCATTTCCTGCTGCAAGCCGGCAAGACCTTCTGAAGGACATCTTAAATGTCACACGCTGAAACCATTTCGCTGTTCAATTCGCGGATCATCCGCCGCGCGGCGCTGGATTCCATCGCCAAGCTCAACCCTGTCTCGCTGATGCGCAATCCGGTGATCTTCGTCACCGAGATTGTCTCCGCCCTGGTCACCATTGTGGGGATCGAGGCGACCATCCACCATCAGTCTTTCGGCTTTCCGCTGGTTATCGCGGCCTGGCTGTGGCTCACGGTCATTTTCGCCACCTTCGCTGAGGCGGTGGCGGAAGGGCGCGGGCGGGCGCGGGCTGAAAGCCTGCGCCGTGCACGCTCCGACACCATGGCCAAGCAGCTGGTCAACCCGCCCAACCGCGCTCTCTTCAAGCCCACCTCGGCGGCGGATCTCCGCCAGGGCGATGTGGTGCTGGTCGAAGCGGGCGATCTCATCCCCTCCGACGGCGAGGTGATCGAAGGTGTGGCCAGCGTGAACGAAAGCGCGGTGACGGGTGAATCCGCCCCCGTGGTGCGCGAGGCAGGCGGCGACCGTTCCGCCGTCACCGGCGGCACGCAGGTTGTGTCCGACTGGCTGGTGGTGCGCATCACCGCCGATGCCGGCCACACCTTCCTGGACCGCATGATCGCGCTGGTGGAAGGCGCTGAGCGCCGCAAGACGCCGAATGAGATCGCGCTTAACATTCTGTTGGCCGGTCTTACGCTGATCTTCCTCATCGCCGTGGTTACGCTGGTGGGGTTTGGCAGCTATTCGGGCACGCATTTCTCCATCCCGGTTCTGGCCGCTCTCCTGGTCTGCCTTATCCCCACCACCATCGGCGGCTTGCTCTCGGCCATCGGCATCGCGGGCATGGACAGGCTGGTGCGCTTCAACGTCGTTGCCACCTCCGGCCGCGCGGTGGAAGCGGCGGGCGATGTGGACGCGCTGCTGCTGGACAAGACCGGCACCATCACCTTCGGCAACCGCATGGCCTCGGGCTTCTATCCCGTGGCGGGCGTGCCTGATCGTGATCTGGCGCAAGCCAGCGCGCTGGCAAGCCTGGGGGATGATACGCCGGAAGGCCGCTCCATCCTCACCCTGGCGCGCGATAAGTACAGCTACGTGCCGGAGCGTCCGGCGGATGCCGAAATCATCCCCTTCAGCGCCAATACCCGCATGTCCGGCATGGACAGCGCAGGCCATAGCTACCGCAAGGGCGCCGTGGATTCCGTGCTGAAAGCGCTGAACACGCAAGGCGACGCCGCCTTTGCCGAGGCCACCGCGCGCATCGGCCGTGCGGGTTCCACCCCGCTGGCGGTTTCCGCCAATGGCAGGCTGCTGGGGCTGATCGAGCTGAAGGATATCGTGAAACCTGGCATTAAGGAGCGTTTCACCGCGCTGCGCGCCATGGGCATCCGCACCGTGATGGTGACTGGCGATAACCGCGTGACCGCCGCCGCCATCGCCGCCGAAGCCGGCGTGGATGAATACATCGCCGAGGCCACGCCGCAGAACAAGCTTGATTATATCAGGAAGGTTCAGGCCGAAGGCCGCCTGGTCGCGATGTGCGGTGACGGCACCAACGACGCACCTGCCCTGGCGCAAGCCGATGTGGGCGTGGCGATGCAGACCGGCACCCAGGCCGCGCGCGAAGCCGGCAACATGGTGGATCTGGACAGCGACCCGACCAAGCTGATCGAGATCGTGGAGATCGGCAAGCAGTTGCTGATCACCCGCGGAGCGCTGACCACCTTCTCCATCGCCAACGACATCTCGAAATATTTCGCGATCCTGCCGGCGATTTTCGTGGCGACCTACCCGCAGCTCCGGGCCTTGAACATCATGCATCTGCGCAGCCCTGAGAGTGCGATCCTCTCGGCGGTGATCTTCAACGCGCTGATTATCGTGGCGCTGGTACCGCTGTCGCTAAGGGGCGTGAAGTTCCGCGCCATCGGTGCTGCTGCTCTGCTCAAGCGCAACCTGCTTATCTACGGGCTTGGCGGCATCATCGCTCCTTTCATCGGCATCAAGCTCATCGACATGGTGCTTGGCGTCTTCAATATCTTCTCGTAACGGGGGCTTTCCATGCTTCTCATCCGCGAATTGCGTCCGGCACTCTCGCTGGTCGCGCTGTTCACCATCTTCCTGGGCTTCGTGCTGCCGGAGGTTTTCACCGGCGCCATGCAGGCCGTCCTGCCCTTCCAGGCCAACGGCTCGCAGCTGACCAAAAATGGCCAGGTCGTGGGGTCGGCCTTGATCGGCCAGAACTTCACCGGGGCAAACTATTTCCAACCCCGCCCCTCGGCGCTGAGCGGAACTGACTTAAAGGGCAACACGATCGCCACGCCCTATGACGCCAGCGAATCCGGCGCCTCCAATCTGGCGCCAACCAGCGCCGGCCTGCAAACCGCAGTCCAGCAGCGCGTGGCGGCGTACATCAAGGCGTTCGGCCCCGGCCCGGTGCCCGCCGATGCCGTCACCGCCTCCGGCTCTGGGCTGGACCCGGACATCTCGCTGGCCAATGCGCTGCGCCAGGCCCCTGCCGTTGCCGCCGCGCGGCATCTGCCCGCCGCTACCGTCACGTCCCTGGTGCAGACCATGACCCACCACGCCTTTCTTGGGGTGGTCGGCACGGACCATGTGAATGTGCTGGAACTTAACCTTGCGCTGGACAAGCTGCCCGCCTCATAACGCGGCATGGCAATTCAAGACGATGGCCGCCCGGACCCCGATGCGCTTCTGGCAAATGCCGAGCGGGGAGCGCGCGGCCATCTAAAAATCTTCCTCGGCGCGGCGCCCGGTGTCGGCAAGACCTGGGAAATGCTGGACGCCGCCCATGCCAAGCGCCAGCGCGGCATGGATGTGGTGGCCGGGCTGATCGAAACCCATGGCCGCGCGGGGACATTGCAGAAAATCGGCGAGCTGGAGCTGCTGCCCCGGCTCGCCGTACCGTATCGTGGCCAGACGCTCGAGGAGTTCGACCTCGACGCCGCGCTGAAGCGCCGTCCGCAACTTTTATTGGTTGACGAGCTGGCCCACACCAACGCCCCCGGGCTGCGCCACACCAAGCGCTGGCAGGATGTGCAGGAGGTTCTGGAAGCAGGCATCGATGTGTGGAGCACGGTGAACGTGCAGCATCTTGAAAGCCTGAACGACCAGGTGGCGCGCATCACCGGCATCCGCGTGGCCGAGACGATCCCCGACACCGTGCTGGACATGGCCGATGAGATCGAACTGATCGATCTGCCCCCGGCGGAGCTGCGCGGCCGGTTACAGGAAGGCCATATCTACCGCCCCGATGTCGCCGCCCGGGCGCTGAAGGATTTCTTCCGGGAGGGCAATCTCGGCGCGCTGCGCGAGATGGCGCTGCGCCGCGCCGCCCAGCGCATCGAC
This sequence comes from uncultured Pseudomonadota bacterium, assembly GCA_963827925.1. Lineage (GTDB taxonomy): Bacteria > Pseudomonadota > Alphaproteobacteria > Acetobacterales > Acetobacteraceae > Acidocella. The sequence goes on along the minus strand of CAWHDE010000002.1, from coordinate 36,550 downwards.
AAGGACGTGACCCATTACATGCGCCTGCGCGCCATTCCCGGCCCCTGGCCGGTGGCGGAGCGGGTGCTGGCGCTGGTAGGCGCGGATGTCTCGGCCGGGAATGTGGTGCGCCATGCCGCGCGAATGGCGGAGGCGTTGCGCGCCCCGCTCACCGCCTTCCATATCGAGCGCAACAATGACGATGCCCGGGTACAGGCGGCGCTTGACCTTGCCGTGCAGCTCGGCGGCAATGTGGTGACGCAAAACGCCACGGATCTTGTCCGGACGGTGCTGGACTATGCCGCCCAGCACAATGTTACCCATATCGTCATGGGGCGGCTGCCGTCACGGCGCTGGCGCCCCGGGCGGCGGCTGGCGGAGGCGCTCACCCGGCAGAGTGCCGCCTTCTCGCTGCATTTCGTGCCCGTGCCCGCCGCGCCCGCGCCACGCCCAAGCCCCAAGCCGCGTAAGACCGACTGGGAACCCTATCTGCTGGCCAGCGGGCTGCTTGGCGTGGTGACGATCATCGGCGTCGCGGCGAATAAATATATCCCGCATGAGGCGATGGGGCTGATCTTCACCAGCGTCATCGTCGCCATGGCCAGCCGCTCGGGCCGCAATGCCGGGCTGTTCACCGCCGTCGCCGGCTTTTTACTCTGGAATTTCTTCTTCCTGGCGCCGGTCGATACGCTCTCGGTATCAGACCCGCGCGACGTGGTGGCGCTGCTGGTGTTCCTGCTTGTCGGGCTGCTCACCGGCCAGTTGGCCGGGCGGGTGCGGCAGGAGGCCGGGGCCGCCGCCGCGCGCGTGGAGGCGCTGCGCCGCATCTCGCTGTTCGGCCAGCGCCTCTCCCGCGCCGCCACGCTCTCTGACGTTCTGGCGGGTGCCGCGGAGGAGGCCGCCTCCATGACCGGCTCCGGTATCGTGCTGCTGAACGGCCCGCAGGGCCTGCACGCGGAAGCAAGCCGCCCCTCTGGCACCAGCCTGGATGAAGCCGCCCTGGCCGCCGCCGAATGGTGCTTCGCCCATGGGGTGGAAACCGGCATCGGCACCGGCACCCTGCCCTCGGTGCCCTGGCGCTTCCTGCCCTTGCTGAGCAATGCCGGCTGCATCGGCGTGCTCGGCGCCCTGCCTGAAACCGCCCCGCCGCCGCCCCAGGCGCAAACCCTGGCCACGCTGGCGGGACAGACGGCCCTGGCGGTGGAGCGCGCCCGATTTTCCCTGCAGACGGCCCGCACGCAGGCCCAGGAGGACAGCCAGAAACTACGCAATGCGCTGCTTTCCTCGCTCAGCCATGATTTGCGCACGCCGCTCACCTCCATACGCGGCGCGGCGGAAACGCTGGCCCAGGCCGGCAGCGCGCTGGACGACGCAACCCGCGCCGACCTGCTCGCCAGCATCACCCAAGACACCGCGCGCATGACCAAGTTCCTCGCCAACATCATGGACATGGCGCGCGTGGAGGCGGGCGGGCTGACCGTACGGCAGGAGCGCGTTAAGCTGGAGGAGGTGGTGGAAGCCGCCATCGCGCGGGTGAGCGGTGCGCTCTATACACGCGTGAATATCTTGCCGGACGCCGCCTATGTGCAAGCGGACCCGGCGCTGCTGGAACAGGTGATCGTGAATTTGCTGGACAATGCCGTGAAATACTCCCCGCCGGACAGCCATATCCGCATCTCCGCCATGCGGGAGGGCAATAAGCTGCGCATCGGCGTGGCGGATTCCGGCGTGGGTATTGCGCCCAATGAGCTGGACGCGGTGTTCGACAGCTTCTTCCGTGCCAGCCGGGGAGACCGCGTGGCGCCGGGCACCGGGCTTGGCCTGGCCATCGCGAAAGCCTTTACTGAGGCGATGGGTGGGACCATTAAGGCGCAAAGCCCCCGCACGGACCTGCCCGCCGACGGCATGCCCGGCACCATCATCAACGTGGAACTGCCCGCCGCATGATTTCAGGCCGTATATTGGTGGTGGACGACGAACCACAGATCCACCGCTTCCTTGGCCCTGCCCTCAGCGCCGCTGGTTACGAACCCTTGCGCGCCGAACGCGGTGAGGAGGCGCTCAGGCAAATCGCCAGCACGGTGCCGGACTTGGTTCTGCTGGACCTTGGCCTGCCGGACATAGATGGGCAGGAAGTGCTGCGTAAGCTGCGCGCCTTCTCCGATGTAGCGGTGATCGTGCTATCCGCCCGCGACCGTGAGGCGGAAAAAATCGCCGCGCTGGATTCCGGCGCGGATGATTATGTTGAAAAACCCTTCGCGCTTGGCGAGCTGCTGGCGCGCATTCGCACCGCTTTGCGGCGCAAGGGCCAAACCCAGCCCGCCACACAGGAACTGGAATTCGGCCCGCTGCGCATCGACCCCACGGCGCCGAAAGCCACCATGGATGGTGCATCCCTGGCGCTGACCAAGCGCGAGCACGCGCTGCTGCTGCTGCTGGTGCGCAACCATGGCCGGGTACTGACCCACAGGCAGATTCTCACCGCCATCTGGGGCCCCGCCCATACCGAGGATATCGCTTATCTGCGCGTCTATATCGGGCAGCTGCGCCGCAAGCTGGGGGCAGCGCTTTCCGCCAAGCTCAAGACCGAACCCGGCATCGGCTACCGGCTGGAGGAGTGAGGGCTCACCCCCTCCCCAGCGCCTTTTCGATCTTCTTGTCCGTCTTGTACTCGCCAAAAAGAAAGCGGCCTTTTTTGTGAAAAAGGCCGCCCCAAAAAACTAAAACTTTCGCTCGTTTTTACTTCATCGTCGGCATGGCGAACTCCGCACCCTTGCGGATGCCGGTCGGCCAGCGCGAGGTGATGGTCTTGATGCGCGTATAGAAGCGCACGCCCTCACGGCCATGGATGGCATGGTCACCAAAGATCGAACGCTTCCAGCCGCCGAAGGAATGGAACGCCATCGGCACCGGAATGGGCACATTCACCCCCACCATGCCGGCCAACACGCCATTGGAGAAGGCACGGGCGGAATCACCGTCGGAGGTGTAGATCACGGCGCCATTGCCGAACTCGTGCTTGTTCACCAGATCCAGCGCCTCGTCGAAGCTGTTCTGGCGCACCACGCTCAGCACCGGCCCGAAAATCTCTTCCTTGTAGATGCTCATCTCGGGGGTGACATGGTCGAACAAGGTCGGGCCGGTGAAATAGCCCTGCTCATTGCCTTGCAGCTTCAGGCCGCGGCCATCCAGCACCAGCTTGGCACCCTCGGCCTCGCCCTTGGCAATGTAGCCTTCCACCTTCGCCTTATGCTGCTCGGTGACAAGCGGGCCCATCTCGGCCTCTTTGTCAGTCCCCGGCCCGATCTTCAGGGCGCGGGCGCGCTCGGTGATCCGCGCCACCAGCGGCTCGGCGATCGGCCCGATGGGCACAGCCACGGAAACCGCCATGCAGCGCTCACCAGCGGAGCCATAAGCGGCACCCATCAGCGCATCCACCGCCTGGTCCAGATCCGCATCCGGCATGATCACCAGATGGTTCTTCGCCCCGCCTAGCGCCTGCACGCGCTTACCGGCGGCGGTGCCGGTGGTGTAGACATACTCGGCGATCGGCGTGGAGCCGACGAAGCTGATGGCGGCAATGCGCTTGTCGTGCAGAAGCTGGTCCACCACGTCCTTGTCGCCGTTGACGACGTTGAACACGCCATCCGGCAACCCGGCCTGCTTCAGCAGCTCCGCCATACGCAGTGCGGCGGAGGGCACCTTCTCGGAGATTTTCAGAATGAATGTATTGCCGCAGGCGATGGCGACAGGGAACATCCAGAGCGGCACCATGGCCGGGAAGTTGAACGGGGTAATGCCCGCGCACACGCCCAGCGACTGACGGACGCTGTAGCTGTCGATATTGGTGCCGACATTCTCGGTATACTCGCCCTTCAGCAGCTCAGGAATTCCGCAGGCGAACTCCACCACCTCCAGCCCGCGCGTGACTTCACCTTTCGCGTCGGACTGCACCTTGCCATGCTCGGAGGAGATGATCTCCGCCAGCTCATCGGCATGGCTCTCCAGCAGATCCTTGAAACGGAACATCACCCGCGCGCGGCGCAGCGGCGGGGTGGCGGCCCAGGCAGGAAAAGCAGCAGCCGCAGCCTCGATAGCCGCGTTCACCTCATCCTTGGTGGCCACAGCCACCTGCTTGCTCTGCGTGCCCGTGGCGGGGTTGAACACCGGCAGGCTACGCGGGCCAGCGCCCGGCACGGCCTTGCCGTTGATATAATGACCAAGTGTTTGCATGCGGCTTTCCAATCCTCTCAAGGCATGAACAGGCAGCGGGACGTACAAGCCTGCACGCCACCTGGAATTCGCTTTTTCAGCACGGCTATACGAAACAACAATTCTATTTTATTGGCAATAGCAGAATTTTCATTCCGTTTTTGCGCTAAAACCCCGCGAGTCCATTCCAAAAATAGAAATTTTGTTCTATCAAGAACGGATCAGTGAAGGTACCGTCCCGCCCATGCCATCCGCCGATCTCTCCTTGGCCCCCGCACCGCGCAGTTTCGCCGCCCTTCGCGATCTGCTTATCGAGCGCCAAGGCAGCCTGCCCAAGCGTCTGGCCCAGGTCGCGAAATTCACGCTCGACCGGCCGGATGAAATGGCGCTCGGCACGGTGGCGGAGCTGGCCGCCGCCGCCGGGGTGCAACCCTCTGCCCTGGTGCGCTTTGCCCAGACTCTCGGCTATTCCGGCTTCTCGGAGCTGCAACAGGTGCTGCGCGCCCGCCTGCGCGAGCGCTGGCCGGACTATCAGGAGCGGCTCTCCAAGGTGAAGGATGAGACCGGCCATGGTGCCGATTCAGCGCCGGTGCTGGCGCGGCTGGTGGAAACCTCCATGCAGTCCCTCACCAGGCTTTCCGGCAGCATCGCCCCCGCCGCGTTCGACCGTGCGGTGAGCACATTGGCCGGGGCGCGCATGATCTATCTGCTTGGCCAGCGCCGGGCCTTTCCCATCTCGGCTTATCTTTCCTACATGCTTGGCAATTTGGAGATGCCGCACATGCTGCTGGACAATGTCGGCGGCATGATCGACGTGCAGGCCGCCAGCGCCGGGCCGCAGGATGCGCTGCTGGCCATCAGCTTCACGCCCTACGCGCCCGCGACGGTGCAGATCGCCACCCAGGCCGCCAACCGGGGCGTACCCATCGTCACCATCACGGATTCAGCCTTCTCGCCCATCGCCAGCATCGCCCAGGCCTGGCTGGAGGTGGTGGAGGCGGACCTCGGCGCCTTCCGCACCCTCTCCGCCACCATGGCACTTTCCATGTCGCTCGCCATCGCCACGGCGGAACGCCGCCGGGCGCTCACCCCGGCCTGACAGGTCAGGTGCAGCGCTACTAGGTCGTCCCCTGCGAAGTACGGCCCCTGAACAGGGGCCGCCAAAGGCAAGCTTGATTGCGTTACTGGCGCAGCAAGGTCCAGACGCGGTCGTAATCCTTGGTCGCCTTCGCCGGGCAGGAAATGGCGAACACCATCTTCAGATCCTTCGGCGGATTGAATTCCGGCGAGGACGCCAAAGCCGGCGTCAGGAACGCGGCGGAGCCAGGCACCCCGTTCTCGTACCCGGCGAAATTGGTCTCCAGCGCCGCGTTCTGCGGGTCCATCATGAAGTTCAGGAACTTCTTCGCGTTGTCGAGATCCGGCGCGCCAACCGGCACGGCGAGATTATCCATCCAGGCGATCGCGCCTTCCTTGGCATAGACATATTTCAAAGATGGCTTCTGCGAACGGGCGCGGTAGGCATCGCCAGACCAGATTTGGCTGATCAGCGTCTCGCCGGAGATCAGGCGGTCCGAATCCGCATCGGAATTATACACTTTCACATGCGGCCTCTGCGCCTCCAGCAAAGCCACAAGCGCTTTCAGATCGGTCGGGTTGGTGTCGCAAAGCGGCTTGCCCATATAGACCAGCGCGAGATTGATAACCTCGCTGGGCGAGCCGAACATGCCGACATTATTGCCGAACGCGGCGGGCGGCTTGAACAGAGTGGCGAGGCTGTCCACCGGGCCGGGATAAACCTTGGTGTCATATTCGAAAGAGGTCGTGCCCCATTGCCAGGGCACGGTATATTCCGCCTTCGGGTCCCAGGTGCGCGTCTGCCATTTCGGGTCGAGATTTTCTGAAATTCGCCATGGAAGCCGCATCGATCGGCTGGATGAGCTTCTGCTTGACGAAGATGGGCACGAAATCGTTGGAGACGATGACGAGATCATAGCCCGAGCCGCCGGCCTTCAGCTTGGCCAGCAGGGTCTCGTTGGAATCATAGGTATCAAGCGTAACCTTGATGCCCGTTTCCTGCGTGAATTTCTTGATCAGATCGGGGGCGGTGTAATCCGTCCAGTTATAGATATGCAGCACGCCAGGGTCGGCCGCCTTGGCCGGTTTGGCAAGCAGCGGAGAGAGCAGCGCCGTGGCGGCGAGCAGCGTGGCGGAAAGTTTCTTGCGCAGTGACACGTGAAGAGACTCCTTTTTCAGCTTGTTGATTTGGCCGGGCTCTCGCTGCCCGGCGGACGGGTGAAGACGAAGGCTATCGCGGCGAGAACAGCGGAAATGACGAGCAGGATGGTGGAGATCGCATTCACCTCCGGCGTGACGCCAAGGCGCATCATGCCATAGACGTAAACGGGCAAGGTGGTGCTGCCGGAGCTGGAGACCATGAAGGAAATCAGAAAGTCGTCCAGCGATATCACGAAGGCCAGCACCGCGCCGGAGACGATGCCCGGCATCAGCAGCGGCACGGTGATGCGGCGGAAAACGCGCCACTCGCTGCCATAAAGGTCGCGGGCCGCATCCTCGAAAGCGCCGCCCAGCGTCTGTATCCTCGCCTGGATCGGCAGCAGCGCGAAGGGAATGCAGAACACCGTATGGGCGATGATCAGGTTCATAATGCCGTTCGTCATGCCGACGCTTGAGAAAAAGATCAGCGTGGCAATGGCGGTGACAATCTCCGGCACCACGAGCGGCATGGTGATGAGCCCGATGGAAATCCCCCGCCCCTTGAAGCCGGTGCCGCGTTCCAGCGCCAGGGCCGCTGGAATGGCGATGGCGACGGAAAAAATGGTCGCCATCACCGCGACAATGAGGCTGTTATAGGCGCAGAGCCTGATATTGCTGTCCTGCGCCACAACGGCGAACCATTTGAAGCTGAAATGGCTCCACACCGTAACCTGCCGGTTGGCGTTGAAGGAGAATACGAACAGCACGGTCAGCGGCACATACAGGAAGGCCAGCACCAGCCAGGTGAAGGTACCGAAACCCGGATTATGCTGCCAGGTGAAAGGTTTCTTTCTCATCGCGCCGGAGCCTCCTTGCGGCCACGGCTGGCGATCAGCGTCACCACAACGGCAATTGTCACCAGCATCGCCAGGGCAGAGCCGAAGGGCCAGTTGCGCGAGGAGGTGAACTGCATCTCGATCAAACTGCCCAGCAGCAATTGCTTGCCGCCGCCCAGCATGTCCGGCTGCAGAAAGGCGCCAAGTGCTGGCGCGAACACCAGCACCGTTCCCGCCAGCACGCCAGGGCGCGCCAGCGGCCACACCACGCGGCGCAGCACACGGTAGCGCGAGGCGTAGAGATCGAATGCCGCCTCGATCAATCTGGGGTCCAGCCGCTCCAGCGTGGCATAGATCGGCAGCACCATGAAGGGCAGAAATGTGTAGACAAGCCCTAGCAGAATGGCGCCCTGGTTATACATCAGCGGCAGCGGATGGCTGATGATGCCAAGCCAGGACAGGGTTTTGTTGATCAGCCCTTCGTCGCGCAGGATCAATATCCAGCAATAGGTGCGGATCAGCGTGTTGATCCAGAAGGGCAGCGTGACCAGCGTGAGCAGCAGCCTGCGCCGGTTGGCGGGCTGGCAGACGATATACCACGCCACGGGAAAGCCGATGGCCAGAGACAAGATCGTCGTCGCAAGCGCCAGATAGATCGAACGCCAGATGATGATCATATAGCTTGCCGTGAAGATCAGGCTGCCATCGAAATCCTGCGTATACAGCATCTGCACATAGGCACCGATGCTGGGCGGCATGGTCACACCGCCATAGGTATCGGCGGTGGCGAAGGAATAGGTCAGGGCGATCAGCATCGGGATCGCCATGAACACAAAGATGATGAGGATCGCTGGCAGCAGCAGCGAGAGTGTGGCCTTAATCCGCATGGACCGCCTCAGCCATCCAGCCCCCATTCGGCCTCGTCGGGCCAGTGCAATGAAGTCATGTCCCCCGGCGGCAAGGCAGGCGGGCGGCCGCGCAGCCGTGCCCGTACATGCAAAATCTCCGCAGCCATGTGGCACCAAGATTTCAAACAGCGTGTCAGCGCCCAGAAAGGTCACGTCCTTCACCGTGCCGGAGAGGCGCCGCGGCGCGCCGCCTTCCGGCCCCAGCGTGATATGCTCCGGGCGAATGGCGAAAAGCCCTTGCCGCCCCAGCGCCGGGCCAGGAACGATATTGGCCTCTCCAATGAAGTCCGCGACAAAGCGCGAGGATGGGCGGGCATAGATCTCCTCCGGCGTGCCCGCCTGCAGCACGCGCCCGCCGCTCATCACCGCCAGCCGGTCGGACATGGCCAGCGCCTCCTCCTGGTCATGCGTAACCAGAACGAAGGTAATCCCGGTCTCGCGCTGCAGGCGTTTCAACTCGCTCTGCATTTCCTTGCGCAACTTCAAATCCAGCGCGGAAAGCGGCTCATCCAGCAGCAAAACTTCCGGTTGCGGCGCCAGGGCGCGGGCCAGGGCCACGCGCTGCTGCTGCCCGCCGGAAAGCTGCGCGGGCTTGCGCGCGGAAAACGTATCAAGCTTCACCAAGGCAAGCATCTTGGCAACGCGCGCCTCGACATCCGGCTTTTTCCAATCCAGCATCTCAAGCCCGAAGGCGACATTCTGCGCGACGGTTAGATGCGGAAACAGCGCGTAATTCTGGAACACCATGTTCACCTGCCGCGCGCGGGGCGGCAGATCGATCACGTCCTTGCCGTGCAGCCTGATGGAACCATGCGTCGGCGTTTCAAACCCCGCCAGCATGCGCAGCAAAGTTGTTTTGCCGCAGCCTGACGGCCCGAGGAGAGTGAAGAATTCCTTATCTTGAATATCAAGCGTTATCGAATCAAGCGCCCTGTATCCGTGTTCCTCCGTGCCGAAGATCTTATCGACCGCGCGGATTTCGATACAGGCAGTTTGCTTGCCGTCACTCATGCAGCAGACCTGATTAAGTTGGTGGTAACAGGATTCACGCCGCCTCCCTTTATGAGTCTTGGAGCTCAGCGTAAGTCATGCTTGACCAGAATATCTGCTGTGTCAACAGAACGATACTGACAAGAAACATCACCCTGGCGGCTTCGGCGCGCTGCTTTGTTTTTACCGAAACATGTTTGAATATTTTCTAAAGTATATAGCTGCGGAGCACATGCGAGTGCACGCTAATTTTTTCAGCAAAATGCTATTCATTCCGCATCTCAGCCGGTTTATTGGGCAGGATTTTCTCCGGCGCGGCGGCACGGACTCAGCATCCATAAGGGAAATTTCAATGCTCCCATCGCTCCTCGCAGCGAACGGCCTAGCAGCCGCCACAACAAGATCGATTCACAGAACATATTTTACTAAACCAAAACGTCAATCTGCACTTCGCCTGAGGATCCACAGCAGCGACTTAATTTCCAAGCATCAATACAGTCAATTATGTGACTGAATCGGACTCTCGATTGCATGTTGGTGAGGCGATCCCGCCTCCCACCGACAGAACTCCCTACAAATCAGCACAACTTATCAGGCAGTCCATCCCCTTCCGGCTGCGGCGCGATGCAACAATATCCAGTCAATTGACTTTGCCACACGGTGCTTTCATGTTGCGGACGAAATTGACTGGATAAACCGCATGATTGACTGGATCTCCGACGTCACGGAAAGCGACAAGCCGCACTATCTCGCCATTGCGGACGCGATCGAGACCGCCATTGCCGCCGGGCGTCTGGCCCCGGGCGATAAATTGCCGCCGCAACGCCGCCTGGCCGCTGAGTTGAAGGTGGATTTCACCACCGCCGCGCGCGGCTATGGGGAGGCGGCGCGGCGCGGATTGATCAACTCCACGGTCGGGCGCGGCACCTTCGTGCTGGGCCGTACCCATGAGGCCGCCGCCACCCTCCCCGCGCAGCGCACCAGCGGACCTGACGATGAATTTGCCGCCGGACCCGGATGACCCGGCGTTGATCCAGCGCATGCGCGCCGGGCTGGAGGAGGTCGCGCGGGACTTGGTGCCACTGCTGCATTACCAGGGTTTTGGCGGCTCACCCCAGGCGAAGGATGCCGCTTCAAGCTGGCTTGGCCGCCGGGCACTCATCCCCTCGCAAGAGCGGCTGTTCATTACCCCCGGGGCGCATGCGGCGCTAACCGCCATTTTCGGCCTGCTGGCCCAGCCGGGCGAGACCGTTCTGTGCGAGAGCATTACCTATCCGGGGGCGCGGAACATCGCCGCTCAGCAAAAGGTGCAATTGCTCGGCCTGCCGATGGACCAGGACGGTATTCTGCCTGACGCGCTGGAGGATATCTGTGCCAGGAGCAAGCCGAAGGCTCTGTATCTGAACCCCACCTTGCAAAACCCCACCACCATCACCGTGCCCGCCGCGCGACGCGAGGCGCTGGCGGCGATCGCCCGGCATTACCGCCTGCCAATCATCGAGGATGATGCGTATGGCTTTATCCCGCCGCATGCGCCGCCGCCTTTCGCGGCCTTGGCGCCGGAGCTTACTTGGCATATCGCGGGGCTGGCCAAATGTTTCGGCGCCGGCTTGCGGATTGCCTATGTCATCGCCCCTGAGGCACGCAGCGGCTGGGCCTTCGCCACCGCCATGCGCGCCGCCACAATTATGGCCTCGCCCATCACCGCCGCCTTGGCCACGCGCTGGATAGAGGATGGCACGGGGGATGCCATTCTGCGCTTCATCAGGGCCGAGACCGCGGCGCGGCAGAAGCTGGCGGCGGAAATTCTGCCGCCTGGCCTGTTCCGGGCGGACCCGCTCAGTTTCAATCTTTGGCTGCAATTGCCTGGCGGATGGACGCGCTCAGCCTTCGCGCAGCATATGCGGGCGGCGGATATTGGCGTTGTCACGTCAGATGCCTTCGTGACAAGGGGCGAGCCGCCGGAGAGCGTGCGCATCTGCCTTGGCGGACCGACCACCCGCGCGACCCTGCGCACCGCCCTGGAATTCATGGCGCATGCGCTGAGCCATTCGGAGGCCGTCTCCACCGACGTGATGTGAGAAGCTACCCGTAACGGGACAGCAGATAACCTTCACGCCATGGTTAGCCGGGCTTAGATGCCGGTAAGCCGTCTCCGCGGCTGGCGCGTTGCGCGACATGGTGGCGCTAGTCAACCGCCAATTTTCTGCGGGTGGAGGTGGAAAATGCCGGGGTCGTTCGAGCGCATCATAAAGAAATTCTCGCCAGCCTGCCCGGCGTCTCACGCATACATTCCAACTTCTCGATCAAGAACCCGCGCGAAAGGCAAGAAATAACATCGTCTTCGCCCAGACGGCGGGCTGAGGGCAACCGCGTCCTCTCGGCGCATGCCTGCCCCGCAGCATCCCGTTCCGGATTGACTGCGAATGCTGATAAGTGCTGAACGTTCAGAAATTACTGAAAGTTCAGCAAAGTGCCGCTTTCACCGCTTGTCGAAACCTTTGTGCTCCATTTCGGGGAAATGGGCAGCCGTTGGGGGATCAACCGCACGGTCGGGCAGGTTTACGCCCTGCTCTATGCCTCTGACACACCGCTTTCAGCGGATGAGATCGTGGCGCAGCTTGGCGTCTCGCGCTCCAACGTGTCGATGAGCCTGAAGGAGCTGCAATCCTGGGAGCTTGTCCGGCTGCAGCATAAGCCGGGCGACAGGCGGGAATATTTCTCCACCCCGGACGATATCTGGCAGATCGTGCGAACCCTGGCGGAGCAGCGGCGCAAACGCGAGATCGACCCGACCCTCTCCGTCCTGCGCGATCTGATCGTGACCTACCCCCGCCTGTGAAAGCGACAGGCATGCGCAGAAACGTTTGCAAGAGATGCACGACCTGATCGAGCTGCTGGTGCAATGGGCCGAAGAGGTCCGCAAGCTGCAAACCAAGGATCTTGTGCAGCTTCTGCGGCTTGGCAGCAAGGTTGCGAGCCTGCTGGAACTCAAGAATCGCCTGCCGGGGCTGGGGCGTGGCTTGCGCCGCGCCGCCGGAAGCGCGCCACAACTCGCCGCCGAGACCGGGCCGATCGATACGGACGGATGATAGCGGCCTGATTTTCTGACAGCCAAACCCAGCCGGGCCGAAAAATGCGTTTCCCCGGCTGCCAAAACCCAAATTGGAGTATATGCGATGCAGGATAGTGCTCTATCCGTGTTATTGTCGCGGCTGGATTTTGCGTGGATCACGTCCATGCACATCCTTTATCCGCCGTTGACCGTCGGACTTGCCATGCTGCTGTTTTTCGCCGAGTGGCGCTGGGTGCGCACCAATGACGAGCAGTGGTATCGCCTGGTCCGCTTCTTCGAGAAACTGTTCATCCTCAATTTCGGCGCGGGTGTCGCCACCGGCATTACGATGGAGATGGCCTTCGGCATTCTCTACGGACCGTTCTCGCAGGCAGCCGGCCCCTTTTTAGGACAGGTCCTCGGTTACGAGACGATTTCCGCCTTCATGTATGAGGCTGGTTTTCTTGGATTGATGGTCTTTGGCTGGGGCAAGAATTGGCAAAAAGATGCATCTGTTTGCGACCTTCAACGTCGCTGTGGCTTCCACCCTCTCGGTCTGGTGGATCCTGGTTGCGAATTCCTGGATGCAGACCCCCACCGGTGTCGTGTTCAAGAACGGCTTTTTCCAGGTCGTTGACTGGGGTGCCGCACTCTTCAATCCGGATGTGAGCTTCGGTATGCCCCATATGTTGGTGGCAGCGATCGAATTGTCTCTCTGCTTCGTCGCGGCGGTTTCCGCCTGGCAGATCCTGAAGAAGAAGAACGTTGCGCTGTTTCAGCGCGGGTTGAAATACTCCGTTCTGGCGCTGGTCGTTATCGCGCCGCTCCAGGTTTATCTGGGGGATGGCCTTGGGCAAACAGTGGCGGCGGATCAGCCGGCGGCGCTGGCTGCGCTGGAAGGCCATTATCACACCTTGAATCCGGACGGCTCGGTCAATACCGGCTGGCATGTCGTGGCCTGGCCGAATGCGGCGGGCGATGGTACGGCCTGGGCGATTACCATTCCCCACGTGCTGAGCCTACTGGAGACCCATACCTGGAATGGCAAGGTCGAAGGTCTGGACGATATCGCGCCGCAGAATTGTCCGCCGATGCTGATTCCGTTCTATTCGTTCCGCATCATGTCCGCTGCCGGCGCTGCGCTGATGCTGCTGGCACTTTGGGGACTCTGGCTTACCCTGCGCGGGAAATTCAGTGCTCATACGATCGACCGGAACAAATGGTTCCTGCGCTTCACGATATTCTGTGGCTTCCTGCCCTATATCGCGGTCTGGACCGGCTGGTGGACGCGTGAGATCGGCCGTCAACCTTGGCTGGTCTATGGCATGATGACGACGGCGCAGGGCACCAGCCGCATGAGTGCTGCTGAAGAGATCTTCTGGATGGTCGGCTACGTGATCTTCGAGCTTCTGGTCTGGGGTGGCACCTGGTACTTCTTCGCCAAGGTGATGCGCCAGGGGGCGGATATGACCAGCCCCGTCGTGCAGGAAGGTCACCAGCACCTCGGCCATATGGAATCGCAGCTGCACAAGCCGCACGCCGCACCCTCTTATGTCAAATCGATCTAACCGTTACGGGCTGGTTGCGCTGCAGCCGGCCCACCGACAGGACATGCAATCATGAACGGATTAACCCAGATCCAAAGCATCGTCACCTTCGCGTGGTGGATTGCGTTCGCTCTGAGCGTGGTGCTTTATGTGGTATTGGATGGTGCCGATCTCGGCGCCGGTGTATTTTCTCTTTTCGTGCGTAAAAAGGACGAACGTGGCGCGATCATGTCGGCGATGGCTGGCACGTGGGACGCGAACGAGACCTGGCTGATCGTGGCCGGCGGCATCTTGTTCGCCACCTTCCCCTTCGTGTACGGCTCGGCGTTCAATTATCTCATGGTGCCGCTGGCTTTGGCACTTTGGGGCATGATCACCCGGGCTGTGGCGCTGGAATTCCGGCATCTGGCCGACCCGGCTTGGCAGCGCTTTTCCGATTTCGCCTTCGGGTTTTCGAGCCTGGTGGTTGCGTTCTTCGGCGGTATGGCGCTTGGCGCGGTGATGCAGGGCTTTCCGCTCACCAATGACCCCGGCACCGTGCCGACCTATGTGGGCGGCGCGCTTCGCTTCATCTCCCCCTTCAGCATTTGGACCGGTATCGCCTCGGTGATCGCGGTCACGCTTGGTGGCACGCTGTTCGTCCGTGCCCGGTTCCAGCATGGCGAGCCGATCCGTAAGCAGGCCGCGACATGGGGCAATGTCGTGTTCTATCTGGCACTTCTCACTGCCGTGATCACGGTCGTGTTCAGCGCCGCGATCTTCCCCTGGGCGCGGGATAAGTGGCTGGGATCGGAATGGTGGATCTGGGCGATCGTGCTGTTGGTTGTCATTGTCGCGGCGGTGAACATGCGCCTGGCGGCGAAGCACGATCAGGATCTGAAGGCGATGATCTGGTTCATTATCGCCCTGGCGATCATGTCCATCTCCTTCATGGTGACGCTATATCCGTGGTTGGTGCCGGGGACCTGGACGATCTATTCGGGCGCCAGCCCGGCGGTGTCGCTCTTCACCTTCACGCTTGCGATGGGCGGGTTCATCCCGGTGATGATCATGTACAACGCCTATCAGATCTGGGTCTTCCGCGCCCGCATCTCGGCCCTGGCAGCGCATCATTGATCAAAAAACCGTAGGCCGGAACAGGAACAATGGCCACGCATAGCGCCCCGCTGCCACGCGCGGAAAGCAAGAGGCTGGATGGCTGGCTGCGCGCCAGGGCGAAAACCCTGCGCGTGCCGCTGGCGGGCGCGGTGGGGCTGGCAGCGCTCGGCGGGCTGCTGCTGGTTCTGCAATCCTGGCTGCTGGCGCGCATCGTCAATGGCGTAGCGTTCGGCCATGTCGGGCTTGCGGCGCTGTGGCCGCTGCTCTGGGCGCTGCTGGGCGTGTTCCTGGCCAAGGCGGGGGCCGGGTTGGCCTCCGAGATTTTCGCCTTCGAGGCCGCCGCAAAGGCCAAGCAGGCCCTGCGGCGGGCTTTGCATGAAAAACTCGCGGCGCTGGGGCCGGGCTTTGCCGCCGCCCAGCGCAGCGGCGAGCTGGCCACCTTGTTTACAGGCGGTATTGACAAGCTCGACCAATATTACGCCGCCTATTTGCCGCAGGCGGCGCTGGCGGTGTTCATTCCCGCCGCCGTGCTGGTGTTCGTGTTTCCGGCGGACTGGATCTCCGGGATCATCATGCTGGGCAGCGCGCCGCTGATTCCGATTTTCATGATCATTATCGGCAAGGGCACGGCGCATCTGAACCAGCGCCAATGGAAACGCCTGGCGCGGCTGAGCGCGCATTTCTTTGACGTGATCGAGGGCCTGACCACGCTGAAGCTGTTCAATATCAGCCGGCTGGAGAGTGAGATCGTCGGGCGCATCGCCGATGATTACCGCCATAGCGTGATGGAGGTTCTGCGCGTCGCCTTTCTCTCGGCCTTGATGTTGGAATTTTTGGCCACGATCAGCATCGCCATGGTCGCGGTTTATATCGGCTTTCGGCTCTATTACGGAGAGATGTCGTTTCTGCCAGGGTTTTTCGTGCTGCTGCTGGCGCCGGAATTCTACCGCCCGCTGCGCGCCATGGGCACGCAATATCACGCGCGGATGGAGGCCATCGCCGCGTCCGATCAGATTTTGGCACTGCTGCAAACGCCTGAGCCGGAGGCGCAGCCGGGCACAGGCATTCTGCCGCCGGGGCGCATTGGCGCCGTACGGCTTTGCGGCGTGGGCTTCAGCTACCGGCCGGACCAGCCCGTGCTGCAAGATATCGATTTGGCCATCGCCCGTGGCGAGCTGGTGGCGCTGGTGGGGGCAAGCGGCGGCGGCAAGAGCACGCTGGCGCGGCTACTGCTGGGCCTTGCCACGCCGGAGAATGGGCGGATTGAATTGGATGGGCTCGATCTGCGCGATATCCAACCCGATGACTGGCGGGCCCGCGTGGCCTGGATGCCGCAGAACCCGACGTTGTTCCACGGCAGCATCGCGGAGAATATCCGCCTCGCCAAGCCCGATGCCAGCGATGCAGAAATGCGCCGCGCCGCCCACGCCGCCAATGCCGACACCTTCATTGAGGCGCTGCCGCAGGGCTATGAGACCATTCTGGGCGATCATGGGCAGGGGCTCTCCGGCGGGCAGATACGGCGCATCGCCCTCGCCCGCACGATTTTGAAGGATGCCGACCTCGTCATTCTGGACGAGCCGGATGCCAGCCTGGATGCCGAAAATGCCGGGCTGATCGGCCAGGCCATCGCCGGGCTGGCGCAGGACCGCGCGGTGCTGATCATCGCGCACCGGCTGGAGAGTGTGGCGGCGGCGGACAGGATCGCGGTGCTGGAGCATGGGCGGATACTGGAATGCGGCCCCCATGCCGCGCTGCTGGCGCGCAACGGCGCCTATGCCGAGGCGCTGGCCGTGTATCAGGGTGGCCTGGCATGAAGGATATGAAGAGGCTGCTCGTTCTGCTGGGGGCGGGATGGGGCTGGGCGCTGGTGGGCGTGCTTCTGTCGGCTGGCGTGATTCTCGCGAATGTCGGGTTGCTGGCGCTGTCCGGCTGGTTCATCGCCGCCATGGCGCTGGCCGGGCATGGCGGGCCGATGATCGAATATTTCGCGCCTGCCGCCTCCATCAGGGGGCTCTCCGTGGTGCGGGCGGTGGGGCGCTATCTGGAACGGCTGGTGACGCATGACGCCACCTTCCGCCAACTCTCCAAGCTGCAAGTCTGGTTCTATGAGGCGCTGGAACCGCTGGCCCCGGCGCGGTTGCAGCAGCAGAGGGCGGGGGATCTGCTCAGCCGCATCCGCGCCGATATCGACAGCCTGGAAACCTTCTATCTGCGCGTGCTGGTGCCGAGCCTCGCGGCGCTCATCGCCGTGCCGCTGCTGGTGCTGTTCCTGGCCTGGTTCAGCCCGGGCGCGGCGCTGGCGGACTTGGCCGGGCTGGTGCTGGCGGGCGTGGCGCTGCCGCTGCTGGCGCAGTTTTGTGCCCGCGGCCCCGGTGCGCGCTTCACGGCACAGCGCGGGCGGCTGAGTGCCGACATCGCCGATCTCATGCGCGGTTTCAGCGAGCTGCTGCTGGACCACGCCCTGCCCCGGCAGATGGAACTTTGCCTGCAAGGCGGCACAAAGCTGCTTGCAGCGCAGCGGCGCGGCGCCTGGATCAGCGCGCTCGGCACCGCCGCCTCCGGGCTGGTCTCCAGCCTGACCCTTTGGGCGGTGCTGATCATCGCGATTCCGCTGGTGGCGCGGCAGAGCCTCACCGGGCCTGACCTGGCGATGCTGGGGCTGTTCGCGCTCGCCAGCTTCGATGCTGTGGGCGGCCTGCCTGCCGCCTATCAGGCGCTGGGAGAAAGCCTGGCGGCGGCACGGCGGATTTTCGAGATCGCCGGCATGGCCCCTGCCATCACCGAACCGGCACGCCCGGCCTTGGCGCCAGCACGCTTCGATCTGCGCCTATCGCATGTGCGGATGCGCTATGGCGCGGAGAGCCCCTGGGTGCTGGATGATGTCAGCTTCGCCGTTCCCCAGGGCGGGAGCCTCGGCATTGCCGGCCCGTCCGGCGCGGGCAAGACCAGCCTGCTCAACATCCTGCTCCGCTTCTGGGACTTTCAGGACGGGCAGCATCGAGATTGGCGGGGCGAGGCTGCAGGATTTGTCCGGCGAGACCGTGCGCGGCCTGTGCGCCGTGGTTGCGCAGCATACGCATCTGTTCAACACCAGCATCAGGGAAAACCTGCTCATCGCCCGCCCTGACGCGACTGAGGAAGAGCTATACACCGCCCTGCGCGACGCCGCCCTGCTGGATGAGGTGCTGGCCATGCCGGAGGGGCTGGACAGTTTGGTTGGCGAGGCCGGGCAGCTTGTGTCCGGCGGGCAGGCGCGGCGCATCGCCATCGCCCGCGCCTTTCTGAAGGATGCGCCGATCCTGCTTCTGGATGAGCCGACGGAAGGGCTGGATGCGCGCTCCGAACACGCCGTGCTGGAGGCGCTCACCCGGCTGATGCAAGGCCGGACCGCCTTGCTGGTCTCTCACCGCCCGCAGGCGCTGAGGCTGGCGGATGAGGTTCTGGTGCTGGGCGCGGCCTAGCGTGAGATACTTTAGAACCGCTCGCTTGCAGGCAGTTCTGGGGGCGACGCTGATACAGTCGTTTCGACAATTCCGGCTATTCGGCTGCGCCTGCCGGGTCTAGATGGATGCTCCCAACCAAGGAGCCATCCCATGGAGATCAAGCGCGCCGGATCGCAGGAATCCGGCCAATGCCCTGCTGAATATTTCTCCGGCCAGGTGCGGGTAGACCCGCTCAACAGCCCGCCGCCCCCGGCCCGGGTGTTCACCGCGCTGTTCACCTTCGAGCCAGGTGCGCGCACCGCCTGGCACACCCATCCGCTGGGGCAGACTCTCATCGTCACCGCGGGCTGCGGGCGCGTGCAGCTTGAGGGCGAACCGATCCAGGAGATCCGCCCCGGCGATGTGGTGTGGATCGCGCCTGGGGAGCGCCATTGGCATGGCGCCGGGCCGGCGACGGCGATGAGCCATATCGCCATTCATGAACGGCTGGGCGACTCCGCCGTCACCTGGATGGAACATGTCACTGACGCGCAATACGGGCCTGAGATATAGATAAAGCCGCCTTTTTTGGAAAAAATGCGGGCTTTTCAAAGAGTTTGTTTGGAATCTTTCAGCCAGAGATTTCGAGCGTCGCGCCGGCCCCTTCCAGCAAAGCAGATATGGGCTCCGGCGGCGGCGCATCGGTATAAAGGGCGGAAATCTGCGATATGTTGCCTACTTTCACCAAGGCAGGGCGGCCGAATTTCGAATGATCCGCCAGCAGGAACACCCGCCGTGAATTGCGGATGATAGCCTGCGTGCACATCACCTCATCCAGATCGTAATCAAACAGCCCGCCATCCTTGTCGATGCCGGACACGCCGATGATTCCGATATCCGCGTGAAACTGCTCGAACATCTGCACCGCGAGTTGGCCGGTGATGGCACCGTCGCGGTTGCGCACCTTGCCGCCCGCCATCACGATCGAACAGCGCGGATTCTCACTGAGGATTTTCGCGACATTGATGTTGTTGGTGATGACGCGGAGATTTTCATGCGACAGCAAGGCGCGCGCCGCCTGCTCCGTGGTGGTGCCGATATTGATGAACAGCGAGGCATTGTCCGGCACGTCCTGAGCCACCATTGCCGCGATGCGCTGCTTGGGTGCCAGATTCACCACCTGCCTGCGCTCATATTCCATATTCTCGATCGAGGAGGACAGCCCCGCCCCGCCCCGGTAGCGCGACAGCCTGCCTTCGGAGGCGAGCATGTTCACATCGCGGCGGATTGTTTGCACCGTCACGCCGAAATGCTGTGCGAGCGCCTCTATGGTCTGGAAACCATGCCTGGCCACCAACTCCACAATCTTGCCCTGCCTCTCCTCGTTGTTGCTTTGCCTCTCGGACAATATGCCGCCCCCTTCTTATGCCCGTACCATAGGTAACCTTGACCGGCGCCGCCAGCGGACAGCCCGTTCCGCGCCATTCATAAGGCCCTTCGATGTTGTAACGCGAATAGAAATTTATTGTGCATGTGCGAAGACGAACCAAATTTTTCGTTCAAATTTTCGATTGCGAAAATCAAAACACCGAGCTATTTAGATTCCTGAACCACCGGACTCAAGCAAAGCAAGGAACGGGCACCGTGACACAAGGCGGCTCCGAAGCGGGATTCACCGATCTGCTGATCGTGGGCGGCGGGGTGAATGGCGCCGCCATCGCCCGCGACGCGGCGGGGCGTGGATTGTCGGTGCAGCTTCTGGAGCAGCATGACCTGGCCCAGCATACCTCCTCCGCCAGCACCAAGCTGATCCATGGCGGGCTGCGCTATCTTGAATATTACGAGTTCCGGCTGGTGCGCGAGGCGCTGATTGAACGCGAAAGGCTGCTCGGCATCGCGCCGCATATCATCTGGCCGCTGCAATTCGTGCTGCCGCATGAGAAACATCTGCGCCCGGCCTGGATGATCCGCGCCGGGCTGTTTTTGTACGACCATCTGGCCAAACGCAAACGCCTGCCCGCCTCGCGCGCTGTCTCTTTTGCCGTGCATCCGGCGGGCAAAACCTTGCAGCCCAGCTATAAGCGCGGCTTCACCTATTCGGATTGCTGGGTGGAGGATTCCCGCCTTGTGGTGCTGAACGCAATGGATGCGGCGGAACGCGGCGCCATCATCCACACGCGCTGCGCGCTGCGCTCGGCCCAGCCGGAGGACGGTTTGTGGCATGCGCAAACCGAAGCCGGGCCCATAAAAGCCCGCGCTTTGGTAAATGCCGCTGGTCCCTGGGTGGGCGAGGTGCTGGGCCAGAGGCTGGGCCGCAAGACCGAGAACGGCGTGCGCATGATCAAGGGCAGCCATATCGTCACCAAGCGGCTCTATGAGGGCGAGCACGCGTTCATCCTGCAAAACCCTGACGGGCGCATCGTCTTCGTGATTCCCTATGAGCGGAATTTCTCGCTGATCGGCACCACGGACGTGCCCTTCGATGGCGACCCGAACAACGTCGTCATCTCGCCTGAGGAAACCGCCTATCTTTGCGAAAGTGTGAGTCGTTATTTCCGCAATCCCGTAACGCCGCTGGATGTTGTCTGGTCCTATGCCGGGGTGCGCCCGCTTTATGACGACAACGCCGCCGAGGCAAAGGCAGTCACGCGCGATTATGTGCTGGACCTGAAACATGACGAGGCAACGCCGCCTCTGCTCTCGGTGTTCGGTGGCAAGATCACCACCTCGCGCAAGCTGGCCGAGCATGCGCTGGAAAAATTGCTGCCCGCGATGGGGCGGCCCGTGGGCGCTTCCTGGACCGGAACTTCTGCCCTGCCCGGCGGCGAGTTTGCTGATTTCGACACCTATCTTTCAGAATTCCGCCGGCGGCATCCTTCGCTGTCGGCGGACCTCGCCCGCCGGCTGGTGCGGGCCTATGGCACCCGGGCCGAGCGCTTTGCCGGCACAAACATGGGCGAGGATTTGGGCGGCGGCGTGAGCGAGGCTGAAGTAACCTATCTCGCCCGCCACGAATGGGCGCGCACGGCAGAGGATATTCTCTGGCGGCGCTCGCGCCTGGGGCTACATGTGCCCGGCGGCACGGCGGCGCGGCTGGATGCATTCCTGACCATGCCACGCGTCGCCAATTAAATTTATCGACCAACAAAAACGGGGAAACGCCAAAAAATGACCCAATATGTCGGCGCTATCGACCAAGGAACCACCAGCTCGCGCTTCATCGTCTTTGACAAGACGGGAAACATCGTTTCCGTGGCGCAGAAAGAGCATAAGCAAATTTATCCCAAACCAGGCTGGGTCGAGCATGACCCGATCGAGATTCTGAACAACACCAACGAGGTAATCGGCGCTGCCCTGGCAAGGGCAGGACTTTCGGCGTCGGACCTCGCCTCTGTCGGCATCACCAACCAGCGTGAAACCACTCTGCTGTGGGACAAGAAAACCGGCCAGCCACTTTATAACGCGCTGGTTTGGCAGGATACGCGCGTTGACAATTACGTTGGCGAATTTTCGAAGTCCGGCGGGCAGGACAGGTTCCGTGCGAAGACAGGCCTGCCGCTGGCCAGCTATTTCTCCGGCCTGAAGCTGCGCTGGCTGCTGGAGAATGTGCCCGGCGCGCGGCAAAAGGCCGAGGCGGGCGATGCGCTGTTCGGCACCATCGATAGCTGGCTGGCCTGGAACCTCACCGGCGGCACCCATGGCGGCGTGCATATCACCGACGTGACGAATGCCAGCCGCACCCAGCTTATGAACCTCGCCACCTGCGACTGGGACGAGGACATGTTGAAGGAATATGGCATTCCCCGCGCCTGCCTGCCGAAAATCCTGCCATCCTCCAAAGTGTATGGCGAAATCCATACGCCAGCACTGCGTGGTGTGAGGCTGGCGGGAATTCTGGGCGACCAGCAGGCCGCTCTTGTGGGCCAGACCTGTTTTGCCCCCGGCGAGGCGAAGAACACTTACGGCACCGGCTGCTTCTTGCTGATGAACACCGGCACCGAGCCTGTGCAGTCCAAGGCGGGGTTGCTGACCACCCTGGCCTATCAGTTTGAGGGCGAGAAGCCGCGCTATGCGCTGGAGGGCGCCATCGCCATCACCGGCGCGCTGGTGCAATGGCTGCGCGACAACCTTAAACTCTTCGATGTCGCGCCGCAGATCGAGCCGCTGGCGAAAAGCGTCGAGGATAACGGCGATGTTTACATCGTGCCCGCCTTTTCCGGGCTTTATGCGCCGTACTGGAAGGAGAGCGCGCGCGGCGTCATAGCCGGTCTCACGCGCTTTGCCACCCGCGCGCATCTTGCCCGTGCCGCTCTGGAGGCAACCGCTTACCAGAGCCGCGATGTGGTGGAAGCAATGGAGGCCGATAGCGGCATTAAGATGACCAGCCTGAAGACCGATGGCGGCATGGTGGCCAATGAATTGCTGATGCAGTTCCAGGCCGATATTCTGAACGTCCCCGTGATCCGCCCGAAAGTGACGGAGACAACGGCACTTGGTGCCGCCTACGCCGCAGGCCTTGCCACCGGCTATTGGCACAATACCGAGGATCTGCGCGCCAACTGGCAGATCGACAAGAGCTGGACGCCCGCCTTGGCGGCTGAAAAGCGGGACCATTACTACAAGTCCTGGAAAAAGGCTGTCCAGCGTGCCTTCGACTGGGTAGACTGACGACCAATAAGATCAGACGACAAAGTCGAAAAATGAGGGAGAAACAACATGAACCGGCAATTGATCGGCGAACTGATATCAGAAGCCATCGCGATATTCATCATTATCGCGTTCGGCGATTTAGTCGCCTGTATGTACGTACTGTATGATCCAAGCCCTTATGTGAATGCCTATTGGGGTGTCTGCATTTCCTGGGGCCTCGCCGTTACACTCGCCATCTATGTCACCGGCTCGGTCTCGGGCACGCACGCCAATCCGGCGGTGACATTGGCCTTGGCCGTGTTCCGAGGGTTTCCATGGCGCAAGGTTGTGCCTTACTGGATTGCCCAGGTTGTTGGCGCCTTCATCGGTGCGGTGATCGTCTATGCGCTGTTCCAGCCGGTGATCGACCATTACAACGACGTCAATCACCTCACCCGGGCGGCGGGCGGCGCGGCGGGCGTGTTCTTCACCCATCCGGGCCTGGCGATCACGCCGATGCATGCGCTCTCGGATCAGATCATCCTCACCGCCTTCCTGCTGTTCGGCATCTTCGCGATCACCGAGCAATATAACGAGATGGCGCCGCAGGCGAATTCCGGTGCGCTGATCATCGGTTTCCTGGTTGCCATCATCGGCGCGTCCATGGGCTATCTGGAAGCATGGGCCATCAACCCGGCCCGTGATTTCGGCCCGCGCCTGTTTGCCTATTTGGCAGGCTGGGGCAATTCGGCTCTACCCTCTCCCAATAATTACTGGTGGATCCCGATTGTCGGCCCCCTCATTGGCGGCGTGGTTGGAGCCGGGGCGTACCAGCTTCTCATCCATCCTTTCCTGCCTGCACGGCTAAAGGCGGAGCAAGAGAAGCAACGCGCAGCCGCAGAGGGTGCGGCGCATCCGGCTGAATAAATTGCCCGCCCGCCTCAGGGCGGGCGGACTATCGACAACCAGGGAGCGGACAATGAAAAAACTCATCAACACGCCGGAAAATGTGGTGGAGGAGGCGCTGGCCGGTATGGCGGCGGCACACCCGAACCTGCTGAAGGTGCATTTCGACCCGAACTTCATCACCCGTGCCGATGCGCCGGTGCGGGGCAAGGTGGCCCTGGTTTCCGGCGGCGGCTCCGGGCATGAGCCGATGCATGGCGGTTTCGTCGGGCGCGGCATGCTGGATGCGGCCTGCCCAGGCGCCGTGTTCACCAGCCCCACGCCGGACCAGATACTGGCCGCGACCAAAGCCGTGGATGGCGGCGCAGGCGTTTTGCATATCGTGAAGAATTACACAGGCGATGTGCTGAATTTCGAAATGGCCGCCGACCTCGCCAAGGATGAGGGCATTAAAGTCGCCGCGGTGATCATCGATGACGACGTCGCGGTGCAGGACAGCCTCTACACCGCCGGGCGGCGCGGTGTGGGCGGCACGGTGCTGGCGGAGAAAATCTGCGGCGGCGCGGCAGAGGCGGGGCTGGACCTCGCCGCAATTGCGGCGCTGTGCAAAAGCGTGAACGCCAATGTGCGCTCGATGGGCGTGGCGCTCACCCCCTGCACGGTTCCGCATGTGGGCAAGCCGAGCTTTACCCTCGCCGAGGATGAGATCGAGTTCGGTGTCGGCATCCATGGCGAGCCGGGGCGCAAGCGGATCAAGATGGAATCAGCTGACCGCATCGCGGAGATGCTGATGGAGCCGATTTTGGCTGATCTGCCCTTCAAATCCGGGGACCAGGTGTTGCTCTTCGTCAACGGCCTGGGCGGCACGCCGCTGGTGGAGCTTTATATCCTCTTCCGCAAGGCGGCGGAGATTGCGGCGGCGCATGGCCTCACCATCGCGCGCTCGCTGGTCGGCCCGTACATCACCAGCCTGGAGATGGCGGGCACGTCGATCTCACTTTTGAAGCTGGATGAGCAGATGCTGCGCTTCTGGGACGCGCCCGTGGTCACCCCTGCCCTGCGCTGGGGCGGCTGAAAATGACGAAAAGGAACAAGGCGGAATGACGGATATGCTGGACGTGCCGGTGCTGACCTCGTGGCTGAAGCGGGTGGATGAAATGGTCGCCGCCCAGCAGGCCTACCTCTCCGATCTTGATGCCGCGATCGGCGATGGTGACCATGGCGCCAATCTGGCACGCGGCTTTCACGCCGTGAGCGCCAAGCTCGGCACGCCAGCGGACCCCGCCGCCTTGTTCAAGACCGTGGGCATGACGCTGATCGGCACGGTCGGCGGTGCGTCCGGCCCGCTTTACGGCTCGCTGTTCGTGGAGATGGGCAAGGCCGCGGCGGGGCAGGCCGCGCTGGATGTTACCGCCTGGGCCGCCGTGCTGGAGGCCGGTGTGAACGGCGTGGCGGCGCGCGGCAAGGCGCTGCCGGGCGAGAAGACGATGCTGGACGCGCTGACCCCGGCGGTTGCGGCGCTGGCCGGGGCGGCGGATCTGGCCTCCGGCCTCGCTGCCTCCGCCGAGGCCGCGCTGAAAGGGGTTGAAGCCACCGTGCCGATGGTGGCGCGCAAGGGCCGGGCCTCGTATCTCGGCGAGCGTTCCGTGGGCCATGCCGATCCGGGGGCGACCTCCTCCGCCATGTTGCTGGCCGCTTTGGCCGATGCCGCCCGCTAAGCAAGCCGGGAACGACAAGATGGATATGATGCCGACCGGCCTGCTGCTGGTCTCGCACAGCTCTGCCCTGGCCAGCGCGACCGAGGCGCTGGTGCGGCAGATGACCGGCGAGCGCCTGGCCATCGCCCTGGCCGCGGGCGCGGGGCCTGACCGGGCCGAGCTGGGCACCGACCCTCTGGCGATTTTGGAGGCCTGCGAAAGCCTTTCCACCTGCCGGGATATCGTGGTGCTGATGGATATCGGCAGCGCGGTGCTGAGTGCGGAAATGGCGATGGACCTGGCGGAGCCGCCCGTGCGGGCGAAGCTGCATCTGGCCTCCGCCCCCTTCGTCGAAGGCGCGCTGGCGGCCGGGGTGGCCGCAGCCGCCGGTCTGCCCGTGCCCGCCGTGCTGGCCGAGGCCGCCGCCGGGCTGCGGCCCAAGCAGGCGGCGCTGGGCGATGCGGCGGAAAGTGCCGCCCCCACCATGCAGGCCGGGCTGGTGCGGGAGGTCACTCTGGGCGACCCGAACGGGCTGCATCTGCGCCCCGCCGCACGCTGCGTGGCCGCTGCTTCCGGCTTCAACGCCACATTGCGGCTTGTTTTCAATGGCCGCGAGGCGGGGCTGGACAGCCTGACCGGGCTGATGGCGCTGGGCGCCAAGGGTGGCTCGGTCGTGAAGATCGAAGCCGCCGGGCCGCAGGCCGAGGCGGCCGCCGAGGCGCTGGCGGTGATTCTGGCCGAGCAGCCGGCGGCGGAGGCGCATGAGCCGGAGGCGGCAACAGGCGCCGGGCCGGTGCCGATTTCTCCAGGCCGGGTGGCTGGCAAGCTGTTTGTGGCGGAACGGCGCCTGCCGCCTCTGCCGAAAGCCGCGACAGACGCACCCGGCATACGGCTGGACGAAATTGCAGGCGGCGATCGCCACGCGTGAAAGCACAGCTTGGCGGGGATGAAATTCTGGCGGCGCAGGCGGCGCTGCTGAGCGACCCCGCCATCCTGAATCCGGCGAAGGCAGAAATTTTCGAGAAGCACCAGCACCCGGCCGCTGCTTGGCAGCATGCCGTTGGCCAAGCCGCGTCGGCCTATGAGGCGCTGGATGATTCCTACCTGCGCGCCCGCGCCCGGGATGTGCGGGAAATGGGCGATGCGGTGCTGCGCGTGCTGCTGGGCGGCGGCGGGCTGGATTGGCCCACCGAACCCGCCATCATCCTGGTGGATGAGCTGACCGCCGCCGAGGCGGCCTCGCTGCCGCCGGAATGTATTGGCGTGCTGGACAGGCGCGGCGGGCGCACCAGCCACGCCGCCATCCTGCTCCGCGCCGCCGGGGTGCCGTGCCTGGGCAGCGTGGCGCTTGAAGCCATCCCGGCTTTCGTGGCTTTCGATGGCGCCACCGGCGAGCTGATCGCGGAGCCGGACGCGGAGACCCAAAAACGCTTTACCCCTGCGCAGACGCAGAGCAACGGCCCGGCCTTCGTGACGCTGCCCGATGGCAGCCAGCTCGAATTCTGGGCGAATGTCGCGGGCGCGGCGGATTCCGGGCTGGCCGCGCGGGCCGGGGCCTACGGCATCGGCCTGGCGCGGACGGAGATGCTGTTTCTGGACCGGATGGATTGCCCCACGGAGGAGGAGCAGGCGGCGCGCATCGGCGCCATGCTGGCCCCGTTCAAAGGCAAGCCGGTGACGGTGCGGCTGCTGGATGCCGGGGCGGACAAGCCCGTGCCCTTTTTGCATTTGGCGGCGGAGGCGAACCCGGCCCTTGGCGTGCGCGGCGTGCGCGCGCTGCTGAAACATCCGGAATTCTGCGCCGCGCATCTGCGCGCCATTCTGCGCGCGGGCATGGGGCATGATCTGCGGGTCATGGTGCCGATGGTGACCCTGCCGGAGGAGATGCTGACCATCCGCCAATGGCTGGAAGCCGCCTGCCGCGAAACCGGCCTGCCCTGCCCCAAGCTGGGCGCCATGGTGGAGGTGCCTGCGGCGGCGCTGACCATCCCGGCCCTGGTGCCGGTGTGCGATTTCTTCTCCATCGGCACCAACGACCTCGCCCAATACACGCTGGCGGCAGAGCGCGGACACCAGGAACTGGCGGAATTCGCCGACCCGGCGAACGAGGCGGTGATGGGGCTTTGCGCGCGGGTGGTGCGCGAGGCGGGGGAGAGGCCTGTTTCCGTCTGCGGCGAGGCGGCGGGCGACCCTAATGCAGCGCGCAGGCTGGTGGAGCTTGGCGTGCGCAAGCTTTCAATGGGGGCGGCGCGCTTGGGTACCATCCGGGCCATTTGGCAGAATGGGATCGCACTCTAGGAGCCCGTCGGACTTAACGCGGCACTGATACGTCTGGTAGGATTGGGGGCAGATTTTTTAACCTCCCGTCCTGGACGTGTCCCGCATGAGCAACTTCCGCCCGATTGACCGCGACACCGATTTTCTGCTGCCGCCTTCGGTGGACGAGTGGTTGCCACAGCGTCACCTGGCACGGTTCGTCGTGGAGGTGATTGCGGGTCTGGATTCGCGGGCGATGACCGGCAGCTACCGGGGATCGGGGGAGGCGTCCTACCACCCGAAGCTTCTGCTGGGCATCATCATTTATGGCTATGCCACTGGCGTGTTTTCGAGCCGCAAGCTGGAACGGGCGACCTATGATTCGGTGGCGTTCCGCTTCATTGCGGCGAATGACCATCCCGATCACGACACGATCGCCGCGTTCAGACGGCGCTTTCTGAAGGAGATTGAAGGGCTGTTCGTGCAGGTGCTGGGCGTGGCGCGCGAGATGGGGGTGCTGAAGCTGGGCACGGTGGCGCTGGATGGCACCAAGATCCACGCCAATGCCAGCCGCCATAGCGCGCTGTCATATGAGCATGCGGGCAAGATCGAGGCCCAGTTGCAGGCCGAAGTGGCCGAGTTGATGGCAAAAGCTGAGGCGGCGGATCAAGCGGACGTGCCGGACGGGATGTCGATCCCCGAAGAGTTGGCACGGCGCGAGGTGCGTCTGGCGGCGATTGCCCGCGCCAAAGCCACGATCGAGGCGCGGGCAAAGGAGCGGCATGCGCGCGAGCAGGCGGAATACGAGGCGAAGCTGGCGGCACGCGATGCCAAGACCAAGGCGACAGGCAAGAAGCCGGGCGGTAAGCCACCCGCGCCTCCGGCCGAGGGGCCACTGCCCACGGATCAGATCAATCTGACGGACGAAAACTCCCGGATCATGCCGGTGGCCGGCGGTGGTTTCGAGCAGTGCTACAACGCCCAGGCTGCGGTGGCGGCGGATAGCCTGCTGGTGGTGGCGGTGGATGTGGTGCAGGCGCCCAACGACAAGCAGCAAATTGAACCGATGTTGAAGCAAATCGACGCCCTGCCTGCGGCCTTGGGTGAAGCGGAAACATTGTTGGCGGATACGGGTTATTTCAGCGCGGCAAACGTTACCGCGTGCATGGCGGCCGGGATTGATCCGCTGATCGCCATGGGTCGCCAGGCGCATCACCCACCGTTAAGCGAACGTTTCGCTGAGGCGCCGAAAGCACCGCAGAACCCAACGCCGGTGCAAGCCATGGCACACCGGCTGAACACGCCGGAGGGACGGAAACTTTATGCATTGCGCAAGCAGATTCCAGAACCTGTATTTGGCATCATCAAATCTGTCATGGGCTTCCGGCAATTCTTGCTGCGAGAATCGACAACGTCCGGAGCGAGTGGAACCTCGTGACCATGGCTTGGAACGTGAAACGGATGTTCGTCCTGGAGGGGGCGCGCTGAAGCCAGCGCGCCATTCGAGCGTCAATCGACGCCGCTGATGGCCGGCGTGGGCCAATCGGAGCTGCCATTCTCATTAGCCATGGGATCAAAACCGGTGGAAAAGGTGAGAGCGCCTGCCAGAAGCGCGATTTTAACCCGCGCAAACGAAATTACCTGAAAACTCACTCCGACGCGCTGCTAGAGCATGATCGCTTGAAGTGCGATCCTGCTCTAGGCTGTTAGCTGAGGGTGACACGTTTTAGCCCCGCGCAAGAGGCGCGAACCTAAAACGATCGCGCTCTAAAGCCCCTCGCGGGCGCGGATCATTTCGATAAGCGGCCGCAGCCCCGGCTCGTTTTGGCGGCGGCTGGCGAAATAGGCGTAGAATGCCGGGCCGGTGGAGGCCCAGTCCGGCAACACCACCTCCAGCGCGCCGCGTTCGATCTCCTCCTGCGCCCTCCGCTCCAGCACATAGGCAAGGCCCAGCCCGTCAATGGCGGCGGCTATGGTCGTCTCGGTATTGTTCACTCCCAGCGGCCCGTTCACATCCAGCCGGACTTGCCGCTCCCCGTCGCCCAACTCCCACTTATAGGCGGTGTTGTTCCCTAGCCGCACGCCGATGCAGGGCAGACGCGCCAACTCCTCCGGGGTGCCGGGCCTGCCATGCCTGGCCAGGAAGCCCGGTGAGGCCACCACCACCCAACGCAAAGGGTGGGTCAACGGCAACGCCACCATGTCCTGCGGCACTGTGCCGCCATAGCGTATGCCCGCGTCGTAACCCTCGGCGATGATATCTACCGGCCGGTCCTCGACACTCAAGATCAGCGCCACCTGCGGATAATGCGCGGCGAATTCCGCCAGTACGGGGGAGAGCAGCAGCCGTGCGGCATCCAGCGGCACATTGATGCGCAGGCGCCCCGAAGGGTTCTGGCGGTAGCTCTCAATGCCCGCCAGCGCCGCGCCGATAATGTCGAACCCTTGCTCAAGCTGCTCTGCCAAAAGCTGCCCCGGCGGCGTGGGCATAACCGTGCGGCTGGTGCGGTGTAACAGCCGTACCCCCATCTTCGTCTCCAGCTTGCGCATCGCGTGGCTGAGTGCGGAGGTGGTGACACCAAGCTCAATGGCGGCGCGCTTGAAGCTGCGCTGCCGCACGATGGCTGCGAAGATTTGCAGGTCGGGCAGATCTAAGCGGTTCAGCATGGGTTTGAATGAAGTTGAGTAATGATCAAGTCTGCCTTGAATTTATTTCAGCGCTGCCTCATAGCGCAACCCGCCTCCTGAGCCTATGAAAAACGCCCTCGCCAAAATGCATAGGATACGAGATGCAGGCCACCGGCTATAATTTCTTCGATCTGGCTGACATCAAGTCACGCTTTCCCGAGAGCGCGGACTCGATCATCATGGACGCTTATCTCTCCGACAATGAGTCCGCCAGCGCGCGGCTGTTCCGGCTTTATCATCCGCTGCCGCGCCATTATCACCTGACCTGCGATGAGCAGCTGCTGCTGATCGACGGCGAGGTGGATTTCACCATCGCCGATGACCCGCCGAAGCGGCTGAAGGCGGGGCAGATGGTGACCTTCCTGCGCGAGACGGTGCATGCGATCATGCCGGTGCCGGGCTCCCCGGCGGTGTTTCTGGCGGTCGACACGCCGCGTCGCTTTCCGGACGATGTGCATTTCGTCGATCCGATGCCCTCCCCTGCCCGGGCTTTCGTCACCCATCTGGCGGATTACGGCGCGCAGCTCGGCTGAGCCTCCTCCACCCATTCAACGCCTTGTTGAATACAGACTCAACCAAACAGGCTGGAACCCCAGCTCCCGGGGGTTATCTTTGGGGCTGGGATTCATCGCAGTGCCGGTTGCGCCTTCGCGCCCGGCCTGAATCAGACAGGAGCAGATCATGGAAAAGATCACCATCGGCAATAGTGCCGTTGTCACCTCGCGCATTGGGCTTGGCACCTGGGCCATTGGCGGCTGGATGTGGGGCGGCACGGATGAGGCGGAGTCCATCGCCACCATCCAGGACGCCGCGGCGCGCGGCATCACGCTGATCGACACGGCCCCGGTCTATGGCTTCGGCCGGTCGGAGGAGATTGTCGGCAAAGCCATCGCCGAGGGCGGGCTGCGCGATACGGTGCAGATTGCCACCAAGCTCGGCCTCGCCTGGAAGGACGGCAAAGTCTTCCGCGACAGCCGCGCGACGCGCATCCGCCAGGAGGTTGAGGACTCGCTGCGCCGCCTGCGCACCGACCGGATCGACCTCTATCAGGTGCACTGGCCGGACCTGGAGACCCCGCTCGAGGAAACCGCCCGCGCGCTGGAGGATCTGCGCCGCGAGGGTAAGATTTTGTCCATCGGCGTCAGCAACTTCTCAGCCACGCAAATGGACGCGTTCCGCGCCGCCGCGCAGCTTGATGCGTTGCAGCCGCCCTATAATCTGTTCGAGCGCGGGATCGAGGCCGGGGAGCTGCCCTACGCGGCGCGCACGGGCCTGACGGTGCTCAGCTACGGCGCGCTCTGCCGTGGCCTGCTGAGCGGGCGGATGAATGCGGGCACCGTGTTCGAGGGCGATGATCTGCGCCGTAACGACCCGAAGTTCAAAGACGAGCGCTTCGCGCAGTATCTCCGCGCGGTCGAAGAACTGCGTGAGCTGGCGCAGCGGCGCTACGGCAAGTCCGTGCTGGCGCTGGCGGTGCGCTGGGTGCTGGACCAGGGCCCGACCATCGCGCTCTGGGGCGCGCGCAATCCCGGCCAGCTCGACCCCGTGCAGGACGTGATGGGCTGGACGCTGGACGCAGAAGGCAAGGCGGAGATCAAGGCCATTCTGGCGCGCTGCATCACGGACCCGGTGGGGCCGGAATTTATGGCGCCGCCCATCAAGCGCCCGGAATTTATCTGAAGAGAGTCCATTCAATCAGGGAGGAACACAATGGAATATCGTCTGCTAGGCCATTCCGGCCTTAAAGTGTCGACGCTCATTCTGGGCACAATGACATTCGGCGGCCAGGGCAATTTCGCCAAGGTCGGCAGTGCGGGCATCGAGGATGCCCGCCGCCAGATCGACATGAGTCTGGAAGCCGGCGTGAACATGCTGGATACCGCCGACGTCTACTCCAACGGGCTGTCGGAAGAGATTATCGGCCAGGCCATCGCCGGCCGGCGCAACAAGCTGCTGCTCGCCACCAAGGCGCGCTTTCCGATGCGCGACAAGGGGCCGAATGACCGCGGCCTCTCGCGCCAGCACCTCATCCGCGCCTGCGAGGACAGCCTGAAGCGGCTTGGGACAGAGCATATCGACCTCTATTGGTGCCATGAATGGGATGGGCAGACGCCGGTGGAAGAAATTCTGCGCGCGCTGGACGACCTGACCCGCGCGGGCAAGATCGGCTATTCCGGTGTCTCCAACTTCTCCGGCTGGCATATTATGAAGATGCTGGCGACCGCCAAGGCGGAGGGCACGGTGCGCCCCATCGCACAGCAGATCTATTACAGCCTGCAGGCCCGCGACGCGGAGTATGAGCTGCTGCCCGTCGCGGTGGACCAGGGCGTGGGCGCGGTGATCTGGTCGCCTCTGGCGGGCGGGCTGTCTCCGGCAAGTACCGCCGCAACAAGCCAGAGCCCGAGGGCACACGCCGGGCCGCGCAGTGGCAGGAGCCGCCGGTGCGCGATGTCGAGGCACTGTACAACATCATCGAGAAGCTGGTGGAGATCGCCGAGGCGAAAGGCGTGACACCGTCGCAGGTGGCGTTGGCCTGGCTGCTGACCCGCCCAGGTGTGGCCAGCGTGATCGTGGGGGCGCGGACCGAGGCTCAGCTTGCGGACAATCTCCGTGCCGCCGAGCTGGTTCTCGAACCGGGCGAGATCGCGGCGCTGGAAGAAGTCAGCCGGCCGCCGCTGCTGTATCCGTACTGGCACCAGAAGGCCACCGCGTCAGACCGGCTTTCACCGGCGGATCTCGTGTTGATCGGGCCGCATCTGGGCTAACAAGCCGCAGGAAAATTGCTTTTTGTCGTAATCCCGGGGGGAGCGGGCTAACCGCTCTCCCTAAGCCGGAGATCGTGCCTCACCGCGTGGCGTGGGTGGCCATGGTTCACAAAGCCGTGCCGACCCGCAGCCCTTCTAAGACGGCCTCTTCCGCTGTGCGTGGGGTCAAACAGTCACCGATGAGATGGATTTCCGAGGCGATGCCAGCCAACTCGTCCTCCAACGTAGCCACACGATCATAGCCAAGATTGGTGACCAGCGTATCGATCTCTTCATAGATCATAGTGCACCACTGGTTGCGTGCTGGAGATAGATTGTCCGTCCATCCGCACCAAAAAGCTTCGCGTAGGGAATCACCTCGAACTCCCAAACCATGAAGCACTCCCGCCCAATGGTCTCGCACATATTGGTGAATACGTTGCCCAGCCATATAGCCGTCCACCGCCAGCTTAACCCTGCAGCCAGCCCGCGCCAGCTTCTCGGCAACGCCCATCCCAATCCAATCGAGAACTCCAATCGGCTATGAGCACGGAAGGGCCCGCATTCACTTCATCGCGAACAATCTGCCACGCATCGACGATATGCGCGGTTTCTCCACCCTCAACATGCGCGGCACGAGGCCGCGCGCCAGTGGCGATAACAACAGCATCCGGCTGCATCTCTTCCGCCAGAGCTCTTGTTACCGGCTGGTTCAACCGAACGGAAACACCGGCCAGCTCCATTTCGCGTTTGAGATTGGTGACGATACCACCAAACTCGGCGCGACCGGGCAGACGCTGCGCCAGCAGAACCTGGCCTCCCAGTTGCGGAGCGGCCTCGAACAAGGTCACCTCATGTCCACGCGCAGCGGCAATGGCGGCAGCCTTCATCCCCGCTGGTCCACCGCCCGCGACAATAATCCGCCGTCTTGCCATGGCCGGCGTTAGCGTGCCGTAGGTCAGCTCGCGTCCCGCTTCGGGATGCTGGATGCAGGAAATTGGATATCCCAAGATGGAAATGCCCGATACAGGCTTGGTTGCAGGCAATACACGCGCGGATATCATCCAACCTTCCTGCTTCGGCCTTCGCGGGCATCTCCGGATCGCAGATCATGGCGCGGGTCATACCCACCATGTCCGCCTGCCCTTTAGCGATGATGAGCTCGCCGTCCTGTGGCTGGTTGATGCGTCCAGCAACAAAAACAGGTGTGGCAACCTGCGCCTTGATCGTGGCGGCAAGCGGTGCAGTGTAGCCGTTCTCGAACGCCATCGGCGGCGCAATATTGATGGCGCTGCCGATGCCAGCGGACGTACCTGCGGTGATGTTGTAATAATCGAACAAGCCCTCCAGTGCGATCAAGGTGCTTAGAACCTCGTCACTGCTGAGCCCTTCCTCATCCTTCTCATCGCCGCTGATCCTGAGGCCAACGATGAAATCCGGCCCCGTGGCGGCGCGGATCGCAGCAATGATATCACGCAGGAAGCGCCGGCGATTTTCCTCGCTGCCGCCATAGTCATCGTCGCGTAGATTGATTTGCGGATTTAGGAACTGCGCAGGCAAATAGCCGTGGCTTGCCACCACCTCCACACCGTCCAGCCCCGCTGCTTCCAGTCTTTTCGCAGCAGCCGTATAACCGCTGATTACCTCGGCGATTAACCTGGCGGACATGGGCCGGGGCATGACATGAAAGCGCTCGTTGGGCACGGCAGACGGCGCATAGGCAACAGGCAGGCTGCCATCCTGACTTTCCATGATTTCACGGCCAGGATGGAAAAGCTGCCCAAACAGAGCGCAGCCATGCGCGTGCACCGACTCCGCCACACGCCGGTAACCGGGTATGCAGTCATCGGATGTTGCCATCAGCAGATGAGACGTATAGCGCGCGGTTTCATGCACGCCCGCCACCTGCATGACAATCAAGCCCGCGCCGCCTTCCGCCCTTGCCTGGTGATAAGCCACCAGCGCCTCATTCGGCACGAAATTAGTCGGCAATGTTGTATCATGCCCGGTTGAGAGAATACGGTTCCTAATTTCCAGATTGCGAATTTTGATCGGCGAAAACAGATGGCTAAGTGTGGTCATGACGTCCTGAAGCGGCAATGTATGAAGCAGACGAGCAGGCGCGAAGACTTAGCAGGCTGCGGAAATTCACCATCGTTTGGCGGTGAATGAACTTTCGTCTCCGTTGTCGAAGCGGATTTCTCCCGTGAGGGTGCCATTTTCTTCGAGTTCTGCATCGCCGTCTCCGGAGACCTCGTCCATCTCGTCTGATCCGCGGAATCTGAACCAGATGCTTGTGTTTCCGTACTCGCATTGCAGGCCGATTTGAACGGCGCCGAAGGCCATTTCACCTCCGGCATCGTCGATTTGTATGTAGGCTGGGCCGCACAAGTCGACGTACTCGGTGTCCCAGATCTCCATGCTGGTGATCCGCCACTTTCCGATCAAGGATTTACGATCGGGCGCGGTCATATCGCAGCGGCAATCAGCTTGGGCAAGCGTACCAGGTTGCAAGCGGCCACTGTGAGCGTCACCATCCAAGCCACCCGCTTGAGGCCCCGATGGCGGGTTTTACGCAAGCCAGCGGCAGCTTTGATCCAGCCGAATGGCTCCTCGATGCGCTTGCGCAAGCGCTGACTGATGGCATAGCCGGGGTGACGGGTGGTGCGCGCATCGATGGCGGAGCGCCGCCCGGCGGTGTTTTGCGCGACGTGCGGGGTCACGCCCAATGCACGCAGCCGGGCGACATGCTCGGCGGTATCATAGGCTTTGTCGGCGCCCAGGCTACATCGTCGGCTACGCGGTTTTGCAGTGATCATATCCTCCGCCGCCTCGCGTTCCGCCCGGCCGGTCGCATGGGTGGTTCGCGTATCGACGATCAGGCCATGGCGATTTTCAATCAGCAGATGCCCCATATAGCAAAGCCGTGCTGGCTGGCCTTTGGACTTTCGATACAGCCGCGCGTCCGGGTCGGTGGTCGATGCATGGGTATCGTTGCTGCGCGTCTCGCCATGAAAATTGCGTTCGGCATTGCGCCCGGGGCCGGTTGGCGGCTCATCCGCGCCGTCCTTGCGGCGAAAACTCTTCATCGAAGCCCAGGCATCGATCAGCGTGCCGTCCACCGAAAAATGCTCGGACGAAAGCAGCCCCGCAACCGCCGGGTCACCCATCACGGCCAGCAGAAAGCCAACCGCCACGTCACCTTCCAACAGCCGTTCACGGTTCTTGGTAAATACCGTCACGTCCCACACCGGCGCGTCCATCGACAGCCCGATAAACCAGCGGAACAGCATGTTGTAGCTGACCTGCTCCATCAGTTGCCGTTCCGAGCGCACACCGAAAAATGCTTGCAACAACAAATAG
>CAWHDE010000001.1:0-218128 GCA_963827925.1 uncultured Pseudomonadota bacterium | reverse complement strand
TGGGTACGGTGGCCGATGAGTTCATCCCCACCATGGAGCGGCTGCTCGCCATGGAGCGTAAGCCGGACCATATCCTCATCGAGACCTCGGGCCTCGCTTTGCCGAAGCCACTGCTGAAGGCGTTCGACTGGCCGGCCATACGCTCGCGCGTGACCGTGGATGGCGTGGTGGCAATGGCGGATGCAGAGAGCGTCTCCGCCGGGCAGTTCGCGCCCGAGCAGGGGCGCAACGGCATGGAGCATGACACCCCGCTCTCGGAAGTGTTCGGAGACCAGATGGCCTGCGCGGATCTGATCCTGCTCAGCAAGGTGGACCTGGCCGGTGAGACCGGGCTGGAGGCAGCCAAAGCGGCGATAGCGGCGGAGCTGCCGCGCCCGGTGCCGATGCTCCCCATAGTGGAGGGCATGATCGACCCAAAAATCCTGCTTGGGCTTGGTGCGGCGGCGGAAAATGATATCGGCCAGCGCCCCTCCCACCATGATGGCGAGGACGAGCATGAGCATGACGATTTCTCGACCATCGTGGTGGATCTGCCGGAGCAGGCGGAGGCCGCGCCGCTGCTGGCCGCTATCGAAACCTTGGCGCGCGAGCAAAGGATCTTGCGGATGAAGGGCTATGTGGCGATTGCGGGCAAGCCGATGCGCCTGCTGGTGCAGGCCGTGGGGGCGCGGGTGCGCAGCCAGTTCGACCGGCCCTGGGGCAGCGAGCCACGCGCATCACGGCTGGTGGTGATCGCCGAGCGGGGCGACGTGAATGAGCGCAGGATTCGCGCCGCCCTGACCGGCTAGAGCCATGCATATCGTCTTCCGCGAAAGCCACGGGCTGGAGGAGGCGGAAACCCCGCAGGATCTGGGTCAGGACCCGGCGGATATTGTTGTGCTGTCGTTTTCCGACAGTGATCTGGGAGCTTTTGCCAGCGCCTGGCATGGCGCCAAGGCGCGGGGGATATCGCTGCCGACGATGCGGCTGGCAAACCTCGCCTTGCTGCGGCATCCGGTGTCCGTCGATGTCTACCTCGACAAGACCCTGAGCGGGGCGAAGGCGGTTTTGGTCCGGCTGATCGGCGGCGAGGGGTATTGGGCCTATGGGCTCAGCTCACTGGAGGATCTGGCACAGCGGAACGGCGTAAAACTCGCCATTCTGCCAGGCGATGGCAGGCCGGATGCGATTCTGGAGGGTTATTCCACCCTACCCGCGACGCTGCTGCGGGAACTGGCGCGTCTCTGCGACCAAGGCGGCGCGGAAGCGGCGCAGGCTGTGCTGGTGCATCTGGCGCGGGCGATTGGGCATGAGGGCGCGCAGGAGCTTGAACCCGCGCCGCTGCCGGGGTACTGGAATTTACCTGCCCGGAACCGGGATTTTGGCGGAACCGCCCGAAGGGGCGCGGCGCGTGCCTTTGGTGTTCTACCGCTCTTATCTCACGGCAGCGGATACCGGGCCGATCGACGCGCTGATCCTGGGGCTGCGGCGCGAAGGATTCAATGCCTATGGGCTGTTCCTGCCCTCATTGAAAACACCCGCGGCGGCACGTTTCGTGGCAGCGCATCTGGCCCAACATCCGCCGGTTGCGATCCTCAATGCCACCGCCTTTTCCGCCGCCTTGGATGATGGCGCCACACCGCTGGATGGCCCCGGCGTGAAGGTGTTTCAGGTGGCGCTCTCCACCGCACGGCGGGAAGATTGGGCGGCGTCCGAACGTGGGTTATCACCGGCTGATCTGGCGATGCATGTGGCGCTGCCGGAGATCGACGGGCGGATTTTCGCGGGCGTTGTCAGTTTCAAATCCGCCAATCAGCGTGACGCGGATTTGCAGTTTGCCCGGAACCTCCATGGTGCCGAGGCGGAACGGGTTGAAGCGGTAATCGCCAAAATCACGGCCTGGGTGAGGCTGGCGGAAACACCTGCGGCGGAGCGCCATGTGGCTTTGGTGCTCTCCACCTATCCCGGCCGGGCGGAGCAAATGGCCCATGCGGTGGGGCTTGACGCTCTGCAATCCGCCAATGAAATCCTGAATAATTTGCAAGAAGCGGGCTATGGCACCGCGCCGGTAGCGGAGCTGCCACGGCGTTTGCAGAGAAACAGAGGAACGCTGGCCGGTGGCGGCCTATCGGCAAGTGCTCAAGGCACTGCCTGAGGTTTTGCAGAACGCGCTGGCGGAAGACTGGGGTGCGCCGGAGGAGGATGCCGCCGTACAGGACGGCATGTTTCATTTCTCCGTGGTCCGCTCTGGCAATCTCCTCATCGCCTTGCAGCCGGAGCGCGGAAACCGCAAGGCGCGTGAGACGCAATATCACGATCTCAGCGCCGTGCCCTGCCATGGGTATGTGGCGTTTTATCTCTGGCTGCGGGCGCAACAAATCCATGCGCTGGTGCATCTGGGCGCGCATGGCACGCTGGAATGGCTGCCGGGGAAGAGCGCCGCGCTCTCCGGCGCATGCTGGCCGGAGGCGCTGGCGGGCGATCTGCCGGTCATCTATCCCTTCATCGTGAACGATCCCGGCGAGGCAGCGCAGGCAAAGCGGCGCATCGGCGCGGTGACGATCGGCCATATGCCCCCACCCTTGGCACCTTCCGCCACGCCGGAGCATCTGATCCGGCTGGAGGCGCTGCTGGATGAATATGCCACCGCCGAGGGTCTGGACCCGCCAAGGCGCAACCGGTTGATCACCATTATCCGCGAAGAGGCGCAGGCCAGGGGTGTGGAGCAGGATCTGGGGCTGGCGCCGGATGCCTCGCTGGCCGAGGCGGTGACGCGGATCGACCGCTTCGTGTGCGACCTGAAGGAAAGCCGCTTCGGTGAGGGGCTGCATGTGTTCGGGCAGGGCGAATGCGGGGCCGCGGAGCAAGCCGGGCTGCTGGCGGCTCTGGATGGCAAACGCGTCGCGCCGGGGCCCTCCGGTTCGCCCGCGCGCGGGCGCAAGGATGTGCTGCCGACCGGTCGGAACATGTTCGCGGTGGACCCGCGCGCCATCCCTACCCGCGCGTCCCATGCGCAAGGGGTGAAGCTGGCGGAGGAGCTGCTGCGCCGGCATTTGCAGGAGAATGGCGACTGGCCGAAGAGCCTGCTGGTGGACCTTTGGGGCTCGGCCACCATGCGCAATGCGGGCGAGGAATTCGCCATGGCGCTGCATCTGGCGGGCCTCGCCCCGCGCTGGGATGAGGGCAGCACGCGCGTCACCGGCTTCGAGATTTTGCCGCCTGCCTTGCTGGGCCGTCCGCGCATTGACGTGACGCTGCGAATCTCCGGCCTGTTCCGGGACGTGTTTTCGCATCTGGCCCAGCTTTTTGCAGCAGGGACGGAAGCGCTGGCGGCGCGCGAGGAGGCGGAGGGGGAAAATCCGTACATCCAACGCTCACCACGCGTGTTCGGCCCGCGCCCGGGACAGTACGGGCTGGCGATGGGCGATGCGCCGGTGATTTTCACGCCAGAGGCACGGGGCCATGCGGCTGAGGCCTGGCTGGAGGGGGCGAGCTGGTCCATCGGCGCGGATGGTGTTTCACGTGAAACATCGCAGGCGCTGCGTGAGCGCCTGGCCGGGACGGACGGGTTCGTGCACGTGCAGGATCTGCCGGAGACCGACCTGCTGCTGGCGGCGGATTATGCGGCGCATGAGGGCGGCATCGTGGCGGCACTGGCATCTCTGGGGCTGAGCACGCCGCCTTTGTATCATCTGGATGCGACAAACCCTGAACAGCCCCGCGCAAGGTTGCTGACGGAGGAGATCAGCCGGGTGGTGCGGGCCCGCGCCGCTAACCCAGCCTGGGTGCGGGGCATGATGGCGCACGGCTTCCGGGGTGGGGCAGAACTGGCGGCGACACTCGACCATATGGCGGCTTTTGCGAACCTGGCGCAGGCGGTGCCGGGACATCTGTTTGATCTTTATTTCGATGCCACGCTTGGCCAGGCCGAGGTGGCGGATTTTCTGGCGGCGCAGAATCCGGCCGCCTTGGCGCGGATGCGGGACGTGTTCAAGCGCCTGCGGGCAGCCGGGCTGTGGGAGACGCGCAGCAACGCCATCCTCGCCGCGCTCGGAGAGCTGCGGAATGACCGGGCAAGTGCGTGGCTGGTGCCCGGCGCTTGGCGGCCGATGCTGGCGGAGGATGGGCTGATATTGCGCATCCGCCCGCCTTTGGGGCGCCTAACGCCTGCGCAGGCGCGGGGGCTGGCGGCGCTGGTGCGGCAGCATGGGCAGGGGCGGCTCAGCCTCACCTCGCGCGCCAATCTGCAATGGCGGGGCTTAGCGCCTGAGCAGCATGGGGCGCTGCTGGACGGGCTGGCGGCTCTGGGGTTGCTGGATGAGGATGCGGCGTTGGAAACGGCGCGCAATATCGTCCTCACCCCCTTCTGGCGGGAGGGGGATGGCACGCTGGAGCTGGCGCGGGCGCTGGTGGACGCGCTGGCGGAGTTTCCTCCGCTACCGGGCAAGTTCGGGTTCGCCATCGATACCGGGGCACAGCCCGTGCTGGGCGATGTCTCCGCCGACATCAGGCTGGAGCGCGATGCGGACGGCCAGTTGCTGGTGCGCGCCGATGGCGCGGCGTGGGGGCAAAGCGTCACGCCGGAGACGGCGATTGATCATATACGGGCACTGGCCTGCTGGTTTTTGGAGAGCGGCGGCGCGCCGGAGGGGCGCGGGCGGATGCGCAAGCATCTCGCCGCCTTGCAAGAGCCGCCGGGCCAGAACGCGGCACCCGCCATCGCCCCCGTGCCGGGGCGGCATGAGGCCGGCATGCTCGCCGCTTTTGCCTTTGGGGAAATTCCGGTTGAAACACTGACGCGTCTGGCGGAGCTGGCGCCGGAAATCCGGCTCACGCCCTGGCGCATGGTGCTGCTGCCGGGGCTGGACGCGCTGGCGGATCTGCCGGGGGCGATTTTGAACCCGGATGACCCGATGTTGCGCGTTTATGCCTGCACGGGTGCCCCCAGCTGCGCCCAGGCTCATGCGCCGGCGCGCGCAGCTGGCGGCGGGGTTGGCGGCGCATCTGCCCAAGGGGGCGAGCCTGCATGTCTCGGGTTGCGGCAAGGGCTGTGCGCATCCGGCACCGGCTGATTTCACCCTCACCGCCGTGCCGGACGGATTTTCCCTCCGCCGGAATGGACGTGCCGATGCGCCCGCCGCGCGCACGGGGCTTGACCCGGCCAGCTTGCTCAGCCACCCCGGCCTTGTATTTGGACCGGACTGATGCCCCACATTTTTGAGACCGACGGCGCTGCGATCTACCGACAATCCTTCGCGACCATACGGGCCGAGGCGGACCTTGCCCGCTTCACGCCTGAGGAGGAGGGCGTGGTGGTGCGGATGATCCATTCGCTGGGGCTGGTGGGGCTGGAGCGTCATGTGGCCTTCACGCCGGGCGTGGTGCTGGAAGCCCGCGCGGCCTTGGCGGATGGCGCACCGATTCTCTGCGATGCCAGGATGGTGAGCGAGGGCATCACCCGCCCGCGTTTGCCTGCGAATAACGACATCATCTGCACGCTGCATGACGCTTCCGTGCCAGATTTGGCCAAACAGCTCGGCACCACGCGCAGCGCGGCGGCGTTGGAGCTGTGGCGGCCGCATCTGGCGGGGGCGGTGGTGGCCATCGGCAATGCGCCCACGGCGCTTGTTCCATCTGCTGAACATGCTGGAAGACCCCGCCTGCCCGCGCCCGGCGGCGATCATTGGCTGCCCGGTTGGGTTCGTGGGCGCCGCGGAATCGAAAGCGGCCTTGATGCAGGCCCCGCCCTGCCCGGCTTTGTGCGTGGAGGGGCGGCTTGGCGGCTCGGCAGTGACGGTGGCGGCGGTGAATGCCATCGCCAGCGCGGCGGAGTGAGCATGGGCCGGATTATCTGCGCCGGGCTTGGCCCAGGCGACCCTGACCTGATGAGCCTGCGCGCCGCCAAGCTGGTGAGCGGGGCGCAGCATGTCGCTTATTTCCGCAAGGCGGGGCGGCAGGGCCAAGCACGGCGGATCGTGGACGGGATGCTTGCACCCGGCTGCGTGGAATATCCGATGGAATATCCCGTCACCACGGAAATCCCCGCTGACAGCGCGGAATATATCGACGCGCTTAGCCGATTTTACGATGACTGGGCGGCGCGGCTGGCCGATCTGGCGCGCACGCAGGATGTGGTGGTGCTGTGCGAGGGGGATCCGTTCTTCTACGGCTCCTTCATGCATTTGCATGTGCGGCTGCGCGGCAGGGCGGAAATTGAGATCGTGCCCGGGATCACCGGCATGTCCGGCTGCTGGACGGCGACGGGTACACCCATAACCTGGGGCAATGACATTCTCACCATCCTGCCCGGCACGCTGCCGGAGGCAGAGCTGACGCGAAGGATGCGCGACAGCGACGCCTTCGTGGTGATGAAGACCGGGCGCAACTTGCCGAAAATCCGCCGGGCGCTGGCAGAAGCCGAGCGGCTGGAAGCGGCTTGGCTGGTGGCGCATGGCACCACGACGCAGGAGCGCATCGCAAGGCTGGCCGAGATGGAGGAGGCGGATTGCCCGTACTTCGCCATCGTACTGGTGCATGGCGGGGCGGGGCGCGGATGAGCGGCTGGCTGGCCATTGCCGGGCTGGGGCCGGGGGATGAGGCGCTCGTAACGCCCGAGGTGCGGGACGCGCTGGCGCAGGCCACGGATATTCTGGGCTACACGCCCTATGTGGCGCGCGTGACCCCGCGCGACGGGCTGGTACTGCATGCCTCTGACAATCGCGAGGAGCTAACCCGCGCCCGGCATGCGCTGCGCCTCGCGGCGGAGGGGCGGCGGGCGGTGATTGTGTCCTCGGGCGATCCCGGTGTGTTCGCGATGGCGGCCGCTGTGTTCGAGGTGCTGGAGGAGGAGCCCGCGTGGTT
The DNA here is from genome assembly GCA_963827925.1 of uncultured Pseudomonadota bacterium. GTDB lineage: Bacteria > Pseudomonadota > Alphaproteobacteria > Acetobacterales > Acetobacteraceae > Acidocella. Next base: position 211,288 of record CAWHDE010000001.1, on the reverse strand, counting down.
GGCGTTGGATGTGCGGGTGCTGCCGGGCATCACCGCCATGCTGGCTGCGGCGGCGAAGGCCGGGGCGCCGCTGGGGCATGATTTCTGCGCCATCAATCTTTCCGACAATCTGAAGCCCTGGGGGCTGATCGAGAAACGGCTGCGCCTTGCCGCGCAGGCGGATTTCGCCATGGCCTTCTATAACCCGCGCTCGAAGGCAAGGCCCGAAGGGTTTGGCCGAGCGCTCGCGGTTCTACGCGAAGAATGCGAGCCGGATCGGCTGGTGATTTTCGCCCGGGCGGTGAGCACGCCCGATGAACGGATCATGACCGTGACGCTGGCCGAGGCAACGCCGGAGATGGCGGATATGAGGACGGTCGTGCTGGTGGGAAACAGCGCCACCAAGCAGGCGGGGCGGTTTGTTTATACGCCGCGATCCGCCCCATGACCGAGCCAGCGCAAAACCGCTTCCGGCGTGGCCACCACCTCCCGCGCTGGCAGAGCGGGACGGCTCACCATCAGCACGGGCAGGCGCAGCGCGCGGGCGGCCTCCAACTTGGCACGCGCCCCCTCCCCACCCGCATTCTTGGCGACGATGAGGGTGATGCGGTGCTGGCGCAGCAAAGCGAGGTCGTTTTCCGGCGTGAAGGGGCCGCGATCCAGCACAATCCCGGTATTGGGCAGAGGCAGCTTGGTGGTTGGGGCATCGACCAGTCGGAGCAGGTAAAAATGCTCAGGGCGGGTGGTGAAAGCGCGCAGCCCCTGTTTGCCGATGGCGAGGAAAACCCGTCCCGGCACTTGCGGCAGGGCTGCGGCGGCGGCGTCCAAACTCTCCACATTCCGCCAGTCATCTTCCGGGCCGGGTGCCCAGGCCGGGCGTTCCAGCGCCAGCAGTTTTACGCCCGTCCGCTCACAGGCGGTCGCAGCGTTGCGGCTCATTTGCGCGGCGAAGGGATGCGTGGCGTCGATCACATGGGTTATGGCGTTTGCCCGGAGATAGGCGACCAGACCCTCGGCGCCGCCGAACCCACCGATGCGTTGCGGCAAGGGCTGGGGGAGTGGTGCTTCCGTGCGGCCGGCATAGGAGAAGATGGACTCTACCCCGGCATCGGCCAAAGCGCGCGCCATGCGGCTGGCCTCTGTGGTGCCACCCAGAAGCAGCACGCGGGGGATGGGTTTGTTCATGCGCCGCATTGTGCGGCGTTGCCGCCGGAGCTTGCAAGGTGACGCACCCCTGGCTGACGATCATCGGCATTGGCGAGAACGGGCTGGCGGGGCTCTCCCAGCACGCCAAAGAGGCGCTGGCAGGCGCGGAAATGGTGTTCGGCGGGTCGCGGCATCTGGAACTGGCGGAGGCAGGCGAGCGCGGGCGGCCCTGGCCGTTGCCTTTTTCCATCGCGCCGCTGCTGGCCTGCCGCCCGGCGCCTGTGGTGGCGCTTTGTTCGGGGGATCCGTTCTGGTTTGGAGCCGGGAGTGTGTTGGCCGAGGCGCTGGCACCGGAGGAATGGGTCGCCTGCCCTGCCGCCTCCAGCTTCTCTCTGGCCGCCGCACGGCTGGGCTGGCGGCTGGAGCAGACAGCATGCCTGGGGCTGCATGCGGCGCCCTTCGCCAGGGCCAGGCGGCATCTGGTGCCGGGGGCAAGGTTAATCTGCCTGCTGCGCGGGCCGGATGCGGTGGCACCCTTCGCTTCGTGGCTGAGGGCGCAGGGGTTTGGGGCGTCGCGGCTTTGGCGGCTGGAGGCTCTCGGCGGGCCCCGCGAGCGCGTTCTGGCCGGAACGGCGGAAGAATTCAGCGCGCTGCCGCCCAGGATTGGGCCGGTGGCAGTGGCCGTTGAGGCCGCTGGGGCGGCTGGCCTGCCGCGCACGCCGGGGCTGCCGGATGAGCTGTTCGAGCATGACGGGCAGATCACCAAGCGCGCCATCCGCGCCCTCACACTTTCTTCTCTAGCGCCGCGCGCGGGGGAACATCTCTGGGATATCGGGGTTGGGTCCGGGTCTGTCTCCATCGAATGGCTGCTGGCCTCGGAGGGCGGCCGCGTCAGCGGGCTGGAAGTGGATGCCGCCCGCGCGGCCCGGGCGCGGGGCAATGTCGAGGCGTTCGGGGTTGAAGACCGTTTCACCCTGCTCGAGCGCCGCGCGCCGGAGGGGTTGGAGGAACTGGCGAGGCCGGATGCGATTTTCCTCGGCGGCGGGGCCAGTGAGGCGCTGCTGGAACGGCTATGGGCACTGGCCCCCGCCGGAACCAGACTTGTCGCCAATGGCGTGACTCTGGAAAGCGAGGCTTTGTTCACGAGCTGGGCGGGGACCAAAGGTGGCTCCCTGTTGCGGGTGGACATGGCCGAGGCCGCGCCTTTGGGCCGGATGCGCGGCTGGATGCCTGCCAGACCCATCCTGCAATGGAGCGTAGTGCTGTGAGGGTGGCGGGGTTCGGCTTTAGGGATGGGGCGGACATCGCCTCCCTGCGTGCGGCGCTGGATGCGGCGGGCGGAGGAGCAAAAATCTACGCCCTGGCCAGCGTGGCGGAGAAGGCCGGCGCGGCTGTGTTGCAGGACCTGGCTGCAGAGCTGTGGGTGCGGGTGATCGCCCTGCCTGTCAGTGCGCTGGCGGGGGTGGAGACCATCACACAATCGCCGCGCATGCTGGCGAGGTTTAACACGGGCAGCTTGGCGGAAGCGGCGGCCTTATGCGCGGCGGGGCCTGGGGCAAAATTACTAGGGCCGCGCGCCACCTCGCCCGACGGGCTGGCAACGGCGGCGATTGCGGAAAGGAACACGGAATGACGGTGCATTTCATTGGGGCCGGGCCGGGAGCGGCGGATCTTTTAACCTTGCGCGGACGGGATTTGATCGCTGCCTCGCCGGTGTGCCTGTATGCGGGCTCGCTGGTGCCGGAGGGGGTGCTGGCGCATTGCCCGGCGGGGGCGAAAATCATCAATACCGCGCCGCTGTCGCTGGATGAGATCATCGCCGAGATCCAGGCGGCGGATGCACAGGGGCTGGATGTGGCGCGGCTGCATTCGGGGGATTTGTCCGTCTGGTCCGCGATGGGGGAGCAGCTGCAACGCTTGCGCGAACTCGGCATCGCCTACGACGTGACGCCGGGCGTGCCCGCCTTCGCCGCCGCCGCCGCGAGTCTGGCGGCGGAACTCACTCTGCCGGGTATCGCGCAATCCTTGGTGCTGACGCGCTGCCCCGGCCGGGCCTCGCCGTTGCCGGAGGGCGAGAACCTCGCGGCCTTCGCCGCCACGGGGGCGACGCTGGCGCTGCATCTCTCCATCCATATGCTGGCGGAATTGGTGGCGGCGCTGACGCCGCATTACGGCACGGACTGCCCGGTGGCGGTGGTGTGGCGCGCCTCCTGGCCGGATGAGAAAATCCTGCGCGGCACGCTGGGAACAATCGAAGGCATGATGGAGGCGAAGATCGACCGCACGGCGCTGATATTGGTGGGACGGGTGCTGGGGGCGGAGGAGTTCGCGCGCTCGCGCCTCTATGCGGCAGATTATGACCGGCGCTACCGGCCAACCGGCGCCAACCCGCGCTTTCCGGAAACAGCGTGAGCGTGAAAGGGCTGCTGATCGCCGCACCGGCCTCCGGCGCGGGCAAGACGACGCTGACGCTGGGGCTTGCGCGGGCCTGGACGAAGCGCGGGGTGAAGATACGCCCCTTCAAATCCGGCCCGGATTATATCGACCCCGCTTTTCTCGCCGCCGCCACGGGGCAGGATTGCTTCAACCTCGATAGCTGGGCGATGGGCGCTGGGGATATGGCCGCCCTGGTGCGGCGGGCCGAGGGGGCGGAGCTCGCGCTGGCGGAAGGCTCGATGGGGCTGTTCGACGGCGTGGCCACCAAGGGAGCAGCGGGCAGCGGGGCCTCGGCGGATGTCGCGGCCATGCTCGGCTGGCCGGTGGTGCTGGTGCTGGACACGCGCGGCCAGGCGCAAAGCGCGGCGGCCGTGGCCAGCGGCATGGCGCGGTTCCGTGCGGGGGTGAATATCGCGGGCGTGGTGCTGAACCGGGTGGCAAGCCCGCGGCATGAGGCGCTTTTGCGCGCGGGCATGGAGGAAGCCGGGTTGCGCGTGTTCGGCGCGCTGCCGCGGCAAGAGAATGTGACCGTACCGGAGCGGCATCTGGGCTTGGTGCAGGCGGCGGAATTGCCGAAGCTGGAGGCGCTGCTCGACAACGCGGCTGATCTGGTCAGCCAGTTTTGTGACCTGGAAGGGTTGCGCGCGGCGGCGAGCGCCGGGCCTGAATTATCTGCCGCCCCCACGCGTATGCAGCCGCCGGGGCAACGGATCGCGCTGGCGCGGGATGCGGCGTTCTCCTTCCTCTATCCGCATCTGCTGGCCGCATGGCGCGAGGCGGGGGCAGAAATTTTGCCCTTCTCGCCTCTGGCTGATGAAGCGCCTGCCAAAGACGCTGATGTGTGCTGGCTTCCCGGCGGGTATCCTGAGCTGCATGCGGGCCAGATCGCGGGGGCGGCGCGGTTTCTGGACGGGCTGCGGCGCTTTGCCGAAACACGGCCTGTGCATGGGGAGTGCGGCGGCTATATGGTGCTGGGCGAGACGCTGGTGGATGCCAGCGGGGAGCGCCACCAGATGGCGGGATTGCTTGGCCTCAGCACGTCTTTTGCCAAACGGCGGATGCATCTGGGCTACCGGCGCGCCACGCTGCTGGCACCCATGCCGGGGCAGGAAGCAGGTGTCGCGCTGGCGGGGCATGAATTCCATTACGCGACCATTCTGGAGCAACCGGATGCGCCTTTGGCCGAAGTGCGCGATGCCGAGGGGCGTGTTGTGGCGGAAACCGGCTCACGGCGCGGGCATGTGACGGGCAGTTTCTTCCATCTGATTTCCCGCCTGCGGGAGACTGCGAAGTGAGCACACGCCTCAGCCTGATCGGGATTGGCACGGGCAACCCAGAGCATCTGACACTTGAGGCCGTCAAGGCCATCAACACGGCGGATCTGATTTTGATTCCCCGCAAGGGGGCGGACAAAGCGGATCTGGCGGCGTTGCGCCGGAGCATCTGCGCCGATGTTCTGAAAAACCAAGGCACGAAGCTGGTGGAATTCGATCTGCCGGTACGCGACGCCGCGAACCCCAGCTACCGCGCCGGAGTGGATGAGTGGCATGATGCCATCGCCCAATGCTGGAAAAATGTGCTGGAGACGGAACTGCCCGAGGGTGGAGAAGCGGCGTTGCTGGTGTGGGGCGATCCTTCGCTTTACGACAGCACGTTGCGCATCGCCGCGCGGTTGGATGTTTCCGTAAAGGTAATCCCTGGCATCACCGCCATTCAGGCGCTCACAGCCGCGCACGCGATGGTGCTGAACGGGATCGGCCAGCCCTTCATGGTGACCACCGGGCGGCAATTGCGCGACCATGGCTGGCCGCCGGGCGTGGATACATTGGTAATCATGCTGGATGGTGCTTGCGCGTTTGAAATTTTGCCGCCGGACGGGGTGAGCATCTGGTGGGGGGCTTATCTGGGCATGGAGGAGCAGATCATCCGCTCCGGGCCGCTTGCCGAGACCGGCCCGGAGATTATCCGCGCACGCGCCGCCGCACGGGCGGCGCATGGGTGGATTATGGATATCTATATTTTACGGCGGTGATTCCGGTTAAGGCTGCGTCCCCGCGGCTTCGCAGTGCCCTCGTTGAAGCTTAACCTCTCGCCGCACCCGTGTTCCCGTTTCATCCTCGAAAGCGCTTAATGCGCGTGCCGGTGCCGGTGATGCAGGTCCGGATAATGCGGGTGTTTGTGGGTCAGCACGGCGTGGCGATGGCGGTGGCTGTGCGGTTCGCCGGGCGGGGCGTCCGGCTCGTGCGTGTGCTGATGATGTTCGTCATGGACATGGCTGTGCTCATGCTCCAGCGCCTCATGCGTATGCTCGTGCTCATGGCGCTCGGTAAAATGCAGCCAGAGCCCGACACCCATCAGCAGCCCGGCGGCGAGCAGGCGCAGCGTCAGAGGCTCGGACAAGAGAACCAGGGCGAGCAGCGCGCCGATGAAAGGGGCCAGCGAGAAATAAGCCCCGGTGCGCGCGGCGCCGAGATGCCGCAGCGCGAACACGAACAGGACAAGGCTGACGCCATAACCGAGAAACCCGACCAGCCCCGCTGCCAGAAGAATGCCCGCCGATGGCAGCGCGGCCCCCTGGGCCAAAGCGAGCCCCAAATTCACCGCCCCGGCCACCAGCCCCTTGAGCATGGCGATTTGCAGGGGGTCGGCGGATGAGAGTTTCCGCGTGAGATTATTATCGATGCCCCAGCACAAGCAGGCGAGCGCGATGAGCGTGGCCCCCCATTCCAGCGTGGTGCGCCCCTCCCACGAGAGCAAGGCCGCCCCTGCCAGAATGGCGAAGGCGCCGATGAGCAAAAGCCTGTCCACATTCTCGCGGAAGACCAGCCAGGCGATGCCCATGCTCGCCAGCCCTTCCAGATTCAACAGCAGCGAGGCGCTGGCCGCACTGGTCCGCGACAGGCCAAACATAAGGCAGAGCGGCCCCAGCACGCCCCCGGCCAAAATGACTAGGCCAAGCCATGGCAGATCCGCCCGGCGCAAAGGCGCCTCGGTGGTTGGCAGGCCGAGAGTGCGGCGGGATAAATGCACTGCCGCAAGCCCCAGCCCGGCGCCGAGATAGAGCAGACCGGCCATCATCCAGGGGCTGGTATTGCCCAGCAGCAGCTTGGCAAACGGGGTGCTGGCGCCGAACAGAACGGCGGAGGCAAGGGCAAGGAGGATACCGGTACGCATATCCCCCTTCTAGCACGGCCTAGCCGGGTAGGCGTGCCGCCAGCGAAGCCGGAACCGGCCCGCCTGTTGCCCAGTCCAGCAATTCCACAGTGTGGACGACCGGTAGATCCAGATGCTGGCTGATCTGCACCGAACAGCCGATATTGCCGGTGGCGATCACGTCCGGCTTCAGGCTGCTGAGCGTTTCCGCCTTGCGGGCGCCGAGCTGGGCGGCGATTTCCGGCTGGAAGATGTTGTACGTGCCGGCCGAGCCGCAGCAGAGATGCGAATCCGCTGGCAGACGCACGGTGAACCCCGCCGCGCGAAGCAGGTTCTGGGGTGCCGCGGTGATCTTCTGGCCATGCTGCATGGAGCAGGCGGGATGATAGGCCACGGTGAGGGCGGGAACATCCGCCCGCGCGGGCAGGCCCGCCGCCTCCAACACCTCGCTTATATCCTTGGCCAGAGCAGAGACTTTCGCGGCTTTGGCGGCGTAGGCGGGATCGTCGCGCAGCATGAAGCCGTACTCCTTCACCATGGTGCCGCAGCCGGACGCGGTGATGATGATGGCCTCCAGCCCGTTTTCGATCTCGCGCGTCCAGGCATCGACATTGCGGCGGGCCGATTGCAGCGCCATCTGCTCCTTGCCCATGTGGTGGGTGAGCGCGCCGCAACATTCCTCGCCCTGGGCGAAGCTCACCTGATAGCCGCAACGCGCCAGCAGCCGCACACTGGCCTCGCGGATGTCCGGGCGCAGCACCGGCTCGGCGCAGCCTTGCATCAGCACCACCCGCCCGCGCGTGCCTTGGGCGCTGGCCGCGTTCAGCACGGCCCTGGGCGGCAAATGCGGCGGGGCGAGTTTCAGCATCGCGGCGGCGGGGCGCGAGCGGTTTCACGCTTTCCAGCAGCGGAGCCAAGGGCTGGGCAACGCGCGCCAGTTGCAGCGCGGCGCGGAAGCGCGCGGGTTTGGGTAAAATCTGCAGCCACCAGGGCGCGCAGCATCCGTTCCGCCAGCGGGCGGCGGTAGCGTGCCTCGATATAGGCGCGGGCATGGTCCACCAGATGCATGTAATTCACGCCCGAGGGGCAGGTGGTCATGCAGGCAAGGCAGGAGAGGCAGCGGTCTATATGTTTGACGACATCCGGAGCCGGGCACACGCTCATTCTCCAGCATGTCCTTGATCAGGTAGATGCGCCCGCGCGGGGAATCCAGCTCATCGCCCAGCAGCACATAGGTGGGGCAGGTGGCGGTGCAGAAGCCGCAATGCACGCATTTGCGGATCACCGCCTCGGAGGTGGCCATGTCCTTGTCCGCAAGCTGGGCCGGGGTGAAGTCAGTCTGCATGGGGTTCGTCCAGAAAACGGTTCGTCTCGAATACGCCGAGCGGGTCGAAGCCACGGCGCACGCGGCGGGAGAGCGCGGTAAGGCCCGGTGCCTGCGGGTGCAGAGCGGGGATGCGGGCGCGGACATCAGCCGGGGCTTGCACCAGCGTGGCATGGCCGCCTGCCTGTTCCGCTTGGTGGCGGATTTCATCCTCATGGCCGGAGAGCGACAGCCAGATGAGCCCGCCCGCCCAATCCGCCAGAAAGCGCCCGCCAAGCTGCACCAGGGGCGTGACGGCGCCAAAAGCCTGGCGCGGCGGCAGGCTGAGGCGCCAGAGCGGGGCCTCGCTTTGCAAGGCGGCGCCGCCTTGCAAGCACGCCCAAAGCGGCGCGGCCTCGGCCTCGTCCAATTTTTCCGGCGCCCGGTAGCAGGCCAGCGCCAAAGCGAGATGGGCCGAGCGCGAGGCAGATGGAGGGGCCGACACCATCCAGGCGGATCAGCGTCTGCGCCTCGCCCGCAATGCCCGCGGGCAGATGCGCGGCGGCGGCGGCATCAACGGGCTGGCGCATCACCTCGCGCAGCATGGCAAAGCCAACCGCATCCTCCAGCCCGCGCCAGAGCAAAGTGAGGCGCTGCGGCGGGCGAGGCAGGACTTTCAGCGTGACTTCCGTCAGCACGGCCAGGCGCCCCCAGGAGCCGCAGAGCAGCTTCGGCAAATCATAGCCGGTGACATTCTTCACCACTTTGGCACCCGCCCGGAACCGCTCGCCCCGGCCGGACACGGCCTCGAACCCCAGCAGATGGTCACGCGCGGAACCGGCCGAGACGCGGCGCGGCCCCGCGACGCCCGCCGCCACCACGCCGCCGATGGTGGAACCCGCATCGCCCCAGGGCTCGAAGGCGAAAGCCTGGCCACGCGCGGCGACCGCCTCGTTCAACTCGGCCAGGGGCGTTCCGGCGCGGGCGGTGAGAACCAGTTCGGCGGGGTCGTAATCCAGAATGCCGGAGAGGGCTTTGACGCTGAGGCGATCCGCCGCGCGGTTGGGCGCGCCGAACTCATCACGGGTGCCGCCGCCGGTGATCTCCAGCTTGGCTCCGCCCACACAGGCATCGGAAACGATCCCGCAAATCTCTTCGATGTTTTGAGGTTGATGCAAAACCATGGTCAGAATCGCGGCAGATCAGAAAAAGGCAGCTGGCCGCGATGCACATGCATCCGCCCCAGCTCGGCACAGCGATGCAGCGTGGGAAACACCTTGCCGGGGTTGAGCAGCAATTCAGGATCGAACGCGCATTTGAGGCGCTGCTGCTGGCGCAGATCCGCCTCGCCGAACATCTCCGGCATCAGATCGCGCTTCTCCACCCCCACGCCATGCTCGCCGGTGAGCACGCCGCCCACCTCGACGCAGAGGCGCAGAATGTCGCTGCCGAAATCCTCCGCGCGCTCCAGCTCGCCCGGCTTGTTGGCATCGTAGAGAATGAGCGGGTGCAAATTGCCATCCCCCGCATGGAAGACATTGGCGACAGCCAGCCCGTATTGCTCGGAAAGCTCCCGCATGCGCTGCAGAACCAGCGGCAGCTTGCGGCGGGGGATTGTGCCGTCCATGCAGTAATAATCCGGCGATATCCGCCCCACCGCCGGGAAGGCCGCCTTGCGCCCGGCCCAGAAGGCGAGACGCTCCGCCTCATCACGCGAGGCGCGCAGCGTCACGGCGCCGTTCCTGCGGGCGATGGCCTCAACCTCGCCCAGCAGATGGTTGCACTCGGCGGCGGGGCCATCCAGCTCGACGATCAGCAGCGCCTCGACATCGAGCGGGTAGCCCACCTGCACGAAGGCCTCGGCGGCATGGATGGCGGGCTTGTCCATCATCTCCATGCCCGCCGGGATGATGCCGGCGGCGATGGTGTCCGCCACGCATTGCCCGGCGGATTCCACGGTGGGAAAGCCGATGAGCAAAGCCCGCGCCGTCTCCGGCTTGGGCAGAATTCGCACCGTGACTTCCGTGACCACGCCGAGCAGCCCTTCGGAGCCGACGATGATGCCCAGCAGATCCAGCCCCGCCGGGTCCAGCGCCTTGCCGCCGATGCGCAGGATTTCGCCTTCCATCGTCACCAGCTGCACGCCGAGCACGTTGTTGGTGGTGAGGCCGTATTTCAGGCAATGCACGCCGCCGGAATTCTCCGCGACATTGCCGCCGATGGAACAGGCGATCTGGCTGGACGGGTCCGGCGCGTAATAAAACCCCTCCCCTTCCACCGCCTTGGTAATGGCGAGGTTGGTGACACCGGGCTGCACCACGGCCAGCCTGTCCTCGTAGTCAATCTCCAGAACCCGGTTGAACTTGCCCATGCCGAGCAGCACGGCATCCGCCAGCGGCAAGGCCCCGCCGGAGAGCGACGTGCCCGACCCGCGCGGCACGATTTTGATGTTGTTCTTGTGGCAATAGCCAGAACCGCCGCCACCTGCTCCACAGTTTCCGGCAGCACCACCACCATCGGCGGCTGGCGATAGGCCGTGAGACCGTCGGACTCATAGGGGCGCAGCTCATCCAGCTTGTCGATGACGCCTTCACCGGGGACAATCTTGCGCAAGGCGGTGATGATCTCATCGCGCCGGGCCAGCACCCTCTGATCCGGCAGGGGCATTTTCAAGGACATCCTGGTCTCACTTCCTGTCTTTGCCGCAGGTCACGGCAATAGAGCGCGCATTGGCCGCCAGACACAAGGGGGGCGGTCAGGCAGCGTGGCTGACGCCGGCCAGGTTCTCCATGCGCGTCTTATCAGACTTCAGCTCGGCGGCGGAGCCGTCATAAACCACCTCGCCATCCGAGAGCACATAGGCCCTGTCAGCCAGCTGCAAGGCCAGCATGGCGTTCTGCTCGACCAGCAGGACGGACATGCCCTCCTTCTTCATGCGGGAAATGGTGCGCATCACATCCTGCACGATCACCGGCGCCAAGCCTTGGGAGGGTTCATCGAGGATCAGCAGCTTCGGGTTCAGCAGCAAGGCACGGGCGATGGCCAGCATCTCCTGCTCGCCGCCGGAAAGCCGCCCGCCACGGCTGGTGCGCCGCTCATGCAAACGGGGGAACAGCTCATAGACCGCGTCGATGGTCCATGGCCCTTTGGTCTCGGGCGGCACCAGCAGGTTTTCATGCACGGTCATATGGCCGAAGATCTTGCGGCCCTCGGGAACATAGCCCACGCCAGCGGCTGGCGATCTTGTAGGAAGGTGCGCGGGTCAGATCCTTCCCGAACAGCTTCACGCTGCCAGCCTTGGGCGGGGTGAGGTTCATGATGCTGCGCATGGTCGTGGTTTTGCCCGCACCGTTGCGGCCGAGCAGGGCGATGAGTTCACCCGCCTCCACCTTCAGCGACACGCCCTTCAGGATATGGCTCTTGCCATAATAAGTGTGCAGCCCTTCGGCTTCGAGAATGACGGTCATGCGGCGTTGTCCTCAAGGGCTTGGCCGAGATAGGCAGATTGCACACGCGGATTGGCGGAGATCTCAGCGGCGGTGCCTTCCGCCAGCATCGTGCCGTTATCGAGCACGGTGATACGGTCGGCGATGCCGAACACGATCGCCATGTCGTGCTCCACGAACAGGATGGTGATGCCCTTCTCCTTGTTCAGCCGGCGGATGAGGTCTGTCATGTGGTGGGTTTCCTCATCGCCCATGCCGGCGGTGGGTTCGTCCAGCAGCAGGAGCTTGGGGTAGCGCGAGAGCGCGATGCCGATCTCCACCACGCGCTGGTCGCCATGCGACATTTCACCCACGATCCGGTCGATCTTCGCGCCGATGCGGGTGGTCTCGACAAGCTCCTCCACCTTGGCCTCCACCTGCGCGCGGGTGGCGCGGGAGATCCAGGGGCGCAGCTGCAGACCCATTGCCGTTTCCACCGCCACGCGCAGATTTTCATAGACGCTGAGCGAGAGAAACACCTGCGTGATCTGGAAGGTGCGGATGATACCGCGCCGCACCAACGCATTCGGGCTGACGGCGATGATGGGCTGGCCGTCGAAATTGATGGACCCTTCGGTGGGCGGGAAGTAGCCGCTGATCAGGTTGAACAGGGTGGTTTTTCCCGCGCCGTTCGGGCCGATGATGGCCCGCAGCTCCCCGGGCTCGACCGAGAGGGAAATGCCCTTTAGCGCCTGCAGCGCGCCGAAACGGCGGCCGACATTATCAAGCTTCAGCAGGCTCATGACCGCACCCTCCCCTTGATGAAGCCGAGCAGCCCTTGCGGGAAGAACAGAACGGCGAGGATGAAGATGAGGCCGATGAAGCTCATCCAGTTCTGGGTGATGCTGGAGAGATAATCCTGCGCGACGATGAAGATGATCGCCCCCAGGAACGGCCCCCAGAAGCTGCGCATGCCGCCCAGCACGCAGATGACGACGAAGGAGCCGGACAGCGGCCAGTCGAGATTATCCGGCGAGGCAAAGCCGGTGAGCAGCGCGTTCAAACTGCCCGCCAGCGCCACGATAAAGGTGGAGATGGCGAAGGCGACCCAGATCTGCCGGTCCACCGACACGCCCAGGAAGCGCAGGCGCGTGGTGTTCTCGCGCACCGCGACGAAGCTATGGCCCAGCGGGGAGCGCAATATCTGCCAGATCACCGCCATCACCACAGCAAACAGCACCAGCACAAGATAATAGAACCGATCCGGCCCGAGCCTGATCGTCTCGCCGCCGATATGCAGCGGCACGCGGGAGAAGCCGGTCAGCCCGTCCTCACCGCCGGTGAGGCCGTTCCAGCGCACGGCGACGAAATAGAACATCTGCCCGAAGGCGATGGTGATCATCGCGAAATAGATGCCCTTGCGCTTCATCACCATCGGCCCGACCAGGATGCCGGCAATGCCGCCAAGCAGCGTGCCCGCGACAATGGCCAGCGGCAAAGAGGGCGCGATATAGATCAGGCACAGCCCCGTGCCGTAGGCGCCCAGGCCGAAATAGGCTGCATGGCCGAAGGACAGGCCGCCCGTATAGCCGAGCAGCAGGTTCAAACCGGAGGCGGCGATGGCGTAGATCAGCGCGCGGGAGGCAAGGTCTGTGTAGCCGCCGAGCATGGGCAGCCAGAACGGCACGAACAGCAACGCCACCCAGATGACGGCAGCGGCGATAGCGCGCCCGCCGGATGTGGCCCCGTGATTTGTGGTCAGCTTGGTCTCGGTCGAGCTGCTCATTCAAACAGTCCTTCCTGACCGAGCAGGCCACGGGGGCGTGCAACCAGCACAACGGCCATGATCGCGTAGATCACCACCTCCTGTGCGACGGGGAAAAAAGCGGCGGTGATGCCGGAGGCAACGCCGATGATCAGCCCGCCCAGCACGCTGCCGACCAGGCTGCCGACACCGCCGACAATGATCGCCACGAAGGAGGGCATGATCAGGGACGAGCCGATGGAGGGCGACAGGCCGAGTTGCCCCGCCGCCAGAATGCCCGCGACACCGGCCAGGAAGATGCCGATGCCGAAATTCGCCGCGCGGAGAAAGAAGATGTTCACGCCCATGGCGGAGATCGTTTCAAGATCCGCATTTCCCGCACGGATGCGGATGCCGATGCGGCTGTAACGCAGTACCGCGAACAAGGCGCCGGTAACGAGCACGGTGATGAGAATCAGCACCACGCGATAGCCGGTGAGAAAGAACATGGACGCGCTGAGTGGTGAGTTGAGATAGTTGGGCAGGGCGAAGGGCTCGCCGACCGAACCCCAGATCGTTCGGATCAGATCCTCCATGATCATCGCAAGGCCGAAAGTGAGCAGCAGCGAGAACAGCGGATCGCGCCCATAAAGCGGGCGGATCAGCACACGCTCAACCGCTAGCCCCAGGATCACGGCCAGAAGCGGGGCGATGATCAGGCTTCCCCAGAACCCGACATAAGGCTCGATGGTGAAAGCGATATAGCCGCCCAGCGCCATGAAGGTGCCATGGGCAAAATTGATGACGCCGTTAAGGCCGAGAATCAGCGACAGCCCCAGCGCCATCAGCGCGTAGAAGATACCGACGATCAACCCGTTGAACGCGCTGTATAAAAGCAAGGATTCCACGGTGTTTCTTCTCTTTCTTGACGCCCATGCGCTTAAACCCACGGGCGCGGTTTACGACAGATACCGTGTAAGATGGATGGAGCTGGCCGCGGCTCTCGCCACGCACCAGCTCCACCGGTTAAGCGAGGCAGCTAGCTCGGATAAACCAGTTTGCAGCCCGCATCCTCAGCAGACTTGGCGATGGTCCCGCCCGGCACCGTCTGCGACACCTGGAACAGGTTGGGATAGGTGGCATCTTTCGGCACGTTACCCGGGTACATGTTGGCGATCATCTGGTGATCCTCGGCCCGGTAATAGCATTTTCCGGGTTGCAGCGCGACCTCGGGCGGCAGCTCCAGCCCTTCCATCGCCTTCACCACCTTCATGGCGTCGAGCGATTTTGCCTGGTTGGCGGCCAGCGCCAGGGCATGGGCGGAGGCGTAGCCGAACCAGGAGCGGGCGCCGACGGCACCTTGTTGTCGTAACGGGCCTTATAGGCGGCGACAAACTCATCCACATGCGGCACGCCCGGCTGGTTCCAGTACCATTCGAACGTCCACCAGCCGAGCAGGGCGGCGGGCGGCAGCGCCTCCAGCACTTCCATCTCCTGCATCGCGCCAGCCACGGCCATTTGCGTGTTCATGCCAAACTGCACGGTCTGCTTCAGCAGATTAACGAGATCATCGCCCGCCTGCAGGCAGATCAGCACATCCGGGTTCGCGGCGCGGGCCTGGATGAGGTAGGAGGAGAAATCCGTGGTGCCCAGCGGGGCCAGCGCATTGCCAGCCGAGGTGCCGCCGGCCTTTGTAAGCTGCGCCACGTAATCGGTGTACAGGGCATGGCCAAACGCATAATCCGGCGTGATGAAGAACCATTTCTTGCCGAACTTGCTGAACAGAAGCTCGAAGTCACCCGCCGTCAGCATCCAGGTGGTGGAACAGGTGCGGAACGTGTTCCAGCTGCATTTCTTGCCGGTGATGTCATCGGAATGACCGCCGGTCGCGATATAGATCAGATTATTCTGCGCCGCGAACTGGCTGAGCGACCCGGCGACGGCGGAGCTCACGCCGCCAATCAGGAAATCCACCTTGTCCTGGCTCACCAGCTTCTGCGCCTTGCTTACGGCTGGCCCCGGCAGGCCCTGGGAGTCCTCGACAAGAAGCTGCACCGGGCGGCCGAGAATCCCGCCCTTTTTGTTGATTTCGTCCACCGCCATGGTGGCGCCGCGAATCTGGTTTTCCCCCAGCGCGGCGTAGGTGCCGGTGCGCGGGTCTATATCGCCTATTTTTACCGGCGTTTCACTTTGCGCCCAGGTTACCTCGGGCAAGACCAGGCTGGATACACTTGCGGCGGCACCTGCCTTCAGCAGGCCACGGCGCTTCAAAGAAGCTGAGTTCTTGAAAACCATCGGGATGTTTCCTCCATATTTTGGACGGCCGTTGTTATTATTTGATGTCGGCTTTATGTCGGCTTTTTCACACAATGTTCTTCTGATCACGAGGTCTTGTCAACAACTCTTTGAAAGGCAACGGGACAAATCCATGTGACGGGCCAAACCGGCAACGATTGATAAAAATTTGGCCCGCCCCGAGGGTTAAACCTCATCCCGCCGCGAAACGATCTCCCGCGCGGCGCCTACCCCCCTCCCCTTAGGCCCATACCTCATTATAGATCTCGATGATCGTCTTCGCGTCCGGCACGCGGGGATTATTCCCGGGCGAGCCCGAGGCCAGCGCCTGCTCCGCCATCAGCGGCAGAAGCGCCTGCCAGCGCTCTCCATCTATGCCATATTGGCTCGGGCTCGGCACGGAAAGCTCCTCGTTCAAGGCCTGCAACGCCTCCACAAGCTTCCGGGCGGCGCTGTCATCGGCATCGGCGGTGTCCGCGATCCCCATCACACGCGCGCAATCGGCGTAACGCGCGACATTGCCCGCGATCGACCATCTGGTGACGGCCGGCAGCAGCATGGCGTTGGAGAGCCCGTGTGCGACATGGAAATGCGCGCCAATCGGCCGGCTCATGCCGTGCACCAGGCCGACCGAGGCGTTGGAAAACGCAATGCCCGCCTGCATCGCACCATACATCACGCGCTCGCGGGCGGCGCGGTTGCCGGGTTCATGATAAGCCGTGCGCAGCCCTGCCCAGATGGCCTGCATCGCCGCGATGGCCATGGAATCCGAGAAGGGATTCGCCAGACGCGACACATAAGCCTCGATCGCGTGGGTCAGGGCGTCGATCCCCGTGTCGGCTGTCAGCCGGCGCGGCATGGTCAGCGTCAGTTCGTAATCGACGATGGCCAGGGTTGGAAGATAGGCAAGGCCCGCGCAGAGCATCTTTTCATTCGTTTCGGTATCCGTCACGATCGTGAAACGCGTCGCCTCGGAGCCGGTGCCCGCCGTGGTGGGAATCGCCACGATCGGCAAGCCCGGCGTGTTTTCCTGGTGCGGTGCCTTCAGCGCCCGCATCTGGCCCTGCCGCACAGCAAGCACCGCCGCCGCCTTAGCCGTGTCGATCGGGCTGCCGCCACCAAAGCCGATCACGCAATCGCACCCGGCCTCACGCACGAAACGCGCCGCCGCGTCCACGCAATCGGTGGTCGGGTCCGGCACCGTATCAGCGAAGATGCCAGCCTCGATCCCCTCCCGCGCCAGTATCTCTTGCAGCCGCACCACCGCGCCGCTCTCAAGCAGATAACGGTCGGTGATGATGGCGGGCTTACGCAAGCCAAGCAGGGCAAGCGCCTGACCGGATTCTTCCAGGGTACCGCCGCCAAGGCGCACCATCCGGGGAAGTGTGATCGTTGACATTAATTCTCCTAATGTTCGCGTCTTTGCTGCTGCCTTTTTTAATCTTGGCGCCCCTGCAAGTGTACAGGAAATCTTGGCCATCTGCTGTGCAGGATTGCAGGTAACGAACCATGTCTCTGAAAATCCGGGCGAAAAATCCATTTGATTGAAAAGGCTTACGCGTTTCCCTGGCGGTGACACGGACCCCTGTCAGAGGATGACGGCTTGTTTAATGTAAACGTTTTCTTTTTGTCGCCAAACCGTCATGGATCACCCGCTAAAGAGCGGCCATGCATGTTCCGCCGCGCCCTACCCTGCATGATGTTGCCGCCTGCGCGGGGGTTTCCATCGCCACCGTCTCGCGGGTGCTGAATGGCACCGCCACCATCCGCCCGGAAACGGCGGCGCGGGTGCGCGCGGCTGTGCGCCAGCTCGGCTTTCGCCCCAACCGCATGGGGCGGGATCTGCGCGTCGGGCAGAGCCGCAGCATCGGCGTAATGCTGCCCACTTTGGCCAATCCGGTTTTTGCCGACAGCGTGGCGGGCATCCAGGATGCCGCGCGCGACGCGGGCTGGACGGTGCTGATCACCTCCAGCGACTACGAGACGCGCCATGAAAAAGCAGCCGTGGACGCTCTGCTGTCCGAGCAGGTGGCCGGGCTGATCATCACCGTCGCCGATGCCGGCCATTGCCGCACCCTCGACATGCTGGACGAGGAGCGCGTGCCTTATGTGCTCTTCCACAATGAGTTGCCGCGACCGGAGCGCTCCAGCGTGGCGGTGGACAATGCCCAGGCCGGGCGCGATGCGGCGAATGCGCTGATCGCACAGGGGCACAAACGCCTTGGCATGGTGGCCGGGCGCTTCAGCGCGTCCGACCGTTCGCGCCTGCGCCATGAAGGTTTCGCCGCCGCTGTGCGTGACGCCGGGCTGGCTGAACCGGCGCTGATCGAGATCGACTTCAACAGTGATCTCGCCTGCGGCATCCTTCGGACCGCCTTCCTGAACCCTGAACGGCCGACAGGCATTTTCTGCTCGAACGATCTCTTGGCGCTGCGCACCATTGCCGGGTTGCGCGCCCTTGGCCTTAGCGTGCCGCGCGATGTCTCGGTCATCGGGATGGATGGCATCAATGTCGGCCAATTGATCGATCCGAGCCTCACCTCCATCGTCCAGCCCGCCCGTGAAATGGGGCGGCGGGCGTTCGAGCATCTGCTGGCGCGCATCGCGGGCGAAGCACCGCCCGCGCAGATCCGCCTACCTCATATCTACCGGCCCGGGCAGTCACTTTCGGCGGCCCTTCATCAGGAGTGATCGTTCCATGTTCCGACGTACAATGTTGACGCTTTCCGGCGCCGTCGCGGCATCCGCCGCCACTTCTGGCGCCGCCTTCGCCGAAGAGATCGCCATCTGCTATAACTGCCCGCCGGAATGGGCGGATTGGGCCGGGCAGCTTGCCGCGTTCAAGAAGGCCACCGGCGTCAGCGTGCCCTTTGACGACAAGAATAGCGGCCAGGCCATGGCCGCAGCCATGGCGGAGCGCGCTAACCCGGTGGCGGATGCGATGTATCTCGGCGGCCAGGTGGGTATTCAGGCGAAGGCGGTGGGGCTGACCCAGCCTTACAAGCCGGCGGGCTTCGACCAGGTTCCGGCCGGGCAGAAAGACCCGGATGGGTACTGGTTCGCCATCCATAGCGGCACGCTGGGCTTCTTCGTCAACACCGCCGCACTTGGCGGCAAGCCCGTGCCGCAAAGCTGGAACGACCTGCTGAACCCGACCTATAACGGCATGATTGGCTATCTCGATCCCTCCAGCGCTGCTGTCGGTTATGTCGGCGCGGTGGCGATCAATCTGGCTTTCGGCGGGTCCTATACGGATTTCACGCCCGCCATCACCTATTTCAAGAAACTCGCCGCCAACCAGCCGATCGTGCCGAAGCAGACCGCCTATGCGCGCGTGCTCTCCGGCGAGATTCCCATTCTGCTGGATTATGATTTCGACGCCTACCGCGCCAAATACACCGACAAGGCGCCGGTGGAGTTCGTGATCCCCACTGAAGGCAGCGTGAGCTTTCCCTATGTGATGACGCTGCTGGCCAACGCGCCGCATCTGGCCAATGGCAAGAAGCTGCTGGATTTCGTGCTCTCTGACGAAGGTCAGGCGCTGTGGGCTGCGGCTTATCTGCGCCCGGCACGGCCGATCCAGCTTCCGGCGGATGTCGCGGCGCGCTTCCTGCCCGCGAGCGATTATGCCCGCGCCAAGCCGGTTGATCTCGCGGCGCTGGCGGCGGCGCAGAAGGGCTTTGCCGCCCGCTATCTCGCCGAAGTGTCCTGAATGGCTGAACGCCGCCCTGACGAAATCTTGAGGCTGGCAGGGATGCTCCTGCCAGCCGCTCTGGTGTTTCTCGCCTTCTTCATCGTGCCGTTCGGGGCGCTGCTGCGCGTCGGCGCGCAAGGGCCAAATGGCATTAGCGGCTATTGGCTGGCGCTGACCGACCCGCAACATCTGGAAAGCCTGGTGGCGACGTTGGTGCTCTCCGCCGTGGTGACAATGGCCACATTGGTGCTTGGCGGCGTGTGCGGGCTGTTTCTCGGCCGCCACCGCTTTCCGGGGCATGCGCTTCTGGTCTCCATCCTTACCCTGCCGCTCGCTTTTCCGGGTGTGGTGGTGGGGTTCATGATCATCATGCTGGCCGGGCGGCAGGGGCTGGTGAGTGACATCAGCCTGGCGCTGCATGGCGGGCGGATCGTGTTTGCCTATTCGGCCTGGGGGTTGTTTCTCGGCTATCTCTATTTCTCCATTCCGCGCGTGGTGCTCACCGTGATGGCCTCGGCCGAGATGCTCGATGCCAGCCTGGAAGAAGCCGCGCGCAGCCTGGGCGCCAAGCCCGCGCGCGTGTTTCTGGACGTGACGCTGCCCGCTTTACACCCGGCGTTGATCTCGGCTGGCGCGCTTACCTTCGCCACCTCCATGGGCGCATTTGGCACGGCCTTTACGCTGGCCACGCGCATCAATGTGCTGCCGATGATGATTTATACGGATTTCACCCTGACCGACGATCTGTCAGCCGTCGCGGCGCTGAGCCTTCTGCTTGGCCTAGTGAGCTGGGTGGTGCTGAGCCTGGCGCGCAGCGCGGCGGGCTCCAGCGTGGCGGCGGCGGGTTGAGCGCCATGGCCACGCAAAAACGCGCCGGATTCTGGCTGCAACTGGGGCTTACGCTGCTTGTCTCGGCCTTCATCGCGGTGCCGATGTTCTATTCCGTGCTGGCCGGGCTTATGCGCAACGCCTTTATCGGGCTGAGCAGCGGTTTGACTCTGGACTGGGTTTCTCAGGTGCTCGCCCTTTATTGGCCGACGATCCTGCTCTCCGTGGAGATCGCGCTGCTCTGCCTCGTCGCGACCCTGCTGATCGGCGTGCCCGCCGCCTATGCGCTGGCCCACGCCCCCGGACGGCTGGCGCGGCTGGCGGAGGAAGCCATGGTGCTGCCGGTGGCGGTGCCGGGGCTGGCCACGGGCCTCGCCTTGGTGGTGGCCTATGATGGCTGGGGCGCATTCCGGCAGAGCATCTGGTTTATCCTGGCGGGGCATGTGCTGTTCACGTTGCCCTTCATGCTGCGCGCGGTGCTGGCGGTGATGGCGAGCGCGGATTTACGGATTTTGGAGGAAGGTGCGGCCAGCCTTGGCGCCAGCTTCTTCCGGCGCTTCTGGGACGTGGTGCTGCCCAATTGCCGTTCCGGCATTCTCGCAGGCGCGCTCACGGTCATTACCTTGTCGATGGGCGAGTTCAACCTCACCTGGATTCTGCACACGCCTCTGACCATGACAATGCCGGTGGCTTTGGCCGATGCCTATGCCTCCATGCGCCTCGAGATCGGCAGCGCCTACACGCTGGTGTTTTTCGTGCTCATCGTTCCATTGCTTCTTTGCCTGCAACGCGCCAGCCGCCCGCAAGCCGCCAGGACTCGCCAATGACCATCACCATAAAACTCGAACAATGCGGCAAGAGCTTCGCGCAGACGCGCGTGCTGGAGCCGGTGAACCTCACCATCAATGCCGGTGAAACCTTGGTGTTTCTCGGCCCCTCCGGCTGCGGCAAGACAACGCTGCTGCGCCTGATCGCGGGGCTTGAGACACCCGATGCTGGCGGGCGCGTGCTCTTCGATACGCGGGACGTAACCAAGCTACCGATCGAGAAGCGCAATGTCGGCATGGTGTTCCAGAGCTACGCGCTGTTTCCCAACATGAATGTCGCGGAGAATATCGGCTACGGCTTGAAGATTCGCGGCGTGCCGAAACAGGAGCGCAACGCCCGCGTGGAACAGATGCTGGAGATGATGCGCATTCCCGATCTACGCACGCGCATGATCAACCAGCTCTCCGGCGGGCAACGCCAGCGCGTGGCGCTGGCCCGCGCCGTGGCGGCACAGCCCGACGTGCTGCTGCTGGACGAGCCGCTGACCGCCCTGGATGCCAAATTGCGCGAGACGCTGCGGGTGGAAATTGACACGCTGCTGCGCAAGCTGGGGATCACCACGGTCTACGTAACCCACGACCAGGCCGAAGCCATGGCGCTGGCGGATAGGCTGGTGGTGATGCAGAAAGGCCGGATCGCGCAGATCGGCACGCCGCGCGACATCTGGTTCAACCCGGCGGACCGGTTCGTGGCCGAGTTCATCGGCGCCACCTCGTCACTTTCCGGCAAGGTTGAAGGCGGCGTGCTGTCGATCTCCGGCATCAACACACCCTGGAACGCACCGGACGGGCCGGTGCGCGTGATGCTGCGCCCGCACGCGCTGCGCCTGACCGAAGCGCATGAAGGCGTGGGCGTGGAAGTCAGCGCCGCGCAATTCATCGGCGACCGCACACGCCTTGTTGTGTCCCTGCCCGACAAATCCCTTGTTTCCATCGACGCCGACTCCAGCACCCTGGCCGCACCTGGCGATACACTGCATGTCACCGTCGATCCTTCCGCGCTTGTCGTTCTGCCTGAAAGCCTGACCCCATGATTCTCGCCCAGCTCACCGATCTTCACATCAAGGAAGAAGGCAAGCTTGCCTACCGGAAGGTGGATACCTCTGCCGCCCTGGAGGCAGCACTTGCACATTTGCGGAATCAGCCGGCGCAGCCTGATCTTGTGCTGTTCACCGGCGACCTTGTGGATACCGGGCGGCCTGAGGAATATGCACGGCTGCGCAACCATCTGGCGGGCGTGAATATCCCGTTCTTCCTGATGCCGGGGAATCACGATGACCGCGCCGCCCTGCGCGCCGCTTTTCCGGACCATGCCTATCTCGGCGGTGGCGACGCCCCCATCTGCTACACCATCGAGCTGCTCCCCATCCGTATCATCGCGCTGGACAGTCTGGTGCCCGGGCAAGGCGGCGGCGCGCTGGGGGCGTGGCAGCTGGACTGGCTGGCCGAGCGCCTCGCCGAACAGCCGGAGCGCCCGACCTTGGTAGCCGTGCACCACCCGCCCTTTGCCACCGGCATCGGGCATATGGACAAGCTCGGCCTCGCCGATACCGCCGCCTTTGCCGAGATCATCAAGCGGCATGCCCAAGTGGAGCGCGTGCTCTCAGGCCATGTTCACCGCCCCATTCACACAAGCTGGGCGGGCAGCATCGCCTCCACCGCGCCTTCAACCGCGCATCAGGTGGCGCTCGATCTCCGGCCGGATGCGCCTTCGGCCTTCGTGATGGAACCTGCCGGGTATCAGCTTCATCACTACACACAAGGCGCCGGGCTGACGACCCACACCGCAACCGTGGGAGACTGGGCGGGGCCGTTTCCGTTTTTCGATGCCGAGGGGCGGTTGATTGAATGACCCGCAGGCTTGCGGCCTATGGCGCGTCGCCTGACGCCCGGGCCAAGGCCGCAAGCACGGTGCGCTCCGACTGGGTGAGATACGCCTCCAGCGCCGCCGCGGCCTCCTGTGGCCGACCTGCCTCCAACCTGTGCAGAATGTCCGCATTCATTTCGACATAGGGCTCGTGCAGCAGGTCCGGCTTGTCGAGCAAACAGAAGCTCAAACGCAGCTCCGCTGCGATCTGGGCATAGAATTCGCTGAGCCGCACACTGTCCGCCAGCGCCACGATGGCCGCGTGAAACAGCATGTTGGCGCTTCCCACTTCCTGCCAATCCTGCCGCTGCCTGGCTGCCATCGCGGTCTCAACGGCCGCCCGCATCCGCGCCGCCGCGGGATGCCTTGGGTATGAGTTCGCCAGCGCTCTGCATTCGATAATCCGGCGCACGCGGTAGATATCGATCACCGATGAGATGGTCGGTATCGTAACAAACACGCCGCGATTGGCCTCATGCTGCAGCAGGCCCTCCTTGGTCAAAAGCCGGAACGCCTCGCGCAGCGTGTTGCGCGAGACATCCAGGCTCGTGCAAAGCGCCTGCTCCGACAGGCGTTGCCCGGGCGTGAAATCCCCGGCGATCAAATGATCTCGCAGTGTATTGGCCAGCTTTTTCGGGAGCGGCAGCGCGGGGGCTTGTTCCATTCTCTATATGTCTTTCCTGCCGGTGCCATGGTGCGACGCCAGCGCCTTTTCTGGCAAGTCATTATCCGAAGCCCAAAGAGGCGGCTACCCCCACATAATGTGCCCATAGCCGGCTGGGCGTCAAAGCCAAGCCAAACCGTGCCTTTCATGTTTTTTGCAAGCTTTTGATCAAAAAACGTCTCGTGTGATTAAATTATACTCTATCATTGACTGGTTGACAGATTTTTTGTAGGAATTTAACAACGAGATTGTTCAACAATCTTGACTCCAAGGCTTTTTTTCGGGCAACTGACCTCAGCGCCTCGATAGCAGGCGGCACATGCATAACGGAGAGGTTTGATGGAGCAGACGACCACTTTGACCCAAGGATTGTCGCCGTCGGCCCGACGCAAGGGCTTTCTCGCGGCGATCATGATCATGGCCATGTCCGCGGTCGGGCCCGGCTTTATCACCCAAACCGCGACCTTCACGGCCAAGCTGGGCGCAGCCTTCGCCTTCGCGATCCTGGTGTCGGTGATCATCGACTTCGTTGTGCAGCTTAATATCTGGCGCGTCGTCACCATCACCAAGATGCGTGCTTCGGAAGTCGCCAATGCCGCCATTCCGGGGTCTGGCTATCTGCTCTCGGTTCTCGTCATTGTTGGTGGCCTGTTCTTCAATATCGGCAACATCGCCGGTGCTGGCCTGGGCTTGAACGCGCTGCTGGGCGCTGACCCGAAAACCGGCGGTGCCATTGCGGCGCTGGTGGCAATCGGCATTTTCCTGTCCAAACGCGCGGGCATTGCGATGGACCGCGTGGTGCTCGGCGCTGGCTTCGTGAAGCTGATCCTGGTCTTGTATGCCTGCGTCGCCGCCGCCCCGCCGGTGGGTGAGGCCATCCGCCAAACCTTCGCGCCGGATAAGATTAGTTTCGCGACCATTACCACCATCGTCGGCGGTACCGTTGGCGGCTACATCACCTATGCCGGCGCGCATCGCCTGCTGGATAAAGGTGCTGTCGGCGTTGAAAACCTGCAGGCGGCAAACCGCGCGGCCTTTGCCGGCATTGTCGTCTCCGGTGTCATGCGTTTCATTCTGTTCCTGGCGGTGCTGGGTGTCGTCGCCACGGGCACGGTGTTGGATGTTTCGGGTAAAACCGCGAACCCCGCCGGCCAGGCCTTCCTCGCCTCCTGCGGCGCCATCGGCTACCGCATTTTCGGCGCGGTGCTTCTGGCTTCGGCGATGACCAGCATCATCGGCGCGGGTTATACCTCCGTCTCCTTCCTCACCGCCTTCAAGAAGGGCATGACCGAACGCCACCGCAACATCGCGACGGTCGGCTTCATCGCCTTTTCGTTGGTCTGCTTCCTGCTCATGAAGACGACGCCCGCGGCGATGCTGGTGTTCGTGGGCGGGTTGAACGGGCTGGTGCTGCCAATCGGGTTGTCCATCATCCTCTACGCGGCCTGGGCGTGCAAACACCTGATGGGCGGCTACCGTTACCCGCGCTGGTTGCTGGTCTCTGGCGTTCTGGTATGTTTGCTCACTTGGTACATGGCGTATAAGTCCGTCGGACCGATCTTCGCCTTCTTGAGCATGTAATAAGGATGTTCCAGCACGTGGTAAGCATGGATTTGAACAGCGATCTCGGCGAAAGCTATAGCGCCTGGAAAATGGGGGACGATGCGGCGATGCTCAGCATCGTCTCGAGCGCCAATGTCGCCTGCGGGTTTCACGCGGGCGATCCGGCGGGGATTCTGAAAACCGTCCAGAAAGCCGCTGAACATGGTGTCGTTGTCGGTGCGCATGTGTCCTATCCTGATCGCGCCGGTTTTGGCCGGCGCGACATGGATGTGACGAGCGAAGAACTGATCGGTGACATGATCTATCAGATCGGCGCGTTGCAAGGCATCGCCAAGGCGGCTGGCACGCAGGTGCGCTATGTGAAGCCGCATGGCGCACTGTACAACCATATCGCCAACCATGAGCGCCAAGGCCTGGCGGTGATCAAAGCGATCAAGATGATCGATCCCTCCCTCGTGCTGATGGGGCTGGCCGGAACGAAAATTCTGGACCTCGCCCGCCCGGAAGGGCTTGCCGTTGTGTCGGAAGTGTTCGCCGACCGCGGCTATACGCCGGAGGGGTTGCTGGTTTCCCGCCGAGAGCCCAACGCCGTGCTGCATGATGCGGAATTTGTCGCCCAACGCATGCTGAAATTTGTCCGTACCGGGATGGTCACCGCGGCAGATGGTTCAGAGATCCGTATCGAGGCTGAATCCATCTGCGTACATGGAGACAGCCCAGGGGCCGTGACGATGGCGCATTCCATTAAGACATTATTTGAGGCCGAGGGCGTGGCGGTAAAATCATTCCTGCCCGCCGCCTGAAGACAGCTCAGGACTTCAATGCCTGAATACGGATCACAATCTCCGGGCAGGCATTGAACATCCCCCTCACGACCAAGAGACGATTATGCGCTTCCTGCCGCTCAATCACACGAATTTCATTGTCGAGCTGAAAGATCTCGACGAGACGCTCGCTTTGCTGAGCGCCCTGCAGGCGGCACCATTGCCGGGCATCAATGAAATGATCCCGGCGGCCTGCACGCTGATGATCGGCTTTTCGCCGGACATCACGAGCGCCGAGGAACTGGCAGGGCAGATTTTAAAACTGGACCTCTCTCAGCCCGTCAGCCGGGATGATAAATTCGTCGAGGTGCCGGTCGATTATAACGGTGAAGACCTCGCGGAAGTGGCGGAGATCACCGGGCTGAGCATTCAGGAGGTGATCCGGCGTCACACAGAGCGCGAATATATGGTCGCGTTCTGCGGCTTCGCGCCGGGCTTTGGCTATCTTGTCGGTGGCGATCCCGCTTTGCGCGTGCCGCGCCGCAAAACCCCGCGCACACGCATTCCCGCCGGCTCCGTTGCGCTGGCTGGAAATTTTTCCGGCGTTTACCCGCAGGTCAGCCCTGGCGGCTGGCAATTGATCGGCGCGACGCCGGTTAAAATGTGGGATTTGACGCGCTCGCCGCCTGCTTATTTTCAGCCGGGCTATCGCGTACGCTTTGTCGATCTTGCCGCCGCCAAGAGCATTATTTCCATTCCGCCCGCCAGTGAGCCGGTGCGAGCGCAAACCAGCTCGGATGAAAGCGCCGTCCGGTTCTCTATCACAGCCTCGCCGCTGCCCGCCTTGTTTCAGGATCTCGGGCGCTTCGGCCAAACCGGGCAAGGCGTTTCCGCTTCCGGCGCGCTCGATCGCGGGTCTTTCAAAGCCGCCAATCGCCTTGTCGGAAATGCCGAGGACGAGCCTTGCCTGGAGCTGACAGGCGGGGGCTTCAGCTTCCGTAGCCATGGCGCGGCGGTCATTGGCATCACGGGCGCGCCATGTGGCATTCGCATCCGCACAGAATCTGGAAAAACCTCTAACTCCCGCAACCTATACGCCGGTTGCGCTTGAGGCCGGTGATGTGGTGACGCTCTCTGCACCTTCGGCCGGTGCGCGCAGCTATCTGAGTGTGCGCGGCGGCTTCGAGGTTGAGACGGTGCTTGGCAGCGCCTCGACCGATACGCTGGCCATCGTTGGCCCCGAGCCGGTGCGCGCGGGCAGCGTTCTCACGATCAAGCGCACGGCCAAAGCTCTCACCTTCGTGTCGCTCACCGAGATGCCGGTTTTCGCGTTTCCAAAATCCACTGAAACCGTCACGCTGGATTTGATCGTTGGCCCAAGGCCGGACTGGTTCTCGGCACAATCTCTGGACACGCTGAGCGGCGAGGCCTGGGAGGTGACGGCACAGTCCAACCGTGTCGGCATCAGGCTGATGGCGGAAGGAAGCCTGGAGCGCGCCGGATCAGGGGAATTGCCCAGCGAAGGCTGCGTCAACGGCGCGGTGGAAGTGCCGCCGGATGGCAAGCCTCTGCTGTTCCTGGCGGATCATCCACTGACCGGCGGGTATCCCGTCATCGGCGCCGTGGCGGAATATCATCTGGATCTGGCGGGGCAAATTCCTGTCGGCGCGAAAATCCGCTTCCGGCCTGTCGCACCCTTTTCTGAAATTACGCCCGCGAAGTTTTAAGGAACAACGCCATGAAAAAAATTCTGATCGCAAACCGTGGCGAGATTGCCGTTCGCATCATTCGTGCCTGCAAGGATTACGGGGTGCAATCCGTGGCCGTGTATGCGGACCCGGATGCGGAGGCGCTGTTCGTTCGCCTGGCCGATGAAGCCTATGCCCTGCCCGGCGCGAAACCGGCGGACACCTATCTCAACATAGAAAAGCTCCTGGAGATTGCCCGCCGCGCCAAGGTTGATGCCGTGCATCCGGGCTATGGCTTCCTCTCCGAGCGCGCGGAATTCGCCCGCGCCGTGGCGGATGCGGGGTTGATCTGGATCGGCCCGGATGCCGACGTGATCGACGCGCTGGGCGACAAGGTTTCGGCACGGCGCATCGCGCAATCTGTCGGCGCGCCTTTGGTGGCTGGCAGCGAGGGGCCGGTGGCAACGGCTGAAGAGGCCGTGGCCTTCGCCAAACAGCACGGCCTGCCCATGGCCATCAAGGCGGCCTATGGCGGCGGCGGACGCGGCATGAAAGTGGCCCGTAACCTCAACGAGGTTGCGGAGCTTTATGAATCCGCCGTGCGCGAGGCAACCGCCGCCTTCGGCCGTGGCGAATGTTTTCTGGAACGCTTCCTGGACCGCCCCCGGCATATCGAGGCGCAGATCATCGCCGATAAGCATGGCAAGGTGGTTGTGCTCGGCACGCGCGATTGCTCGCTCCAGCGCCGCAACCAGAAACTTGTCGAGGAAGCGCCTGCGCCTTTCATCAACGATGAGCAGCGCCGCACCATCGAGAACTCGGCCAAGCGCATTTGCGCGGCGGCGGGTTACTCCAATGCCGGTACGGTCGAGTTCCTGCTGGGGCAGGATGGCACGATCTCCTTCCTGGAGGTGAATACCAGGCTGCAGGTCGAACATCCGGTGACGGAAGAGACCACGGATGTCGATCTGGTGATCGAGCAATTCCGTGTTGCTGAGGGTAAACATCTGGAGATTTCAGAAACCCCCGTTCCCCGCCGCCATTCTTTTGAATTCCGGATTAACGCCGAAGACCCCGCGAAAGGGTTTCTGCCGACGCCGGGCAAGATTTCAGCCTTTATTCCGCCCAGCGGCCCGGGCGTGCGGCTGGATAGCGGTGTTGTCGCAGGGTCCACCATTCCCGGCCTGGTATGATTCGCTGATCGCCAAGTTGATCGTCACCGGCAAAACGCGTGAGGAAGCCCTCAAGCGTGCCCGCCGCGCCTTGGCCGAGTTCAAGATTGAAGGCCCGGCGACCGTATTGCCTTTCCACAAGGCGGTTCTGGAACATCCGGATTTCACGGGCGAGAACGGCTTCGCCGTCCATACACGCTGGATCGAGACCGATTTCCAGGCAGATTTCGCGCCCGCCACCCGGCCTGATCCGGTTGAGGATGACTTCCTTCTGCGCATGCCCATGGAGATAGACGGCAAGCGCCATGAGATCGGCCTGCCGCGCAGCTTTCTCGCCGGGCTGTCCAGCAACGGCGCGGCGCAGAACCATGCGGGCGCGGCAACCAACGATGATGAGATGGCCGTCAAGGCCCCCATCGCGGGCACCATCCAGTCCTGGAAGGTGGAGGACAAGGCCAAGGTACAGGAAGGGGATCTGCTGGCCGTCATGGAAGCCATGAAGATGGAGGTGCAGATCGTCGCCTCCCGTGCTGGCACCATCCGGCTGAAGGCCGCGGCGGGGGCCTATATGAATGTGGGCGACGTGATCGGGGACTATGAATGAGGGATTGTTTTTGACGACTTCAGGCGAAAATAGCGCCCCGGTTCACGGCCCGGCGAAGTTGTTTTAAGAACCCGGCAGCTTTGGCCTTTGAGGACTCATGATTTGCCTGGACAATATCAGCAAGCAGACCGGCACACGCCTGATCTTCATCGAGGCGTCGGCCGCCTTGCAGCGGGGCGAGAAGATCGGCCTGGTCGGCCCCAACGGGGCGGGCAAATCCACCCTGTTCCGCCTGATCACCGGCCAGGACGAGCCTGATGAAGGCCAGATCCTGGTTGATCGCGGGGTGAGCATCGGGCTGTTCAGCCAGGATGTGGGGGAAATGGCCGGCCGCAGCGCCGTGGCGGAGGTGATGGATGGCGCCGGGCCGGTAAGCGCGGTGGCCGCCGAGCTGGCCGAGCTGGAAGCCGCGATGGCCGACCCGGAGAAATTCGACGAGCTGGAGGCGATCCTGGAACGCTTCGGCGAGGTGCAGGCGCGCTTCGAGGAGCTGGGCGGCTATGCGCTGGACGCCAAGGCCCGCGAGGTGCTGCACGGGCTGGGTTTCTCGCAGGAGATGATGGAAGGCGATGTCGGGCGCCTCTCCGGCGGCTGGAAGATGCGTGTGGCCCTGGCCCGTATCCTGCTGATGCGCCCGGACGTGATGCTGCTGGACGAGCCCTCCAACCATCTGGACCTGGAAAGCCTGATCTGGCTGGAACAGTTTCTCGCGGGCTATGACGGCGCGCTGCTGATGACCTCGCACGACCGCGAATTCATGAACCGCATCATCAACAAGGTGATCGAGATCGATGCCGGCAACCTCACCAGCTTCTCCGGCGATTATGAATTCTATGCCCGCCAGGCGGCGCTGAACGAGAAGCAGCAGCAGGCTCAGTTTGAGCGTCAGCAGGCGATGCTGGCCAAGGAGATCGCCTTTATCGAGCGCTTCAAGGCCCGCGCCTCCCACGCCGCCCAGGTGCAGAGCCGGGTGAAAAAACTGGACAAGATAGAGCGCGTGGAGCCGCCCAAGCGCCGCCAGACCGTGGCGTTCGACTTCCGCCCCGCCCCGCGCTCGGGCGATGACGTGGCCAATCTGCGCGGCGTATCCAAAACTTATGGCAGCAAGGTGATCTATGACGGGCTGGACCTGCTGATCCGCCGCAAGGAGCGCTGCTGCGTGCTGGGCATCAACGGTGCGGGCAAATCCACCCTGCTTAAGCTCGTCACCGGCACAGCCGCGCCGGATACGGGCAGCGTGACGCTCGGCGGCAGCGTGAAGATGGGCTATTTCGCCCAGCACGCCATGGATTTGCTGGATGGCGAGGCGACGGTTTTCGAGGCGCTGGACAACGCCTTCCCGCATGCGGGCCAAGGCGCGCTGCGCAACCTGGCGGGCGCGTTCGGGTTTTCAGGCGATGAGGTAGAGAAGCGCGTGCGCGTGCTCTCCGGCGGCGAGAAGGCGCGGCTGGTGATGGCGCTGATGCTGTTCGATCCGCCGAATTTTCTGGTGCTGGACGAGCCGACCAACCATCTCGACCTCGCCACCAAGGAGATGCTGATCAACGCGCTTTCAAATTACGAAGGCACGATGCTGTTCGTCTCGCATGACCGGCATTTCCTCGCCGCACTCTCCAACCGTGTGCTGGAGCTGACGCAGGAGGGCGTGCATCAATATGATGGCGGTTACACCGAATATGTCGCGCGCACGGGCCAGGAAGCGCCCGGCCTGCATAGCTAAACCTCACCGGATACACACATGACCCAATCCCCAAGCCCGCTGCTCATCACCCATGGCGGCAAGTTCCATTGCGATGAGGTGTTCGCCTACGAAGTGCTGCGCCTGGCGCTCGGCCTCTCGCGGCCCGGCGTGGACCACACGCTGCTGCGCACCCGCAAGGCCGAGCTGATCGAGACCGGCGATATCGTCTTCGATGTCGGCACCATCTTCGATGCAGCCGCCAACCGGTTCGACCATCACCAGATCGGCGCGCCCACGCGCGCGGATGGCACGCCCTACTCCTCCGCCGGGCTCATCTGGCAGGTTTATGGCGAGCGCGCCGTCGCCGCCCTGCTCCCCCCTGATGCCGCGCCATTCGCCCCCGCCATCGCCAAGGAGCTGGACGAAAAGCTGGTGAAACGCATCGACGAGATCGATAACGGCGTCTCCGCCGCCGGGCCGGTGGTGCGGGATTCCCTGAACCTCGCCGCGCTGGTGGGTGATTTCAACCCGCCATGGGACAGCCCGGAGGCGAACGGCCCCACTGCCGGGGACGAAGCCTTTCTGCAGGCCGCCGCCATGGCGGGCGGCGTGCTGGCAAGGCAGGTCGAAAACCGGCGCGCCAAGCTGCAGGCCGAGGCGCTGGTGCTGGCCGCGCATGACAGCCGCCGAGGATAAGCGCCTGCTGGTGCTGGAAACCGGCATGCCCTGGAAGAACGTGGTCTTCAGCCATGATCTGCCGGTGCTTCTCACCATCTCCCCGGCCTCCAACGGCAATTGGATGATCGATACCGTGCCGCCGGAACCTGGCTCCTTCGCCCAACGCCTGCCGCTGCCGGAAGGCTGGGCCGGGCTGCAGGGCGAAAAGCTGGCCGAAGCCAGCGGGGTGGAGGATGCGGTGTTCGTGCATCTGCGCCGCTTTGTTGGCGGGGCAAAATCGCGAGAGGGCGCAATCGCCATGGCCCACAAGGCGCTGGCCGCTTCCGTCTGAGCGCAACTCCAAGTGGCGTTCATTACAAACGTTGCCACGGCTCAACCCCCTGTGAGCAGTCGATAAACTCACAGCAAACCCAGGCGCGTGCCTGGCATGAGCCCGGGGCTGAGGCGCCGGGCTCATGCCAAAGGGGCGCTCATCAACAGCTGAAAGCCCCTTTTTTGGCCCGAAATTTACTCCTGCTCGGGCGCGGCGGCGGCGTTGAGCTGGATATAGTGCTCGGTCCCGATCCTTTGGATCAAATCGAACTGCCGTTCGAGGAAATCCACATGTTCTTCCTCATTATCCAGAATTCGACGCAAAAGATCGCGTGAGACATAATCGCGCACGCTTTCGCAATAGGCGATGCCCTCGCGCAGATCGACCATAGCCCTTTCCTCCAGCGCGAGGTCGGATTTCAGGATCTCCTCCACCGTCTCGCCAATGAGAATTTGGTTCAGCCGTTGCACGTTGGGCAGACCATCCAGGAACAGGATGCGCTCGATCAGCCAATCGGCGTGGTGCATCTCCTCGATGGATTCGTCATATTCGTGCTTGCCGAGCTTGGTGACGCCCCAATGGCGGAGCGTGCGGGCGTGCAGGAAATATTGGTTGATCGCCGTCAGCTCATTGGTGAGCTGGGTGTTCAGATGCTCAATGACTTTGGGGTCGCGCAGCATGGGCTTTCTCCCTCGTTATTGTCCGGCCATTATGCCGGTGAAGGAGAGCCGCGTCGAGCAGCCAGTTTCAGCCAGCCTCCGGCGTACTATTGGGTGCGAACTCCTGGATCATGGCTTTCACCATCTTCACGCATTCCCCACATTTGGCGCGGCAGCCGCAGGCTTCATACACTTCGGCAGCATTGGCGCTGTTGCCCTGAATGATGACGTTTTTCAGCTTGCGGTCGGTCAAGGCGTTGCAAATGCAGAGATACACGGCGGATCCTCAGAGATAGCCACTGCTTGCTAGCATAAGTGAGAATATCTCGCAATTGCATTTGATCATTGTTCAACTCGCCAGCCGGCCGTAAGTACCAGCCCCGCCAGGGCGTCAGCACGGTCAAGGCTTCCACCAAAGCTGCCCCGCATATACGCCCCGCCGCGGAGGTTATTGATCCCGCCCCGCCATTGCGCCTAGTTTGCGCCGCCGGTTGCCCGGTTTTTCAATCTTTGCTCTGGCCCCAAAGGCCGGGTTTTTACCGGGACGCGCATGAAAATCCTCTTCGCATTCGAGAACCCCCTGCCCAATGCCGAGGCAGATGCGGAAGTGTTCGTCACCACGGCTCGTTATCTGGGTGCGCATCTTGAGGCGAGCTGGCTGCATGTGCCGGTGGCGCGGCCCGATCTGGGCATTGCCGAGGGGCTGGCCGATATGCCCATCCTGCGCGCCTTCGCGCCCTTGAAGCCCGCAGCCCTGCGGCATTTCATGTGCGGGCTCACCATCGGGTTACGCCGGGCGTTTCATCAGGCGGACTTCGTTTATACCCGCAATCTCTGGGTCGCGTGGATGTCGATAATCTGCGGCCAGCGCGTGGTATTCGACCATTACCGCCCCTGGCCGGACCAGATTCCGCCCCTGCAGCGCTGGCTCTACAAGCTGTTCTGCCATCCACGCTTCCTGGGCAGCGTCTGCCACTCCGAGTACACGCGGCAGAAATATATCGAGCTGGGGGTGCCTGCGGAGAAGCTGCGCTGCATCCATAACGGGTTCGAGCCCAGGCGCTTCCAGGCGCCAATCCCGCTCGCCGAGGCCAAGCGGCTCATCGGCGTGCCGGAGGATGCGAAAACCGTCATCTACACCGGCCGGGTAAACCACAAGAAGGGGCTGGAGCTGGTGATTGAAGCGGCGAAGCGCCTGCCGCAGCTCACGTTCCTGTTCGTCGGCTCCTATGGCGAGGGGCCGGTGGAGGCGCTGGCCCGGCAGGTGCCGAACATCATCATCGTGCCCTGGCAGACGGAAGCGACGCTCGGCCAGTATATTTACGCCGCCGATGTGCTGCTCATCCCGCCCTCATTGCAGCCCTTGGCCAAGTTCGGCTCCACAGTGCTGCCGCTGAAACTGTTCTTCTATCTCGGCTCCGGCCGGCCCATTCTGGCGGGCAACACGCCGGACGTGGCGGAAGTGCTGAAGAACAACCAAACCGCCCTACTCTGCGAACCGGATTCGCTGGAGGCGCTGGTGGCCGGGTTGAAGGCGCTGACGGAGGATGAGGCCCTGGCGGCCCGGCTTTCAGAAGGCGCGCGGGCGGATAGCCAGAACTATACCTGGAGTGCCAGGGCGGAGAAGATTTTCGCCACCATCCAAGGCCTGGCGGGCGGATGCCGCCACGCCCAAGCCCGGCCATTGGGGCGCGCCGCAGAAGCGAAGTGTGGAAACGCGAATCCCGCCGCTGGTTCTCGCATTTCGCCCGCACGCGCGCGGTGATTCTGCCGCCGGGCGAAGCGCCGCGCACGCGCTGAATGACGCAAGACCAACCAACGCCGCCGAGCTGGAGAGCCATAAGCGCCATCTCGGCCGGGGCTTCAACTGGCTGGGCGGGGCGACCATCATCGCCAAGATCACGGATTTCGTCACCATCATCGCGGTGCTGCTGTTTCTCACCAAGGTGCAGGTGGGTATCGGCTCGCTGGTGCTTTCCATCGGCATGGTGGTGGAGGCGTTCGACGGCCTGGGCACCGGCGATGCGCTGGTGCAGGCCAAGAGCGTGGAGGAGCGGCAATTACAGTCGCTCTTCTGGTTCATCATGGCGGCGGCTTTGTGGTGGGGGTGCTGGCGGTCGTGCTTTCTCCCGCTGTCGGGTGGATCTACGGCATGCAGGGCATCCCGTTCTATTTCCTGGCGCTGGCGGCCAAGCAGCCTCTGGTGGGGGCGGCGGTGATTCCGCTCGCTCTGCTCAACCGCGAGCTGAAATATGAGAAAATCGCCGCCATAAATGTCGGCGCCACGTTTGGCGCGGCGCTGGTGCGGTTTGGCATCGCGCTGGCGGGTGGCGGCACCTGGGCGCTGGTGGGCGGGTATTTCGCCAGTGGCGTGTTCATCCTGGCGGGGGCGCTCTGGGCGCAGCCCGTTCCGGCCGGGTGGCATTTCTCTTACGGCGCCATCCGCCCGCTGGTCGCGTTCGGCCTGCGCTCGGCCAGCGCCAATATCTTCGAGCAGATTTTCAAGAATATCGATTACCTGCTGGTCGGCTGGTTCTATGGCGCGGCTTCGCTGGCGGTGTACCGCGTGGCGTTCGACGTGGCGATGGAACCGGCCATGGCGGTGGGCACGCTCATCAACCGCACCGCCCTGCCGGTGTTCGCCAGGGTAGCGGCGGTGCCGGAGCATTTGCGGGAGGCGTTGTTCTGGTCCCTGCAAAGGCTGGCGACTCTGGTGGCGCCCTGCATGGCCGGGCTAGCGCTGATGGCCGATGCCGCTGACTGGGCTGCTGCATGATTCCCAGGGCCATAGCTACGCGGCGGCGGCGATACCGCTGCAAATTCTGGCGGCGGCGGCGATTTTGCGCATCACCTCCCAGCTCATCACCCCGGTGCTGATGGGCACCGGGCCATCCCGGCAAAGCGGCGAAGCTCTCCTTTGCCACGCTTGACCATGCTGGGCGGGTTCATTCTGCTGGCGGGGCTGACCGTGCATGGGCCGATGGGGCTGATCGCCGTCTCCGCCGCGTGGCTGGCGATTTATCCGTTTCTGCTGAGCTGGAGCGTGACTTATCTGCACAGAGAATGGCAGGTCGCGCCGCTCTCGCTGCTGCGGCCTTTTCTGGCCCCTGCGCTGGCCGTCGCCTTCATTGTGGGCTTTAGCGCTTGGTTGCCGAGCTTCTCGCTGGGGGGATGACCCGGTGGTCCAAATCGCCGTCACGGGGGTGGCAACCTGCCTTGCCTATGCCGCGCTCATCCGGCACGCGAAACGCGTGGAAGTGTCGGCGCGGCTTAATCCAGAACCCGCCGCGCGGCCTGTATGGGTTTCCACCAGCGCAGCGCCGACACATCCAGCAGCGTCTCGCCTTGCAAAGTCCGCCAACCCTCGCGCGGGCCAGGGGGCTGGGCATAGAGCGTCTCGGTGGGCGGCCAGCTATGAAACAGCGACCAAGTCCAGACCTTGTGGCGGAGATAAACCCCACGCAGCCGCCGCGCGAGCCTGACATCCGGCACCGCCACCCGCTTTTCCGCCCAGAGCGGTGCCGCGCCAAGTTCCCGCGCCAGCTTCCAGGTGAGCGGCGCCACATAGTTGGAAAACCAGAGTTGTAAACCCCAGCTCCGGCTGCAAGGCGGCAACGGCGCGGTGGACCTGGATATGCTCCGGATGCCCGTATTCGCCCCAAGGGTTGTGGGTATAGACATCCGCCGCCCCGGCCAGGATGGGCCGCAGCTTTTCCACCAGCGTGAAAAAATTCGCGTCATAGCGCGCCTGGCCCGGCCGGGTCAGAAATCGCGATGCCGGTTGGGGTGAGAACGGGATTTGCCCAGTCCACCATCAGCCGCGTGCCGCTTTCCGGGATCGCCAGATTCTCCAGCTTCGGCAGCTTCAGTGCGGCAACGGCCTTGGCCCGCGCTACCGCCTTCTCCGGCTTGCCCCAGGGCGCGCCATAACACAGCACCACCGGATCGGCCTGCGCCATCGCGGAACTCAGCCACAATATCTCATCATCCGGGTGCGCGGCGACGAGAACGGCCACTCATATTCCCCGCGCGCATCATCCGCGCCCTCCCAGCAACCCGTCATAGATATCCTCAAGCGCCTCGGTCTGGCGGCGAATGTCGAACAGGCGCTCCACCCGGCGGCGCGCGGCCTCGCCCATGCGCAGCCGCAGCGTGGGGTTGGCGAGCAGCATGCCGATGGCGATGCTCAGTGCCTCCGGGTCGCGTTCCGGCACCAGAAAGCCGGTTTCCCCCTCGGCAATGCCTTCCGGAATGCCGCCGACGCGCGAGCCGATGCCCGGTACGCCGGTGGCGGCGGCTTCCAGCATCACCATGCCCAGCCCCTCCTCCCGGCCGGAATTCGTCCTCACGCTGGGCAGCACCAGCATGGCGGCGCGGCGCATCCAGCCCAGCACCTCATCATGCGGCCGCGCGCCCAGAAATTCGATGCGCTCCGCAAAACCCGTCTCCCGCGCCAGCCGCTCCAGATGTCTTGCGCAGCTTACCATCGCCGATGATCACCAGCCGGGCGAGCGGATATTGCGGGGCAATCTGGCCAAAGGCGCGGATCAGGAATTCCGTGCCCTTCACCTCCTCCAACCGCGCCACATGCAGGATGGTGGGCTCCTCCTGCGCCGGGCCGCGGGGCGCGATGGCGCTGGGGTCCACGCCGATATAATGCACAATCACGCGCTCGGGCGGGAAATCCAGCGCCAGCAGCTTTCCCCGCAAAAAATTCGAGGCGGCGAGGAACAGCCTACCCCGCCGCGCCAGCGCCCCACGCCCCAGCGCGTAACGCGCCCAGGCCGGGTTGGAGAGCAGCCCGGCGGGAGACAGCGTGGCGTCGAACCCATGAAACGTGGTGACCAGAGGCACGCCGAGCCGCTCGGCCAGAGGCAGGGCATAAACCCCCTCCACCCCGAAATGGGCGTGGATCAGGTCCGGCCTGCGCCCTTCCAGCATGTGGAGATAAGGGTGCGGGTTAGCCGAAAGCATGTGCCACACCGCCGGCAGCAGCCGCATGTTCGGTGCCAAATCCTCCAGCGCCAGCGCCTCGGCCCCCGGCGGGGCGGCGCCATAACGCAGACGCCCCAAATAGAGCGGGCGGTAGCGTTGCAGCCTCTGCGCCTGCTGGGCGATGAAGGGCTCCGACAGCTTGAACAGATTATGACGGAAGATCGCGACCTGGCGCATCCGCCCTCCGCCTGGTTCGGGCGGCGTTATTTCGCCGCCGCCAGAGCAGCCTCACCCGCCAGCAGCCCCAGCCCCTGCCCCACTTGCGCGAAGAGGGCGATGGCATGGTCGATCTGCTCCGGCGTATGCGCCGCGCTCACGCTGGAGCGCAAAAGCGCCAAGCCTTTCGGCGTGGCGGGCGGCAGGCTGACATTGGTGTACAGCCCGGCCTTGAGCAAAGCCGCCCAGAAGCCGAACGCGGCGTCCGGTGAGGGCATGACGGCGGAAACCACCGGGCTTGGCTCCGGCCCCAGCTCGAAGCCCAGAGCCGCCAGCCCGCGATAGAGACGCAGCGCGTTCGCGTTCAGCCGCACCCGCAACTCTGGTCTTGTACGCAGCTCATGCAGGGCTGCTTCCGTTGCGGCGATCACGCCCGGCGGCAGCGAGGCGGTGAACATGTACGGCCGGCTGACGACGCGCAGAATGTCCGCGCCCTCCATGTCTGTGACACAGAACCCGCCAACGCCCCCTAAGCTCTTGGAGAAGGTGCCGACGATGAAATCCGCATCCGCCTCAACCCCGGCTGCCTCCGCCAGGCCCCGGCCGGTTGCGCCCAGCACGCCCAGGGAATGCGCCTCATCCACCACCAGATAGGCGCCATATTCGCGCTTCACGGCGGCGAATTCCTTCAGCGGCGCGGTATCGCCCAGCATCGAGTAGATGCCCTCGACGATGATCACCTTCTCCCCCGGTTCGTCCGCCAGGCGGCGCAGACGGTTGGCGAGATCCTCAGGGCTGTTATGCCGGAAGCGCGTGACCTGCGCATAGCCGAGGCGCGAGCCGTCATAGATGCTGGCATGCGAATCCGCATCCAGCAGCAGATGGTCGCCCTTGCCCGCCAGGGCCGAGATGATGCCGAGATTGGCCTGATAGCCGGTGGAGAACACCATGCCATGCTTGCGGCCGTAAAAATCCGCCAAGGCGGCTTCCAGCCGCTGATGGCTGCCATAGCTGCCATTGGCAATGCGCGAGCCGGTGGTGCCCGAGCCCGGACGCCCTGGTGGCCTGCATTGGCGGCTTCCACCACCGCCGGGTCATAGGTCAGGCCCAGATAATTGTTGGTGCCAAGCAGCAGGGTCTTACGCCCGGCGATCACCGCCTCAGTCGGGGAGAGCACCTCATCGAACGGCACGTTGAACGGATTCGTCCCAGCCTCTTCCAGCCGGCGGTACTGCTCCGCCAGAGGCGCATATTTGTCGAACAACGCCATTCGTTTACGCGGCTTCCTTCAGCCGCAGCACGGTGGCGATGAGGTCGCCCAGCGTCTCCACCTCGGCGATCTTGTCCAGCGGCACGGAGATGTCGAGCTTGTCCTCGATCTCCATCACGAAATCCATCACCGCGACGGAATCGAGCCCCAGATCCTCGATGATGTGCGTTTCGTCGGAAAGCGGGCGCTCCTGCGGCAGCGCCGCGCGCAGCGTGCCGAAAATAATCTCGCGGATCTCGTTGGCCTGATCAGACATATGGCTGCGCGCAGCTCCTCTGCTGTTTCATGCACGCCGGCCACGCAGAAGCTGCAGCTGACAGTCGTGCAATAAAACCTATACAATTCACCAGCCCCTCTATTAAAGAGCGGGCAACGCGTTGTCACGGGCCTTCTGGAAAGCTTATGGCGCCTTTGCACCTCCCGTATGGTTCGGCGGGGCCCGCCAGTCTAATATGACGAAGAGAGTTGGTTGGGCGCCTTGAAGACAGACAGATATCTGATTCGTGAAATGACGCGGCCCTTCGCCGCGATTTTGGGCATTCTGGCCGTGTTGTTCGCGGGATTCAGCTTGGCTGGAATCCTGTCCGATGCCGTGAACGGCCTGCTGCCAATCGGCGCGATTACGGCGCTGACCCTACTCAAGCTATTGATTTCTCTGGATGTTCTCATCCCCATCTCGCTCTTCATCGCGGTACTGGCGGGGTTCGGCCGGCTGCAGGCGGATGGCGAGATCACCGCCATGCTCGCCCTCGGCATGGGGCCGCGCCAGCTCCTGCGCCCGGTGCTGGGGCTGGCGCTGGGGCTCTCTGTCTGCGTCGGCTGCCTCTCCCTGTTCGTCCGGCCCTGGGCCTATACCACCTCGCACGACATCTCCCGCCGCGCGGCTGTTATGCTGAATGTGAACGCGATGGAGCCGGGCACCTTCTATGCCAGCCCGGATGGCTCGCGTGTCATCTTCCTCGGCAACCGTGCGGGGCCACACGCAGAGGCGCGGAATGTCTTCGTGGCCCGGCGCATTGGCACCCACCTTGAGGTGATCTTCGCCGGCAGCGCCAGCCCCGCGACGGCCGGGGCGGATGGGCAGCGCAGCGTACATCTCTCCGGCGCGCATGTTTATGAGTTCGACCACGACAATCCGGCCAGCGACCAGTCCCTGGAAGCGGCGGGGATGAATGTGGACCCGGACGGCAGCGCGCCCGGCGCGGGAGGCTACAGCCCGGTGGCGGCCAGCACGGCGCATCTCATGGCCTCCCGGGACCCCGCGGATATCGCGGAACGGCAATGGCGCTTCTCAACCGGGCTTTCTACCCTGCTGCTGGCAATCCTGGGCGCGATTTTGAGCCGCGGCCGCCCACGCCAGAACCGCTACGCCAAGTTCGGCCCCGCCATTCTGGCCTATTCCGCCTATTACCTGCTCTGCACCACGGCGCGCACCTGGGTGCAGCATGGCGATGTCTCGCGCTTCCCCGGGCTGTGGTGGGCGCCTGCCGCGCTGGCGCTCTCCATCGCGCTGATCTGGTATGCCCCTGCCCTGCGCCGGGCTTTCCGCACCCCGCCCAAGGGCCCCACACCCCTCACCCGTCCCGTGTCGCCGCCGATGAAATTGCATCCGGCAAGCAGCCACGATGCTGCTTGACCGCTATGTCGGCTGGACGGTCTTCCGCGCCTTCCTGCTGATCACCAGCGGCCTCACCGCTTTGTTCAGCCTGCTCGGCTTCGTCGAGCAGCTCGGCCTGATCGGCCAGGGGCAATATAAGCTGCGCGACGCGCTGACTTACACGCTGCTCACCTCACCAGACCAGCTGCTGCAGCTCGCCCCTGTTTCCATGCTGCTGGCCACGCTGATGGGGCTGGGCACGCTGGCCAAACATTCCGAACTGACCGCCTTCCGCAGCTTCGGCGTGTCGCAGGCCAGAATCATCGGCGCGGTGGTGAAGCTATGCCTGCCCATCATCATCGCCTTGTTCCTCGTGGCGCAATTCGTTATCCCGCCCGCCCAGCAGGCGGCGCAGCGCGAGCGCGCGGCTGCCCTGGGCGATGCGCTGTCCGGCCTCTCCAATGGCGGGTTCTGGGCGCAGAAGAACGGCGTGTTCCTGAACGTGCAGAGCTTCGCGGGCGGCAGCGAACTGCATGGCGTGGCAATCTTCACCTTCGGGCCTGAGGGCACGCTGACCAGCCTCGTCCAGGCCGATAACGCCATGCCACAGCCAGACGGCAGCTGGACGCTAAGCGACGTGACCCGCAACCTCATCACCGCCGGCCAGACAGTGAGGGACAATCCGGCCACACTGAGTTGGAAGCCCTTTCTCACCACCAGGCAGCTGCAATTGCTGGCAATTCCGCCGGAGACCATGCCGCCTTTGGCGCTCTACACCTATGTGCGGCAGCTCAAGCAGCAGCATCAGGAGGCGCTGGTTTACGAGCAGACCTTTTGGAGCATGGTGGCCATCCCGCTGTCGCTGATTGGCATGGCGCTCATCTCGGCGCCCTTCGTGTTCGGGCCGCAGCGCTCGGGCGGGGCGGGGCGGCAGATCGTCATCGGCGCGCTGCTCGGCATGGTGTTCCTGCTGGTGCAGCAGATCACCTTCTATCTGGGGCTGCTGCTGGCGGTGAACCCGGCCGTCTCGGCCCTGGCGCCGTCAATATTGCTGCTGGTGCTTGGCGGCTGGCTGCTGGAGCGCGACCATGTTAAATTAAGGCCACCACGCCTCAATCTGCTTTAAAAAAAGACGGCTCACGGAAATTGGCCTCTTGCCCCGCGCGAACCGGCTTTGCATGATCCGGCGGTAAAGGGAGATAACGGCATGCTAGAACTGCGGCCAAATTGCGAATGCTGCGACAAGGATCTGCCGCCTTCGAGCACGGAGGCGCGTATCTGCACTTTCGAATGCACCTTCTGCGCAAGCTGCGCGGAGAATCTGGCGGATACATGCCCCAATTGCGGAGGCAATCTTGCCCCGCGCCCGATCCGGCCAGCCCGTCTTCTGGAGAAATTCCCGGCTTCGGCGAAGCGTATTCTGACGCCAGGCGGCTGGGCCTGAGCAACCGGGCCCGGCCCGTATCTCAGCCCGGGGTTACACGCGCCAGGAAGGAGCGGTAATGCACCTTCTGCGCCTCCAGCAGGATGAACAGAATGGCGCCGAAGCCCACAATCTCAAACACGAAATAGAGCACCGGCAGCTTGATCAGCGCCGCGACGAAAATGCCCAGCGTGCGGTAATTGGCGCAGAGCACACCCCAGCGGCGGATCACCGGTGCGAAATGCTCGCGGTAGGCGGCGCGCAGCGTGGCCTCCTGCCTTGGGTTCGCCGCCAGCAAAGCCGCAAACTCGGCGTGGAACTCCGCCGCGCCGCCCGAGGCCCAAAGCTGCACCCGCGCATAGTACTGATGCAGATGCCCGGCGATGCCTTGCGGCTTCGCGTCCAGCTTCGGCAACGCGGCGGACTGCCGCCCCCAGCCCCAGAAATTATAATCCTGGCGCTGCATCTCATAAGCGGCGGACTGTATCGCATGCGCCGCACCCGCCAGCGCCACCAGCAGCCAGATCCAACCGCCCAGGGAGGCGCTCAGAGCCAGCGCCAGCCCGACATAGACGGCGGTGAAGGTCACGTAGTCGCAGATGCCGTCCAGCACCTTGCCGAGTTCGGAATAGGTTTTGGTCAGGCGTGCCAACTGGCCATCCGCCCCGTCCATCACATGCCAGGCCAGCATCAGCACGAAGCCCGCGATGGCGCACCAGCTGGCGGTGTAGAAATGATAGGCCACCCCAGCGAGAATCCCGCAGCCCATGCCAATGAGCGACACCGCATTGGGGGTAAGCCCGATTTTGGCGAAAACCGGCACCAGCCGGGAGGAAATGGGATGGATGAAATAGAGGTTGGTCGGATCCTCGATTTCATAGGTCCGGCGGACAGGGTCCGCCGCGGCCAGGCGGGCTGCTTCACTCATGGTTACAGGCGGCCTTCATCCAGCAGCGTCTCGGCTTTACCGAAGGCGATGGGATCGTCCACGTCCACCCAGAGCCTGTCGCCGATATCGAACACCCGCGCCTTGCCCCATTCGGCCAGCACATTCATGGCGCCGGAAATACTGTCATCCCCGCGACTCTGGGACTCTTCCAGCGCCTCGAACATTACCGGAGTGCAGCGGAACACGCCGGTATCGAAGCAATTGAAGTCCTTGATGACCTTGCCGATATGCAGCAGCCGATCGCCTTCGCATTTCACGCGGGTCACGTCCTCGGGGTCGTTCAGCGGGTTGTCGATGTTGAAATCCACACCCAACGTCACCGTGCCCAGCTCCTGCTTCGCCTGGACCAGGCGGCGGAGAATCTCCGGGTCCACCAGATGGTCGCACATGGTGAGCAGGAAGGGTTCATCCAGATATTGCTTGGCGGTGAGAACGGACATGCCGTTAGCCCGGTCCCAGGCGCGGTTGAAGATGCGGGTGAT
This sequence comes from uncultured Pseudomonadota bacterium, assembly GCA_963827925.1. GTDB lineage: Bacteria > Pseudomonadota > Alphaproteobacteria > Acetobacterales > Acetobacteraceae > Acidocella. The sequence goes on along the minus strand of CAWHDE010000001.1, from coordinate 167,933 downwards.
ATGGATGCCGGAGCGGCGGGAGAATTCCCCCAGCCGCGTCTGCAGCTCTTCAGAGCGGTAACCGGTGACGACGAGGAACTCGTCGATCCCGGCTTCCCTGCCATTGGCGATCACGCGTTCGATCAGCGGCACGCCGCGAATGGGGATAAGCGGCTTCAGCTCCCCCTTCTCGCGCAGGCGCGTGCCCTGCCCGGCGGCGACGATCAGACACTTCATTCGGCGGCGTTCACCGCCAGGACCGGACGGGTGCGGATGAACTCTTCGGTCATCTCATAGGCCACATCGTCCGTGTACTGCACCGGCGGGTGCTTGCAGAAATAGGCGCTCGGGCCAGCCAGCACGCCGCCGACGCCGGCTTCCAGCGCCAGCTTGCAGCAGCGGACCATGTCGATCACCACGCCAGCGGAGTTCGGGCTGTCCTGCACGGAGAGGCGCAGCTCCACATCCATCGGCACGTCGCCGAACAACAGCCCTTCCATGCGGATGAAGGCGATCTTGTTGTCGTTCTGCCAGGGCACATAGTCGGACGGGCCGACATGGATGGTCTCATTCTCCATCCGCTTCTTCGCCACGGCCTGCACGGCTTCGGTCTTGGAGATCTTCTTGGAAACCAGACGCTCCTGATTCTTCATGTTCAGGAAGTCGGTGTTACCGCCGGTGTTGAGCTGATAGGTACGCAGCAGCTTCACCCCGCGCTTAGCGAACAGGTCCGTTAGCACGCGATGGGTGATGGTGGCACCCAGCTGGGATTTGATGTCATCCCCGATGATCGGCAGGTTAGCGGCCTCAAAGCGGTCGGCAAAAGCTTTATCGCTGGCGATGAACACTGGCATGTTGTTGACGAAGCCGCAGCCCGCCTCCAGCGCGCATTCGGCATAGAAACGCGCCGCCTGCTCGGAGCCGACGGGCATGTAGTTCAACAGCACGTCCACGCGGGTGGACCTCAGCTCTGCAACGATCTCGGCCTTGGTCAGCTCCTTCGCCTCGGAACGCACGAAGGTGCGGTCCTCGTCGTAATTCGCCATATGCTCGGAAATGCCGTCCAGCACCCGGCCCATCTTCACGACGACGCCCATTTCAGGGATCTCGGCCTGGAACACTTTCGTGCAGTTAGGCTTGGCGAACATGGCGCGGCTAACATCCTGGCCGACCTTGCGGGCATCCACGTCGAACGCCGCAACCACCCTGATGTCGTTCGGCTGATAGCCGCCGATCTCGGTATGCATGAGGCCGACCACACCCTCGGCGCAGCGCTCCGGCGTATAGTAATAGAGCCCCTGGATCAGGGAGCTGGCACAGTTGCCAATGCCAGCGATCGCGATGCGGATGCCGCCGTTCTTCGCCATAATTAACCTCGTCTCTCGATAAAATCTCTCGGGGAGCAGGACGCCATCACGGACGGCAGGACCAGACACACGCGCGCAACCCAGCCACGACAGAAAACCTGCCTCGCTCCATGAACAGTCTGGGAATCGCCTTCGTACCTCAACCCTGTACCCTAACGCCTCCTGCCGATCGCAACCCTGCCAGAAAAACGGCACCGGAGCTTCGCGCTTTCACGCTTAAGGCTCCAGACGGACTGCAGGCAAATCTGGGTGAGTCCGAACTCTGCGCGGTAAGTCAGCGAGGCTCCTAGCTCTTTCCGTCATGCGTCGCAAGTGTGTGACCTGCGAGCGTAAGAGATCGGATGCGGCCTTCACGGCAACCCCGGCAGAGCGGCGCAGACCAGGGCGCTGTAAAGCTGATCCTGGCGGTGCGCGCGAACGTAATCGGGGTTGATCTGCGCCACGTAAGGCTTGGTACGTACCGAGCCATACCAATGCGCCACCCTGGTTTGCGGGCCGGTCACCTGCCCCAGCGCGGCGGGCGCGTTACGGCAGGGGCGGAACCAATGTTCCGAGATTTCCGGCGCCAGCGGGTAGAAACAAGCGGGCGGGTGAATCACGAGCCCCGGCATTGGCGCCGCATCCAGCAGCGCCTGGTACATATCCGGCCCCAGCGCATAGGGGCCGGGCATCTCACCCTCCGGCAGGGAAGCCATGGCGCGCAACACGGCGGCGAACAAAGGCGCGCCCGCCTCACCGCCCATCACCGCATTGTTCACGGCCGGCACATACCAACCCTCCACCACGCGAAAGGCGCGCCAGCCGCCGGGGGCGCGGCGCAGCGCCTTGCGCAACACATCCAGCCCCAGATGCTTCGCCCAGACCAAAGGCGAGCGTGATTGATAGACCCAATGCGGCCAGACGATTCGCTCCGCGCCGATGAACTGCACCGCATCGAGCAGCGGCGTCAGTGGAGCCATGGTGACGGTGTCGACATCCATATAAACGCCGCCCTGCCGGTACAATATCGCGGCACGCAGCAGATCCGCCCGCTGCACAGGGCTTCGCAGCCTGGCGTAAAGCCGGGTCAGGGCCTCGCCCAGCCCCAGCGCCGCCTGCACAGGGGCCAGCAGCGCCTCCGGCGCCAGCTTATCCAACCTCACCCCGGCGCCGCCGCCAATGCGCGCAGCACCGGGCCATCCGCCAACTCATCCGTATGGTGCAGGATCACATCCTCCATCCCACTTTGCGCGGCGGCGGAGAGCAGCGCGAAGCCATGCGCCCAGGAGAGGTTCGGGCCGATCCAGCAGAAATGCAGCGTTCTGGGGATGGGCATGGAAAACTCGCAATCCGGCTGGCTGGAAAAGGAGGGGCTGGCGGGGGCCAGCTAGGCGGCGGAAAGCGGCGCTGTCAACCGCGCCATACGGCAAAGCCATTGCCATTCACTTGTGAGTCTGTTAGCGCCATCGGATGGCATCAATGGTAAATTCCAGGCAATATGACTGAGCCTACCCCGACTCACCATGCAGGGCTGGTCAAGCGTTTCGCCGATTTCGGAACCATTGCCGAGGCTCTGGACTATGCGGCCCAAGGGCCGACGGGCCTGAATTTCTATTCCGGCAAGGGAAGTCTTACCGAAGTTCTGCCTTATGCCACGCTGCGCACCCAGGCCATTGCCCTGGCGCGGCGGCTGCTCGGCACGGGGCTGAAACCCGGCGAGCGCGTGGGGCTGCTGGCCGAGAGCGACGGCGATTTCGCCCGCGCCTTCTTCGCCTGCCAATATGCCGGGCTGGTGCCCGCCCCTCTGCCACTGCCGGCGGCCTTCGGCGGCAAGGACAGCTATATCTCCTTCCTGCGCCGGATGATCCAGGGCGCTGACGCCCATGCCGTGTTTGGCCCCGCCGTGCTGGCGGACTGGCTGGCCGAGGCGGTGGAGGGGCTGAACCTCAGATGCTCCGGCACAATCACGGTGCTGGACGGCGCGCCGATGGTGGATGAAGCGACCCTGCCCGCACCCGAGTCGCTCGCCTATCTGCAATTCTCCTCCGGCAGCACGCGCTTTCCGCTCGGCGTGGCGGTGACGCAAGCCGCCTTCATGGCCAATGCCCATTACATGGCCAAATACGGGCTGCAGGTGAATGACGATGACCGCTGCACCAGCTGGCTGCCTTATTACCATGACATGGGGCTGGTCGGCTTCCTGCTGATGCCAATGGCCTGCCAGCTTTCGGTCGACATTCTGCCCACGCGGGAATTCGCCCGCCGGCCGCTGCTCTGGCTCTCGCTCATCACCCGCAACAAGGGCAGCATCTCCTTCAGCCCCTCCTTCGGCTATGAGCTATGCGCCCGCCGGGCCCAGACCGCTTCGACGGAGGATATCGACCTTTCCTCCTGGCGGCGTGCTGGCATTGGCGGCGACATGATCCGCCCTGCCGTGCTTACCCGCTTTGCCGAGCGCTTCTCGGCCAACGGCTTCTCTGAAACCGTCTTCGTGCCCTGCTACGGCATGGCGGAAGCGACGCTGGCTTTGAGTTTCAGCCCCGATGGCCAGGGCGCGAAGGAAGACGCCGTGGATGGGCTGGTGCTGGAGCGCGAGCACCGCGCCGTGCCCGCCAATGGGAATAGCGAGCGCACCCGTCATTTCGTGATCTGTGGGCAGATGCTGCCCGAGCATGAGATCGAGGTGCGCGGCGAGGATGACACCCTGCTGCCGGAGCGCGAGGTGGGCCGCATCTTCGTGCGTGGCCCGAGTCTGATGCTGGGCTATTTCGGCGCGCCGGAGGAAACCGCGCGCGTGCTCTCGCAGGATGGCTGGCTGGATACGGGCGATCTCGGCTATCTCATCGCCGGGCAGATCGTCATCACGGGCCGGGCGAAGGATCTCGTCATCGTTAATGGCCGTAATGTCTGGCCGCAGGATCTGGAATGGGCCGCCGAAGCGGAAGTGCCCTCCCTGCGCAGCGGCGATGTGGCGGTGTTTTCCGTAGATAACGGTGAGGACGAGGAGGTTATCGTCCTCGTCCAATGCCGGGTGATCGACCCTGCGGCACGCGAGACTCTGGCGCTGGAGCTCACCCGCTTTTTCCGTGGCCGCCAAGGGCTGGAGACGCGCGTGGTGCTGGTGCCGCCCCACAGCCTGCCGCAGACTTCCTCCGGCAAGCTCAGCCGCTCCCGCGCCCGCCTGATGTATCTGGATGGCGCCTTCCAGCTCCGCGCCACCGCCACCGCGGCGGAATGACGGCGGCTCCCCTCGCCGCCATCACCGGCGGAACGGGGTTTCTGGGTCTGCATCTCGTTCCTGCCCTGGCGCAGGCTGGCTTGCGCATACGTTTGCTGTCCCGGCACGATCCGGCGCATCCGGCCTTCGAGGGCGTTGCGTTCGAAACCGTACGCGGCAGCCTGGAAGATGAGGCGGCACTGGCAGCGCTGGTGCGAGGCGCGGATGTGATTGTGCATGGGGCAGGGCTGATCAAGGCGCATAGCCGGGCAGAATTTCTGCATGGCAATCGTGACGGCACCACGGCCCTGGCGCGGATCACGCGGCGCCTGGCGCCTGACGCGAAATTCATCCTGATCTCATCTCTTGCCGCGCGGGAGCCGGAACTCTCCGACTACGCCTTCAGCAAGAACGCGGCGGAAGCCGCCGCGCGGCAGGCATTTGGCGAAGCGGCGGCGCAATTGGCGATCATTCGCCCGCCCGCGATCTACGGGCCCTGGGACAAGGAAACCCTGGCTGTTTTTCAGGCAAGTCTACGCCCCATCGCACCGCTTTTAAGCCATAGCACCGCCGCCGTGATTCATGCGCGGGATGCTGCCGGCGCGATCGCCGCCATGGCGGGCGAAAAATTCCGGCCCGGCATCTTCACCTTGGCCGATGAACGGCCCGAAGGCTATTCCGCGCGCGACCTGATGGAAGCGGCGGCACGCGCTACAGGCAGCCACCCGCGTCTTGTGCGCGTGCCAAAAGCCTTGGTTTTGGCTGCTGGTTTTTACTCGGAACTGTGGGGAAAGACGCAGAAGACCGCGCCTATCTTCACGCGCGGCAAGGCACGGGAAATTCTGCACCCGGACTGGTCCGTGCCGGCGGAGGAATTATTGCCGCGCGACATCTACACGCCGCGTATCGGGCTTCAAGACGGCTTCGCCGGTACCGTGGCTTGGTACCGGCAAGCCGGGTGGCTGCGCGGTTAAACCGCCGCCTCGAACACCCGGTAGGTCTTGTACGCTTTCGCGTCCAGGCTCTCGATCATCCGGCGCATCGGCATGTTGTCCTCGAGAATCCAGGAGAGCTCGATATGGGTGAACCCCATCTTCAGCCCTTCCCGGCGCACCATGTCGATCATCAGATAGGGCAGCAGGCTGCCGATCAAGTCTTTGGCGGCGGAGCGGCGCACGCCCATCAGCGGCACGCGCGCGGTCTTCACGCCCGCGACCTTCAGCCGCCAGAGCAGCTTGGCCCAGCCGAAGGGCAGAATCTTGCCGTCCAGCCCGTTGATCGCCTCGTTCAGATTCGGCAGCGCGATCATGAAGGCCACCGGCTCGCCATCGCGCTCCACCAGGCTGGTCATGCGCGGGTTCAGAAGCGGCTTCAGCGATTTGGAGAGATAATCCGTCTCCTCCTCCGTTAGCGGCACGAAGCCCCAGTTATTCGCCCAGGCATCGTTGAAGATGGAGGTGACGTTCTTGATCTCCTCCTTGAGCCTCTTCATGTCGAGCTGACGCACCGTCACCCCCGGCGGTAGCTGGCGCGAAAGCAGGCGCTGCACGCTCTGCGGCAAATCCACCCGCATGTCGTACAGATAGGCATAGACATCCTTGGCCCTGGCCAAGCCCAGCTCTTCAAGCTGTGCGGCGACATAGGGTTTGTCATGCGGCATCAGCAGCATGGGCGGCGTGTCGAACCCATCCACCAGCGCGCCGGTTTCCTCATTGATGTTGAGGTTGAACGGCCCCTGCATGCGGGTCATGCCACGCTCACGCAGCCAGGCTTGCGCGGTCTGAAGCAGTGCTATGAAAATCTCAGGATCATTCTCGGCGGCCAGCATGCCGAACATCCCCGGCGCATCCGGGTCCAAGGAGAGGGCGAGCGTGTCGATCTGCGCGCTAACGCGCCCGACGTCGCGGCCATCCTTCACCGCCAGCCAGAACTGCACCTCGGCATGGCCGAAGAACGGGTTTTTCGGCCCCAGAGCCTCCTCGCGCTCCATATGCAGGGGCGCGATATAGGATGGGTCATCCTTGTGCAGCCGCTGGGGCAGCAGGATGAAACGCTTGAGGAGTTTCTTGCCCGTAACCGGGACGATCTCGATCTGGCTCATTAGTTCGCCCGCCCTGCCTGGTCTTCCATGGCGGAGGGGGGCTTGTCCCGTGGCGGCGTGCCGGTCAGCTCCATCACCCAGGGGAAGCGCTTCGCTTCCTCAAGGTCGTAACCGAGATTGAACACGGTCGGGCTCTTCGGGCAGTCCTTCGCATTCGGGTAATAGGACTGGAAAATCATATCCGGCAGGAAGCTCACAATGCCGTAATTGCCGTTCTCATTCTGGAAATGATGCAGCAGATGGTCGCGCTTGAGCTTTTGCACGAGGCTGTTTTTCGGCTTGTAGTTCAGATGCTGAACGCAGTGAAAAAACTCATACACGCAGGTGGTGATGAGCGCCGTGCAGAAGCCTGTGGCCACCCCGGTCCAGCCCGCCAGGGCATAGCCGATGGGCCCGGTGATGATCAGCATGGTCGGGATGGTGTTCAGCGGCGAGCCGAACAGCACTTCGAGCTTATGCGGGTCCTGGTGATGGTCGAAATGGATGCGCTTCCAGAGTGCGGCACTCCAGCGCATGCGGTAGAGCCAACGCCCATGCAGCACGTAGCGGTGCAACCCGTACCAGACCAAGGGATAGACAATGAGCACCGCCAGCACCGGCAGCGCGATTTGCGGCCAATGCCGCACCGTAAGCAGCATATAAGCGCCGGAGAGCACCGCCAGCACGGCATAAAGATTGATGGCCGGATATGTAAGGTAGGCGGCCCAGAGATCGGGCAGGGTCATCCGCCCCAGATCATAGCTCCGGCCATGCCAGGCGCGGCCCCAAACGAGTTTCTTTGCCATACCCTGTACCGCTCAAGCTCCGGGAAATGATTGAAAACCACGGAAACCCGCCGTTTTCCGCCAGCTTTCGCTGCATAGCATGGGGGCTTTGGCCCTGGCAAACACGAGAGGCCTCACTCGACCCGACTGAGCTTGACCGGCGGCGCGGGCGATTTCAGGTCCCGGGAATCCAGATCGAGACTGTGCGCCTGTCCAGGGCGGGCCGGTCATTCGCCTTCAGCGCCGCCAGAAAATCCGGCGTGAATTGCGCCCGGCGCAGAGGCTCTGGCTTGTCTATGGTGCCAATCTCCACCGCCCTCACCTTCCGCTGCGCCACCATTGAGGTAACAGCCGCATCAGGCAGGCGGCCGAGCTTGATCTGGCTATCCACATAATAGGTATAGAACGCTGAAACATGGCCGGCCCGCGCGCACATCAGCAGATTTTCACAGACCACCGGCCCCGGCACGGTTTTCAGAAACGCCACCCCGGCCGCAAAATCGGCCCGCGCCTGCGGCAGGGCCTGGTCCTCCCGGATTGAGGCGATGAAATGATCAGGCGCCCAGACGAAGGGAAATAACAACAGCAGAGCGCGCCAGGAACGCGGCGTAGACTCACAGCCCGCCATGGCGAGAACCACGGTCAGCAGCACCGCCTCGAAGAACACGTTGCGGCCAACGCCATCGCCCCCGGCGAAGACAAAGCCCAGCACGTTGGCGGCAAGCCAGCCGAGGATGACGGGGCAGGCCCGCGCCTCCTGGCGATGTTTCCAGCACCAGCCTCCGGCCAGCAAAAGCACGGGGAGAAAGACCAGCAAATAATCCCCGCCCTGTGAGCCTAAATCCCGCCAGATATAGGCGCGGGGCTGCAACATGTTGGCGAAGAAATAGGGACCATCGACAATGTATGTCAGCCACAGCAGCAAAGCGGCGCAAACCGCGCCCGCAGCCAGCCATTGCAGCAGGCTGGACCAGCGTTTTTGCACAATCAGCGTCAGCCCGGCCGCGAACGGCATGGCCAGGAGAGTCTGCTTGGTGAACAGCGCCAGCACGAACAGGCAGGCCGAGAGCCAAAGGCCGGGGCCCGCCTTTTCATTACGAAGAAATAAGTAAAATCCCGCCGCCTCGAACACCATGCCCAGCAATTGCGGGTCATCCACGGCAACGCGGTTCGGCATCCAGATCGCGAGCCAGAGCGCGAATAAAAGCCCGGCGAAGAGTGCCGCGTAACGGTCCGGCGTGAAGAGCCTGACGAACGCGCCCGTGAAGCCGCCCAAGACCGCCAGAGCCACCAAAGCCAAAGCACGCCCGGCGAAGAGCGGATCAGCCCCCAGGGCCGTAAGCCAGGCGATGATATGGAAGGAGATGAACGGGTAGTTGGTGAAATCCAGATCCGGCTTCTGGCCGTAAAGCGGCACATGCCGCGCGGCCAGCAGGGCACGGACCATGTTCCAGCCCTCGTCGCCATCCAGCTGCACCGGCGCAACAGCCCGCCAGAGCAGCGGCAGATAGAACAAAGCCGTGAGCAGCCCCAGCAATAGTGCCGGTATTTTCCAGGGAGAGCGGCGGTCTGCGGCCATGGGTGACATTCCGGCGCCCTCATATGGGCTTGGTCCGGGCTTGCCTAGATCAAGCCCTGGCGCGCTTTGTGACCAAGTTAAACAGGGTGTTTCAACTTGGTTTCGGCCCCTGCCTTTGTCCAACCGCATATTGCATCAAGGCAACAAAAAAACGGCCCGGACAATGCCGGGCCACCATGAAGTTGGAAAATTGCGGTTCTTGTGCCGCTGTTAGGTGGTACAGAGTGCGATTCAGACATTAAGTTGGCGCACGTTGCGGCCTAACTTAACGTCATCGCGCTCTTAAGCCGCGAACTGGTTCATCGTGTTGTGCACGCCGCCGGCCTTCAGCGCGGCCTCACCGGCGAAATACTCCTTGTGATCGTCACCGATGTCGGAGCCCGACATGTTCTGGTGCTTCACACAGGCGATCCCCTGGCGGATTTCCTGGCGCTGGACATTCAGCACGTAGCCCAGCATGCCCTGCGCGCCGAAATAGTCCCTGGAGAGATTATCGGTGGAAAGCGCTGCGGTATGGTAGGTCGGCAGCGTGATGAGGTGATGGAAAATGCCCGCGCGCTTCGCAGAGTCCGCCTGGAAGGTGCGGATCTTCTCATCCGCCTCCTGGCCCAACGGGGTAGCGTCGTAATCGACGCTCATCAGCTTGGCACGGTCATAGGCTGAAACATCCTTGCCCTGCGCCTTCCAGGCATCGAACACCTGCTGGCGGAAATTGAGCGTCCAGTTGAAGGACGGGGAATTGTTATAGGCCAGCTTGGCGTTGGGGATGACGGCGCGGACGCGGTCGATCATCGAGGCGATCTGCTCGATATGCGGCTTCTCGGTCTCGATCCAGAGCAGGTCGGCGCCATTGTTCAGCGCGTTGATGCTGTCCAGCACGCAGCGATCGGCACCCGTGCCGGGGCGGAACTGGAAGAGGTTGGAGGGCAGGCGCTTCGGACGCAGCAGCTTGCCGTTGCGGGTGATGATGACATCGCCATTGCCGATCTGCGAGACGTCGACCTCGTCGCAATCCAGGAAGGAATTATACTGGTCGCCAATATCGCCCGGCTCCTTCGAGAACGCGATCTGCTTGGTCAGGCCAGCGCCGAGGCTGTCAGTGCGGGAGACGATGATGCCCTCCTCAACCCCCAGCTCCATGAAGGCATAGCGCAGCGCACGGATCTTCGCGACGAAATCCTCATGCGGCACGGTCACTTTGCCGTCCTGGTGGCCGCATTGCTTCTCGTCGGAAACCTGATTCTCGATCTGCAGCGCACCTGCGCCCGCCTCGATCATCTTCTTGGCCAGAAGATAGGTCGCCTCGGCATTGCCGAAGCCCGCATCGATATCCGCGATGATGGGCACGACATGGGTTTCAAAATTATCGATCCTGCCCTGCACTTCTTTCTGCTTGGCGAGATCACCGGCGGTGCGGGCGGCATCCAGCTCGTGGAACAGGCCGCTCAGCTCACGCGCATCGGCCTGACGCAGGAAGGTGTAGATCTCCTCGATCAGCGCCGGGACGGAGGTTTTCTCGTGCATGGACTGGTCCGGCAGCGGGCCGAACTCAGAGCGCATCGCCGCGATCATCCAGCCGGAGAGGTAGATGTAACGGCCCTTGGTGGAGCCGAAATGCTTCTTGATGGAGATCATCTGCTGCTGCGCGATGAAGCCATGCCAGCAGCCGAGCGACTGGGTGTAGTTGGCCGGGTCGGCATCATAGGCCGCCATGTCCTGGCGCATGATCTTCGCTGTGTAGCGGGCGATGTCCAGCCCGGTGGTGAAGCGGTTCTGTAACCGCATGCGGGCCACGGCCTCCGGGGAGATGCCATCCCAGGTACCGCCCTTGGAGGCGATCAGTTCACCCGTGCTACGAATGCAATCTTGGTACGACATAGGAATACTCCGCTAAACGTCCGGTAGAGATTGTTGCGGTATTCCAGATACACCTCGTTTCGCTGTGCGTCAGAATGTTTTGTAAAAAAACCGGGTAAACATGTAAAACTCTACACCAAATCGCAAGCGCAGTGTAAATATCTTACAGACCCGCCAATCAGCCAAAACCCAAGAGATCCTCTGGGCTGTTGAGGTTGGCGAAGGGGTCTTGCGGGCTTGTAAAATTCACCTGCCGGGCGCCGCAAAGGGCCAGCGCATCCCGGACTTTGTATTTTTGGTCCCGGCGCAGGAAATCCTCCAGCCCCGGCAGGAAGGCGACCGGCCAGAGAGAGGCCAGATGATGCTGCCGCCCGGCATAAACGGCCACGGACGGGCCGGGGGAAAGATCAGCCGCCAGGGTGAGCGGGAAAAACGGCGTATCAACCGGCATGGTGAGCAGCCAATCCGCCCCCTGCCCCGATGCCCAGCGCAGCCCCTCCGCCACCCCGGCCAGCGGCCCGCAACGGGCGAATGCGGGCGCATCCGCCAGCACGGGCAGCTCATAGGCAGCGAACCGCGCCGGGTCGCCATTGGCGCTGATCGCGATGATGTTGGTCTGGGGGCGCAGCCGTTCCAGCACATGCTCAATCAAGGGTCTGCCCGAGAGGTGCACAAACGCCTTATCCGCCCCGCCAAAACGCGTGGCCTTGCCGCCCGCCAAAATCAGCGCCGCAATGGTCATGTCAGGAAATACATTCTGCGAGGAAACCCCTGGGGCGAACGACGGGGATCGAACCCGCGACAACCGGTACCACAAACCGGCGCTCTACCAACTGAGCTACGTCCGCCACCCAGGGTGTGGCCTCCTAACGCGGTCAAGCCAGCGCCGTCAATGGCCTTGCCGCCACCCAGCCTTCCAGGCGCTGCAAGGCGTCTTCCAGAACCGCTTTCTGCTTGCAGAAGGCAAAGCGCACATAATGGCGCGGTGCATCCCCCACATAGAACGCGGAGACCGGAATCGCCGCCACGCCGGCCTGTTCGGTAATCGCCTGGCAAAAGGCCAGATCATCCCCCTCGAACCCCAGAGGCGAGAAATCCGCGGTGATGAAATAGCTGCCCTCGGCGGGCAGGGTGCGGAAGCCGAGGCGCTTAAGCCCGGCATCCAGCAGGTCGCGCTGCTCCTCCAACCCGCCCGCCAGCCCTTCGAAATAGGCATCCGGCTTCGCCAGCCCGAGAGCCACGGCGCGCTGCAGGTTGGGCGCGGTGGTGAAGGTGAGGTTCTGGTGCGCCTTGGCCACCAGACCCATCAGCGGCGCCGGGCCAGAGACGTAGCCAACCTTCCAGCCGGTGAGCGAAAATGTCTTGCCAGCACTGCCGATACGCAGAGAGCGCTCCGCCATGCCGGGCAGCGTCGCCAGGGGAATATGCTTGGCGCCAGAGAAGACGAGATGCTCATACACCTCATCGCACACCGCATAGGCGTCATGTTGGCGCAGCAGCCCAGCGATGAATTCCAATTCATCCCGGCTGAAAACCTTGCCGGTGGGGTTCATCGGGCTGTTGAGCATCAGCAGCTTGGTTTTCGGCCCGAAGGCGGCCGCCAGTTCCTCGCGCGGCAGCTCCCAATGCGGGGGCTGCAACCGCACCAGCCGGGGAACCGCGCCCAGCAGCTTCACCACCGGCAGATAGGTGTCATAAAGCGGCTCGATCAGCACCACCTCGTCCCCGGGGTTGAGCAGCGCCATCAGGCTGGCGGTGATCGCCTCCGTGGCGCCGGAGGTCACAACAACCCCCGAAACCGGGTCGATCTCCAGCCCGTAGAAACGCGCATTCGCCGCCGCCACAGCCTCGCGCAGCTCCGGCACGCCGGTCAGCGGCGGGTATTGGTTGCGGTTATCCAGCAACGCATCCGCCGCCGCCTGAACGATATCCGCCGGCCCGTCCGTATCCGGAAAGCCCTGGCCGAGATTGATCGCCCGGTGCTTCACCGCCAAAGCGGACATGACCGTGAAGATGGTGGTGCCGGTGGCGGAAAGCAGGGAATTGGCTTGTTTCACGGCGCGAAAAATCCTTCGTCGAGAAGTCGATTTTAACCGCCCAAAGCGCGGGCGGCAAGATTGCCCAAAATTTAGGCTGAAATCGCCACCGCTTGAGCAAAGTCTCGTTTTGGCCTTTGATAAATCTGCCGCAATCGCGGCACCGCGCGGAAAACCATTCTGGCACGGTGCGTGCAAGACGTAAAACGTCAGCCCGTTGGCTGACGCGCGCTTGCCCACCGGCTGCCCGGGGCGGGATTTCGGGCGTGCTGTCCGACGAACACAGAGGAGGACGCGGGGCCCGGGCCCGGCGTGAACCAGATGAAAAAGATCGAAGCGATCATCAAGCCGTTCAAGCTCGATGAAGTGAAGGAGGCACTGCATGAGGTTGGCCTGCAGGGCATCACCGTCGTCGAGGCAAAGGGTTTCGGCCGCCAGAAGGGCCATACCGAGCTGTACCGTGGCGCCGAATACGTGGTGGATTTCCTCCCGAAAGTGAAAATCGAAGTCGTCTGCGAAGACGCCGTGGTTGAGCGCGCGGTCGAGGCGATCACCAATGCCGCCCGCACCGGGCGCATCGGCGACGGTAAGATCTTCATCTCCACCGTCGAAGAAGCCATCCGTATCCGCACCGGCGAAAAGGGCGAAGCAGCGGTCTGAGCAGGCATTGCCAAGCCGCCCGGCATGTTTAACATGCCGGGCGCTACGCGTTTCTTAAGCGGGCGCATGGTGCGCTCCGCGGGCCTGAACGGGTAACATTTTATACAAACGGGGTAAGAGCATGGCTAAGAAGGCCGAGGGCGGCGACGGCGTCGCCAAAGTTCTCAATCTAATCAAGGAGAACGGGGTCGAGTATGTCGACCTGCGCTTCACCGATCCCAGGGGCAAGTGGCAGCACACAGCGCAGTACATCTCCACCGTGGATGAGGACGCGCTGAAGAACGGCTTCATGTTCGATGGCTCCTCCATCGCCGGCTGGAAGGCGATCAACGAGTCTGACATGATCCTGCTGCCGGACCTGGACAGCGCGGTCCTGGACCCGTTCTCGGCCAAGCCGAGCCTGATCCTGTTCTGCGATATCATCGAGCCCGCGACCGGCCAGGGCTATGCCCGCGACCCGCGCTCCACCGCCAAGAAGGCCGAGGCTTACCTGAAGTCCACCGGCATCGGCGACAACGCCTTCATCGGCGCCGAGGCTGAGTTCTTCGTGTTCGACAACGTGAAGTTCGGCACCGGCGGCAATTACGGCATCTACCAGCTCGAACTCCATCGAGGGCCCGGGCTCCAGCCTGAAGGACTATCCCGAGGGCAATATGGGCCACCGCCCTGTCGTCAAGGGCGGCTACTTCCCCGTGCCGCCGGTGGACAGCGAGAGCGACCTGCGCGCCGAGATGCTCTCCGCCATGGGCGAGATGGGCCTGCCGATCGAGAAGCATCACCATGAGGTGGCGCAGTCTCAGCACGAGCTGGGCACCAAGTTCTCGACCCTGACCACGATGGCCGACCAGATGCAGATCTATAAGTACTGCGTCCACAACGTCGCCCATTCCTATGGCAAGACCGCGACCTTCATGCCGAAGCCGATCTATGGCGATAACGGCTCGGGCATGCATACCCATCTGTCCATCTGGAAGGCCGGCAAGCCGCTCTTCGCGGGCAATGGCTATGCGGATCTGTCCGAGACCTGCCTGTACGCCATCGGCGGCATCATCAAGCACGCCAAGGCGATCAACGCGTTCTCGAACCCCTCCACCAACAGCTACAAGCGCCTGATCCCCGGCTTCGAGGCTCCCGTGCTGCTGGCCTACTCGGCCCGCAACCGCTCCGCCTCCTGCCGTATCCCCTACACCACCAGCCCGAAGGCGAAGCGCGTTGAAGTCCGGTTCCCCGACCCGACCGCCAACCCGTACCTCTCCTTCTCCGCCATCCTGATGGCAGCGCTGGACGGCATCAAGAACAAGATCCACCCGGGCGACCCGATGGACAAGGATCTGTACGACCTGCCGCCGGAAGAGCTGAAGGACATCCCGACCGTCTGCGGTTCGCTGCGCGAAGCGATCGGCGCCCTGGAAGCCGACCACGAGTTCCTGCTGCAGGGCGACGTGTTCTCCAAGGAGCAGATCGAGAGCTACATCGAGCTGAAGTGGAAGGAAGTGTACAAGTTCGAACACACCCCGCACCCGGTTGAGTTCGAGATGTACTACTCCGCTTAATCGGCGGTTCAACTAACGGAAACGGCGCCTTCGGGCGCCGTTTTTGTTTGGCGGCTGCCGGATACGAGAAGAGGTCGTTTAGCTTAGCGGCTGCGTAGGGTGGAGAGCCGTCAGTCCGGTTTCGAGCGTTGAGCTCTAAATTTGCATCCTTGGGCTTTAGCTTGGCTCCATTCGCTCAAGTCATGTAGCATCTGGGCATGAAGTCGCATCTTCGATCCTATTCGGGACCGCTCACTGCCACCCAGATAGTAGAGGGTATCGCGGCGGCACAGACCAACGCCTACAGGCTGATTGAAGATGCCAAGGTGCTATTCCAAGCGAAGCGTTATCCGACCGCAACCGCCCTATCGATACTTTCAATGGAGGAGCGCGGTAAGGTTATTATCCTCAAACGACTTGCCCTTTCGAGTGATTCAGTAAGTTTGAACAAGGCTTGGAAAGACTATCGCAGCCATCGTGCCAAGAATGCAGGGTGGATCATTCCTAATCTCGTAAGGAACGGCGCACGGACGATGCAGGCGATGGCGGTTGCGGTAGAAACCGGTGCCGATCACACTGCTGTGCTGGACGCACTCAAACAAGTCAGCTTCTATACTGACTGTCTTGGAGATCAACATTGGAGCATCCCCAACGAGGTGATCGACGAAGAAATAGCACGATCTATGATTGCGCTCGCTGAGATCATGTGGTGCGCCAAGCCTGTAACGCTCCGCGAAGTGGAGCTATGGCAGCAGATAGTCGGCCCGCACAATGAAAAACCCACTATGGCAGCTGCGGTACTCCAATGGCAATCGGCTATGGTCCGAGAGGGTCTAAGCGATACTTCAGTGGAGGAGCTAGCGGTCTTCATTAATAGCGAGCCCAACTTTCTCGATAATGGCAACAGCCATTGATCGGCAAATTATTAACCGTAATGGCAACTTTCAGTAACCCGTTTCAGGTTATGAAGTGGTTCACTTGGCTCGAAAGCCAATTTCCCCGTCCAACCCGCGCCCCCTAAAACTCCCCTTGCCGTTTTCCCCTCCTCGGCGTACATAGGCGCCCAACAAATACCCGCTGTTTCGCAGGGTGGCCTTAAAAGGCCGCCTTTTTTATTGGATTTTTGTCTTGTCAGATAACCGCCCGACCCATACCGGCCTTGAGGGCCGCATTGCGGACATCATCGTCGAGCCGCTGGAAGCCCAGGGCTATGAGCTGGTGCGCGTGCAGGTGATCGGCACCGAGACGCCGACCGTGCAGATCATGGCCGACCGTGCCGATGGCGCCTCCTTCACGCTGGAGGATTGCGAGAAAATCTCCCGCCTGCTCTCCGCCGTGCTGGACGTGGAAGACCCGATCCAGACGCGCCTGGACGCTGGAAGTTTCCTCCGCCGGCATCGACCGGCCGCTGACCCGCACCAAGGATTTCAACCACTATGCCGGGTTTGAGGCGCAAATCGAACTGAATTTCCCCGGCCCTGGCAGCCGCAAGCGCTTCACCGGCAAGCTGGTGGGCGCGGATGCCGAGACCGCCAAGATACAGACTGGAAACCGACGAGACCGTCGAGCTGCCCCGCGCCGAAATCAACAAGGCCAAGCTCGTGCTGACTGACGCGCTGATCGCCTTCACCACCCAACCCAAAGTGACAAACTAGAGGATCGCATGGATACCGTCCGTCAACCGCCCGGAATTGCTGCTCGTCGCCGACGCCGTGGCGCGGGAAAAACAGATCGAACGCGACGACGTGCTGGAAGCGATGGAGCAGGCGATCCAGAAAGCCGGCCGCGCCAAATACGGGCATGAGAAGGACATCCGCGCCGTCATCGACCGCAAGACCGGCGATGTCCGCCTCTCCCGCTGGACCGAGATCGTCGAGACGGTGGAGAACGAGGAAACCCAGATCCCCGTCGCCATCGCCAAGAAATTCGCGCCCGAGAAAGAGATTGGCGACTACCTGGTCGACCCGCTGCCGCCGATCGATTTCGGCCGCATCGCCGCCCAGACCGCCAAGCAGGTGATCGTGCAGCGCGTGCGCGAATTTGAGCGCGCCAAGCAGTTCAACGAGTTCAAGGACCGCGTCGGCGAGATCATCAACGGCGTGGTCAAGCGCACCGAGTACGGCAACCTCATGGTCGATCTCGGCCGGGCCGAGGCGCTGCTGCGCCGTGACGAGTGCATCCCCCGCGAGCAGCTGAAAAACGGCGACCGCGTGCGCGCCTATATCTATGATGTGCGCGAGGAGCAGCGCGGCCCGCAGATCTTCCTGTCCCGCACCCATCCCGGCTTCCTGGCGAAACTTTTTGCCCAGGAAGTGCCGGAAATCTACGACGGCATCATCGAGATCAAGGCCGTGTCCCGTGATCCCGGGCAGCCGCGCGAAAATGGCGGTCATCTCCCGCGATGCTTCCATCGACCCCGTCGGCGCCTGCGTCGGTATGCGCGGTTCGCGCGTGCAGGCGGTGGTGGCCGAGCTGCAGGGCGAGAAGATCGACATCATCCCCTGGTCGCCCAATGTCGCCACCTTCGTGGTGAACGCGCTGGCCCCGGCCGAAGTGTCCAAAGTGGTGATGGATGAAGAAGCCGGGCGCGTGGAAGTCGTGGTGCCGGACAGCCAGCTCTCGCTCGCCATCGGCCGCCGCGGCCAGAATGTGCGCCTCGCCTCGCAGCTGACGCGCTGGGATATCGACATCCTGACCGAGGCCGAGGAGATCGAGCGCCGCCAGGAAGAGTTCCGCCGCAAGACCGGCCTGTTCGTCGAGGCGCTGGACGTGGACGACATCATCGCCGGCCTGCTGGTTCAGGAAGGCTTCGAGGCCATCGAGGATCTGGTCGCCACGCCGCTGGACGAGATCGCCACCATCGAAGGGTTCGACGAGAACGTCGCCGCCGAACTGGCAGCGCCGCGCCTCCACCTTCCTGGAGCGCCAGGCCGCCGAGCAGGAAGAGAAGCGCGTCGAGCTTGGGGTGTCGGACGACATCGCCGCCATCGAGGCTCTCTCCGCGAAGGATCTGATCGCGCTGGGCGAGAAGGGCGTGAAGACGCTGGACGATCTGGCCGATCTCGCCGGTGACGAGCTGGTGGAGATGCTCGGCGCAGAGGCGATGAACGAGGAGCAGGCCAATGAAATCATCATGGCCGCCCGGGCGCATTGGTTCGAAGGGGAGGACGGCAACGCTGGCCTGAACCCGAAACCGCAACGCTTGACCGGATGACGAGCCGGAGCACGGGCCCGCTCCGGCGCTGCCTCGTCACCCGCGAGCAGGGCGGCGCGAGGAGATGCTGCGCTTTGTCGTGGCGCCGGAGGGCAGGGTGGTGTTCGATGTTACCGCAACCCTGCCCGGCCGCGGATTATGGTTGAGTGCGCGCCCCGGCGTGCTACATCAGGCGATCCGGCGCGGCGTGTTTGCCCGCGGGCGCGAAAGCGCCGGTGATAGCTGCCGCCAGGACTGGCTGACGAGGTGACAGCCGCGCTGACGCGCCGGCTGACTGATCTGCTCGGCCTGGCCCGGCGCAGCGGCGCTGCTATTTCCGGCTTCGAAAAGGCCCGGGAATGGCTGCAGATCGGCGGGGCCGGGCTGATCGTGCAGGCCGCTGACGGCAGCGCCGAGGAGCGGGCAAGGTTTGTCGGCGGGCGGGACATTCCCGGTGGTGGCGGTGCTTTCCGCCGCCGCGCTGGGCAAAATTTTCGGCCGTGAGCACACGGTGCATGTGGTCATTTCGCCAGGGCGGCTGGCCGGAATGATCGAAATCGAGGCGCGGCGCCTGCAAGGTGTTGCGGACGGCGAGACAAGCGGGCAGTAGAGCCCAACAACAGGCCGGGGTCAACCCCGGCCGACGACGTGAAATTGGACCGGATTTGAGCATGAGCTGACGGCAACGACCAGAATGAAACCAAAGGCAGGCTCTCGCTGCGCCCGGTGGCGCGCGGCGATGCGGGGCATACTGTCGATGCCGGATCCGTGCGGCAAAGCTTCTCGCATGGCCGCTCCAAGGTCGTGCAGGTGGAAGTCCGCAAGAAGCGCGGCGCTGCCCCCGGCGCCCGGCACCGGCGCCGCCGCACCTGCGGCGCCCGCCACCCTTTCGCTGAGCCCGGCAGCGGCCGAGCGCCCGCCGCAGCCGCGCGCACCCGCTGCCGCGCCCACCCGGCAGCGCCCGCCGCCCCGCAAGCCCCGCGCCCGCGCCGGCGGCCCCGCCCCGCGCGCCCTGACCGCCGCCGAGCACGCCACCCGCCAGCGCGTGCTGGCCGCGGCCGCCCAGCGCGAGGCCGAACGCCGCGAGCAGGAAAAAATTTCCATCCTCTCCGCCGCCGAGGAGGCCCGCCGCCGCGAGGAGGACGCCGCCCGCCAGGCGATGAGGAAGCCGCCAAGGCGCGCAGGCCGATGGCCGAAGCCGCCGCCGCGCGAAGCCGCCGAGGCCGCCGGCAGCCGAGCATGCCGCCGCCGCCACCGCGCCGCAGCAGCCGACAGCCCGCGCGCCCGGCCGCACCCGCCGCGGCCCGCCCGGCTACCGCAGCCCGCCCGCCCGGCGGCACGCCGGCCGCGCGCGAAACCTTGCAGCTGAAACCCGGCGGCCGCCCCGCCGGCGCCGAGGACGACGAGGACGCCCCGCGCGGCCCCGGCGCGCGCCGCCGCCACCCCGGCGCCCAAGCGCGGCGTGCCCGTAGCCCCGGTCAAAAACATCGGCGACGGCAACCGCCGCGGCGGGCGTATCGACGTGCAGGCCGCCCTCGAGGGTGAGGACGAGAAGTCCGCTCGCTCGCCTCCGTGCGCCGCCAGCGTGAGCGCGAGCGCCGCCAGGCCGAGCTGGAGCTGCTGCGCTCCGATGGCGTGAAAGTCGTGCGCGAGGTTATGCTGCCCGAGACCATCACCGTGCAGGAACTCGCCAACCGTATGGCCGCCCGCGGCCGTGACGTGGTGCGCGCCCTGATGAAGATCGGCGTGATGGCGACCATCACCCAGGCCATCGATGCCGACACCGCCGAGCTGATGGTCACCGAATTCGGCCATAAGGTCCGCCGCGTCTCCGATTCGGACGTGGAAATCGGCCTGGAGGGCGACGAAGACGTGGATGCCGATCTGCAGCCGCGCCCGCCGGTCGTCACCATCATGGGCCATGTCGACCACGGCAAGACCAGCCTGCTGGACGCGCTGCGCCATACCGACGTGGCGGCGGCGAGGCCGGCGGCATCACCCAGCATATCGGCGCCTATCAGGTCACCCTGCCCTCCGGCGCAGGCCATCACCTTCCTCGACACGCCGGGCCATGAGGCTTTCACCGCCATGCGCGCCCGCGGCGCCGCCGCCACGGATATCGTGGTGCTGGTCGTCGCCGCCGATGACGGCGTGATGCCGCAGACCATCGAGGCGATCAAACACGCCAAGGCGGCGGAAGTGCCCATCATCGTGGCGATCAACAAGATCGACCGCCCGGGTGCCGATCCCAACCGCGTGCGCCAGGAACTGCTGCAATATGAGATCGTGGTCGAAGCGATGGGCGGCGACACCCATGGATGTCGAGGTCTCGGCGCTGAAGAAGACCGAATCTCGACAAGCTGGAGGAGGCGATCCTGCTGCAGGCCGAAGTGCTGGAACTGCACGCCAACCCGGACCGTTCCGCCGAGGGTGCGATCATCGAGATCCGCCTGGACCGCGGCCGTGGCCCGGTGGCAACGGTGCTGGTGCAGAAAGGCACGCTGAACCAAGGCGATATCGTGGTGGCGGGCGCCCAGTGGGGCCGCATCCGCGCCATGCTGAACGACAAGGGCCAGCCCGTGAAGGATGCACCGCCGTCCCTTCCGGTCGAGATCCTCGGCCTCTCCGGCGCGCCGACGGCGGGCGAACCTTTCGTGGTCGTCGAGAACGAGCAGCGCGCCCGCGAGATCATCGAATACCGCCAGGCCAAGCTGCGCGAGCGGCAGGTGGCGGCGCAGACCGCCCAGCGCGGCACGATGGAAGAGATGCTCGCCCGCATTCAGGCCGGCGCGCAGAAGGAAGTCGCCGTGGTCATCAAGGCCGACGTGCAGGGCTCGGCCGAGGCGATCGGCGTGGTGCTCGGCAAGCTCGGCAACGAGGAGGTGCGCGTGCGCGTCATCTACTCCGGCGTCGGCCAGATCACCGAGAGCGACGTGCAGCTGGCCAAGGCGTCCGATGCTCTCATCATCGCCTTCAATGTCCGCGCCAACGTTCAGGCGCGCGAGCTGGCCCAGCGCGAAGCCGTGGATATCCGCTACTACTCGATCATCTACGAGGTCGGCGACGACATCGAGAAGCTGGTCAAGGGCAAGCTGTCGCCGGTGCATCGCGAGAAGTTCCTGGGCTACGCGGAAATCCGCCAGGTGTTCAACATCACCAAGACCGGCAAGGTCGCGGGTTGTTATGTCACCGAGGGCGTGGTCAAGCGCGGCTGCGGCGTGCGCCTGCTGCGCGACAACGTGGTCATCCATCAGGGCGACCTCTGCGCAGCTCAAGCGCTTCAAGGACGATGTGAAGGAAGTGGCGCGCGGCTATGAATGCGGTCTGTCCTTCGCGGGCTTCCAGGATCTGCGCGAAGGCGATGTGGTGGAGTGCTATGAAACCGAGATCGTCGCACCGTAATCTGGGCGGAGCACGGCTATGAAGCGGTCGCAATCCGCCTCCGGGCATGGCGCTGGCCCCAGCCAGCGCCAGCTCCGCGTGGGTGAGGAAATCCGGCATCTGCTCTCGGATGTGCTGCTGCGCACCGAGTTCCATGACCCGGTGCTGGCCAAGGCGCATCTCACCGTCTCCGAGGTGCGGATGTCACCTGACCTCAAGCACGCGCTGGTCTTCGCCACCGTGCTTGGCCACAAGGATATCCGCCCGCTTCTGCCCGCGCTGAAGCGCGTGGCCCCTTTCCTGCGCGCGCAGATCGCGCCGCGCCTGGGGCTGCGCGTGACGCCGGAGCTGAAATTCGTGGCCGATGAGGCGATGGACGAGGCGACGAAGATCAACCAAATCCTGCACAGCCCGGAAGTGGCGCGGGACCTTGACGGCGAAGAAGACTGACACACACCGCGTGACCAAGCTGATCACCAGCCCGAAATGCGCGGCCCAGCTGCTGCGCAGCGGCCGGCTGGTGGGCTTTGGTACCGAGACTGTCTACGGGCTGGGCGCTGACGCCACCAATGGCGAGGCCGTGGCCGCCATCTACACCGCCAAAGGCCGCCCCAGCTTCAATCCGCTGATCTGCCATTTTTGGTCCGCCGAAGCCGCCTTCGCGCATGTTCAGCCAACCAGGCTGGCGGAAAAACTAGCGGCCAAATTCTGGCCCGGCCCGCTCACACTGGTGCTGCCGCGCCGCCCTGGCAGCCCGGTCTCGCAACTGGCGGGCGCCGGGCTGCCCACGCTGGCCGTGCGCGTCCCCGCCCACCCGGTCGCGCATGAGCTGCTGAAACTGGCCGATTTGCCCATTGCCGCCCCCTCCGCCAACCGCTCCGGCCGCGTCTCTCCCACCCGTGCGGCCCATGTGCTGGCGGACCTGGATGGCCGGATCGCCGCCGTGCTGGAGTCCGGCCCCTGCGAGGTGGGGCTGGAATCCACCGTGCTGGACCTCTCCGGCGCTATCCCCGTTTTACTGCGCCCCGGCTTCATCACGGCTGAGATGCTGGAAGCGGAGATCGGCCCCATCTCCACCGCCGCCACGCCGGGGGCTGCCCCGCGTGGCGCCGGGCATGCTCGCCTCTCACTATGCGCCCTCTTTGCCCGTGCGGCTGAACGTGACCGCGCCGCAGCCGGATGAAGCCTATCTCGCCTTCGGCCCCGCCCCTTTGAGCGCACTGACCTTCCAGCTCTCCGAGACGCAAAACCTGACCGAGGCCGCCGCGAACCTCTTCGAAGCGCTGCATTGGCTGGACGCACAGGCCCCGGCGCGGGGCCTAACCGGCATCGCCGCCGCGCCCAGTGCCGGATGCCGGGCTGGGCATTGCCATTAACGACCGCCTCTCCCGCGCCGCCGCCCCGCGCGGTTAATCCCCTTGGCAAACTCATTCCACTGCAATATCGGATTGCAGTGGCGTCATCTGACGCCAGGGCTAATATCTCAGAATACGACAGGCGATTTGGTTCCGGATTTCAGGACAGAACGCCTCACCCAAAGATTGTGGGAAATTTGTCACACCCACCCGTTACATTGACCCGATTTCTGTCGTATTTCCGTCTTAACTCTTTGTCTTGCCGACTTGTCGTGGGCATGGCACCTAATTCGAGACTGCTGAATAGGAGGAACCCCCCTTTGGTAAAACCCTTGCGCAAGGCCGTGCTCCCCGTTGCCGGCCTCGGTACGCGCTTTCTGCCCGCCACCAAGGCCATGCCGAAGGAAATGCTTCCCGTCGTCGACAAGCCGCTGATCCAGTACGCTGTGGACGAGGCGCGCGCCGCCGGCATCGACCAGTTCTGCATGGTGACCGGCCGGGGCAAGGCGGCCTTGATCGACCATTTCGACATTGCCTTTGAGCTGGAAGCCACCCTGGCTGAGCGCAACAAGCGCGAGGCGCTGGCCCTGCTGCGTGAGGAGGCCATGCCCCCCGGCGCCATCAGCACCGTGCGCCAGCAAGTGCCGCTGGGGCTGGGCCATGCCATCTGGTGCGCCCGTACCTTCATCGGCGACGACGCGTTCGCCATCCTGCTGCCGGACGATCTGGTGCTGAGCCAGACCCCCTGCACCGCGCAGCTCGTGAATGTGTATAACGAGACCGGCGGCAATGTCGTCGCCATCACCGAGGTGCCGAAGGAGCACACCAACCGCTACGGCATCCTGGAGGTTGGTGAGATTCATGGCGACCGGGTGGAGGTGAAGGGGCTGGTCGAGAAACCAGCACCTGAAGATGCTCCCTCCAACCTCTCCATCATCGGCCGCTATGTGCTGCTGCCGGAGGTCATTGCCTATCTCTCCCGCATGGAGGCCGGTGCCGGCAATGAGGTGCAGCTGACCGATGCCATGGCCAAGATGATCGGCCAGGCCCCCTTCCACGGGCTGAAATTCGAGGGCCAGCGCTTCGATTGCGGCGACAAGGCGGGCTTCCTGGAAGCGCAGATCGCCTTCTCCCTCGCCCGGCCGGATCTCGGCCCCGCCGTGCGCAGCTTCCTGAAGAAATACGCGAACGCCTGATCCCCGAACGGGGCGCTCCGGCGCCCTTTTCGATATTCCCTGTTTGACCTGATTTCCGTGAGGAATCGATGAGCTTTTCCCATAAATTCCCCGCCAGCAGCCTGCGCGAGTACGATATTCGCGGCATTGTCGGCGAGACGCTGGGCGAGGCGGATGCCTTCGCCATCGGCCGCGTGTTCGGCTCCATCGTCGCCGAGGCTGGCGGCAAAAAAATCGCCGTCGGGCGCGATGGCCGCCTGTCCTCCCCCACCCTGGCGAAAGCACTGATCGAGGGGCTGATGGCCTCCGGTGCCGATGTCATCGATGTCGGCCAGGGGCCGACGCCGATGCTCTATTACGCCTCCTTCACTGAGCCCGCGGATGGCGCGGTGATGGTCACCGGCAGCCACAATCCGTCGAACTATAACGGCTTCAAGATGATGCTGAAGAACAAGCCTTTCTTCGGCGCGCAGATTCAGGATCTCGGCGCCCGCGCCGCCGCTGGCGACGTCGTGCCGGAGGCCAAGGGCAGCGTGACGCAGAAGGATGTGTCGGACGCCTATGTCGAGCGCCTGCTCAAGGACTGGGACGGCCGGAAAAACCTGAAAATCGTCTGGGACAACGGCAATGGCGCGGCGGGCGATGTGCTCACCAAGCTGCTCGCCAAACTGCCCGGCAAGCATGTGGTGCTCAACGGCAAGGTGGACGGCACCTTCCCCGCCCATCACCCGGACCCGACGGTGCCGAAGAACCTGGAACAGCTCATCGACGCCGTGAAGAAGGAAAATGCCGATGTCGGCGTGGCCTTCGATGGCGATGCTGACCGTATCGGCCTCGTGGACAATGAGGGCCATATCCTGTTCGGCGACCAGTTCCTGATCATGATGGCGCGCGATGTGCTGAAAGCCCATCCCGGCGGCACCATCATCGCCGACGTGAAGGCGAGCCAGGTACTGTTCGACGAGGTGGCGAAAGCCGGCGGCACGCCCTTGATGTGGAAAACCGGCCACTCGCTCATCAAGTCCAAAATGGCGGAAACCAAGGCTCCGCTGGCTGGCGAAATGTCCGGCCATATTTTCTATAACGACAAATGGTATGGGTTTGACGACGCGCTCTACGCCGCCGTGCGCGTGCTGGGCGTGATCGCCCGCACGGAGGGCACG
This sequence comes from uncultured Pseudomonadota bacterium, assembly GCA_963827925.1. GTDB lineage: Bacteria > Pseudomonadota > Alphaproteobacteria > Acetobacterales > Acetobacteraceae > Acidocella. Next base: position 142,595 of record CAWHDE010000001.1, on the reverse strand, counting down.
CTGGGCCAGTTCCGCGCCGCCCTGCCGCAGGTGATCAACACGCCGGAACTGCGGTTCGACTGCCCGGAGGAGCGCAAATTCGCGGTGGTGGAGGAAGTCGCCTCGCGGCTGAAGGAAAACGGCGCGAAGGTGTCCGACACGGATGGCGTGCGCGTGAGCACCGATGATGGCTGGTGGCTGCTGCGCGCCTCCAACACCCAGGCCGTGCTGGTGGCCCGTGCCGAGGGCAGCTCCGAGGCCGGGCTGATGCGGCTGAAATCCGCCCTGGCGGCGCAGCTCTCCGCCTCCGGGCTGGCGCCGGACTTTTCCGCGCCGCCTTCAGCGGGGCATTAAAGAGAAGGTTTTCGCAGCTTTTTGAAAAAAGCTGCACCAAAAACTTCTGAAACCTAAGCTTGGAAGCCGTGTCCCCAATGGGGGCACGGCTTCGTGTTTTAGGCGTGCAGGGGAAAGCGACAGCGCGGCAGCTTGGCTTTCAGCTTGCCGAAGCGCCCCACACCGGCCAGCCGCCGGTCCAGAAACGCCAGCGTTTTCTCCGAGTCCATTGAGCCATCGCTCAGCCAATACAGCAACGTCGCGGAGAGCACCGCCGCCAGAATGGCGCGCTTGCTGTACCAGGACATGTCGGCGCTCTTATCCCCCGCCGCGAACCACACCGCATCCGCCATGCGGGCGATGATCCGCGCCAGCCTCGGCGCCTGGCTCGGCAGCACCAGCCACGCCATCGCGCGCCGCACCGCCTCCTTCTCGCCGCTCATCAGCTCCAGCCGCGCGGCCACGGCGGCGCGCACCCGGGCGGTCAGTCTGGCCTCCGCCATCTGCCCGCGCTGGGCGGCAATCATGCGCTCATCGCCCAATGTGAAATAGGCATCGATCATCTCGGCCCGGCCGCCGGGGAAAGCGAGGTTCTCCTCCGCCGGGTTCCGCCCCAGACCGGAAAGCGCCATGCGCAGGGATTTCCCCGTCCAGCCATCGAACGCGGCATTCTGCGCCAGCGCGTCGATCAGCGCCGCCTTGTCCTCATCGATCATCACAGTAACTCCAGCGTGCGATCGGTTCAGAATGAACCGTGAATTGCCCGCTCACAAAAGATCCTGACCATAGCGATCCAGCTCCTCATTATACCCGAACAGCCGGAAATCCTCCACGCGCATCGGGTAAAGCACACCGTCCAGATGGTCCGCCTCATGCTGCACCACCCTCGCGGCAAAGCCGGATAGCTGCTCCTCGAACGCAGAGCCGTCCTCGTCCAGCCCCGAGAGACGGATCTCCCGCCAGCGCGGCACGGCGGCGCGCAGGCCGGGGATGGAAAGGCAGCCCTCCCAGCCCAGCACCTTCCCCGCCTCCTCAACCGGTGTGACCACCGGGTTGATCACGGCGCGCACGGGAATCGCCATCCCGCCTTCGTCACGGCTGGCAGGCACGTGGAACACGAACAGCCTGAGCGGCACATGCACCTGCGGGGCGGCCAAACCCACCCCGTTCGCATCCGCCATGGTCTCCACCATGGCGCCGACCAGCGCCTGGATTTCAGGCGCCACAGCGTCCTCCACCTCCGCCGCATGGGCGAGCAGCACCGGGTGACCCATGCGGGCAATCTTCAGGATGGACATATTTGCATGATTGCCCCAGCAGAAATGATTTGGCGAGCACAGAATTCTGTGCTATAGCCGCCCCAGCTCCGCGGGGACGGCTTTCTGAGCCGTGGTCCGCGTTTGTTTTTGGCAATCTTTTTTGGAGTTGGCGACCAGGTGCAAGTTCTCGTTCGTGACAATAACGTTGATCAGGCGCTGAAGGCGCTCAAGAAGAAGCTGCAGCGTGAAGGCGTGTTCCGTGAGATGAAGCTCCGCCGCCACTACGAGAAGCCCTCCGAGCGCCGCGCCCGCGAGGCTGCCGAGGCTGTCCGCCGCGCCCGTAAGATGGAGCGCAAGCGGATCGAGCGCGAGGGTTTCTAAAACCCTCTTCCCCGCCTTCGGGCGGTCTTCGCATCCAAATTGCCAAATCAAGCCGCACGCGGGCTCGCGTTGCGGCTTTTTGGTTTTGAGCAAGCCGCTAGACGCCCGCCAGACCGGCTTGCCTCTCAGCCTTTCTGAATCACCAGCACATAAGTGCCATCCGCCTGTTCCAGCAGGTCCAGCAGCTCATGCCCCTGGTCCGCTGCCGCGCGGGGCACGTTGCGCAGCGGGTCCTCGCCCTTCAGTCTCACCAGCAGGATTTGCCCGGTCTCCATCACGTCCAGCGCAAGTCTGGTACGCACATAAGTCATCGGGCAAATTTCCACCGTAATGTCGATGGCTTTGTCGTGTTTAGGCAGCGCGGTAACAGGCATGTCTGCTCCTTTAAGGCTGGACCGAACCTGAAGTTTGGGCCACAAGGCTCAACGATGAATATAAGCATCGAACGCCTGTGCATAGAGAACGGGCTGAAGATGACAGGTCCGCGCCGGGTGATTGCGCGGGTGTTGTCTGAGGCGACTGACCACCCGGATGTGGAAGAACTGCATCGACGGGCGAACCGTGTCGACAACCGCATCTCACTGGCCACCGTCTACCGCACCGTTCGGCTGCTGGAGGCCAAGGGCATCCTCTCCCGCCGCGATCTTGGTAGCCGCCGGGCGCGTTACGAGCCGAGCGGCGATGGCCACCATTTCCATCTGGTAGACAAGGATTCCGGTAATGTCATCGAATTCGAGGCACCAGATGTCGAGGAATCACTGCGCCAGATCGCCAAGGCGCAGGGGCTGGAGATCGACGTGATTAAGATTGAGCTTTTCGGGCGGCGCCCCGCACCATGAACCAGCATACCGTACCGGAGCTGCCGCGCTTCACGATTGGCAACGCCGCTCCTGGCTTTCCGGAGCTGCGGGCAGGCAATCTCGGCGTGCGGCTGGCCACCACGCAGAGCGAGCTGACCGCCGCCCAGGCCCTGCGCTACCGCGTCTTCTATGATGAGATGGGCGCCAAAGCGGACGAGGCGACCCTGGCCTCGCAGCTCGACCGGGACGAGTTCGACACCATCGCCGACCATCTGCTGGTGGTGGACCATGACCTCGGCGAGGGGGTGGAAAGCGTCGTCGGCACCTACCGGCTCATCCGCCAAGAGGCCGCGCAGGCCTTCGGCCGCTTCTACTCCGAAAGCGAGTACGACATCTCGCCCCTGAAGAGTTTCTCCGGCCGCAAGCTGGAGCTGGGACGCAGCTGTACCGCTTCCGCCTATCGTAGCCGCATGGTGATGCAGCTGCTCTGGCGCGGTATCGCGGCCTATGTATTCCATTACGGTATCGACGTCATGTTCGGCTGCGCCTCGCTCACCGGCACGGACCCCGACGCGCTGGCGGAGGAGCTGACCTATCTCGCCCTGCACCACAGCGCGCCGGAGGCAATCCGCCCGAAAGCACTGCCGGAGCGCTATATCGAGATGCGCCGCCTGCCCCCCGAGGCGATCCACCCGAAACAGGCATTGATGCGCCTGCCACCGCTGGTTAAAGGCTACTTGAGACTCGGCGGCTTTGTGGGCGACGGCGCGGTGATCGATACCCAGTTCAATACGACGGATATCGCCATCATCGTGCAGACCGATCTGGTGACCGAAAAATATTACCGCCATTACGAGCGGGACGCCCGCTGACCGCGGGAACGGGAGCCGGAGCCCTGGCAGAACCGGGACTTGAAGGGATTAGACTATGGCCGACGACGACCTGAACACACCTGAATTGCTGCTGCCCTATGATGAATGGACACAGAACGCGCTGCGCCATGTGGTGGTCAACGCGCTGCGCCACGTGGCGGCTGAAGGGTTGCCCGGCGGGCATCATTTCTACATCACCTTCAAGACTGCCTTTCCCGGCGTTTCCATCCCAGACCGGCTGAAAATGCAGTATGTCGATGAAATGACCATCGTACTGCAGCACCAGTTCCACGCGCTTACGGTGGACGATGCCGGCAGCTTCATGTCCGTGGGGCTCAGCTTCTCCGGCATTCCCAGCTCGCTCACCATTCCCATCGCCGCCATCACCAGCTTCGCCGACCCGGAAGTGCGCTTTGGGCTGCAATTCCATGTCGACGTGCCGGAGCCGGTGAAAGTGGCCGACATTCCCGAGCCGCAGGGCGATGACGTGCCCGCCCGCCCCAATGACGGGCCCGCCGATGTGGTGAGCCTGGACGCTTTCCGCCGCCGTCAGAAAGACTGAGAGCCATGAACGCACCCTTGAAACGCAGCCCCGGTTTCACCTATTCACCCATGTTCCCGCTGGGCGAGGACGACACGAAATACCGCAAGCTCGATATCGAAGGCGTCTCCACCATCGAGGTCGAGGGCAAGAATGTTCTGAAAATCACCGAGGGCGCGCTCTCCGAGCTGGCCTTCGCGGCGTTCCATGATGTCTCGCATCTACTGCGCCCGGCGCATCTGCAGCAGCTCGCCAATATCCTGAAAGACGACGAGGCCAGCGAGAACGACCGCTACGTGGCCATGGAGTTCCTGAAGAACGCCAGCATCGCCGCCAAGGGCGTGCTGCCGATGTGCCAGGACACCGGCACGGCTCTGGTCTTCGGCAAGAAGGGCCAGCGCGTCTGGGTGGAAGGCAATGAGGAAGAAGCGCTCTCCTGGGGCGTGGCGCGCACCTTTACCGAGACCAATCTGCGCTATTCGCAGATGGCGCCGCTCTCCATGTTCGAGGAGAAGAACACCGGCAATAATCTGCCGGTGCAGTTCGACATTCTGGCAGCCCCCGGCGAGCACCATGCGGACGAGTTCCATCTGCAATTCATCGCCAAGGGCGGCGGATCGGCCAACAAGACCTATCTGTTCCAGGAAACCCGCGCGGTTCTCACGCCGGAGAAGATCTATTCCTTCCTGGAAACCAAAATCAAAACGCTGGGCACCTCCGCCTGCCCGCCTTATCACCTCGCCATCGTCATCGGCGGCACCTCGGCCGAGCTGAACCTGAAGACGGTGAAGCTGGCCTCCACCAAATATCTCGACCATCTGCCCACCTCCGGCGACATGTCCGGCCACGCCTTCCGCGACCTGGAAATGGAGCAGAAGGTGCTGGAGATCACCCGCAAGATCGGCATCGGCGCGCAGTTCGGCGGCAAGTATTTCTGCCACGATGTCCGCGTCATCCGCCTGCCCCGCCATGGCGCCAGCCTGCCGATCGGCCTTGGCGTCTCCTGCTCGGCGGACCGGCAGATCAAGGCCAAGATCACCAAGGACGGCGTGTTCCTGGAGCAGCTGGAAACCAGCCCGGCGCAGATACCTGCCCGAGATCACCGATGAGCATCTGGGCGGCGAGGTGGTCGCCATCGACCTGAACCGCCCGATGAAGGACATTCTGGCGGAGCTATCGAAACACCCGATCAAGACCCGCGTGGCGCTCACCGGCACCATCGTGGTGGCGCGCGACATCGCCCATGCCAAGCTGCAGGAGCGGCTGGACCGCGGCGAGGGCATGCCGGACTACATGAAGAACCACCCGGTCTATTACGCCGGCCCGGCGAAGACGCCGGAAGGCATGGCGACCGGCAGCTTCGGCCCCACCACCGCCGGGCGCATGGATTCCTATGTGGATGACCTTCCAGGAGGCAGGCGGCTCCATGGTGATGCTGGCCAAGGGCAACCGCTCCAAGGCCGTGCGCGAGGCCTGCCATAAGTATGGCGGCTTCTATCTCGGCACCATCGGCGGCCCGGCCGCGGTGCTGGCGGAGCAGAACATCACGCAAGGTCGAAGTTCTGGAATATCCCGAGCTCGGCATGGAAGCGGTGTGGAGGATCGAGGTGAAGGACTTCCCCGCCTTCATCGTGGTCGACGACAAGGGCAATGACTTCTTCGCCGACCTCGCATAGCGCGCCATGAAATTCACCGTCGACCGGATCGACCATGTGGTGATGGTCTGCCGTGACCTGGAGGTCACGGCGGGCTGGTATCAGCGCGTGCTGGGCATGGAGCGCGAGGAATATGGCGGCCAAAACCGCACGGCCGCTGCGCTTCGGCGCCCAGAAGATCAATCTGCACGAGATCGGGCATGAGGTGATCCCGCACGCCCAGGCGGCGCAGCCCGGCACGCTGGACCTCTGCTTCGTGGTCGCGGTGGGGCCGGATGATGTGGTGGCAACAGCTCCATTCCTGCGGCGTCTCCATCGAGCGCGGGCCGGTTTCGCGCATCGGCGCGCTGGGGGATATCATGTCCATCTATTGCCGCGACCCGGATGGCAATCTGATCGAGCTCGCCTCCTATCTCGGGCCCTGAACGGGCGGCGATGCAACTTTCCGAGTTCGGCTATGAGCTGCCGCCGGAGCGGATCGCCACCGCCCCGGCGCGCCCGCGCGATTCCGCCCGGCTGCTGCACGTAGCGGCGGACGGGCTGCACGACCACATCGTGCGCGACCTGCCCGGCCTGCTGCGCCCGGACGATCTGCTGGTGGTCAACGACACCAAGGTGATCCCCGCGCAGCTTTCCGCCAAACGCGGCGAGGCGAAAATCGGCATCACCTTGGACCGGCGGCTGGATGACGGCGCCTGGCGCGTGCTGCTGCGCAATTCCAAGCGCGTGAAACAGGGCGATGTGCTGGTCATCGACCCGGCCTTTTCCGCCGAGGTGGCGGAAATGCTGGAAGGCGGCGCTGCCATTCTGCGCTTCACCGCCGATGATTTCTACGCGGCCCTCGCCCGCTGCGGCGCGCTCGCCCTGCCGCCTTACATCGCCCGGCCGGAGGGCATCACCGAGCAGGATAAGAGCGACTACCAGACCCTCTTCGCCGCGCATGAAGGCGCGGTCGCCGCCCCCACGGCGGGGCTGCATTTCACCCCGGACCTGCTGGCCGCCTTGCAGGCGCGCGGCATCGAGATGGCGAAGGTGACGCTGCATGTCGGCGCCGGGACTTTCCTGCCGGTGCGGGTGGAGCGCATCGAGGAGCATAAGATGCATGCCGAGCGCGGCTACATCACCGAAGAGACCGCCGCGCGGATCAACGCGGCCAAGGCGGCGGGGCGGCGCATCATCCCCATCGGCACCACCGCGCTGCGTCTGCTGGAGTCCGCCGCCACGGCTGAAGGGGTTCTAAAACCCTTCGACAGCGAGACGGATATCTTCATCTATCCCGGCTACCGCTTCAAAATCGCGGACGCTCTGTTCACCAATTTCCACCTGCCCCATTCCACGCTGCTGATGCTGGTGAGCGCCTTCGCGGGCACGGAGCGGATCAAGGCGGCCTACGCCCACGCCATCGCGAACGGGTACCGGTTCTATCTCCTATGGCGATGCGTGCTTGCTGGAACGGGCTGAATAAGCCTCATCTGGCACTTCGCCCCCAACCCGGCTAATCCCCTCCCATGACGACCCCAGATTTCTCCTTCACCCTGGCGGGCCAGGATGGCCATGCCCGCGCCGGGCTGCTCGCACACCGCCCATGGCGAGGTGCCCACCCCCACCTTCATGGCCGTGGGCACCGCCGGCACGGTGAAGGCCATGACCGCCGATGCCGTGCGCGCCACCGGGGCGAAGATCGTCCTCGGCAACACCTATCACCTCATGCTCCGCCCCACGGCCGAGCGCGTGGCGCGCCTCGGCGGCCTGCATAAGATGATGGACTGGCCCGGCCCCATCCTCACCGATTCCGGCGGCTTCCAGATCATGTCGCTCGCCAAGCTGCGCAAGCTGGAGGAGAAAGGCGTCACCTTCCGCTCGCATATCGACGGCACGGCCTATGAGCTCACGCCTGAGCGCTCGACGGAGATCCAGCATCTGCTGGATTCCACCATCACCATGCAGCTCGATGAATGCACAAAATTCCCCGCCACTCACCATGAGGCGGCGGAATCCATGCGGCTTTCCACACGCTGGGCCAAGCGCTCGCGCGACGCCTTCGTGAAGCGCCCCGGCTATGGCCAGTTCGGCATCATGCAAGGCAATGTCTATGAGGATCTGCGCCGCGAATCCGCCGCCGCACTCGTGGACATGGATTATGAGGGCTACGCCATCGGCGGGCTGGCCGTCGGCGAAGGCCAGCAGACCATGTTCCAGGTGCTGGATTACTGCACCGATTTCCTGCCCGCGCAGAAGCCGCGCTACCTCATGGGCGTGGGCACGCCGGACGATCTGCTCGGCGCCGTCGCGCGCGGGGTGGATATGTTCGACTGCGTGATGCCCACCCGCGCCGGGCGCACCGCGCGGGCCTTCACCGCCAACGGCATCTTCAACATGCGCAATGCCCGTTTCATCGACGATGGCCGCACGCTGGACGAAAACTGCCCCTGCCTCTGCTGCACCCGCCATACGCGGGCTTATCTGCACCATCTCTTCCGGGCCGAGGAAATGCTGGGGCCGATGCTGCTCACCATCCACAACCTCACCTATTACCAAAGCCTGATGCAGGGAGCGCGTGCCGCCATCCTGAACAAGGAGTATGATGCCTATTGCGCCCATGTGCGCGAAAACTGGCTGAGAGGACCCGACGCATGAGCCCCCCACAGGAGACAGACGACCGTTACGCCGGGCTGCAACAGCTCGGCACCAAGACCGAAATGCCGAACAGCCCGCAAGAGGCGGTGCTGGAGCGCGTGCCCGCCAAAACCGGCGGCAAGAACGCGATGGTGCGCTTCGTCTGCCCGGAATTCACCTCCCTCTGCCCGATGACCGGCCAGCCGGATTTCGGCCATATCGTCATCGACTACATCCCCGATGAATGGCTGGTGGAGAGCAAATCGCTCAAACTCTTCCTGCAATCCTTCCGCAACCATGGCGGCTTTCATGAGGCGTGCTCGCTGATGATCGCGGACCGGCTGGTGGAGCTGCTGGCGCCGAAATGGCTGCGCATCGGCGCCTATTGGTATCCGCGCGGGGGCATTCCCATCGACGTGTTCTGGCAGACCGGCGCCCCGCCCGAGGGTGCCTGGATCCCCGACCAGGGCGTAGCCCCCTATCGTGGCCGCGGCTGACCTCAAAGCACGGATTGCCACCAAGGCGCGCGAACTCGGCTTCGCCGCCACCGGCTTCACCCGCGCCGAATTACCGCCCGAGCGGCTGGCCTATCTGCAAGAGTTTTTATCCGCCGGGCAGCATGGCAGCATGGGCTGGATGGCCGAGCGCGTGGAACAGCGCGCCCACCCGCAAGCCTTGTGGCCGGAGGCGCTGAGCGTCATCTCGCTCGGCTTCTCCTACGCGCCGGAGGGCGACGCGCTGGAAAATCTGGCCCGGCCCGAGGTGGGCAACATCTCCGTCTATGCCCGCAACCGGGATTATCACGACATCATCAAGGGCAAGCTGAAGCACCTCGCCCAATTCATCGCCGCGCAAGGCGAGGGCGTGAAAGTATTCGTGGACACCGCCCCGGTGATGGAAAAGCCCCTCGCCGAACAGGCCGGGCTGGGCTGGCAGGGCAAGCACACCAACCTCGTCTCCCGCCAGCACGGCTCCTGGCTGTTCCTGGGCGAAATCTATACGACCCTGGCACTGGAACCGGACGCACCGGAGCGCGACCATTGCGGCAGCTGCACCGCCTGCCAAACCGCCTGCCCCACAAACGCTTTCCCCGCGCCGTACAAACTCGATGCACGGCGCTGCATCTCTTATCTGACCATCGAACATGACGGCCCCATCCCCGAGGAATTCCGTTCCGCCATCGGCAACCGCATCTATGGCTGCGACGATTGCCTGGCCGTCTGCCCCTGGAACAAGTTTGCCCAGGCCGGGCGCGAGCAAAAACTGGCAGCGCGGGAGGATTTAACCGCTCCGCCGCTGGCCGAGCTGGCAACGTTGGACGATGCCGGTTTCCGGCAGACATTCTCCGGCTCGCCGATCAAGCGCATCGGCCGTAACCGCTTCATCCGTAATGTGGCGATCGCCATCGGCAATAGTGGTGATCCTAGCCCTGCTACCCATGGCGCAAACCCTGGCGGCGGATGCCGACCCAGTGGTGGCGGAAGCTGGCGCCTGGGCGGCGGCACGGCTGAGCGGCAACGGATAGCTTCAACCCAAGCCCGTCATTGTGATGTCGCGCGAGCCCGCTCAACAACGGATATCGGTTAGATCAAGATGCGATCATACAGTGCGAACGAAGAAGGCCGAATGCGCAGGAGTACGGCTCCGGTGCCGCTTGAGCGGCAGAAACCCGTAATTCTCAAACAACATGTTAAGATTCATCTCGTTAAACCACTGAAGATGTTCCGGCGGGCAGATATCAGACCACTGCGCCAAGTTCGCCGGCACCGCACGGTGTCCTGCATCCGGAGCTGACAAATAAACGATTCCACCCGGCCGCGTAATTGCACAGATTGTTTCCATAAACTCCGCGGGATCGCGTAAGTGCTCCAACAGCTCGGACGAAAACACAAAATCAAAGCGCCTCTTGCGGCGCGCAAAATCAGAGAGTCCTTCAGCAAAAAACGTCTGACGCGGATAATGCTTTTCCGCAAAGGCGATGCTGTTAGCGCTTAAATCCACACCCACGCCGCTACGTGCAAACCTGCACAGAGCCGCCAGCATTTGTCCTCCACCACACCCTAAATCGACAATATCCTTGTTCCGGACATACCGGATAAAAAGCAAACTGCGCCAAAATGCACGCCAGCGGCGGTCTCCATCTTTGGGATAGAAATCTGCCGTCGCACCGCGATAGTTATTTACATAATGCGCTTCAATCACCTCATCCGATGGCATCGGGTCCACAAATAGAAAGCTGCAATTCATGCATTTAACGACCCCATACCCATCCTTTTCCAAACACTTTACGGTAGGGAAATCACACAAGGGGCATGATTTTGACCGCGCATCGTCTTGAACTTCTTGACTGAGATCTGTGTACAGGAGCGACATCAGGATAGGCCTTCAACAGCAAATCGGCTTAGTAATATTTGGCCCCAAGATCATTACGCGCAATTTAGAATAAATCAATGTATCTAACTATGTGTCGTTAAAAATGTCATCGGAGGACAGGATACGCGGCGCGGCCTAACCCCCAAATTCTGCTCCACATGTCCGACCTAAAATGGTCCGCCACTCAGGCGTCATAGAATTCCGGTACGAAGATATTTCGTGTTCACCACATCCCGGCCCTCAAACGCCCCCCGCCCGCTTTCCCAAAACCTTCCCTTCCGCCCCCAAACCGGCTAATTCCCACCGCATGAGCTGGCTCACCGAATTCGTCCGCCCGAAAATCCGCACCCTCCTTGGCCGCAAGGAGGCGCCGGATAACCTTTGGCATCAATGCCCCTCCTGCCAGCAGATGATCTTCCACAGCGAGCTGGCGGCGGGCAAAAAGGTCTGCCCGCATTGCGGCCACCATATGCGCGCCACCGCGCAGGACCGCCTGACCTGGACCTTCGATGACGGCGCCTTCACCCGTATCGAGCTGCCGAAGGCCGTGCCGGACCCCCTGAAATTCCGGGACCAGAAGCGCTATGCGGACCGTCTGAGGGAAGCGCGGGACAAGACCAAGCAGGACGACGCCATTCTGGTCGCCCACGGCACCGTGGGAGGCCTCAATGCCGTGGTGGCGGCCATGTCCTTCGAGTTCATGGGCGGTTCCATGGGTTCCGCCGTGGGTGAGGGGCTGGTGGCCGCCGCGCGTCTGGCCGTGCTGCAGGCTGCCCCGCTCATCGTCTACACCTCCTCCGGCGGTGCGCGCATGCAGGAAGGTGCCATCAGCCTGATGCAGATGCCCCGCTCCATCATCGCCAGCCAGATGGTGAAGGAGGCCGGGCTGCCCTACATCGTGGTGCTGACAGACCCGACCACCGGCGGCGTCACCGCCGCCTTCGCGATGCTGGGCGATATCCAGATCGCCGAACCCGGCACGCTCATCGGCTTCGCAGGCGCGCGCGTGATCGAGCAGACGGTGCGCGAGAAACTGCCCGAGGGCTTCCAGCGCGCCGAATATCTCCACCAGCACGGCATTATCGACATGGTGGTGAAGCGCGGAGAGCTGACCGCCACGCTGGCGCGGATCATCTCTCTGGCCACCGCCAACAAGAAGGCCGCTTGACCAACGAACTTCAGCGCGAAGCCGGGGCCACCGGTTCCCGGCTGAAGGTGAGCGCGGCGCTGGAGCGCCTGCACAAGCTCTACCCGCGCATGATCGACCTGAAGATCGACCGGCTGCAAAGGCTGCTGGCCGATCTCGGCTCACCCGAGACAAAACTTCCCCCGGTCATTCACGTGGCGGGCACCAACGGCAAGGGCTCTGTCTGCGCCATCGCCCGCGCCTTGGCTGAGGCGGCGGGGCTGCGCGCCCATGTCTTCACCTCTCCACATCTGGTGCGCTTTAATGAGCGTATCCGCCTCGCCGGAAAGCTGGTGACGGACGAACAGTTGGCCGAGGCGCTGGACGCCATCGAGGCCGCCAACCAGGCCAACCAGATCACCGTGTTCGAGGCGATCACCGCCGCCGCCTTCTGGCTGTTCGCACGCACCCCGGCTGATCTCTGCATCATCGAGGTTGGTCTAGGCGGGCGGATGGACGCCACCAATGTCGTCTCCCCCGCCGCCTGCGCCATCACCTCCATCTCGCTCGACCATCAGGATTTTCTGGGCAACACGCTGGAGCTGATCGCGGGTGAAAAAGCCGGGATCATCAAGCCCGGCATCCCGGTCGTCACCGGCTATCAGCCCGCCTCGGTTTTGGCGCGCATCGCCGCCGAGGCCGCGCAGCAAGGCACGTCGCATCTGCGCCGGGGGCTGGAATGGAGCATCGAACCCAGCGGCGATGGCGTGGTGTATGACGGCATCACCCTCCCCCGCCCCGCCCTGCCCGGCCTGCACCAGGTGGAAAATGCAGGCATCGCCCTCACGGCCCTGCGCGCCGCCGGCTTCACACTGACACCTGATGCCATGGCCGCCGGGTTGCGCAACACCACATGGCCCGCCCGGCTGCAAAGGCTCCATGGCCCCCTGGCGGCGCTGCTGCCGGAAGGCTCGGAGCTATGGCTGGACGGCGCCCATAACCCCGGCGGCGCGGAAATATTGGCCCAGCAGTTGCAGGATTGGGGCACGCCCACCATTGTCATCCTGGGCATGAAGCAGTCCAAAGATGTGGCGGAGTTCATTCGCATCCTCAGCCCCCACGCGGCTGCGCTCTACGCCGTGGCGGAGCCTGAGCAGCATCTCGCCTTGCCGGTGGAGAAAATCATCGAGGCCTCCGGCGGCCGCGCTCTCCCGGGGCCGGACATACGCGGCGCACTGCGCCAGATTTCCGTGCCCGCGCGCGTGCTGATCTGCGGCAGCCTATATCTGGCGGGCGAGGTTCTGAAGCTGGACGAAGCGGTTACCGCCTGAGGGCAGATTTTTCTACTTCCGCTTGTCTTCGAATTGTCTCACACAAGGCGGCACCGCGCTTGTTAGAGGGTGCCGGATAAGTCCAGGAGCCGCCATGTCGCTGACCCGCCGCCAATTCGTCACCACAACCGCCATTCTGGGTGCGGGCGCCGCCCTTGCCCGCCCGGCCTCGGCTGAGGAAGCCTCAATCTCCTTCCTGTTGGTGGGCGATTGGGGGCGGAGGGGCCATCATCACCAGCGCGCCGTCGCGCGGCAGATGGGGATCACCGCCGAGGCCATCAACAGCCTCTACACCGTCTCCATCGGCGATAATTTCTATGAAAACGGCGTCGACTCCGTCTACGACCCGCAATGGCAAAGCTCGTTCGAGGATGTCTACACCGCCCCCTCCCTGCAAACGCCCTGGAAGGTGATCCTCGGCAACCATGATTACCGGGGCAATGTGCAGGCGCAGCTGGACTATGTGCAGCACAGCAAGCGCTGGCAGATTCCCGCGCGCTACTACATGGAAACCACAACCCTGCCCGGCGGCGCCACGGCCGCCTTCTATTATCTGGACACCTGCCCGTTCATCAAAAAATATTACGGCACCAGGGTGCAGGTGGACGGGCGGAATTCCCAGGCCCAGCTCGACTGGCTGGACGCGAAGCTGACCGCCTCCACGGCGGATTGGAACATCGTCATCGGCCACCACCCCATCTACACCGCGCAGTCGGACGCAGACGGGTACGACCATGACCAGCCGGATCTGATCGCCCGGCTGAACCCGATCCTGCAGAAGCACCGCGTGCCCATCTATGTTTGCGGGCATGACCATGTCCTGCAGGCGGTGAAGATGGATAACATCTCCTATGTCTGCACGGGCGCGGGGTCCGAGACCTACGATCCCGGCCCGGTCATTCGCGGCGGCTTCGCCTCCGGCTCGCATGGCTTCATGGTGGCGCGGCTCTCAGGCAAGCAGCTCGACTGGTCGTTTGTCGATTCCAGCGGCAACGCGCTCTATTCGCAGTCGATCGTGCGGGTTTGAGTTAACAAAAGTTTTTGGTGCAGCTTTTTTCAAAAAGCTGCGAATAACGCCGCTTTTTTGAAAAGCGGCACCCAAAAAAACGTTTATAAATCCACTCCAGAATAAGACCCGTTGATCGATTTATTGATCAGCGGGAAATCCGCCAGAATGGCGGTGGTGGCGGCATATTCCAGCAGCGGCCAGTGCAGCGTGCTGGCATCCGCCACAAACGCATCCTGTATCTGCCCGTTATCGATGTTCAGCCAATGCCAGACCGGCCCGCGGAAACTCTCCGCCACGCCTAGCCCCATGCCACTGGCAGCGGGCGGGACCAGAGCCACCGGCCCTTCGGGCAGACCCTCAAGACTATCGCGGATGAGCCGGATGCTCTCGGGAATTTCATCCAGCCTGATCTTGATCCGCGCCGCCACGTCACCGTCCTGCTCCACCGGCACGGAGAGGCCGAATTCAGCATAAGGCGGATAGCCGGGCTCGACCCGCGCATCCTTGGCACGGCCGGAGGCGCGGCCCACATAGCCGCCGGCATTATAGGCAGCAGCCAGTTCAGGCGGAATCACGCCTGTACCCACCACGCGGTCCTGCAGGCTGGCATAATCCTCGAACACGCGCCTCAGGCTGGGCAGTTCTTCCTCCAGCGCGTCCAGCGCATCCTCGATCGCATCCGCCCCGCCCTCGGCAAGGTCACCCGCCAAGCCGCCCGGCACCACCACATCCATCATCAGCCGGTGGCCGAAGGCGGCCCGGGCGGCGGCGCAAAAACGCTCCCGCGCCAAGGCAAAGCGCGCCTCCAGAAAGGCGAATCCGGCATCGCCCGCAATGGCGCCGATATCGCTGCTGTGGTTGGCGAGGCGCTCAATCTCCGCCATCACAGCACGCAGATAATGGGCGCGCTCCGGCACCTGCATCTCCAACGCCGCCTCCGCCGCGCGGGCAAAGGCGATGGAATGCGCCACGGTGGAATCACCCGAGATACGCGCCGCATAGCGTGCCGCCTGACGTGGGGACTTGCCGCGCATCAGCCCCAGCGTGCCCTTATGCGCGTAGCCAAACCGGGCTTCGAGCTTCAACACCTGGTCGCCAATGACCGAGAAGCGGAAATGGCCGGGCTCGATGATCCCGGCATGGATCGGCCCGACCGCGACCTGATGCACGCCCTCGACATCCGGGGATTTGAACTCGGGCCAGGCGGCGCGCCCATCCGGCTCGCGGAAATGTTCCACCGCCGTGCGCGTCTCCGCAAATCCCGACGGCGGTGTGGCCGTTCAAATCCTTCGCCAGACGCTGAAACCAATTGGCGCCGGGATAGTGCAAAGCGGGGTATGTGCCGTTTTGCAGCTCCACCGCCACCAGCTCGCCCGGCTCATAGAGCGCATAGGCGCGGGTCGCATCCGTCCAGAGCGCGATGAAATGGCCCTGATGCGCGGCCCAGGCTTCGGGGGATAAGAGCTTCATTGCAACGCCTCCGCCGCCTGGGAGAGCAGATGCACCAAAGCCAACGGCATGGCGAAGGCCACCAGAAACACCAAGGCCAGATGCAGCGCCACGAGATTCGCACTCCACCCTGCTTTCGTGGGCTTCTCAGCAGGTGCCGGCGCAAAGAGCAGCGGGCCGATATTGCGCAGGATCGCCACCGCGCAGAGCAGCAGCCCCAGCCCGAGCGGCAGGGACATATACGGGTTTTTCTGGATGGTCTGGCTGATGATGATGAACTCGCTGGCGAACAGGCCCGAGGGCGGCAGGCCGGTGAGCGCGAAGACGCAGCCCCCCAGCAGCCAGCCCACATATTTATTGGCATGCAACAGGCCGCGCAGATGCGAGAACCCGTAATGGCCAGGGGCGGCGCCGCCGCGCAGGCTGGCCGCGAGAATGAGCGCCTGGAACAGGCCAGATTTCAGCAGCGTATGCAGCACCATATGCAAAAGCCCGCCGAAGATCGCCGCGGGCCCGCCGATACCGAACGCAAAAGCCGAGATGCCGGATTGCTCGATGGAGGAGAAGCCGAAAAACCGCCGCGCATCGCGCCTGCGGGAGAAGGAAAAGGCCGCCAGGAACAAGGAGGCCAGCCCCAGCGTGAGCAGGAAGGCGCCCGGATGCGTCGCCGTGCCGCCAGAAGCCGCATTCGCTTCCATCAAATGCCGGAAACGTAGAATGGCCAGCAGCGCCACATTGATCAGCGGGCCGGAGAGTGCGGTGGTGAGCGGCGCCGGGCCCTCCGCATAGGCATCCGGCAGCCAGCCATGCAGCGGCACCAAAGCCGCCTTGGTGCCGTAGCCGAACAGGATGAACAGGAAGGCCAGAGTAAGCAGCGCGCCATCCATATGCGCGGCATGGGTGGAGAGCGCGGCGAAGCTCATGGCGGCAAAGCCCGGCCCCAAGGCAGGTTGCGCGGCCAGATAGACCAGCATGGTGCCGAACAGAGCGAGCCCGATGCCGACACCGCCCAGGATGAAATATTTCCAGGCCGCCTCCAGCGCCGTGGGGGTGCGCGAAAGGCTCACCCCGAGCGTCATGGCGATGGTGCCACCCTCCATCGCCGCCCAGAGCAGCCCGATATTATCCGCATAAAGGCCAAGCAGGCTGGCCCCCAGCACGATCTGGAAGATGGCATGATAGATCCGCCAGCGGCGCGCCGGCATGCGCGCCTCGTCCGCCGCCACATAACCGATACTGGCGAGCGAGGTGGTGAGCCCGATAAAGCCGGTAACCGCCCCGAACAGCGCCCCCAGCCTGTCCGCCGCCACCAGCCCGGAACCGCCATCCCAGAACACCGCCAGCGTGAGCACGAACAGCACGGCACTCACCGCCGCATTGGCAGTCGCCCCCTGGCGCGGCGTGCCCGCGAGGCCCAGGCAGATTGCCGCCAGAAACGGCAGCGCGATGGCGATGAGCGCGAAATTCACCGCCCCCGCCTTTCGATTTCCTCAATCCCGGAGAGATCCAGCGTGTCGAAATGCTCGCGGATACGCAGCAAAAACACCCCCACCACCAGGAAGGCCAGCAGCACCAGCAGTGCGACCGAGAATTCCGCCACGAAGGGCATGCCCGGCATGCCGATGGCCGCCAGCACCAGCCCGTTTTCCATGGAGAGAAACCCGATGATCTGCGCCAGCGCATTGCGCCGCACGATCATCAAGAGCAGCCCGAGCAGCACCACGGAGAGCGCGATGGCGAGATCCTCGCGCGTCAGCGAAACGGAGCTCATCGTCGTCGGCAGCACCACCAGCACCGCGACACCGATCAGCCCCAGCCCGAGAATCATGGAGAACGCCATGGGCATTGCCGTCTCCACGGCGCGGACCATGTTGAAGCGCAGCACAATCTCGCGCAGCCCCATCGGCAGCACGACGGCCTTGATGACCAGGGTGATGATGCCGGTGAGGTAGAGATTGATCTCATGCTGGGCATAGCCCTGCCAGAAGGCGGCGGCGGAGAGCACCAAAGCCTCGGTCTGGTAGAGCGTAATCATCGCCGCCAGACGCCGCTGGGAAAGCTGCAGGAAGGCGCAGAGCAGGATGATGCCGCCCATGAGGTGCGCCAGGGAGTAAGTGAGGCTCATGCGCCGATCCTCGCCGCGACGAACAGGAACACGCTGGCCAGCATGCCCAGCAGCAGCGCCGCGCCCAGAAATTCCGGCACCCGGAACACGCGCATCTTGGCGCGGGAGACCTCGAAGACCGATAGCGCCACAACCATGAACAGCAGCTTGCCCGCCCAGAGCAGCAGCCCGCCGGGCCAGGACAAAAATCCGTGGCGCGGGCCATGCCGAAGGGCAGGAAGATGGTGCCGATGAGGTTCATCCAGGCGACCAGCCGCAGCATCCCGGCGTAATCCGAAAGCGCCAGCAGACGGCCGGAATATTCCAGCGCCATCGCCTCATGCACCATGGCGAGTTCCAGATGGCCGGAGGGATTGTCCGTGGGGATGCGCCCGGTCTCCGTCAGCGCCACGGTGAGCATGGCGGCGAGCGCGAAGGCGAGCGAGACGGAAATGCCGATATGCGCGGCGCGGAAGGCCGAGGCGATACCGTCCACGCTCGTATCATGCGCCATCAAAGCGAAGGCCAGCAGCAGCACCAAGAGCGCGCCCTCGGCGAACAGGCCGAACAACGCCTCGCGCGCCGCCCCGGCACCGCCGAAGCCAGAGCCCGTTTCCAGCCCGCCCAGCATGGTTGCGGCGCGGGCGAGGCCGAACAGCCCGACGATGGTAATGTAATCCCCAGCCTGGGCGGTGATCATGCCGGTGCAGAAGCCGGGGATAAGCATGGTGGCCACCGCGAGCGCCAAAAAGGCGCTCAACGGCCAGAGAGTGAAGAGGTCGGTCACCGTATCCGGCACCAAGGTGCTCTTGCGAAGTAGCTTGAAGAGGTTCCAGTAGGGCTGCGTGACGGGCGGGCCGCGCCGCCCGAGCAGCCAGGCCCGCAGCTTGTTGATGAGGCCCAGCAATAAAGGCGCGCCCGCGAAGCAAAGCGCGATGTGCAGGGCGGTCGCGACCAAAGCGAGGGCGAAGCCCAGCATCTCAGCCTCCCTGCCCCAGCCCGAGGGCCAGCAGGAACAGCACCAACACCGCGAAGATGAACGCCAGCCGCTCACGGATAGTGGCGCGGCGCACACGCTCCGCCAGCCGCACGAAGCGCATTTGCAACCGGGCCAGGGGGACGAGCAGGAAACGCTCCGCCGGGTCCGCCATGGCGGTGCCCAGCAGCCCTTGGCCCAGAACGCGCATCACCGGCTCGGCAAAGCCGGTGGCGCTGGGCTGGGTGTGCGGGTCGCCAAAGGGCAGCCAGGCGGGCGGGCGGCCAAACCCGCCATTCCAGGCCGGAACCTCGCGCAAGCCGCGCACGCCCCAGCGCTGCTGCACAAACCCGGCGGCCAAAGCCGCGAAGCCCGGCCAGAATCAACAACGTAAGCGGGGCGTAGGAGAGCGGCGGGGTTTGCGCTTGCGGGGCGAGCAGGAGGATGACCGGCGTCAAGAAACCCACAATCAACCCCGGCACCAGGGCAACGGGAACGGACAGCAGCCCCAGCAGCGCCATGGCCAGAAAGGGACCACGCCGCGCATCCTCAGCCGCCGCCGCATGCAGGCTGCGCGGCCGCCCCAGGAAGCCCATGCCGATGATCCGCACCGCAGCCGCCAAAGCCAAGCCGGCGCCAATGCCCAGCACCGCCAGCAGCGCCGAAAACCCGATGCGCGCCAAAATGCCGCCAGTAGTCGCCGCGCCGATGACCGCATGAAACAGCAAAAATTCCGGTGCGAAGCCCGGCCCCAGCGGCAGCGCCGCCATACCCGCCGCCCCCAGCAGCATCAGCGCACCCAGCCTCGGCATGCCGCGCATCATCCCGCCCAGCCAGTTGAGCGAGGTGGTGCCAACGGCGTGCTTTACCTCCCCGGCGCCGATGAAGAGCAGCGGCTTGAACAGCCCATGCGCCACGGCGCAGAGCAAGGCGGCCTGAAGCGCCAGGCCCGACAATTCCGCATCGCCCATGGCCTTGGCCCGCAACGCAATCCCCAGCCCCACCGTGATGAGCCCGACATGCTCGATTGTGGAGCAGGCCAGAGCGGTCTTCAGCTCCACCTCCAGCACGGCCCGCAGCGCGCCAATGAGCACCGAGAGCGCGCCCACGACCACCAGCGCGCCACCCCACCAGGGCTGCTGCGCCGGGGCCAAAATCACGAAGGCGTAACGGATGAGCACATAGAGCGCCACTTTCACCATGCCGCCGGACATCAGCGCCGAAACTCCCGCCGGAGGCGCGGGATGCGCGCGGGGCAGCCAGCTATGCAGCGGCGCTAAGCCCGCCTTGGCCCCCGCCCCCAGCGCGATCAGCACGAAGGCGAGCGAAGAGGCCGGCAGAAACACCGCCGGGATCAAACAGGCGCCGGAAAAAATTGCCACACCGGCATAGAGCGTGGCCGGTTTCCGGTCGCCTTGCAGCACCAGCAGCCAGGAGGCCGCGCTCATCAGCTCAAAGCCGAAGATCATGGTGAAGGCATCGCCCGCCAGCAGCGTCAGCGCCATGCCAAGCACGAATATCCAGAACGTGAGGGAGGCGCGCATGCCTGCCAGCGCCGCCGCCACGACCTGCGGCAGCAGAATGCAGCAGAACAGCAGGGACAGGGCATCGAGATGCAGATGCATCCCCTGCCCCGGCAAGCCGAACATCAGGAAGTCGGAGTTTCCCACACGAATCCCCTAGCAAAACCCCCGCCGCGCCGCCACCGGATGCCCGCAAAGAGTTGGGACAAAAAGAAAAAGGGCCCTCCCGCACGGGAGAGCCCTTGTTCTTGGTCCGAAAGGAAGCAGCTTACTTCAGCAGGTCGGCCACGGCGGCCTGCTCTTCCAGCAGCTCGTTCAGCGTGTGGTCGATGCGGGACTTGGAGAACTCGTCCACCGGCAGACCCTCGACGCGCTTATACTTGCCACCCTCACAGGTGACGGGCACGCCAAACATCACATCCTGCGGCACGCCGTAGGACCCATCGGACGGGATGCCCATGGAAACCCACTTGCCGTTGGTGCCCAGCACCCAGTCGCGCACATGGTCGATGGCGGCGTTGGCGGCGGAAGCGGCGGAGGACAGGCCGCGCGCCTCGATGATGGCCGCACCGCGCTTGCCAACAGCGGAGAGGTAGGTGTTCTTGTACCACTCCTCGTCATTGATCACGTCCGGCAGGGCTTTGCCGTTCGCGGAGGCGAAGCGGTAATCGGCGTACATGGTGGGGGAGTGGTTGCCCCATACCGCGACCTTCTCGATATCCTTCACCGGCACACCGGACTTCTCAGCCAGCATGGAAACCGCACGGTTATGGTCCAGGCGCAGCATCGCGGTGAAGTTCTCCTTCGGCAGATCCGGGGCGGACTTCATGGCGATGTAAGCGTTGGTGTTGGCCGGGTTGCCAACCACGAGCACCTTCACGTCACGCTTGGCGACATCGTTCAGCGCCTTGCCCTGAACCTTGAAGATCTCGGCATTGGCGGCCAGCAGGTCGCGGCGCTCCATGCCCGGGCCGCGGGGGCGCGAGCCGATGAGGATGGCGATATCAACATCCTTGAAAGCGACATTCGGGTCATCGCTCGGGGTCACGCCTGCCAGCAGCGGGAAGGCGCAGTCGTTCAGTTCCATGATCACGCCGTTCAGCGCCTTTTGCGCCTGCGGCAGGTCCAGGAAATTCAGAATGACCGGCGTGTCCTTGCCGAGCAGGTCGCCATTGGCGATACGGAACAGAATAGCATAACCGATCTGGCCAGCGGCGCCGGTAACGGCAACGCGCACGGGGGTTTTCATCTCTCGTGTCTCCTTCTTAAGGGCTCGTTTCCCATAGAACCTTGACCCAGCCCGTCAAGCCCCGCTTGGATCAACCCACGATCAGGGAAATCGGCGCCGCCGCGCTCACCACGCCGCGCGGCGTGCAGGAGAGCGCATCGCCGTCCGCCTGAGTGAGAATACCGCCATTTGGAGAGGCGAATTCCACATGGCTGCCGCTGATCACGCGCACCCCTGGGCAATGCGGCAGCAGCCCCAAGGGCAGCGCCGCGCCCGAGAGAAGCGCGTGCCAAGTGCCCGGCTTCTCGAACAGCACCACCTGGAAGCCCGGCGCCTCCGGATGCGCCTCTGGCGCCAGCAGATAGGGCCCGCCATAGAGCCGCCCCTTGCTGACCACCACGCTGGCGGCCTGATGCTCCACCCCATCCACCGAAAGCCGCACGGAAGGGAAATCATAGGCCACGGATTCCCAGAGCGACTGCCAGACATAGGCCCCCTTGCCGATGGCCCGCTTGAGCATCGGTCGCACACCTTTCACCACCGCGCCATCGAAGCCGAGCCCCAGCATCTGCACGAACACATGCTGCCGCCCCGGCAGCTGGGCCACACCCGGCCAGAGAAGCTGGCAGCGCTTATAGGCCAGCGTGTTGGCAATGGCGCGCGGCGTGGTGGAAAGCCTGTACTCCTTGGCCAGCACATTGGCGGTGCCGAGCGGAATAACGCCAAGCGCGGTTTCCGAGCCGATCAGCCCGTTGGCCACCTCGGCGATCGTGCCATCCCCCCCGGCGGCGACGACCATGAACTCACCCTCCCGCGCGGCTTGGCGGGCCAACTCCGTTGCATGTCCGGCATGCTGAGTCTCGGCCACCTCGACCTTCACCCCATTCTCAACCAGCAGATCCAGCACACGCCAAAGCGCCGTCGCGCGCCTTCGTCCCGCTACCGGATTGAAAATAATCAACATTTTTCCTTGCTCCGGAGCCAATTGCGAAAAATGTCCTTCATGCACGATTTTAATGACGCCAGAATGGCACATCAATGACAGCGACATGACAATTAATTGTTTACATTACTTTGAAACATCTATTGATTCCGTCATGGAAACTTCACTGTCTCCGACGCGGCCGCACGGATTATTCCGGGCGCCATGAACGCATCCAGCCCGCACCGTCCAACGGCTTATCGTAGCGTCTTCATATCCGACGTGCATATGGGCACGCGGGGTTGCAGGGCGGAGTTCCTGGCAGATTTCCTCAAGCAAACCTCTTGCGAGAATTTGTTTCTGGTTGGCGACATTATCGATGGCTGGCGCCTCAAGCGCTCCTGGTTCTGGGACAAGCACCACGATGAGGTGCTGCAGCTGATTTTGAAAGCCGCGCGCTCCGGCGCCAACGTTGTGTACGTGCCCGGCAACCATGACGAGATGCTGCGCAAATACATCAGCCTCGGCATCGAGGTTTGCGGCGTGAAGTTGCAGATGGAGGCCGAGCACACCACGGCAGATGGCAAGCGCCTGCTGATCACCCATGGTGACAGCTTCGACAGCGTTGTGCGCCACGCGCGCACCCTGGCCCTGCTGGGTGACTGGGCCTACACGGTTGCCCTGGGGGCGAACCGCTATTTCAACATTCTGCGCAGCAAGTTCGGCTATCCGTACTGGTCTCTCTCCGCCTGGCTGAAATTGCAGGTGAAGGAGGCGGTGAAGGCGATCGACCGGTTTGAGACCGCGCTCGCCGACGACGCCAAGTCCCGCGGGTTTGACGGCGTGGTTTGCGGCCATATCCATCACGCCGAGATGCGCCCCGTGAATGGCGTGATGTATCTGAACGATGGCGATTGGGTGGAAAGCTGCACCGCGCTTGTCGAACATTTCGACGGCAACCTTGGAACTCGTGGATTGGGTGGCGCGCCAGAAACTCTCCATGCTCTCCCGCCCAGCGCCGAAACTGAACCCGGCGCAATCCGCCGCCTTGCAGGCTGTGGCCGCAGAATTTACCGCCGCGCCGCGCGAGACCGGCACCAAACGTGCTGTATCAGCAGGAGCCTGAGCCCCTGCTCGCGTTCGCGGGCCTGTCACGCATCCTCATCGTCACCGATGCGTGGGAGCCCCAGGTCAATGGTGTGGTGCGGACGCTACGTACAGTCACCGCGGAAATGCAGGCGATGGGCAAAATCGTCGAGGTGGTGGGGCCGGACAGGTTCAACACCATGCCGATGCCCTCCTACCCGGAAATCCGCTTAGCGCTTTTCCCCGGCCGCAAGCTGGCGAAGATCATCAAGGAGTTCCGGCCCGACGCTCTGCATGTGGCGACCGAAGGGCCGCTGGGCATGGCCGCGCGGGCTTACGCAAAGCGGAACAAGATTCATTTCACCACCGCCTTTCATACGCGCTTCGCGGAATATCTGGAGGCGCGGACGCGTATCCCCTCCCGCCTCACCTATGCCTGGCTGCGGCGTTTCCACGGCACCGGTTCGGCGGTGATGGTTGCCACACAATCCTTGCGTGAGGAGCTGGTCGCGCGCGGGTTCAAACATGTCCGCCCCTGGTCGCGCGGCGTGGACCTGGACGCCTTTCACATTGAGCCGCGCGAGGAGTGGGATCTTCCACGCCCGATTTTCGCCTATGTCGGCCGCGTGGCGGTGGAGAAGAATCTCCAGGCCTTCCTGTCACTCGACCTGCCCGGCTCCAAGCTGGTGGTGGGAGACGGCCCGCAGCGCAAGGCGCTGGAGAAAGAGTTCCCGGACGCGCATTTCGCCGGTGCCCGCCATGGCGCGGCGCTGGCGGCGGCCTATGCCGGGGCGGATGTGTTCGTGTTTCCGTCCAGGACCGACACGTTCGGGCTGGTGGTGCTGGAGGCGCTGGCCTCCGGCCTGCCGGTGGCGGCATTTCCGGTAACGGGGCCGAAGGATATTCTCGGCGAGGCGCCGGTGCCCGTGGGCGCGCTGGATGAGGATTTACGGAAAGCCTGCCTGAAGGCTTTGGAAATAGACCGCGCCCATTGCCGGCCCTATGCGGAGCAATTCTCCTGGCGGGCCTGTGCCGAGCGCTTCCTGGATAATCTGGTCCGCGTGCGCGAAACCGCGATATAAGAGTTTTTGGTGCAGCTTTTTTCACGATGAAGGAGCGGCGAGCCGCGCAGTCTGAATTGGGACGCAAAACGCTTCAAAAGCTGCAATGCAGCCCTTTTTGAAAAAAGGGCGCCCCCAAAAACTTCCAAAACAAAAAGGGGCCTTTCGGCCCCTTTAATTTTTAGATCGCCAGCAGCAGGCGGCGGGGATCCTCGATGCTTTCCTTCACGCGGACCAGGAAGGAGACAGCCTCGCGGCCATCGATGATCCGGTGATCGTAGGAAACCGCCAGATACATCATCGGGCGGATCTCGATCTTGCCGTCCACCACCACCGGGCGCTCCTGGATCTTGTGCATACCCAGAATGGCCGACTGCGGCGGGTTAAGAATCGGCGTGCTCATCAGCGAGCCGTACACGCCGCCATTGGTGATGGAGAAGGAACCACCGGAAAGCTCGTCCAGCTTCAGCGTGCCTTCCTTGGCGCGCTTGGCGAACCCGGCGATCTCCGCCTCGATCTCGGCAATGCTCTTCTGCTCCGCATCGCGGATCACCGGCACCACGAGACCATTGGCGCCGCCAACGGCGATGCCCATGTTCACGAAGTTCTTGTAGACGATCTCGTCACCGTCGATCTCGGCATTCACCGCCGGGAACTCGGCCAGCGCCGCGCAAACCGCCTTCACGAAGAAGCCGTTGAAGCCCAGGCGGATGCCCTTGTGCTTCTTCTCGAAAGCTTCACGATAAGAGGCGCGCAGCCCCATCACCGCGCTCATATCCACCTCGTTGAAGGTGGTGAGCATGGCGGCGGTGTTCTGCGCCTCCTTCAGGCGGTTCGCGATGGTCTTGCGCAGGCGGGTCATCTTCACCCGCTCCTCGCGCACGTCGGCGGTACGCGGAGCCTTCGCCGCCGGGGCGGCGGGGGCAGCGGCCGGCTTGCTCACGAAAGCCAGCACGTCACCCTTGGAGATGCGGCCATCCTTGGCGGTGCCGGACACATCGGCCGGGTTCACGCTCTTCTCCGCCATCATCTTGGCGGCGGCGGGCAGCGCGCCCACGCCGGGGCGGGCCACCGGGCCAGGAGCAGCCTGGGCGGCGTTCACGCCGGTCTTCGGCGCGTCAACCTCAGCTGGCTCCTTCTTCGGCGCGGGGGCGGCGGAGGCCTTCGCGTCCACGCGGCCCAGCAGGTCGCCCGGCTGAACCTCGGCCCCCTCCTCGGCGGCGATCTCGGCGATCACACCAGCTTCCGGCGCGTTCACCTCAACGGTGACCTTGTCCGTCTCCAGCTCCACGATGGGCTCGTCCGCAGCAACGGCCTCGCCAACCTTCTTGATCCAGCGGGCGATGGTGGCGGAAGCAACACTCTCGCCAAGCGTGGGAACCTTGATATCGGCCGACATGGAAACTCCTACTTTTTTGTCGTGTTGGACGGGTTAGACACTAAGCGCTTCGTTGACCAGGGCGGCCTGCTCGGCTGCATGCGCCTTGGCCAGGCCCGGGGCGGGAGACGCCATGCGGACACGGCCGACATAGCGCGGACGCTTGGCGGCGTAGCCAAGGCAGGTCAGCACGCCCTCGATCCGCCGGTCCACGAAGTTCCAGCCGCCGCTATTCTCCGGCTCTTCCTGGCACCACACCACCTCGGCATTCTTGTAGCCTTCGATGGCCGCCTGCAGCGTCTTCGCCGGGAAGGGATAGAGCTGCTCCAGGCGCACCAGCGCGACATCCTTGATGCCGCGCTCGCGGCGCTCGGCCAGCAGATCGTAATAGACCTTGCCGGAGCAGATCACGACGCGCTTCACCTTCTCGGCCGCCACCAGCTCGTCGGTCTCGGGGATGACGAACTTGAAGCTGGAACCTTCCGCGAAATCAGCCAGCGGCGACACGCAAAGCTTGTGGCGCAGCAGGGATTTCGGCGTCATCAGGATCAGCGGCTTGCGGTAGTTCCGCTTCAGCTGGCGGCGCAGCGCATGGTAGTAGTTCGCCGGGGTGGAGATGTTGCCGACGATCATGTTGTTCTCGGCGCAGAGCTGGAGATAGCGCTCCAGACGGGCGGAGGAATGCTCCGGCCCCTGGCCTTCCTGCCCGTGCGGCAGCAGCATCACCAGCCCGGACATGCGCAGCCACTTGGTCTCACCGGCGGCGATGAACTGGTCGATGATCACCTGCGCGCCATTGGCGAAATCGCCGAACTGCGCCTCCCACAGCACCAGCACCGAAGGATCGGCGACGGTGTAGCCGTACTCAAAGCCCAGAACACCGACTTCGGAGAGCAGCGAGTTGAAGATCTCGATGCGCGCCTGGCCCTCGGCGAATATTGTTCAGCGGCACATATTCGTTCTGGTTGGCCTGGTCGACCAGCACCGCATGGCGCTGGGAGAAGGTGCCGCGCTGGACATCCTCACCCGAGAGGCGCACGCGGTGGCCATCCAGCTGCAGCGTACCGAAGGCCAGAGCTTCGCCGGTTGCCCAGTCCAGCCCTTCGCCGGCCTCGAACATCTGCTTCTTGGCTTCGAGCTGGCGGGCGATCTTCGGGTTCAGGTCGAATTTCTGCGGCGGGGTATAGAGCGCCTTGCCGACCTCCTGAAGCTGCGCCAACGGGGCAGCCGTGGTGCCTTCGTGCTGCTCGCCGTCATCGCCGGCCTGCTTCAGCCCGGCCCAGTGGCCTTCCAGCCAGTCCGCCTTGTTGACCTTGTAGTTCTTGGCCCCGTCAAAGGCCGCTTCCAGCTCCTGGCCATACTCGTCGGCAATCGCCTTCGCCTCATCGGCGGAGATGGAACCTTCCTTCGCCAGGCGCTCGGCATACAAAGAGCGGGTGGTCGCCAGCGCCTTGATCGCCTTGTACATGATCGGCTGGGTGAACGCCGGCTCGTCATTCTCGTTATGGCCATGGCGGCGGTAGCAGACGAGGTCGATGACCACGTCGGTCGCGAATTCGCAGCGGAACTCGGCGGCGATCTGCGCGGCGTACACCACGGCTTCCGGGTTGTCGCCATTCACATGCAGGATCGGCGCCTGCACGGACTTGGCCACGTCCGTGCAGTACATGCCCGAGAAGGCATGGGCCGGAACGGTGGTGAAGCCGATCTGGTTATTGACGACGAGATGCACGGAGCCGCCCGTGCGGTAGCCGATGAGCTGGCTCATCGCCAGCGTCTCATACACCAGGCCCTGGCCAGCGAAGGCGGCATCGCCATGCATCTGGATGGCCATGGCGGAGCTACGGGTGAGGTCACCCGCCATGTCCAGGCGGGCACGGATCTTGCCGACCACCACCGGGTCGACCGCCTCAAGGTGAGACGGGTTGGGCTGCAGGGAAAGATGAACCTGGTTGCCGTTGATCACCACGTCGGTCGAGGTGCCGAGATGGTATTTCACGTCGCCGGAGCCCTGCACGTCATCCGGCTTGGCGGAAGCGCCGCCGAACTCGGAGAACAGGGCGACCAGCGGCTTCTTGACGATATTGACAAGGGTATTCAGGCGGCCGCGATGCGGCATGCCAATGGCGATCTCGCGCACGCCCTTGCCGGCGGCGGTTTCGATGATGGCGTGCAAGGCGGGGATGGTGCTCTCACCGCCCTCAAGCCCGAAGCGCTTGGTACCGACAAAGCGGCGCTGGCAGAACGTCTCGAAACTGTCAGCCTCGGTGAGCTGCTTCAGAATCTTGGTCTTGCCCTTTTTGTCGTAGACGGAAAGCCAGGGCGCGCCCTCGATCTTCCGCTGCATCCAGCTCTTCTGCGCCGGGTCCTGGATATGCATGAACTCGACGCCGATCTCGCCGCAATAGCTCATGCGCAGGGCGACCATCACCTCACGCAGCGTGGCGGTCTCAAAGCCCAGAACGCCGTCCAGGAAGATCGGGCGGTCCATGTCGCCGGGCTCGGTGAAGCCATAGGTGGCGGGGTCGAGCTCCGAATGATATCCTTTCGGCTTCAGCCCCAGCGGGTCGAGCTGCGCCTCCAGATGGCCGCGCACACGGTAGGCGCGGATGAGCATGAGCGCCCGGATGGAATCCAGCGTGGCGGCGCGCGCCTCGGCCGGGGAACCGGCGGGCTGCTTGGCCTCTTTCGGCGCGGCCTCGGTGCTCACGGTCTCGAATACGGAGGGGCGCGGCGCCCAGGATGCCCCGCTGGCGTCCGTCAGGATGGAGCGGGTATCGTCGTCCAGCGCCGCGAACAAAGCCGCGAAATCAGGATCGACAGAGTTGGGCGCTTCCACCCATTTCGCATAAAGCTGCGCGATGAACTGGGCATTCGCTCCATTCATCGCTGTCGCAATCACGTCCACACCTGCCATAACCACTCCTCTCCTGTAGAGCCAACTGCCCGCTTCATACCGGCATAAACCATCCCGGCGCGGGCCGTGCAGTGCCTTTCTTGCAGGCCATATAAGCCACTGTTGTTATTGTACCGTTACCCGGAGCAATGGGGCAGGGTTGCTGAACGCGCATGGTAACAGCGCAACTGCCCCAGCCCGGGCAACAGGCCAAAAAAAACCCCATGGCGTGACCGCCATGGGGCAATGAAATCAGGCGCTCAGCGCCTTCAGCATCGTACTGCCCAGCGAGGCCGGGCTGTCCGCGACAAAGATGCCCGCCTCCTTCATGGCAGCAATCTTCGCCTGGGCGGTGTCCTTGCCGCCGGAGATCACGGCACCGGCATGGCCCATGCGGCGGCCCGGAGGTGCGGTGGCACCGGCAATGAAGCCCACAACCGGCTTCTTGATCTTGTGCTTGGCCAGGAACTCCGCCGCGTCGATCTCGGAGGGGCCGCCGATCTCGCCGATCATGATGATCGCCTGGGTCTCATCGTCATGCAGGAACAGGTCCAGCACCTCGATGAAATCCGTGCCCTTCACCGGGTCGCCGCCAATGCCCACGCAGCTGGACTGGCCAAGCCCGGCGGCGGTGGTCTGCGCCACGGCCTCATAGGTCAGCGTGCCGGAGCGCGAGACAATGCCGATGGAGCCGCGCTTGTGAATATGGCCCGGCATGATGCCGATCTTGCATTCATCCGGGGTGATCACGCCCGGGCAGTTCGGCCCGATGAGGCGGGACTTGGAGCCGGAAAGCGCACGCTTCACCTTCACCATGTCCAGCACCGGGATACCCTCGGTGATGCAGACGATCAGCTCGACGCCCGCATCGATGGCTTCCAGGATGGAATCGGCCGCGAACGGCGGCGGCACATAGATGGCGGAAGCATTGGCGCCGGTCTTGGCGATAGCCTCACCAACCGTGTTGAACACCGGCAGGTCGAGATGGGTGGTGCCGCCCTTACCGGGGGTCACGCCGCCAACGACCTTCGTGCCGTAAGCCAGCGCCTGCTCGGAGTGGAAGGTGCCCTGGGCGCCGGTGAAGCCCTGGGTGATGACCTTGGTTTCTTTATTGACGAGAATGGCCATTATGCGGCTTCCTTCACGGCTTTGACAATCTTTTCAGCGGCATCGGCCAAATTGTCGGCCGGGATGATAGGCAGGCCGGACTTGGCCATGATGTCCTTGCCGAGCTGCACATTGGTGCCTTCCAGGCGCACCACCAGCGGCACGGAGAGCGACACTTCGCGTGCCGCCGCGATCACGCCTTCCGCGATCACGTCGCAGCGCATGATGCCGCCGAAGATGTTGACCAGGATGCCTTCCACATTCGGGTCGGACAGGATGATCTTGAACGCCGCCGTCACGCGCTCCTTGGTCGCGCCACCGCCGACATCCAGGAAGTTCGCGGGCTCGGCGCCATAGAGCTTGATGATGTCCATGGTCGCCATGGCCAGGCCAGCGCCGTTCACCATGCAGCCGATGGAGCCGTCGAGCGCCACGTAGGAGAGCGAGTACTTGTTCGCTTCCAGCTCCTTCGGGTCTTCCTCGCCCTCATCGCGCAGGGTCTCGATCTCCGGGTGCCGGTAGAGCGAGTTGTCGTCGAAGGTCACCTTGGCGTCGAGCGCGTAGATCTCACCAGCGCCGGTGACGACCAGCGGGTTGATCTCGATGATCGCCACATCCAGCGCCACGAAGGCATTGTACATGGCGGTAACGAACTTGGTGAACACGCCGACCTGCTTGCCTTCAAGGCCGAGGCCGAAGGCCAGCTTGCGGGCATGAAAGCCGGAGATGCCCGACGCCGGGTCAACCGGGGCGCGCAGGATCTTCTCGGGGTGATTCTCCGCGACCTCTTCGATCTCCATGCCACCCTCGGTGGAGGCCATGATCACGATCTCGGAGACCGAGCGGTCGATCAGCAGGGAGAGATACAGCTCGCGCTTGATGTCGCAGCCTGCCTCCACATAAACGCGGCGGACCAGGCGGCCGGCGGGGCCGGTCTGCTTGGTGATCAGCGTGTTGCCGATCATCGCGGCGGCGGCCTCACGGACCTCGTCCAGCGACTTGGCCAGGCGCACGCCGCCCTTGCCGTTCGGGTCGTCCTTGAACTTGCCGGCGCCACGGCCGCCCGCGTGAATCTGAGATTTCACGACATAGACGGGACCGGGAAGCTTCTTAGCGGCATCCACCGCTTCCTCAGGCGTCCAGGCCACGTAGCCATCCAGAACCGCGACGCCATAGGCCTTCAGCAGTTCCTTGCCCTGGTATTCATGTATGTTCATGTGGAGTTAGCCTACCTATCTTTTAAGGTTACAGAGGGGGCATCGGCCGGGGTGCTAGCGTATCTCCCCCACCCCGGCAAGCAGCATCGTGCATCGCTAACGACCAGAAAGGTTAAAAAGCGTCCCTTCATTGCATGTCAGGTCAGATGCGGCAGGGCGAGATAATCGTCGCTCTGCATCTCCTCGAGTCGAGAGGCGGTACGCTCGAAGATCTGTACGCCCTCGCCAGCCCGGTAGAGATCATCCGGATAAGCCGCGGCAGACGCATAGAGCTTACAGCGATGCTCATAAAGCGCGTCGATGAGCGTAACAAAACGCCTTGCCTCATCGAAATTATCGGGCGAGAGCCGGGGAATCCCGTCGATCAGCACCGTGTGGTAATGGGTGGCGATAGCGAGATAGTCGCCAGGCCCCAGCGCCACCTTGCACAGCGCCTCGAAATCAAACCGCGCCACCCCGCCCGCGGCCAGCGGCGCTGTTAGTTTGCGGCCCTGGATCAGCAGGGTCTCGGCCTTGGGCTGATCGCCTTCCGTGAGATGCTCGAACACCCGGTCAATCGCGGCATCGGCCCGGCTGTCGGCGGGCACCACCCAGGCCTTCAGCCCATGCTCGCGCCCGCGCCGGTAATCCTGCGCCGCGTCCAGCACCAGCACGTCCAAATGCTTCTTCAAAAAATCAATAAAGGGCAGGAAGGCATCACGCCCCGGCTTGCCCTTATAGAGATCATCCGGCAGCGTGTTGGAGGTCGCGACAACAACCACCTGCCGGGCAAACAGAGCCTCGAACAGCCGCCCCAGGATCATCGCATCAACGATGTCATGCACCTGAAATTCGTCGAAACACAGCAAAGCCGCCTCGCCCGCGATGATGTCCGCCAGCGGGGGAATTGGGTCGTCCACCTCCGGATGCTCGCGCTTGATTTGATGAAAGCGCTTATGCGCCTGCTGCATGAAATCGTGAAAATGGATGCGCTTTTTGCGGGGCACGTCGGCCGCTTCGAAGAACAGATCCATCAGCATGGATTTGCCGCGCCCGACCTCGCCAACGATGTAAAGCCCGTTCGGGTGGTCCCCCACCTCATCCACCGGCTTGCGGCGCAGCATCCGCGCAAACCAGCCATTGGGGGGTTGCTTCGGGTTCGGGTCGTAGCCACGCAGCTTGGCCCAAAGGTCCTGCAGATGTTCAGCCGCCAAGGCCTGGGCGGGATCATGCTTGAGAAGCCCGGCCGCCACGCGCGCGCGGTAGGCGTGCATCACGCCGGGCTCGGATTTAATCACCGTGGACATACGGCAGGGATACTGCCCTCCTTGGTGCGCCGCAACAAGACCCCCAAACCGCATGGCGGCTTATTAAGATTGCGGGAAATACCGGCCCCTTCCCTCAACGCCTTGTACGAGTAGGGTGAAGCGCCTACCTCTTTGCCTAACGCCTTGACTTACCCTGTATGGATGCAACCCATGGATGTCGCCGACTTCAACGCACTCAGCGCAGCCCCTGTCTCTGCCGAGCCTTTTCCTCATATCCTGCTAGAGCGTTTCATCACGCCCGCAGCTTTGCCCGCCGTGGTCGCGGATCTGCCGTCGATGAAAGCGCGCGGCAGTTTCCCGATCGGCGCACTGAAGCTGGGCCCGACGGCGAAGGCGGCCATCGCGGCGCTGGAGGGCCCGCAGTTCCGTTCCATCGTGTCGGAGAAATTCGGGCTGGATCTCGTAGGCGCGCCGTATATGACCACGTTGCGCGGCAATTCCGGCGCGCAGGACGGGCAGATCCATACCGACAGCTCGGCCAAGCGCGTCACCATCCTGCTTTACCTGAACCCCGGCAACGGCGAGGCCTGGGCCCGGCATGAGGGTTGCCTGCGCCTGCTGCGCGACAACCAGAACCTGGACAATTTCGTGGCGGAAGTGCCGCCGGTGGACGGCACGCTGCTCGTGTTCCCCAACGGCCCCACCACCTGGCACGGGCATAAGCAGTTCGTCGGCCAGCGCTATGTGGTGCAGATGAACTACATGACCACCGGCACCAAGGCGAAAGCCGAGATGCGCCGCCACCATGTCTCCGCCTTCATCAAACGCCTTACCAAGGCCGCGTAAAACTCTACCCTGGCTGGCGCCTGCGTGGCGGCCAGCCCAAAATCACCTGGCTGGCCGCCCGCGTGGCGGCCAGCCAAAAACCAACCCTTCAACCCAGCCGCACGGCAGCCGCCAGGCTGAGCCGGATCGCGCCGCCCGGCGGGTAAGTCTCCAGACCGCCCTGCGGCAGATTAACCATCAGGCGCGGTTCCGGCCCGCAGATCAAGCGCAGGCCGGTGCCCATCTCCCTTGCCGAGAGCACCGCAAAATCCTCACCTGATGGGTCCGGGCGGATAGACGCCGCATGGATCGCCCATAAGGCGCCATCGCGCTCAAAAATATTTTCATAACCCAGCAGCTCCGCCGCCGCGCGGCTGGCCGGGGCGGAAAAAACCTCGCGCGCCGGGCCGTGCTGGATAATCCGCCCCTCCGCCAGCAGCGCCAATTGCTCCGCCCGCGCGGCAATTTCATGATCATGCGTGGCCGCCAGCACCGGAATGCCCCGGGCCGCTGCGGTTTCCACCAGCCAATCCACCGTGGCATCGCGCGTGACTGTGTCGAGTCCCGTGGAGGGCTCATCCAGCAGCAGCAATTCCGCCCCATGCGCCAGGGCCCGCGCCAGCGCCACACGCTTGGCCTGGCCGCCGGAAAGCTGGTCCGGGCGGCGGGCGGCCAGCTCGTCCAGCCCCAGCTCGGCCAGCAGCGCCCGCGCCTTTTCCAGCCGCCGCGCGCCTTTCAACGCATAAGCCGTGTTCTCCAGCACCGAGAGATGCGGGAACAAGCGCGTTTCCTGCGGCAGATAGCCGATGGGCCGGCGCTCCGGCGCCAGCCCCTGCCAGGGCGAACCTTGCGCTGGCAACAGCCCCGCCAATGCGCGCAGGAGCGAGGTTTTGCCCTCTCCCGAACGCCCCAGCAGCGCCGTGAAGCCCCGCACCGTGAAGCACGCATGCAGCGCCACGGGTGCTGACAGCGTGTAATCAATCTCAACGGCGTTCATGATGCGCGGGCCCGCAAACTCAGCCAGAGCGGCACCGGCAGCGTGGCCACCAGAAACACCCCCACCAGCGGAAACACCGCCTGCAAGCCCAGATCCTGCACATCGGTCCAGAGCTGCACCGGCATTCCGGCCGGGTAATAGGCGACGATCAGGATCACCCCGAACTCCCCAAGCGCCCGCACCCAGGCCAAAGAGAGCGCGGCGGAAAGCCCACGCCGGGCCAACGGCAAGGTCACACGCAGCCGCGCCCGCCAGGGGGAATCCCCCAATGTCCGCGCCAGCTCCTCATATTCGGGCGGCACCTGCGCCAGCGCACCGCGCGCCGCGATCACATAGGTCGGCAAGGCGGCATAGATCGTCGCCAGCAAAAAGGCCGCCGGGGTGTTGGTGAGTGTCACACCCAGCGCCCCAAAGACCCGGCCCAGAAACGCAGAGGGGCCGTAGACCACGGCGAGCAGAATGCCCAAGGCGAGGGTGGGCATCAGCATCGGCATCAGCACGATAGCCTCGGCCAGCAACACCAGCCGCCCGCGCGTCCGCGCCAGATAAAACGCCAAAGGCGTGCCGATCAGCACGATCACCACCATCGCCGCCGCCCCGCCCAGCACGGAGGTGGCGATGGAGGCCCAGTCCTGCCGGCTGAGCGCCATTTCCTGCCAGAACACCCCATTGACGACGAGCCCGCTGAGCGGCGCCAGCAGAAACGCCAGGACGAGGAGCAGAAACCCGGCGCGCAGCAGGTTCAGATCGAAGCCCCCTTGCCCGGCCCGTAGCCGTAGCGCTGGAAGATGGAGTGCCCCTTTGGCCCGGCCAGGAAGGCGACATATTCCGCAGCCGCCTTGGGGTCAGAGGCCGCTTTCAGCGCCATGGCGTAAAACACCAGCGGGCTGGGATGGATGGTTTTGCCATTCAGCGTCAGGCTAGCCTTGGCATAGGCGGTCTTGTCCAGAGCCGGATTGGAGAGATTGATCGCATCCGGCAGCTCGATGAAGGGAAGTTTCTGCGAGACCACGGCGCTCTTATAACCCAAGGTCGCGTCGATCTGCCCGCCCTCAAGCCGCGCCAGCAAAGAAGGTTCGGCGAAAATCTGCGCCGGGTTGATCATCGGGCCGGAGACCTTATCCGCAAATCCCGGCAGCTTGTAGTAAAGCTCGGCCAGTTGCAGCGCGAACAACACATATTGCCCCTGCGGATCCGCGGTGGGGTCCGTACGGCCCAGGCGGAAATCCGGGTTCAGGAAAATCTTCGTCCAATCCGCGCCCTTGGCGGCGGCGAATTGCGCGGCGAATTTGGACGTGGGCGAATAGGCCAGAACCATGGACGTGCTGGCCACCGGCACGGCCTTCGCCGCCAGCCCGGCCTCACGCACGATCTTCGCCGGTCCGGCGGAAACGGGCACGAACACATCCGGCTTCATCGCCCCGCCGGTAATGAGATGCGCCAAGGCCACCGCGGCCTGACCAATACCATGCACCGCGACACCGGTGGCGGCGGTGAAGGAGGGGTTCATCCCCTTATCCATCAACCTGCCCATGGACCCAGCATAAGCGACGGTAATCGCCTCTCCGGCAAAAGCGCGCCCGGCGGCGGCCAGTGCCAGAGGGGCGGCAAGCAGCAAACGGCGAGACACAGACATGACAAACCCCCGATATGTTAAAGTAGATATATCGAGGTGGGAGGGTGCCGGTCAAACCCGCAATATGGTTGAATGTTGTCATGGAAAATACACGCCCCTTCCGGCTTCGCCTGCGCTTGACCGGCTCTCACGGCATTGTGATGGGGCCGGGCCGGGCGGATTTGCTGGCGATGATCGCGGAGACAGGCTCCATCGCCGCTGCCGGACGGCGCATGGGCATGAGCTATAAGCGCGCCTGGAGCCTGGTCGAATCCCTGAATTCCTGCTTCACGGCCCCTTTGGTGGAAACCGCCAAAGGCGGCGCCACACATGGCGGGGCCAAACTCACCACCCTCGGAGAGGAGCTGCTGGCCTCCTACCAGGAATTGGAGCGGGCCGCGTTAACATCGGGGGCGGCGGCGCTGGATCGCTTTGAGTCCGTTCTAGCGGTTCCGCCGCCAGCAAAACCCCGCTAGACTAGTTGCCAATGCTAACCGATCTGCCCAATCTCCTCACCCTGTCGCGCATCGCCGCCATTCCGCTGCTGGTGTTGCTGGAGGCTATCGGCGCGCCCTGGGCGGATTTCGGCGCGGCACTGCTCTTCACCCTGGCGGGCATCACCGACTATCTGGACGGCAAACTGGCCCGCGAACTGGCCCAGCTTTCGGATTTCGGGCGGATGCTGGATCCCATCGCCGACAAGCTCTTGATCGGTGCCACGCTGATGTGCCTGGTGGGCTTCGGCCATATGCCGGGCTATGGCATCTACCCCGCCATCGTCATCATGCTGCGCGAAATCCTGGTATCCGGCCTGCGAGAATATCTGGCCGGCATCCGCGTCGGCCTGCCGGTGACGAAGCTGGCGAAATGGAAGACCGGCGTGCAGATGCTCGCCCTCGGCCTGCTGCTGCTGGGCGATTCCGGCGCGCATTTCCTGGGGCTTGGGTTCCTGCATGTGGGCTGGGTCGGCTTCGTGCTGCTCTGGCTGGCGGCGGCGCTCACGCTGATCACCGGCTGGGACTATCTCACCGCCGGGTTGCGCCATGTCAGCGCACCTCCCCCGGCCGTCTGAATTCTCTTGGCCGTTCTCACCATCTCCGGCTGGTCCGGCTCCGGCAAGACCACGCTGATCGCGGCGCTTATACCGCTGTTCAAGGCGCGGGGGCTCAGCGTGTCCAGCATCAAGCACGCACATCATGGCGTGACGCTGGACAAGCCGGGCAAGGACAGCTTCATCCACGCCGAAGCCGGGGCCAGCGAAGTCATTCTCACCACGGAGGGCGGTTTCGCCCTGTTCTCGCGCACGCACCGCCCCGCTGGAGGCACTGCTGGAACGGCTCGCCCCGGTGGACCTCGTGCTGGTGGAGGGTTTCAAAACCGAGCCTTTGCCGCGCCTGGCCGTGTACCGCCCCAGCCTGGGCAAGCCCGCCCCCTGGCCGGATGCGAATCTGCTGGCCGTGGCCGCCGATGAAGCGCTGCCGGACTGCCCGGTGCCGGTACTACCTCTGGATTCGCCGGAGAGCATCGCGGATTTCCTGATCCGCGCGCTTGGGTTAAAAGATAGCAGTAATCGCTAAAGGAGCAGAGACTTTGCGCACCCCCCTCGTCCTGACGGCGGCTTTTTGTCTCACTGGCTGCGCGGGTGGCGGCGCTTTCGCGGAGCATTCGCTCTGGCCCTTCGGCAACCCCAACGCCCCCCCCGCCACCAGCGAAATGGCCCAGCGCGTCCTTGGCAAAAGCCCGGTCGTGGCGCCTCTACAGTCTCAGCCGGGGGATGTCTGGCCCGGGCCGGTGGAGCCGATGCCGACGCTGAGCCAAGTCGCGAAGAATGCGAACCTGCCGCTCGGCGAAGGCTATACGCCCTCCCTGCCCTCGCCCTACCCGCCCGGCCAGGGCGCGCCGGTCACCGGGGCGGAGGGCGTCACTTCCGACGGCGAACTGTACAACTCACAAAACGGTGCCCCGCAGCCTGTGCCCGCCGCACAGGGCGATGCACGGTAGGCCGGCCATGAACATCCTGTATTTCGCCTGGCTGCGCGAGCGCACGGGCAAAACCAATGAAGAGCTTGAACTGCCCGCTGAGGTAACCACGCCGCGCCAGCTGATCGCGTATCTGCGCGCACGCGGCCCGGGCTATGAGGCCGCCTTCAAGGACGAAAAACTCATCCGCTGCGCCATCGGCCAGGAATTTTGCAGCCTCGACACGCCTTGGGGCGATGCGGATGAGATCGCCTTCTTCCCCCCTTTCACCGGAGGCTGAGACCATGCGGCTGGTGGCTGTTCAGGAACAGGATTTTGACCAGGGCGCGCTGCTGGCCAAGCTGGGCCAGGACGGCACCGGCGGCATCGCCAGCTTTACCGGCCTTGTCCGCCAAACCGAGGATGGCCGCCTGAAGGCGCTGCGCCTCGAACATTATCCCGGCATGACCGAAAAAGCGCTGGAGCGGCTGGCCGATGAGGCGCAGGCCCGCTGGGCGCTCACCGGCTGCATCGTCATCCACCGCGTGGGCCGGCTGGAGCCTGGGCAGAATATCGTCTTCGTCGCTGCCGCCAGCGCGCACCGGGCCGATGCCCTGGCCGCCACCGCCTATCTCATCGACCAGCTGAAAACCCGCGCCCCCTTCTGGAAAGCAGAGGAGCTCACAGAGGGGGCAACCCACTGGGTGGAGGCCAGTTGCGCGGATGACGAGGCCGCCGCCGCATGGCGGAGCGAGGGAAAGAATTTGCCCCCCGGCGCGGGTCGTTTATAGGAGCGCCATCATGGACCTTAAAGATCATATTCGCGGCATCCCGGATTTCCCCAAGCCGGGAATCCTCTTCTACGACATCTCGACCCTGCTGCGGAATGCCGATGCTTGGCAGGTGGCCATGGGCCGCCTTGCCAACAGCGTCCGGGCCTATCACCCCACGGTGCTGGCCGGCGTGGAGAGCCGCGGCTTTCTGCTGGCTGCCCCCCTCGCGCTGAAGCTCG
This sequence comes from uncultured Pseudomonadota bacterium, assembly GCA_963827925.1. GTDB lineage: Bacteria > Pseudomonadota > Alphaproteobacteria > Acetobacterales > Acetobacteraceae > Acidocella. Next base: position 103,718 of record CAWHDE010000001.1, on the reverse strand, counting down.
GCTGCGGCTTCGTGATGCTGCGCAAGCCCGGCAAGCTGCCCGGCGCCACGGTGGGGCTGGACTACGCGCTGGAATACGGCACCGACCGGATTGAGATCCAGGCCGATGCGGTCGAGCCCGGTGCCCGCGTGGTGGTGGTGGACGATCTTCTGGCCACCGGCGGCACCATGGCTGCTGGGATCAAGCTTCTGCAGAATGTCGGCGCCGAGGTTGTGGCTGCCGCGGCAATGATCGAGCTTACCTTCCTGCACGGGCGGGAGAAGCTGAACGTGCCCGTCGAAGCGCTGATCCAGTACGACAATTGACGAAATGCCGGGCGCGCGTAATCTCCTAGGCTTCAAAGAAGCGCGGAGTCCGACCAAGATGAAACGCCGGCACATTCTCGGTGCCCTTGCCGCCTCGGCGTTGCTGCCTGGGGCGGCGCACGCCCAGGCCGAGGCGCAGGCGGCTCTTGGCCCCATGAACCTGCTGGTGGCAGGCCCCAATGGCGGGCAAACCAGCCGGTGGGGCAGCGCCTTCGCGCTCGCCATGTCGAATTCCTTTCCCGGCACGCCGAACATCGTGGCCCAGCCCGTGGGCGGGCTGGACGGCGTAACCGGCGCCAACCAGCTGGACGCGCTGCTGGTGCCCGACGGGCGGAGTGCGGCCATCCTGCCCGGCGCCGCGCTGATCGCCTTTCTCACCGGCGATTCCCGCGTGCATTTCGACCCCACGCATTGGACCCCGCTGCTGGCGGGCTGCAATTCCGGCGTGCTGATGCTGCGCGCCCCCGCAGGCACCGTGCCCACGCTGAACACGCTGCAAAAATTGGCTCCCTTGCGCATCGGCGCGGCGCAGCCGCAGAGCAATGATCTCGCCGCGCTGTTGGCGCTGGCACGGCTTGGCATTCCCACCGCCCCGGTCTTCGGCCTGCATAGCAGTGAGGATAAGACCCGCGCTTTCATCGCCGGCACGGTGGATGCCGTGTTTATCTGCGGCGAGGGCGTGCCGGAGGATCTGGACCCGCTCACCGCCTCCGGCGCCGTGCCCGCCTTCTGCATCGGCGCATCGGAGCCGGGTGGCACGCCGGGGCCGGATCCGCTCTTCCCCGGCTTGGCCTTGCCGACGGCGCTTGGCCCCTCCGTCAGCCCATTTCTGGATTCCGCCTATGAGGCCGCCGCCGCCGCCGCGCGGCTGGATTTTCTGCTGGTGCTGCCGCGCCTGACGGACCCCAGCGCCGTGGCCCTCTGGCGTACCGCCGCGCAGGAGGCCGCCGCCACTCCGGCGGTGAGCGCCGCCGCGCAAGCCAGCTCCATCTCCCTGCAACCCGCGTCGGTGCTGGTCAACGCGTTGACAGCACTTTCCATCGCGCCCACCGAGCAGAGTTACCTGCTGGCGTTCCTCGCGAAGAATTATGGCTGGCAGCCGGGCTGATTTTGGCGAAACCGGTTAAAACCTATGCCTGTTCGGCCTGCGGCGCGGTATTCCCGAAATGGGCCGGGCGCTGCGAGACCTGCGGGGAATGGAACACGCTGGAAGAGCAGGCCGCGCCAAAGACGCTGCCCGGCGGCATAAAAGACGCCGCCCGCCGCGCCGGGGCAAAACTCGAGTTCGTGGGGCTGGAAGGCATTACGCCCCCACCGCCGCGCGTGCCCACCACCATCATGGAGTTCGACCGCGTTCTCGGCGGCGGGCTGGTCCCAGCCTCCGTGGCGCTGGTGGGGGGCGACCCCGGCATCGGCAAATCCACGCTCCTGCTTCAGGCCAGCGCCGCCTTGGGCAAGGCCGGGCAAGAGGTCGTTTATATCTCCGGCGAGGAATCCATCGACCAGATCCGCATGCGCGCCTTGCGGCTAGGGCTGTCCAACGCGCCCTTACATCTTGCAGCGGCCACCCAGCTTGGCGACATTCTCGCCAGCCTGCCGCATTTTCCCAACGCGGCCTTGGTGGTGATCGATTCCATCCAGACCATGTGGACGGACAGCGTGGACTCCGCCCCCGGCTCGGTCACGCAGGTGCGCGCCTCGGCCTTTGAACTGATCCGCGCCGCCAAGACGCAAGGTTTCGCCCTTCTGCTCGTCGGCCATGTGACCAAGGAAGGCGCGCTCGCGGGCCCGCGCGTGCTGGAACACATGGTGGACGTGGTGCTGCATTTTGAAGGCGATCGCGGCCACCAGTTCCGCATTCTGCGCGGCGTGAAAAACCGCTTCGGCGCCACGGATGAGATCGGCGTGTTCGAGATGACCGGCCAGGGGCTGTCGCAAGTCGCCAACCCCTCGGCTCTGTTCCTGGCGGAGCGGCGCGGCAACGTGGCGGGCAGTGCGGTGCTGGCCGGGCTGGAAGGCTCGCGCCCCGTGCTGGTGGAAATCCAGTGCCTGCTGGCGCCCAACCCTGGCGGCTCGCCCAGGCGCTCGGTCATCGGCTGGGATTCCGGGCGGCTTTCCATGCTGCTGGCGGTGCTGGAGACGCGCTGCGGGCTGAAGCTGGCCATGAACGATGTGTACCTGAACGTCGCGGGCGGTTTGCGCGTGTCCGAACCGGCCGCCGACCTCGCCGTGGCAGCGGCGCTGATCTCCGCCGCGTCCGACGTTCCCACCGACCCGGAAATGGTGTTTTTCGGCGAGATCGGGCTCTCCGGCGAGCTGCGCCAGGTGGCACAAACGGAGCTGCGGCTGAAGGAGGCGGCAAAGCTCGGCTTCGCCCGCTCCGCCGGGCCCAAGCGCGTGGCGGGCGGCACGGGCAAGCTAAGTGTACCGAAATCGCTTTCTCTGATTGAAATCGGGCATCTAACGGACCTAGTTGGCATTATCGCCACGGGCCAGAAGCCCGGCGCAAAACGCAAGGAGGCTGAATGACCTGGGTTGATGCGGTTGTGCTGGGTGTCGTCGCGCTCTCCGCCCTGTTCTCGATGGTGCGCGGCTTCGTGCGCGAGGTGCTGGGTGTCGGCGCATGGATCGGCGCCTTCATCGCCTCCATGAAATTCTATGCCCCCTTGCAACCTTATGTAGCCTCGCTGCTACCTAAGGGCCTCGCGCATTTCGCCATCTATGGCGCCATGGCGGCGGTGTTTCTGGTGGTGCTGATCATCCTCAGCCTCATCAGCGGGCTGATCGGCGGGCTGGTGCGCGATTCCGCTCTCTCCGGCCTGGACCATTCGCTCGGCATCGTATTCGGCATCGCGCGCGGCGCGGTGATCATCTTCCTCGCCTATATCGCGCTGGGCATGGCCGAGCCCTCGGCCGCATGGCCCGCCCCAGTGGCGAATGCACACTTCCTGCCGCTGGCTTATAAGGGCGCGAACTGGATCTCCGGATTGCTGCCCAAGCAGTACCAGCCGAAGATTTAGCCCTTGCCCGGCCCGCAGGCACCTTCCGCCGACACACCGACGCAGCAGCCGGGCAGCGCATTGCAGAGCAATGGCGGCAACGCGCAATAATGATCAGCAGCACAACCCTCATCCGCGCCAAACCGGGCCGGGAAAAGGCGATCCTCGAAGCTCTCCTCGATGTCGCCGACCTGACAAGCAGCTCTGAACCCGGCACGCTTGACCTCGTCATCGCCCAGGACGCGCATGATCCCCGCCTTTTCTCCGTGTGCGGCTGTTTCACGAACGAAGCGGCATTGAACGAACACAATAATTCCGACCCGATGACCCGGTTTCTGTTCTTCGCGCGGGACATGCTCGACGGCCCGATGAGCCGCGTCAGCGGCCCCGCACTTTTTGCCAAGCGCGAAGGCTAAAACAGCTCGTCCTGCAATAGCGGCCCAAAACCGCGCCGGTGATGCGGGCTCGGCCCATGTTCCAGAATCGCGGCGCGGTGGATCGCCGCCGCATAGCCCGCATTCTTCGCCCAGCCATAATGCGGATAGCGCGCATCCAATTGCCGCATCAGCCGGTCGCGGATCTCCTTGGCCACAATAGAGGCGGCGGCGATGGAGAGGCTAAGCCCGTCACCCCCCACCAGCGTCGTGCAGGGAATGGCGATGCCGGGTGCCTTGCTGCCATCCACCAGCACATGGTCCGGCGGCGAAGGCAGCGCCGCAATGGCCCGGCGCATCGCCAGAAACGAGGCGTGCAGAATGTTGAGCCGGTAAATCTCCCCCACCGAGGCCGCGCCAACGCCGATTTCCGCGCCCGACTGCCGCAACGCCACCAACGCCGCCGCGCGCTTCTTGGGCGTGAGCTTCTTGGAATCATCCAGCATCGCGGCAAGCCGGGCCGGCAAACCGGCAGGCAGCACCACGGCGGCGGCCAGAACCGGCCCTGCCAACGGCCCGCGCCCGACCTCATCCACCCCTGCCACGCGCCCACCCAGCGCCAACTCCCGCGAAAAATCAGGCATCACGCTTGGCCACGAAAAATTCCTTCAACAGCGCCGCGCAATCCTGCTCGCGCACCCCGCCGATCACCTCCGGCTTATGGTGCGTGGTGGCGTGGGAGAACAAACGCGGCCCATGCTCCACCGCGCCGGTTTTCGGGTCATAGGCGCCGAACACCAGCTTGCCCACCCGCAACGCCGCGATGGCCCCGGCACAGAAGGCGCAGGGTTCCAGCGTCACCGTCAGCGTGCAATCGGCCAGATATTTCTGCCCCCTAGCGGCGCGGGCGGCGCTCAGGGCAACAAACTCAGCGTGCAGAATGGGGTTCTGCCCGGCCTCAACCCCGTTGCCCGCAACCGCCAGCACGGCCCCCGTGGCATCGGTCATCACCGCCCCCACCGGCACCTCCCCTGCTTGCGCGGCGCGGCGCGCTTCATCCAGGGCAAGTTGCATGGGGCTGGTCATCAGCGCCGGAATTTGCCTGAACCCTGGCGAAAGGTCTAGTTGGAGCCATGAAAAAACGCCCCTTGATCGGCCTGACCCTGGATGCTGAGCCCGCCGGCGGCTGGTCCAAATATCCTTGGTACGCCCTGCGCCAGAATTACACCGAGGCCGTGGCCGCATTCGGCGGCCTGGCCGTCGCCCTGCCGCATGACCCCGGCCTGACGGAGGCGTATCTGGACCGGCTGGACGGGCTGATCGTCACCGGCGGCGCTTTCGATGTAGACCCGGCTTTGTATGGAGACACGGACCGCCACGAAACGGTGGAGCTGAAAACCGACCGCACCACCGCCGAACTCGCTTTCCTGCGCGGCGCCATGGCGCGCAACATGCCGGTGCTGGGCATTTGCGGCGGGCAGCAGCTTCTCGCCGTGGCGCTGGGCGGCACGCTGCACCAGCATATTCCGGACGCCATCCCGGATGCGCTGGAGCATGAGCAGAAGACCAGCCATTACGAGCCCGGCCACAAGGTCGAGATTCTGGCGGGCACCAAGCTGTTCGACATTGCCGGGCCAGCGATGCAGGTGAACACCTCCCACCATCAGGCGGTGAAGTCCGCCGGACGCGGGCTGGTGAATGCCATCGCGCCTGATGGCGTGATCGAAGGCATTGAGGATCCTTCGCAGAAATTCTGCATCGGCGTGCAATGGCACCCGGAATATCTGGTGGATGCGGGCGACAAAGCCCTCTACCGCGCCTTCCTGGCCGCCTGCCATGACTGAGAAACCGACTGAGGAAACCACCGAGCGCGGCGAGCGCATCGCCAAATTCATGGCCCGCGCGGGCGTGGCCAGCCGCCGCGATGCCGAGGCGATGATCACCGCCGGGCGCGTGCGGATGAACAATGAAGCCGTGACCCACCCCGCCGTGTTCGTGAAAAAGGGCGACATGGTGCTGGTGGACGGCAAGCCGGTGAACGAGCCGGAGCGCACCCGCCTGTTCCGCTACCACAAGCCGGAAGGGCTGGTGACGACGCATAAGGACCCGGAAGGCCGCCCGACCGTGTTCGAGAAGCTGCCCCCCGGCCTGCCGCGCGTCATCTCCATCGGGCGGCTCGATCTTACCTCCGAGGGGCTGCTGCTGCTCACCAATGACGGCGCGCTCTCCCGCCAGCTGGAGCTGCCCTCCACCGGCTGGCTGCGCCGCTACCGCGTGCGCGTGCATGGCGGCGTCTCGCAGGACAAGCTGAAACGCCTGGCGGATGGCATGGTGGTAGACCGGGTGAAATACGGCCCCATCGAAGCCGCGATCGATTCCGTGCAGCGCTCCAACACCTGGCTTTCCATGAGCCTGCATGAAGGCAAGAACCGCGAAATCCGCCGCGTGATGCAGGCGCTGGAATTGCCGGTTACACGCCTCATCCGCGTCGCCTACGGGCCGTTCCAGCTCGGCACCCTGCCGCGCGGCGCGGCGGAAGAGGTCAACGGCAAAATTCTGCGCGAACAGGTGCCGGGCCTGTCCAAATGACCGGCCCAAAAATCATCGCCGGGCGCTGGAAGGGCCGCAACCTGGCCTCACCAGAGGGGCAGGACACGCGCCCCACCAACATCCGCGCCCGGCAGGCGGTGTTTGACATTCTTGCCCATGCCCCCTGGTGCGATTTGCAGGAGGCCAAAGTGCTGGACGTGTTCGCGGGCACCGGCGCCTATGGGCTGGAGGCACTCTCCCGCGGTGCCGCCGCCGCCAGCTTCATCGAGCAAGCCCCCTCCGCCCTGGCGGCGCTAAAAGCCAACATCGCCGCGCTGAAGCCGGACCATGCAAAAATCATCGCCGCCGACGCGCTGCACCCGCCCGCCGGCACGCCGCATGACCTGGTGTTTCTCGACCCGCCTTATGGCCAGTCTCTGGTGGGCCCGGCTGTGATGGCACTTGCCGCACGCGGCTGGATCGCCCCTGGCACCATTATCGTCGCGGAATTAGGGCCGGGCGAGACGCTGGACGTGCCAGCGCCTCTGGCCGAACGCGCCCATGGCAAGGCGCGTTTGAAAATCTGGAAGTTTGATCAGTAAAGATCAAAATACTCCGCCGTCTCCGCCGCCGGAATCTCATCGCGCAGACGGTTGATCTCCGCCTGTTTCACAATCGTGTAAACCTTCACGAATTCCTGGCCCAGCATGGAGGTGAATTCCCCATCCACCTCCAACGCCGCCAGCGATTCGTGAATCTCCGTCGGCAATTTCTTGAAGGAGCTGTCAGCCTCCTTCAAACCTTTCCGCTCCGGTGCCAGCGTAGCCTTGGCCTGCACACCAAGCAGCCCCGCCGCAAGCGTGGAAGCCGCCGTGAGATAAGGGTTCGAGAGCGCGGACGGCACGCGAACCTCAAGATGCTGCCTCTTATCTTTGGAAGCCTTGATCCGCACGGAAGCCGAACGGTCCTCCACGCCCCAGGAAATGTTGGACGGCGCGAACGTACCCGGCCGGATGCGCCGGTAGCAATTCGGCGTCGGGTTCCAGATGGCCTGCGCGGCGGGCGCATGGTCCAGAATCCCTTGCGTGAAACTCTTCATCAGATTGCTCATGCCATCCGGATCGGCTTCGTCCAGAAACAAATTCTTGCCGCTCTCCAGATCATACAGCGACAAATGGAAATGCGAGCAGCTGCCTGAAAGATGCGCATAAGGCTTGGTCATGAAGGTCGCGAGCAGCCCCTCCGTGCGCAGATATTCCTTCACCGTATTCTTGAACACAAAGGCCCGGTCCACCGCCGCGATGCCATCGAGTGCCGCGAAATTCAGCTCCCACTGGCCCGGGCCGAACTCGCCATTGGCGGTGATCATGTCCACACCGCTTTCCTTCAGCACGCGCATCAATCTATCCAAAGCCGGGTGCCGATGCGTAATGGCCGTCACAAAAATCGGCGCGCCGGTATAAAGCGGCTGTTTCGTCTCCAGATCGACCACATAGAACTCAAACTCATGGCCCATCTTCACGCCGAATCCCATTTCGGCTGCTTTCGCCAGCATCGCTTTCAACACGGTGCGCGGGGCGGCCATCTGGGGCGTGCCGTCATACCATTTGGTGTCGCAGATCACCCGCGCGGTGTTGGCGATCCACGGCACGTTGCTCACCGTTTCGGGGTCGGGCACCATCAGGCAATCGGCGAAATTGATGTCCTCGTTATAGCCCGTGCCGGGAATGGGGTTGGAGGCGCTGTCCAGCGTGACGGTGCCGCCATAAAGATTCAGCCCGTCGCGCGCATAGGATTCCACATGGTCGATCGGCACGGTCTTGCCGCGCGAAAGCCCGGCCAGGTCCGGCAGCTCGAAGCGCACATACTCAATGCTGTTCTCCCGCAGGCTTTCGGCAAGTGCCGCGGCGGTTTCCGACGTATGCGAAAAATACAGGGACATTCCGGCTCCTGGGTTCAAAGATTATGCCGCAAAACAATGCAAGAAGCGCGCCGCCCTTATCAGACCGGCGCCAGGGCCTGCGCGGCGATATCCAGGAAATTGCCGAAAATCCTCTGCGCGGCATCGTACATGCCGGTGAATTGCGCTTCCACCTCGGCCACCATCGCATCCAGCCCGCCGGGGCCGCGCACGCGCTCCAGCGCTGCCTTATATTCCGGCATGCGGGCCCATTCGGCGGTGGTGGTGTGGGTCAGCTCCATATGGAATTGCAGCCCATAGGCAAACCGCCCCCAGCGCTGGGCCTGAACAGCACAGCCCGGCGATGTGGCAAGCCGCACGGAACCTTCCGGCAGGCGCTTCACCTCCGCCCCGTGCCATTGCATGCAGGGCCAGCTCGCGGGCAGCCCGTCAAAAATCGGGTCCGCCTCCACCCGCACCTGGCTCATGCCCACCTCCGGCACCTCCATGGGGCCGACATGCCCGCCCAGTGTCTGCGCCAGCAGCTGGTGCCCCAGGCACATGCCCAGATAAGGCCGCCCGGCCTGCACCCATTGCTTGATCGCTTCCATCTCATCCAGCAGCCAGGGGAATTGCTCCGTCTGCCACACATCCTGCGGGCCGCCCATCACCAGCAGCACGTCGAACCCGTCCAGCTTCGGAATCGCCTCGCCCTCATCCAGCTCCACCGCATGCATGGAACAGCCGCGTGCCTTCATCACATCCCGGAAATTGCCCGGATGCTCCGAGGCGACATGCTGGAAGACAAGGATTTTCACGGGCGCGCGCTCCTTTTAAGTTGGATAACGGCACTATTGCAGGGAAAGTTTTTTTCGTGAAGCCGCATGTCCTACGGCTCTTCCCATGCCACCCTGCCCCGCCTGGCGAACATTTGACGGGCCGCGCACGGAACGCTAACCCTCATAGCCGCCTGCGATGCTTGGCATCGTTCCCTGGCCGTAAGCGTTTACGTCAACCAACGCACTCACCGACCGTCTTTCCGGCGGTTGTGGTGTGTGCGCGTTCACGCGTACCGCATTGCCGCCGGACAGCACCCAGCATTGAGGTTTGCGGATGTTTGCTCCCGACGACGCCACCCGGCGCGTTCTTGCCCTCACCGGGGCGCTGTTTCTCTCCTATCTTTCGGTTGCCATGTCGCTCCCGGCGGTGCCTGTCTATGTCGTTCATGGCTTGCATCTCGACAACGCCATCGGCGGGCTGGCGGTTGGAATCGCCTTTCTCTCCACCATTCTCACGCGCGGCCCCGCCGGGAACGGGCAGACCGGCGGGGCGGCAAAACCTGCATGCGGTCGGGCCTTGTTTTATATGCGGCGGCGGGGTTGGTCGGCCTTCTGGCAAGCTGGCCGCCCCTCTCACCCTGGGGCAATTATGCCGTGCTCATCGCCGGGCGCCTGCTGCTGGGCCTGGGCGAAAGCCTGACGATGGTCGGCATGATCAGCTGGGGCATGGGGCTGATGGGGCCTGCCCGCTCCGGGCGGGTCATCTCCTTTGTGGGCATGGGCATGTATGGCGCCTTTGCCGCGGGCGGCCCGCTGGGGCTGGCGATGCTGCACTGGTTCGGCTTCGCCGGTCTGATGGCAGCCTGCACCGTGCTGCCCTTGATCGGGCTGGCAATGATCTCCCCGGTGCCCGCCGTCGCACCGCATCCGGGCAAGCGCGAATCCTTCTGGACGATCATTGGCCGCATCTGGCGCGCCGGAGCCGCGGTGGGGCTGCAGGGCGTCGGCTTCGCGGGGCTGGGGGCGTTCTTTGCGCTTTATTTTCTGAGCCGTGGCTGGTCCTATGCCGGGTTCGGACTAACCTGCTTTGGCGCCGGTTTCGTTCTGGTGCGTCTGCTCTTCGGCCATCTGCCGGACAAGATCGGCGGCACGCCCGTCGCCCTCGTCTCGCTGGCCGTGGAAGCCTGCGGGCAATATCTGCTCTGGCTGGCACCCGGGCCGGAGCTGGCCATGGTTGGCGCGCTGCTGACCGGGCTTGGCTGCTCGATGGTGTTTCCCTCCATGGGGATGGAAGCGGTCAAGCAAGTGCCCCCGCAACTGCGCGGCACGGCAATCGGCGGGTTCGCGGCCTTCCAGGACCTCGCCTATGGCGCCACCGGCCCGGTTGTGGGGCTGCTGGCAGACAGGGCCGGCTATTCGGTGGTGTTCCTCATTGGCGGCGTAGCCGCGACTTTGGGCCTCTTGGCGGTCGTTTCGATGCACAGGCTGGCCCGCGCCACCGCCTAAACCCTACCCTCGGCGGGACTCGGGCCTGCATGCTATGGACGCCGCATGCCCATCCGCCGCCTTGCCGAAATTACCATCAACCGCATCGCCGCTGGCGAGGTGATCGAGCGCCCCGCCGCCGCCGTGAAGGAGCTGGTGGAAAACGCGCTGGATGCCGGGGCGAAGCGCATTGAGGTGATCCTGGCCGGCGGCGGGATCGAGCGGATCGAGATCATCGACGATGGTTGCGGCATCCCGTCCGAGGAGCTGCCTCTGGCCATCGAGCGCCACGCCACATCCAAGCTTCAGGATGAGGCGCTGGTGCGCATCTCCACCCTCGGCTTCCGCGGCGAGGCCCTGCCCTCCATCGGCGCCGCCGCCAAGCTCACCCTCATCAGCCGGCCGGAGGGGCAGGATTCCGCCTGGCGGATTGACGTGGCAGGCGGTGCCGTCACCCAGGCGCGGCCGGTGCCGGGCATAAAAGGCACGCGCGCCATTGCCGAGGATCTGTTCTACGCCACCCCCGCCCGGCGCAAATTCCTCCGCTCGCCCCGCGCCGAGGCGGAGGCGGCCGAGCGCACCGTCTGGCGCCTCGCCCTCTCCGCCCCGCAAACCGCCTTCCGGCTGGTGTCGGACGAGCGGGTGCTGTTCGACCTGCCCGCCCAGGACGAGATGGCCCGCGTGGCCGCCCTGTTCGGGCGCGAGGCCGCGAATACCATGCTGCCCCTGGAGGCACAGCGCGACGATGTGCGGCTTTCCGGCCTCATCGGCCCCGCCAGCCTCAACCGCGCCACCTCGCACACTGCAAAGCTTCGTGGTGAATGGCCGCCCGGTGCAGGATTCCTTGTTGCGGCTCTCCCTGCGCCTCGCCTACCGGGATGTGATTCCCGCCGGGCGCTTTCCCGTCGCGGCACTGCGGCTTGAGCTGCCGGACGAGGCGCTGGACGTGAATGTCCACCCCGCCAAATCCGAGCTGCGCTTCGCCGACCAGAATGGCATCCGCAGCCTCGTCATCGGCGCCATCAACCGCGCTTTGGCACAACCCGTGAGCCTCGGCACCGCGCCGGTGGCCAGCCTGCCCAGCCTCGCTCTGCGCCCGCCGCCAAGCCCTGGTTACAGCCCCAGCTACACCCCGCCGCCACCGCCCAGCCGCGCCGCACGGGGCTTTGCCGAGGCGGAGTTGGCCCTCACCGCACCGCCCATGGCGCGGCCTGTTTTCACCCTGCCGGAACCCGAAACGGAAGAATCGGATCACCCGCTCGGCGCGCCCCTGGCACAGATTCTGGACACGTACGTGCTGGCCCTGGCCTCTGATGGTTCGCTCGTCATCGTCGACCAGCACGCCGCGCATGAGCGCCTGACAGAGGAGCGGCTGCGGGCGCAATTCGCGGAAGGGCGCATCGCCACCCAGCCTTTGCTGGTGCCGGTGGTGGTGGATTTCACCCCCATGGAAACCGCGCGCCTGCTGGCGGAATCAGAAACCTTGGCCCGGCTGGGGCTGGAGATCGAAGCCTTCGGCCCCGGTGCCGTGCTGGTGCGCAGCGTGCCCGCCGCGTTGAAGGAGCCGGACGCGGCGGGGCTGCTGCGCGACCTGGCGGAGGAATTCGCCGAAACCAGCGCGCCTTTGGCCCTGGAGGCGAAGCTGGATGCCGCCCTGGCGCGGCTTGCCTGCCACCGCTCCATCCGCGCCGGGCGGCGGCTGCAACGCGAGGAGATCGGCGCGCTGCTGCGCGAAATGGAAGCCACCCCGCGCGCCGCCACATGCTCCCACGGGCGCCCGACTTTTTTGAAACTCACCCGCGCGGATCTGGAAAAACTCTTCGGCCGGCGGGCCTGAACCGCCGCCCAACACAAGGAGTATAGAATGCGAGACGAGACGGAAGCGCTGATCAAGCGCTATTACGCGGCCTTCAACGCCGGCGATTGGGAGGGCATGCTCGCCCTGCTGAGCGACAATGTGCGCCATGACATTAATCAGTCCGCCCCGGAAACAGGCAAAGCTGCGTTCAAAGCATTCATGAACGAGATGAACCGGTGCTATCGGGAGCGCCTGGAAAACATCGTGATTCTGTCTGACACAACCGGAACGCGTGCCGCGGCGGAATATGTGGTGCACGGCGAATATCTCACCACCGCTGAAGGACTGCCCGCCGCCCATGGCCAAAAATACGTGCTGCCGGGCGGGGCTTTCTTCACCATCGAAAACGGCACGATCGCCCGTGTGACCAACTATTATAATCTGCAGGACTGGCTGGATCAGGTTTCCAAAGCCTAGAGCCTGATCGCCTGAGGTTGACGCGCCTTGCGCGTAAACCGAAGGCGTGAATCAGTCTCTCATCAAAGAATTAGAGCGCGTTCGGCTTGGCGCGCTTGCGCGCTCTAACACCGCACACAAACAAAAAGGCCGGAGCATTGCTCCGGCCTTTCCATTTCAGCAAACCGTTCTGGATTAGAACAGCAGACCGGCTTCCAGCGTGCCAACGAACTGGAACTTGTCGGTGCCGCCGTCGCCATAGCCGTAGGAAACGCCCTGAGTCTTGTTGCTCAGCAGGTACAGGCCGCCGCCGTTCACACGGGCGAACAGATCCTTGTACTGCCAGGTGGGGGACACGGCAAAGCCAACCGCCTGAGACTGCGGCCCAATGAACCAGTTGGAGGCAGAAGCGTTGCCGCCGGCGGAACCAATGCTGTCCTCGTACTCGACCCAGCCGCCCACGGAGTACGGGGTGTTGGCGAAGGTGTAGTCACCGAACACGGCCGCGCCGAAGTTGGCGGTGGGCTTGTTGATGCCCAGCTGGTGATCCGTCTTGGCATAGACGTACTGCACTTCAGGAATCAGGTTCAGGTTGCCTTGGGTCCAGCTGTAGAAGGCGCCGAGCATCTGAGAGTTCATGAATTGCGGGCCGTACTCACCAACGGTGGTGCCGGCGCCCCAGCCATAGGTGCGGGCGTTCAGGCCGGTACGGCCCAGATTGCCGGCATAGTACACATACAGCGAGTTGTTGGAGTTGAAGGTATAGTCGACATCGGCCTGCAGGAAGTTGAACACATGCGTGTCCCAGCCATCGCCGAACAGAACGGTCGCGGAGAGCGGGCCAGCGGTGTAGGTACCCTCAACGCCGGTGTTCTGGCTGTTCTGGACCCACCAAAGAGACGTGACCAGCTGCGACGGGTTGTTCCAATCAACGCCGGACTCATAGCCTTCCAGCGAGGCGACCCTACCGGCGGAGATGGTGAAGGGCATGTCCTTCGGCGCAATGGTCACATAGCCGGCATAGAGCGGGCCGGTGCTGTAATTGTCGATGGTGGTCTGGGCGGGACGGCTGGCCAGCGTACCAACCGCGATCGCGCCACCGTTAGAGCCAACCTCGATGGTGAACTGCAGTTCGCCGCTCGTCTTCTGCAACTCGATCAGGGCATTGGCGACATTAACGCCGACAGTCTGCTGGCCGCTGCCCAGGCCGGACACATAATAACCGTAACCATCAGCGCCACCGCTGAGGCTGAGCGAGCCAAGCGGACCGCCATCGATCGTGATCGCGGTCGGGCCGTTCATGGCATGGGCCGCGTTCAGGGCCAAAAGAGAGGACGCAGCCACAAAGCCCAGTCCCAGAAGTTGCCGACGCATCGTAATCATTATGCCTCCTCAGTGCGCATTCATTCGCGCGTGATGCCTAAAGCGTAATCCGATGATGCTGCAGAGCACAAAACTCGCTCTAACAAGCGCCACCGACGGTAATCAACTCGCAATCTACATGCCAATTGCTCAAGAATGCCATATGAAAACGAAACCCCTGCGCTTTGCGAAAACCATGTTGCGGAAATGACACATTCCGCGATCTATCGCCTTGAGTTTACGGCTTTAACATTTCAGAAGCACAGCTTTGGCGCTGCCTTCGCTAGAGCCTGTCAGCCCCCAATACGGGCACAAAAAAACCCGCTCGAAAGCGGGTTTTTTCAGTGTTTGCGGTGTGGTTTCAGCTTAGTTCCGCCAGCAGACTCGGCCGTGCTTCGCGCGCCTCGGCATTGTCTGTCAGCGCAATCGGATAGTCGCCGGTGAAGCACGCATCGCAGAAGGCGGGCTGGGCTGCGTCGCGTCCCTCTTTGCCAAGCGCCTTGTACAGGCCGTCAATGGAAATGAACGCCAGCAAATCCACGCCGATCAACTTTGCCATCTCCTCCACGGAGTTACGCGCCGCCAGCAGCTTGCCGCGCTCGGGCGTATCGATGCCATAGAAGCAGGAATGGGTGGTGGGCGGGCCGGCGATGCGCATATGCACCTCCTTCGCTCCGGCCTGGCGCACCATGGCGACAATCTTCTGGCTGGTGGTGCCACGCACGATGGAATCATCCACAAGCACGACACGTTTGCCTTCAAGCATGGCACGATTTGCCGAATGTTTAAGCCGAACACCAAGATGACGGATCTGATCCGTCGGCTCGATGAAGGTACGCCCGACATAATGGTTGCGAATGATGCCCAGCTCGAAATTGATGCCGGAGGCTTCCGCGAACCCCATGGCGGCGGGCACGCCGGAATCTGGAACCGGCACCACCACATCCGCCTCCACCGGCGTCTCCAACGCCAGCTGCGCGCCGATCTTCTTGCGCGCGACATAGACTGAGTTGCCCTCCATGATGGAATCAGGACGGGCGAAATAGATATATTCGAACACGCAGAAGCGCGGCTTCTGCGGCGCGAAGGGCCTGATGCTCTGCACACCGCTATCGTCGATCAGCACGATCTCGCCCGGCTCCACATCGCGCACGAAATCCGCACCCACGATGTCCAGCGCACAACTCTCGGAGGCCAGCACCCAACCCGCCTTACCGTCCGCGCCGCTCAGCTTGCCCAGGATCAGCGGCCGCACGCCCAGCGGATCGCGCACGCCGATCAGTTGCTCATTGGTCAACGCCACCAGCGAATAAGCGCCGATCACCTGCTTGATCGCGTCGATCAGCCGGTCAACGACATTGGTATAAAGCGAGATCGCGATGAGATGCACAAACACTTCCGAGTCCATGGTGGACTGGAACAGGCAGCCCCGGCGCGTGAGCGCCTTGCGCAGCGTATGGGCGTTGGTGAGGTTGCCGTTATGGCCGACGGCAAAGCCGCCGAACTCGAATTCCGCGAAAAGCGGCTGCACATTGCGCAGCACCGTGTCGCCGGTGGTGGCGTAGCGGTTATGGCCGATGGCCCGCGCACCGGGCAGCCCCGCCATCACCTTGGCATCGCCGTAATTGTCGCCGACCAGCCCGAGGCCCTTATGGGAATGGAACCGCACCCCGTCATGGGTGACGATGCCGGTAGCCTCCTGTCCGCGATGCTGCAGCGCGTGCAACCCGAGCGCGGTGATGGCCGCTGCATCGGACACGTTCCAGGCGCCGAATACGCCGCACTCCTCATGGGGCTTGTCGTCGTCGATCATACCAGTCCCGCCTTGCTTATCCGCGCTCCAACTAGCGATGTGACAGCCTGATGTCGAGGCACGAGCACGCATAACACCAATCGCTGTAACGGCGATTACCACGCGCACGCGAGCGGCGGGGCGAAAACGCGCCGAATCTACCCGCGTCCCGCCGGGCGCAGTTTACCCCAGGTTGGCCAGAACCGCGCGAAATACTTCCAGAAAATGCGCGGCATGGCCGGTCGCGAAACAGAGGGGCGGGCGGATCTGCAACGTATGGCCGTACAGCCCGGCCATGCCGATCAGCACAAAATTCTGCCGCAGCATGTTCACCACACGCCGCGCGCCAACCGGGTCCGGCGCACCGCTCTCCGGGTTTATCAGGTCGGCGCCGATGAACAGCCCCGCGCCGCGCACCGCGCCGATCCGGGGGAAGGATTTCGCCAGCCCCCTCAACCCTGTCTTCAATGCCGCCCCGCTGCGGGCGGCATTGCGGATCAGCCCCTCGCTCTCGATCACGTCCAGCACCGCCATGCCCGCCGCCGCCGCCACCGGGCTGCCACCGAAACTGCTGAAATACGGTGATTTTTCCGTGACACATGCAAGATAGTCCGGGCGCGTGACCACGCCGCCCATTGGGTAGCCATTGCCCATCGGCTTGCCGAGCGTCACGATGTCCGGCACCACGCCGTGCCGCGTGAAGCCCCACAGCCCGCCGCCCGTGCGCCCAAACCCGGCCTGCACCTCATCGGCGATGAACAACCCGCCCGCCGCGCGCACGGCCTCCACCGCCTCGGCCAGAAATCCCGGCGGGTCAGTGAACACCCCATCGGACGCGAACAGGCTGTCTAGGATCAGCGCCGCCACCCCGGCGCCGTTTTCCTCCAGCGCGGCGATCGCCTCTCTCACCTGCTCGGCGAACCAAGCGCCCAGCGGCACCGCGCCCGCGAGGGCGGCATCGGGGGCTGGAATCGTCCTGACATAAGGCGGCACGCTTTGGGACAGCGGCGGGGAGATCTCCGCCACCGCGGCGGTGCTGCCATGGCGGGCTGCCTGGGTGACGATGATCCCCTGGCGTCCCGTCACCGCCCGGGCGATACGCAAGGCAAGATCGTTGCTCTCACTGCCCGTGCAGGTCATCACCAGATTGCCGAGCGGCGCCGGAAACTGCCCCAGCAGGCGCGCCGCATACTCCTCCACCGTGCTGTTCAGATAGCGCGAATGGGTATTCAGCGTGGCGGCCTGGGCGGCGATGGCGGAAACCACCTCGGGATGCCCATGCCCGACGGAGGGCACGTTGTTATACATGTCCAGATAGCGGTGGCCCGCGCGGTCGAACAGATACACGCCCTCGCCGCGCGCCATGTCCACGGGCTTGTCATAATGTAATGCGATGTCGCCGGACCATTTCCGGCGCGCCTGCAACCGGCCCGCAAGCTCGGTGTCCTGATCTGGCTGCCCTACGTCCTCGGCCCCACTGGCGGCCGGTAACGGCCTTACACCAGCCATGAGCCATCATGCGGTGCCGCACGCCTCGTACAAAACGGCACAATTGCGCGCCCCGGTCCTCGGGAGCGCGCGCCTTGATGCACCATACCACCACACCCCATCAGGTTGTGGCAGATACAACAATTTTTCTGTGTCCCCTGCAACGCATAATTTTGCCGTTTCCTGACTGTTTGGTCACGGCATGTTTCAACCAGCCCTGCCAGACTTGCCTTCCCGCCCTCGCCCGGCCAGACATGCAGCCAAGATGCCAGCCCTGCCATTTTTCCACCGCTTGGACCGTTATGTGCTGAGCCAGCTGGTTTTAGCGCTCCTTCTGGTCACCACGGGGCTGGTGGCGCTGATCTGGCTCACCCAGTCTCTCCGCTTCATCCAGATCATCGTCAGTCACGGGCTGTCACCCTTCGTGTTCGTCAAGCTCACCGCCTTGCTGGTGCCGAGCTTTCTCTCCACCATCCTGCCGATCACCTGTTTCATCGTGGTGCTGTTCATCTATCTGCGCCTCTCCGGCGACAGAGAGCTGACCATCATGCGCGGGCTTGGCCTCTCCGATGCCAAGCTGGCCCGCCCGGCGCTGGGGCTGGCGGTGGTGGTAACGCTGGTCGGCTATGGGCTCAGCCTCGGTGCCGTGCCCTGGACGCTCTCGATCTTCCGCACCTATCAGTACGAGATCCGCAACCAGATCGCCGCCTTTCTGCTGGAGCCGGGCGTGTTCACCCCGGTTTCCAACAATGTCACGGTCTATGTGCAATCCCGCAGTGCCAGCGGCGGGCTGAAGGGCATCATCATCGAGGATAACCGCGACCCCAGCGCGCCCGCCACCATCCTGGCGCGCACGGGCGAGCTGATGTCCACCACCGAAGGCCCGGTGGTGGTGCTGGAGAACGGCTCGCGCCAGGAGATCGACCCAAAAACCGGCCAGCTGAACCTGTTGACCTTCCAACGCAACACGCTCTCTTTGGCCGACGCAACCCGCACCGGCATGCCGGTGGATAATGACGCCGCCGAGGTGCCCATGGCCGCCTTGTTCCACCCGCCCGCCGACATGCCGCAAGGCGACCGCGACAAATGGCTGGTGGAAGCGCAGCGCCGGCTAACCGCCCCGCTCTCCACACTCGGCTATACGCTGGTGGCGCTGGTGGCGGCCCTTGGCGGCACCTTCCGGCGCCATGGCGGGCTGGCACGCATCATCGGCGCGGTCGCAATCGTTACCTTTCTGGTGGCGCTGGGGCTCGGCGTCAGCAATCTCGCCGCTCGCAATACCGCGCTGCTACCGCTCATCTGGGTGTGGGCGATGGTGCCGGGCCTCGTCGCGCTTTTTCTGCTGCTGCGCCAGAGTGCCCCGCGCGCATGAAATTGCCGATCACCCTCTCCTGGTATTTCGGCCGGCATTTCGGCGCCGCCGTACTGTCCATGACCGCCGGGCTCACCGGGCTTGTCGCTTTGTTCGACTTTCTGGAATTGCTGCGTGAATCCGCCACCGCGCCCAATGCCAGCTTCGGCGTCATCGTCGAGATAGAATTTCTGCGCCTGCCCTGGAGCATGATGCAAATCATGCCCTTTGCCGTGCTGCTAGGCGGCATCTACGCCTTCTGGCGGCTGGCGCGCTCTTCCGAGCTTGTGGTGGCGCGCGCCGCCGGCATCTCCGCCTGGCAATTCCTGGCCACACCTGTCTTCATCGCCTGCCTGATGGGCGCGTTCTGCACCACAGCGGTCAGTCCGCTCTCGGCGCTGATGTATGGCCGCGCCGAACAGCTCGACAACACCTATCTCAAAAGCTCGGGCGGGCCACTCTCGCTCAATGGCGGCTCGCTCTGGGTGCGGCAGGCCGATAGCGGCCTCACACCCCAGGGGGTGGCGGTGCTGCACGCCAGCAACGTTCGTGTGCATGACCGCTCGCTGGAGGCCGACCAGGTGAGCATATTGCGGCTCGACGCCAATGCCGACCTGCTCCAAAGGCTGGAGGCTGGTCACGCGACGCTGGAATCCGGCAATTGGGAATTGCAGAATGTCTCCCTGCTGCGGCCGGACACAACGCCCCAGCACATCCCGCAAATGAGCTTCCCGACGGACCTCACCGTCAACCGCGTGCAGGAGAGCTTTGCCTCCCCCAACGCGCTCTCCTTCTGGGCGCTGCCGGGCTTCATCCATCTGCTCAAGCGCTCCGGCTTCTCGTCCACGCAGCATGAGCTGGTGTTCCAGAGCCTGCTGGCGCTGCCGCTGCTTTGTGCCACCATGGCACTGGTGGCGGCGGGGTTTTCCATGCGCCCCTCGCGCCGCGGCGGAGCGGGCACCATGCTGATCTCGGGCGTGAGTTTCGGCTTTGCCCTGTTCATGGTATCCGAGGTCGCCAACCAGTTCGGCACCTCCGGCGCGGTGCCGGTGGAACTGGCCGCCTGGGCCCCGGCGTTATCTGGATTATTTTTGGCGCTTGCCTTGTTGCTTCATCTGGAAGATGGCTGAGCCATGACCCGCACCGGCCGAATCCTGCTCCTTCTCGCCTCCACTTGCCTGGGAGGCCCGGCTTTGGCCCAGTCCATGGGCGCGCTGACCCCCGGCCCAGCCCCCAGCGGCAATCAGAACGCGCCGGTCAGCTTCACCGCGGACAAAGTTTCCTACGACAAGACCGGCAACATCATCACCGCCTCCGGCCATGTCACCGCCATTCAGAGCGGCCAGACCCTGCATGCCGACAGCGTAACCATCAACCGCAACACCAATGTGGTGACAGCCTCCGGCCATGTGGTGCTGGTGCAGCCGGCGGGTGACACGGTCTATGCCGATCATATCGTGCTCTCCAACAACATGAAGAACGCGGTGATGAACGGTGTCGCGGCGCGGCTCGCGCTGAATGCCCGCATCATCGCCAATGGCGGGCGCCGCTATAACGGCCAGATAGACGAGCTCTCCAAGCCCGTTTATTCCGCCTGCGACCTCTGCGTCACCAATCCACGCTCGCCCCCCACCTGGGCGATCCGCGCCACCAGCGCCACGCGCGACCTCCAACACAAGATGATCGAGTTCCGCAACGCCACCTTGCTGATGAAGGGCGTGCCGGTCTTTTGGATGCCCTACATGACCGAGCCCGACCCCTCGGTGAAACGGCAAACGGGCCTGCTCATCCCCGCCCTCGGCGCCACCTCGCAGCTCGGCGCCTTCATTGCCATTCCGTATTACATCACGCTCGGCAAATCGGCGGACGTCACGCTCACACCCATTCTAGCCACCAAAGAGGGCCCGGCGCTGAAGGCGAATTACCGCGAGGCCTTCAACCAGGGTGCGCTGGATGTGAAGCTGTCCGCCGGACGTGACCGGGGCACTTTCGGCAACTCGATCTTCGCCAACGGTACGTTCGACATCAATAATTACTGGCGCACCGGCTTCTCGTTCAACCGCGCCTCCAACCCGCAATATCTGGACGATTTCAGCATCCTGCCGAACGCCGCCTATCTGGCGAGCAACGTCTATCTGGAGGGGTTCAGCTCCAGCTCCTATGCGCGGATCGATGCGGAAACCTTCCAGGGCCTGGTTACCTCGGTCAACCAGAGCGAGCTGCCGATCGTCGCTCCCTACGGCCAGTATCATTACGTTTCGCAGCCAGACAGCCTGCTGGGCGGCACCTTCCGCATCGACACCAGCGTGTTCAACGTGATGCGCGATGTCGGCACCAACACCAGGCGCTTCTCGGTCATCCCGGCCTACTCCGTGCCCTTCATGCTGCCGGGCGGCATCACCGGCACCGCGCGGATGCAGCTGGATACCGCCTATTACGATGCCGATAAGCTGAACGAGCAGCCCAATTACAGCCCCATCCAGCAGAGCACCTTCTCCCGCGCCCAGCCTTATGGCGCCGTAATGTTGCGCTGGCCGTTCATCCGCCCCACCCAGCATTGGGGCAGCCAGCTCATTGAGCCAATCGTCCAGTTCGTTGCCTCGCCGGTCACCGGCATCTCGGACAATTACAAGATCCCGAACGAGGACAGCCTCGACCTCGAATTTTCAGACGCCAACCTGTTCGACCTCAACCGTTACCCCGGCATCGACCGGCTGGAGGGCGGCTCGCGGGTGGATTACGCGCTGCACGCGGCCTGGTATTTGCCCGGCGGCATGACGCTGGACAGTCTGATCGGCCAATCCTACCGCTTCCATAAGGATTTCGTGTATCTGCCGGGCTCGGGGCTGGAGGATAATGTCTCCGACTTCGTCACCCGCATCGTGGTGGCCCCCACGCCATGGTTCAACGTTTCCTATCGCGGGCGGCTCTCGCACAGCACCTTCGGCAACCGCATGACGGACGTGACCGCCAATTTCGGCAACAGCCGGCTGAAACTCTCCGGCGGGTATCTGTACACCAACACCAACCCCTACGCGCTGTATGACGACCTCACCCCGGGCGAGGTGATCAACCTCAACCCGCCCCCCGCCTATTTCGTGCCGCGCCAGGAAGCCACCCTCAATCTCTCGACCCATTACGGGGCCTGGACCTTCTCCGGCGGCGGCCAGCGCAATCTGAAGACCGGTATGTTCGACGAGGTCAACGCCTCCGTTGGCTGGCAGAATAACTGCTTCGGCGTCAATCTGCTATTTTACAAGCAGTACACCTCCTACTACCTGGAAACAGGCAACACGCTGGTACTTCTGCAGTTCAATTTTAAAACCCTTGGAACCGTCGGATTCAACGCCCTATGAAATTTCTGCTTCGCGCCGCGCTCCTCGCTACTGTCTGTGCCGCCCCCGCCTTCGCGCAGAGCGCCGCACCGGCGCCCGCCCCCCTGTCTCACGCCCGATTCCGCGGCGATAATGGCGGTGGTCAACGGCCAGGTCATCACCACGCAGGATGTCGCCGCCCGGGCGCAGCTTCTGGGGCTGTCCATGGGCATGCAGCCAACGCCGCAGGTCATCCAGCGCCTCGCTCCGCAGGTAACCAAGCAGCTTATCGACCAGACCCTGCAGCAGCAGGAGATCGACAAGCTCGGCATCAATGTCTCCGACCAGGACGTGGCGGACGCGATCTCGCATATCGAACAGAGCAACAGCATCCCCGCCGGCGGGCTGCAGACCAAGCTGCAAGCGGCGGGCGTGCCCTATTCCACCCTGCTCTCCCAGCTGCGCACCGGCATTGGCTGGCAGGAGGTGCTGCACAAGGTGCTGGGGCCAGGGCTGCAACCCACCCCGGGCGACCTCACGGCGCAGAAGGCGGCGCTGCAGGCAAGCCTGGGCGCCACCCAGTACCATCTGGCGGAGATCTTCATCCCCGTCACAGACCCGAGCGACGAAACGCCTGCGCAGAATTTCGCCAATACGGTGATCGCGCAGCTGCGCCAGGGCGCGCCCTTCCCCATCGTCGCGGCGCAATTCTCCCAGGCGCAGACAGCCCTCTCCGGCGGCGATCTCGGCTTCGTCCAGCTCAGCCAGCTCGACCCGCAGGTGGCCGCGACGGTGAAGGAAATGCCCATCGGCGCCGTCTCCAATCCCATCCGCGTGCCCGGCGGTTATGAGATCGTCCAGCTTGCGGACAAGCACGATATCGGCAATCAGCTGCAGACCATCCTGGATATGCGCCAGGCCTATGGCCAGTATCCACAGCCGGTGACCGGCGGGCAGCTCGGCCCGGTGCAGATCAATTTCATCACCCAGTTCATGGCCAAGGCGCAGGCCGCCAAAACCTGCTCGGACGTGGAAGCGCTGGATGCCGCCTACGGCAATATCCATCCCGCCAATCCGGGGCCGGTGAATCTCGCCACGGTCACCCCGGCCGCCTTCCAGCAGGTTCTGTCCAACCTGGCGCTGAACACGCTGAGCCGCCCGCTGGTGGAAGCCACCGGCGTCTCGGTGGTGATGATCTGCTCCCGCACCCAGGAAAAGGCGCAGCTCCCCTCCGATGACGACATCGCCAACATGATCATCGACCAGCGGGTGCAGCTCGAATCCGAGCAGATGATGGACCAGCTGCGCCACCGTTCCATCATCGTGCAGAACTAAGGCCCGTCATGCTGCGCCGGCTTTACGACCATGTGCTGGCGCTAAGCGCCAGGCCCTCGGCCCCGCTCTGGCTCTTTCTGCTGGCGATGGCGGAGGCGAGCGTCTTTCCGCTGCCGCCGGATGCGCTGCTCATCCCGATGGCGCTGGCCACCCCCCGGCGCGCCTTGCTCTTCGCCCTGCTGGCCACTTTGGGCAGCGTGCTGGGCGGGGCCATCGGCTATGGAATTGGTTATGCGCTCTTCGCAAAACTCGCGCAGCCGATCATCCATTTCTACCATTACGATGCCGCTTTCGCGTCGTTTCAGCATAAATTCGCCGAGTATGGCGCGGCCATCATCCTCATCAAGGGTCTGACGCCGATCCCCTATAAGATCGTCACCATCGCCGCCGGAGCCGCCAAGTTCAATTTCTGGGCCTTCATGGGGCTCAGCTTCATCACGCGCGGGGCCCGCTTTTTCCTGGAAGCTGTGCTGCTGCGATTTTTCGGCGAGCCAGCGCGGGATTTCATCGAGCATCGGCTAGGGCTTGTCACCGGCGTGTTCGCCGTTCTGCTTGTGGCGGGTTTCCTGGTTCTTAAATTCGCCTGACCATCCGCCGGGCTCGCAAGCCAGAAAATTATTACAAATCTAACAATTGCGTAATTCCGATTTCAGCAATCATACTCGCCTTCAATCTAGACGGGTGGCTGAATGAGGCCGGAGAAACGGTATCGGCAGACCAGGATCTTGGCTGCGCTTCGCGGCGCTTCAAGCCTCAGGGTTGCCGAACTCGCACATCAGCTCAACGTCTCCACAGAAACCATCCGCCGGGATTTTGACGAACTTACCCATGCCGGCCTGCTGAACCGCACCTATGGCGGCGCGGTGCGGGCGCTAAGCACCGAAACCAGCGACGCAACCGAGCGCCACAGCCTGTTTCTGGCAGAGCGCCAGCGCATCGCCCAGGCCACGGTGGAACAGGTGGCCGATGCCCGCGTCCTGCTCATCGGCAGCGGCTCCACGGCCGTGCATGTGGCGCAGCAGATCGCGGCCCGGCTCAAGGACATCATGGTGGTCACCCATTCCTTCGGCGTGGCCGCGGCGCTGGGGGCCAACAGCTCGATCCAGGTGATGATGATCCCCGGCATGTACCATCCGGGGGAAACGAGCACGACCGGCGGCCACGCCATCGTGTTCCTGCAAAACCTGTACGCGGATTACGCGATCCTGGGCGCCAGCGGCCTGACCGAGGATGGCCCCAGCGACGCCCTGCCCGAGATCGCCGCCGTGAACACGGCGATGCTGGGCCGAGCGGCCAAATGCGTCGTCGCCGCCGACCAGAGCAAGTTCAACCTGCTCTTTGCCACGCGCTATGCGAGCTGGCCGCAGGTGAACACGCTGGTGACCGACGCATACCCGCCGGGCGACCTGCAACGGACATTGGAGACCCACCGCGTGCGGCTGGTCGTGGGGTAGCTACGCCACCACCTCCAGCGCCTCATGCGCCTCCAGCCAGGCCAGCTCCGCCGTCTCGATCTCGTTTTTCAGCACGCCGAGGCGCAGGGTGATCTTCGTCAGCTCCGCCGCCTTGGAGGGCGCATAGATGGCCTCATCCGCCAGCTTCACCTCCAACGCGTCCTTCTCCGCCGTCAGCTTGTTCAACGCCGCCTCGGCCGCCTTCGCCGCTTTCTGCAAGGGCGCCAGCTTGGCCCGCGCCTCGGCCCTGGCGGCCTTGTCGTTGCGCTTTTCCTCAAGTTTCTTCGCCTGGGCGGGGCGGCGCGCTCGCCCATCGTCGCGGCATAGGCGGCCAGATCGCCCTCGAACGGCGCCGCCTTGCCGCCCGCCACCAGCAGCAGCCGGTCGGCCACAAGGTCCACGAGATAAGGGTCGTGCGAGATCAGCACCACCGCGCCCTCGAATTCGATGAGCGCCTTCACCAGCGCGTCGCGCGCGTCGATGTCCAGATGGTTGGTCGGCTCGTCGAGAATCAGCAGATGCGGCGCATCGCGCGTGGCCAGCGCCAGCAACAGCCGCGCCTTCTCCCCGCCGGACATCTGTCCAACCGGCGTATTCACCCTGTCCGCATCCAGCCCGAAGCGCGCCGCCTGGGCGCGGAGCTGCGGCGGGGTGGCGGCAGGCAGCGCGCGGGCCAGATGGTCATAGGGCGTGTCGCTCAGCACCAGATCATCCTCCTGATGCTGGGCGAAATACCCAACCCGCAGCCCCTTCACCCGGAATTCCCGCCCCCGCATGGCGGCAAGCCGCCCGGCCAGCAGCTTCGCCAAGGTGGATTTGCCGTTGCCGTTCTGGCCCAGCAGGGCGATGCGGTCTTCCATGTCGATCCGGAGCGAAACCCCGGTCAGGATCGGCTTGCCGTCATAGCCAATATCCACGCCCTCCAGCTGCAGCATCGGCGGCGGCAGCTCCTCCGGCGATGGGAAGGAGAACGAGGTCGCCTGCGCCTCCACCACGGCATCGATCTGCGGCAGGCGCTCCAGCGCCTTGATGCGGCTTTGCGCCTGGCGGGCCTTGGTCGCCTGGGCGCGGAAACGGTCGACAAAGCTCTGCATATGCGCCCGCTGCGCCGCGATACGCTCCGCCGCGCGGGCCTGCTGCAACGCCCGCTCGGTCTTGATGCGCACGAACTCCGCGAACCCGCCGGGGGTGAGCGTCAGCTTGCCGCCATCCAGATGCACGATCGCCTCCACCGCCTTGTCCAGAAGCTGGCGGTCATGGCTCACCAGCAGAATGGCGCCGGGGAATTTCTGCAAATAGGCTTCGAGCCAGAGTGTCGCTTCCAGGTCCAGATGGTTGGTCGGCTCGTCCAGCAGCAGAACGTCAGGCTCGGAGAACAGCACCGCCGCCAGCGCCACGCGCATGCGCCATCCGCCGGAATAGGAGGACATGGGCCGCGCCTGCCATTCCTCATTGAACCCCAGCCCCGCCAGGATGGAGGCAGCGCGGGCGGGCGCCGCATCCGCCTGGATGGCCAACAGCCGGTCATGGATTTCCGCCAGCCTCTCGCCCGGCGTGGCGGGGTTTTCCGCCGCCGCCAGCAGCTCCGCGCGCTCGGTATCGGCGGCCAGCACCACCTCCAGCGGCGTGATGGTGCCGCCCGGTGCCTCCTGCGCCACATAGCCCAGCCGCACCCGGTTACCGAGCAACACCCTGCCGCCATCGGGCCTGATGACGCCCGCGATGAGCTTCAAGAGCGTGGATTTGCCCGCCCCGTTGCGGCCGATAAGCCCCACATGCTTGCCTTCATCCAGCAGCAGCTCCGCATGCTCCAGCAAGGGCCGGCCGGCGATGGAATAGGATAGGTCTTCAAGGCGCAGAACACTCATGCGACACCCTGTATTATACCCGCCAACGCTTTTCAAAACCCGGGAGCTACCGGGCGAGCTTGATCTCAGCCGGGACGCCCCTCTCACATCCGGCCCATTCAGGCTGAACCGGCACGGCCGGACATACTTAAAGTTGTCACAAACCATCCCATATTGGCAGCGCGGCAAACGCCGTTCACGTCTAACCAGGATTTACAATATGAAGTTCAGCCCCCGCGCGATGGCCCCCCTGGCCGCCGCCATGTTTCTTGCGGCCGCGCCCCTCGCCCAGGCCAAAATGGTGAAATTTTCGGGCGAATTCGGCCCTGAAAACGGCGCCACCACAAAGCCGACCGGCCATGTGCGTGGTGTTCTCAATACGGTGACGGATAAAGTCACGTACCACATTTACTACGCCCACCTCTCTGGCCCTGTGGTGATGTCGCATTTCCACGGCCCGGCCATGCCCGGTCAGGACGCGGGCGTATTGCTGCCGATCCCCGGCCCCTTCCATAGCGGCATGCACGGCACACTGACCGCCAACGCCGCAACCGTTAAGGCGCTGCTTGCCGGCCAGACCTATGTGAACCTGCACACCAAGGCCTATCTGGCCGGCGAAGCCCGCGCGCAGATCACCCCCGCCAGCTAAGCCTTCGGGAGCATGATCGCTCGAAGCGCGCTCATGCTCTCGCATTTTTACTGAGGGCGATTTCAAAATTAACGAATAAGCCGTGAGGACTTGCCCAGCCTCGGCCGCCCGGCTATTGCGCCCGCAACATTCACTGGAAAGCTAAAAATCATGGCCATTGAGCGCACCCTCTCCATCATCAAGCCCGACGCCACCCGCCGCAACCTCACCGGCAAGATCAACACCAAGTTCGAAGAGAACGGGCTGATGATCGCGGCCACCAAGCGCCTGCACCTCACCCGCGCCCAGGCCGAGGCGTTCTATGCCGTGCATTCCGCCCGCCCCTTCTTCAAGGATCTGGTCGAGTTCATGATCTCCGGCCCGGTCGTGGCGCAGGTGCTGTATGGCGAGAACGCCATCCAGAAGAACCGCGACATCATGGGCGCCACCAACCCGGCCAATGCCGCTGCTGGCACCATCCGCGCCGAGTTCGCTGAGTCCATCGAAGCCAACTCCGTGCATGGCTCCGACAGCCCGGAAGCCGCCGCCAACGAGATTTCCTTCTTCTTCGCGGAAATCGAGATCGTCGCCGCCTAATCCGGCACGGCGTATCTTAAAGCGCATGGAGCGCCCGCTGGCCTCAGGCTGGCGGGCGCTTTATTTTGGCTGGCGCTTGGCCCGCCAGCCATCCCATTTCTTCTGCACCCAGCCGAGGACCCAGAGTATCGCGCGGCGGATGAACGGCACATCCTCCCCCACCAAAATCGCCCCGATCGGCAGCATCCAGAGGCCCAGAGCCGGCAGAATGCTGAACACCCCGCCCAGCATCAGCGCGATCCCCACCGGAATGCGCACCCATTTGGCCTGCGGGCGGATCAGCCATTCATAGCCCCGGCGGATGGGGGCGGGCAGCACCTTCAGCAGCCGTTCCAGGCGGGGGTCATGCCGAATTTCCATGGGCGATTTATGAAGCCCAGGCTGCCGGGTGGCGAGTCCTGGTTGTCAGCGCCAGCCCTTGGCCCGCGCCACCGCCTTGGCAAAGCGCGCGCGCCAGGCTTTGGCCTCGCCCGCACCTGGCGTGATGATGCGTGCCCCACCCGGCCGGGCAATCTCCCCGCCCGCCGCCATGGAGGCCACGCCGAACGCCGTCAGCTCATCGAAGTCCGGGCAGATGATCTCGCGCTCCAGCACAGTCGCCAGAAACTCCACGAAATAGGCGCTGCGGGTCAGCCCGCCATCCACCGAGATGCGGCCCGCCTATGGGCAGCATCGCGCTCATCGCCTCCACCACCTCGGCGATGCGCAGGGCAATGCCTTCCAGCACCGCCTGCGCCATGTCCCGCTTCGTGGTTTCCGCGCCCATGCCGATGAACAGCCCCGCCCCCGAACGGTCCCAATGCGGGCTGGCAAGGCCGGAGAGGGCGGGCACGAAGGCCAGCCCGCGCGAGATGGCGGGCGCGGCCTCGAACGCGGCCAGCTCGGACATATCGGCAAACAGCCCGATCCGCCCGGCCCATTCCACGGCGGACCCGGCATCATACACCCCGCCATCCACGGCGTAGGTACGCGCCCCGTCCTTCGCCCAGGCGATGGTCGGCAGTAACCCTTTTTCCGGCGCGCGGATGATTTTCGCGCCCGTCACCGCCAAGGCAAAAGCGCCGGTGCCGAAGGTGATCTTGGCATCGCCCGCCGCGCGGCAGCCATGGCCGTACAGAGCCGCCTGCTGGTCCACCATCGCGGCGCGCACGGGCACCCCGCCGATCTCGCCGAAATCCCCGGCGGAGGGGCGGATCTCCGGCAGCGCCTCCATCGGCACGCCGAAAATGCGGCACAACGCCTCATCCCACTGCCCGGTTTCCAAATTCATCAGGCTGGTGCGCGAGGCGGTGGTGACATCCGTAGCGAATTCGCCCGCCAGACGGTCCAGAAAGAACGCATCCGTCGTTCCCAGCCGCAGCCGCCCTTCCCGCAACGCCTCGGCGGCCTCTGGGATGTTACGCATGATCCAGCCGAGCTTGCTGGCGGAGAAATACGCATCCAAGGGCAGCCCGGCGCGTGCCATCACCTCCGCGCCGTGCGCCGCCAGCGCGGCCACCTCATCGGCCGTGCGGTTATCCTGCCAGACGATCACCGGGGAAAGCGGATGGCCGGTCTCAGCGTCCCAGGCGAGGCAGCTTTCCCCCTGGTTGGCGATGCCGATGGCGTCCACATCCTCCGCCGCGGCAAGGCAGACGCGGATATTCTCCAAAAGTTCTTCCGGGTCGTGCTCCACCCAGCCGGGCCGTGGGTAGATCTGCCGGTGCCGCACGCTCTGGGCGATGTGCGCCGTGCCCTCCTCCAGCAGCAAGAGCCGGGTGCTGGTGGTGCCTTGGTCGAGCCCGGCAATCCTCACGGCACAATCTCCACAACCAATTGCGCGTCATCCGGCGGGGTCTTCACGCCATCCAGATCGATCAGGATGCGCCGCTCGGGCCGCACGTCCACCCAGCGGCGGTAGAGCACCGCCTCCCCGGCGCGAACCCTGAGATGCCCATGCGCAGGTGCCGCCACCCGCAATTGCAGCCGCCCGCGCAGAGGGGCGACATGCGCCAGGCGCTGCGGCAGCACGAAGCGGACATTCTCCCCCGCCAGAACCTCCAAAGCGCCGTCCGTGCTCGGCAGGCCGCCTGAAAGATCGTCCGCGATAAAATCGCCTATCGCGGCACCTTCCCTGAAACTCCACCCCGCCGTCTCGACAGCCCGCAGCAGATTGCCCGCCGCAAAATAGGCTGGGTCCGAGCATCTTCCATACTGGTCCACCGCCGGGCCGCGCGTGCCGTCATTGAGGACGCAAATGACTGGATTGCACGAGGCTCGCCTCCGGCAAAAACCGGCCGGTGAACAGCACGCCGTCGCACTCCAGGCTTTGGCCGGTGGAGAGAACCACACGCTCGACGCGGGATATCCCGTCAATCCGGTCAATTCTCGTGTTCAGGTGCAGGGGCACGTGGGCGAGCTTCGGGTACAGGGTAAAGGGCCAGCGGGCGGTGGGGCGGGGATTTTCCTCGATCATCGCCACCGGGCGGATGCCGTGATGGCGGCAGGTGGAGAGGGCGGAGAGCGAGACCAACTCCGTGCCCACCACCACCGGGCGGCGGAACGGCACCAGCCCCTGCAAATTCACATAGGCCTGAAGCGCACCCGTATTCAGCACGCCGATGGGCCGCGCCCCGCCCACCAGCCGGGCAGAGCGCGGCGTTTCCCTGGCGCCGGTGGCCAGCAGCACGCGCCGCGCCGTGATCTGTTTCACCCCATCGGGCGCGGTAACATCCAGCACCCCGCCGGGCCGCAGCGCCACCACGCTGTGGCGGAGCAGAAATCTCCACCCCCGCCGCCTGCGCCGCCGCCGCGAGACGCCTGGCATAGGCCGGGCCGGAGAGGATGCGCCCGAACTCCCGCAGGCCGAAGGGCGGATGGGCGCAATGGCGCGGCACGCCGCCCGGCACGTCCTCACGCTCGATAATTGTTACACGTGGAACACCGCGCGCCTTCAGCCGCAACGCCGCCGCGATACCCGCAGGCCCGCCGCCGATGATCGCCACATCAATCATGCGCCAGAGGCTCCTTGAGCTTCCCGGCACTCAAGGCGGCGAGGCTGGCATTGCAGTAAAACCCCTGGCAGCGCCCCATGCCCGCGCGGGTGCGCCGCCGCAGGCCACCAAAATCCCCGGCGGGGAGTGGGCCTTCCAGAGCCGCCTCGATCTCGCGGCGCGTCACCCACTCGCAATGGCAGATGATCTCGCCATGGTCCGGTTCCTGCCAGTCGCGCGGCGCGCATTCCGCCAGACGCGGCACGCCGGTGATGGCAGGGGCGGATTGCTCCGCCCCGCCGCCATGCAGCGCCCAGGCATGTTGAGCGAGCCCCAGGGCGGCGGTGAGGCCGGTGGAGCGGATGCCGTTCAGCCCGATATAATTTTGATCCGCCTCATGCCGGACGCGGTAATGTTTCTGCTCCGTCGCCGGGCGGATGCCGGCATAGATGGCGTTGACATCCACTTTGGCGAGGCCGGGCAAAATCTCCTCGCCCTTGGCTTTCAGCATTTCCAGCGTTGCGTGGTCCGTGCCCGCATCGGTGCGGCTTTCCTGCTCATCCGCCGTGGGGCCGACCAGCACATTGCCGAAAATGGTGGGGGTGACGACGATGCCTTTCGTCCGCTCCGTTGGCACAGGCAGGATGATATGGCGCAGCAGCCTGGCCGCCGGCTTGTCGAACACCACGAACTGCCCCTTGCGCGGCTTGATGGTGAAGGAGGCGCTGCCCAGCAGTGCCGCTTCCAGCGTGTCCCCGAACAGCCCGGCGCAATTGATGATGGTGGCGGCTTCCAGCGCGCCGTTGCTGGTTTGCAGCTCCCACCGCCCGCCGGAGAAGCCGCCGCCGAGGATTTCGGTATTCCGCCGCACTTCCGCCCCGGCGGCGATGGCTTGCAGCACGTAGGCAAGCGGGGCGCTCCAGGGGTCGATGAGGAATTCGCGCGGCACCAGCACGCCCGCCTGCACGGCGGGGGAGAGCTCCGGCTCGCGCGCCAAAATCTCCGCGCGACCGATGGCCCGCACATCCTCCACCCCGTTTCCATGCGCGGCCTCGACAATGCCGGGCAGCTTGGCGGCCTGTTCCTCATCCCAGGCCAGCACCATGGCGCCGCTTTCCAGCAGCGGCAGGCCCAGGCTTTCACGGATGGCGAGATATTCCTTATAGCCCGCCTGCATGCAGGCGAGTTCCAGGCTGCCGGGCGGCGCGTCGAACCCGGTATGCAGGATGGCGCTGTTGCCCTTGCTGGCGCCGGAGAGAATATCCGCCCCTTTCTCCAGCAGCACGGTTTTGGCGCCGCCCAGGGCAAAGCGCCGCGCCACCGCGCAGCCCACCACCCCGGCCCCTATCACCGCGACATCGAACATGGCGCATGAGGGACATTCCTATGGTCCCGCGTCAACCGGCGTGGCACGCAAGCGATTTAATTTCAGGGAAAGCGCTGCCGCAATGCCGGGTTGCGGAATGCGCCGTGCTGAAACTTCGAATCACCCATGGTCAAACGCGCTCACGCAATTATATTGCGCGCAATGGAGTTGGGGACTGATGCAGACTGAAACCGCGCCGCTCGTACTGGACGAGATCGACCGCAAAATTCTCGCGGAGTTGCAGGAGGATGGGCGCATGACCAATGTGGAGCTGGCGCGCCGGGCGGGAATCTCGCCGCCGCCCTGCCTGCGCCGCGTCCGGCGGCTGGAGGAGGCTGGCTATATCAAGGGCTACCACGCCGACACGGACGGCCATAAGCTCGGCTGGCAGATCGCGTTTTTCGTGATTGTCGGGCTGGAGAGCCAGAAGCTCTCGGTGCTGGAGGCGTTCGAGGCGCTGGTGGCCACCTGGCCGGAGGTGCGGGAATGCCACATGATCCGCGGCGGCGGGGATTTTCTGCTGAAGCTGGTGGCGCGCGACGCCGCGCATGAGAACCAGCTGACCCAGCGCCTGACCAATGCCCCTAGTGTGGCCAAGGTGCAGACGCTGCAAACCATCCGCACCAGCCGCGCCCTCTCCGGCGTGCCGATGGACAGGCTGCATGGCTGAGACTCTGGCTCATCCTCCTCACGGGTCTCGTGGGGGGGCTGTGCCATTTTGTGCCCGCGCGCCTGCCCTTTCTGCTGCCTTTCGTGTTCAACCCGCTGGTGTTCGCGGGCTGCCTGCTGACGGGCTTCTGGTACTGGCGGGGCGTGAGGCGGCTAGGCCCTGAGGCAAAGCCAGGGCCGGTGAGGCGGGCTTTCTTCTGTCGCGGGCGTGCTTGGCGTCTGGTTCGTGCTGCAGACGCATTTCGAATATCTCGCCCAGCATATGTTCTTCCTTAACCGCATCCAGGCGGTGGTGCTGGGCATGGTGGCGCCGTTCTGCGCGGGCATCTCCTGGCCGGGCGCCGCGCTGGCGGCGGGCGCACCCGCCTGGGTCAGCCGCGCGGCCATTGCGGCGTGGCGGCCAGTGCGCTGGCTCTCCCACCCGCTGGCGGCGATGGCGGTGTTTCTCTTCACCACCGATATCTGGCTGCTGCCGCCGGTGCATTTCGATGCGATGATCGACCCCGCCCTCTACGCGGTGATGAATCTCTCCTGCCTCGCGGGCGGGGTGTTGTTCTGGATGGTGGTGCTGGACCCGCGCCCGAAACCGCCCTGCCGCTTCTCCTACCTCACCCGGGCGGGCACAGGGTTTTTCGTGATGTTCCCGCAAATCGCCATCGGCGCCTATATCGCGCTCACGACCAAGGATCTGTTCTCTTTCTACGAGCTTTGCGGGCGGCTGTTTCCCAGCATCTCACCGGCTGACGACCAGCTTTTCGGCGGGCTGATCCAGTGGATTCCACCCGGCATGATGAACGTGGCGGCGCTGATTATCACACTGAACGCGCTGCGCCTGGCGGAGATGAAGGAGGACAAGGATTTCATTCCGCCTCCGGGCGCAAAACTCTATGAAGCGAAATGGACCGGGCGCTGACAGCCCGCCGTTTCAAATTATTTAAATAATCGCAATATTTCGATGTCGATTCGAATAACGGGCGAAGCCTAACCACCAATCAGCACGGTGAAACAGCCCAGCACGATCATGCCGCCATGCGCGCAAGTATCCATCATGCGGGCGGCGGGTTTGCCGCCGATCATCACGGTCGCGGAGCCTTTGATGATCGTATCCGGCGGGCCGACGCAGACGGCCATATCGCCCATGCAAGCCGCCGGAAGGCCGCCGATCATCACCGTCGGCGCGCCGGGGCCGGTGATCGGGCCGCCGACATGCGGCACTAACACCGTCACCATCGGGCAGACATGCATGTCGGTCAAACGCGCGGCGGGCATTGGCATGGAAAAGACCCTAAACCTGGAACGACCTGGGATTCAATAAATAGGCAATTAAGGGATGTAGTGAACCATTATAAGACGTTTATTTTAAAGATATAACGTCTAAAATTACGAAGCACGGGTTAGCATAAAAAAAGTTTTCCGCCTATAACGACCCGCAACAGGGATTGTCGTGGGGAATAATGCGCAGAGGGATGGTCACGGTCAGGCAAGCAGCTCTCGCCGCGCTTTCTGGCGGCGCATTGGCGGCCATGGCCGGAGGTGTCGCCGTGGCACAGAACATCGCGCCCAGCCTGCGGACATCCCCTCTGCCGCACATCACGCCCATCCCCACCCCCAATCTGGGCAAGGGTCTGCCGAATTTTCCGCAGGGCGGGCCGGAGGTGCAATTGCCGCCCGTTTCAATTCCCGTGCGCTCGGCCAGCATCATCGGCGCCACGGCGTTTCCACCGGCGAAGCTGAACCAGATCATTGCAGGACTGGCGGGGCAGAGCGTGCCGCTCTCGAAACTGGAGGCGGACCGCCGCGCGCTGGTCGATCTCTATCGCGGGCACGGCTATATTCTCTCCACCGTTACGCTGGATGTGGATGCGGCGGGCAATGTCCGCTTCGTCGTCACCGAGGGTTATATCACCGCGGTGAAACTCTCGAAGGATATCGGCCCGGCGGGAACAATGGTGCTCGGCTTCCTCGCGCATCTCACCAATGAACGCCCGTTGAACGAGGCGTCGCTGGAGCGCTGGCTGCTGTTGGCGCAGCAGGTGCCTGGCGTTTCCGTGCATGCGGTGCTTCAGGCCGATAATGGCGACCCCGGCGCGCTGACGCTGGTGGCGGAGGTTTCCAAGCAAACCGTTTCGGGGCTGCTCACGGCGGATAATCGTGGTGTTCGATGAGACCGGCCCGGCCGAAGGGCTGCTGGTGATGGATTTGAACAGCCTGACCTCGATGGGCGACCAGACCGAATTCTCCTTCTACCACACCAGCGGCAACACCGATAATTTCGGCCAGATTTCCGAGAGTTTCTTCCTCGGCACCTCCGGCCTGCGGTTGAAAATTTATGGCGGCTCCGGCCGGGCCAACCCCAGCGGCGTGCTGGGCTCGGTGGGGTATCAAAGCCAGGTGAGCGTGTTTGGCGGGCAGCTCAGCTACCCGGTCGTTCTGCGCCGCAATCAGGCTTTGACGGGGATGCTGCGGCTGGATGCGGAGCAGAACACCATCTCCACCGCCGGGGTCGTGACCAGCTACGGACAGTCTGCGCGTCGCCCGGCTGGGCGGCCAATATGCCTGGCAGGATCTCTGGTTCGGCAATACGCGCAACGCACTCAACGTGGTCGATTTCCAGGGCTCGCAGGGCATGCCCCTCCTTGGCAGCTCGGCCGATGGGCGGACCGCGCCGCCAGGCGGGCGGGCGGACGCGAAATTCGATTTCTGGAAGATCAACGGCTCGATCAGCCGTGTGCAGACCTTGTTCTCCCCCTGGCCGACGGCGGATGTGGCGCTGCGCACCGAGGCGGGCGGGCAATATACCCCCGATATCCTGCCCTCGGCGGAGGAATTCTATCTCGGCGGCACGCGCTTCACGCGCGGCTACTATTCAGGCCAGGTGGTGGGTGACAAAGCGGCCTATGCCACGGCGGAGCTGCAGCTCAACACCGGCACGGATTTCACGCTGCTCCACCATGATTTCGAACTCGGCGCGCAATTCTACGGCTTTTACGATTGGGGCGAGAGCTGGTCCAACCTGCCGACGGATCTGAACCACAGGCTCGAATCCGCGGGCGGCGGCGTGCGGCTGGGGCTGACGCGCAATATCGAGCTGGATGGCGAGGTGACGCACCGGATGACCACGCAGCTCGATCCGGCGGCCACCAACGTGGCGCCATTGTCTGAAACTGCAATCTATTGGGGTGTGACGGCGCGCTATTAAGCGCAGCCGGGCAGCGGGAGATGGCTATGGAACGGCAGACAACAACGCCGCCCTTGCGGGGCCAAAGCCGGCGGGCATGGCGCGGCTCCTGGCTGCTTGCCAGCACGGCGCTGAGTGCGGTGCTGGCGCATCCCGCCCCGTTGCGCGCCCAGAACATCGCCGCCAACACCACCCCCCAGGGCGGCGTGGTGGTTGGCGGCAGCGCCAGCATCGCGCAGGCCACCGGCAGCACCACCATTACCCAGAGCAGCAGCAGGGCCGCGATCAACTGGCAGAGCTTCAATGTCGGCAGCAATGCACAGGTGACGTTCGTGCAGCCGTCCGCCAGCGCCATCACGCTCAACCGCGTGGTCACGCCCAGCCCGTCGGTTATCGCGGGGCATATCACCGCTAACGGGCAGATCGTGCTCATTAACCAATCCGGCGTGGTGTTCACCAAGGGCGCGGAAGTCACGGCGCAGAGCGTTATCATTTCCACCTCAGACATCAGCAATTCCGACTTCATGGCCGGGAAGATGAACTTCACCGGCACGCCGAATCCTGGCGCGAAGATCGTCAATGACGGCGAGATCACCGCCGGGCAGGCGGGGCTGGTGGGGCTGGTGGCGCCGCAGGTGGCCAATAACGGCATCATCACCGCACGGCTCGGCCAGGTGGTGCTGGCCGGGGCGGATGCCTTCACGCTCGATCTGTACGGAGACAGACTGGTCTCGCTGGATGTCACCAAGGCGGTGGCGGAGGTCGATCTCGGCGGCAAGAAGGTTCCGGCGCTGGTCACCAACAAGGGGCTGATCCTCGCCGATGGCGGCAAGATCACGCTGACGGCGGCAGGATGCGGATGCGCTGGTGTCGCAGCTTCTACAGGTGGGCGGCACGCTGCGGGCAGACAGCGCGGACGGCCAGAGCGGCACCATCTCCCTGCAGGCGGTGGGCGGGGGCATCAACATCGCGGGCAATCTGCTGGCGCGCGGCACTGCGGCGGGCAGCAGCGGCGGGCAGGTGGAGGCGCTGGCCACCGGCACGGTGGCGGTGGGCTCGCACGCGGTCATCGACGCCTCGGGCCAGGCCGGGGGCGGCACGATCGCGCTGGGTACGGATTTGCAACGCGCGGCGGAAGGGGCGAGCGACACAAACGCCCCGCGCGCCGCCGTGGTGAAAATCGCCTCGGGCGCGCAGATCAAGGCCGATGCCACATCCAAGGGCAATGGCGGCAAGGTGACGCTGCTGAGCAGCCAGGAAACCGATTTCGCGGGCACGATCTCCACCACCGGCGGCACGCTGGGCGGCAATGGCGGCATCGTGGAAATCTCCTCGGACGGCGTCATCAGCCTCGGCGGCACGGTGATCGACACGGCCATCGACGGCCAGGCGGGCGAGATCCTGCTCGACCCGGCGACGCTGATCGTCACCAGCGGCGTCTCGCCGACCTTGTCCGGCAGCGCCACCCACAATCACGGCACGACGACGACCACGTTCGGGAATACCACCGGCTCCACCGGCACGTCCTATGTAGACCCGTCCGAACTCTCCAACCTCTCCGGCACGATCATCCTGGAGGCGAGCAAGCTGCTCGCCGTGGACAGCGCCATCACCAACAGCAGCGCTGATTTGCTGGAGCTGACATCGGCGCAGGATCTGAGCATCAACGCCAGCATCTCGATCACGGGGGCGTTGGACATCAACGCCGCTGGAACGCTCGATATCGAAGCACCGCTGAACGCCAGCACCATCACGCTCGTCGATACAGGCGCCACCAATAACATCGACATTAACGGGCTGATCACCGGCACGGAGCTGGTGATCAATGCCGGCGGCACGGTGACGGAAGGCACGTCCGGCGGCATCTCCGTGACGGCATTGACCGGCTCCGTCGGCGGCGATGCGCTGCTGAACGGCGCGCTGAACACATTCTCGACGCTGGCCGACTTTTTGGCCACCGGCACGCTGAATCTGGCCGACAGCGAGGCGCTGACACAGACCGGCACCGCCACGGGCGCGAATGTGACGCTGGCCGCGGACGGGCTGAACCTGAACGGCACCATCTCCGCCACTAATACGCTGGCCCTGGCCAGCAGCGCGGGCGTCACGCAAGGCAGCTCCGGCATGCTGAGCGCCGAGACCCTGACTTCGGACGGCGGCACCATCACGGGCGATGCGAGCCTCATCAGCACCGCCAATGACATCGGCACGCTCGGTGCCTTCGGCGCCACCGGCACATTGACGCTGGCCAACGGCACCAATCTGGATATCGGCGGCACCGTCAACGCGGAAGACATTACCATCGCCACCGATGGTACGCTTGGGCTGGACGGCGCCATGACAGCCGCGAGCGGCGGCAATGTCGCACTGGCGGCAACGGCGATCACGGTGAGCGGCGGCACCATTGCGGCGCCAGAGGGCACCATCTCCATCGCGCCTTATGGCGGCGGCACGTTGGATATCGGCGGCAGCGCGGCCGGCGCGCTCGATCTTTCATCCGCCTTGCTGGCGGTGCTGGATACCTCCGCCTCGGTGCTGAATTTCGGCAGCGCGGCGGACTATGTTGCGAGCCTGATCATCGTGGGTGGTTCAGTGTCTCTCGGCAATTCGCTGGTGGCGCTGGACAGCACCGCCGGAATCAGCGTGACCAACGCTGGCACGATAGATGCCAACACGCTGGATCTCACCAGCAGCGGCATCACCGTGAGCGGCAGCGTGAATGCCACCGCCCTCAATATCTCCGCCAGCAATGCCATCAATGACAGCGACGGCGTACTGGACGTTACCACCCTTACCGGCATCGGCACGGCCGCCGGCAATATTTACTTGTCCGGCGATAACAGCATCGGCACGCTAAATGCACTGAATGCGGCTGGGGACATCGTGATCGTCAACACCGGGACAATGACGCTGGGCGGGGCGGTGAGTGCGGGCAGCAGCCTGGCGCTGATCACCAACGGGCTGCTGGAAGGTACGGGCGGCAGTCTCTCCGCCGCCACCATCGCGCTGGCGCCCTATGACGACGGCGCCATCGATCTCGGCGGTAGTTCCGATGCCGGGTTGCAGCTCTCGGCCGCGCTGGTCAGCGCGCTGGACCCCGCCGCCATCATCACCATCGGCGCGGCCGACGGGTTCAACGCCAGTTCCATCCTCACCGAGGGCTCGGTCTCCTTCGCCAATACGCTGCTCTCGCTGGACAGCACCGGCGGCATCACCATGGACGGCACGCTGGATACCACGCTGCTTGCCCTCAGCGCCGGCACCGGCATCAGCCAGGCCAGCACCAGCGTGCTGGATGCCTCCACCCTCACCGGCATCGGCTATGTCAGCGGCAATATCCTGCTCGGCGGCACCAACAACAGCATCGCCGTGCTCAACGGCCTCGTCGCCAACGGCACCATCAATGTGCAGGACGCCGCCGCGCTCACCGTCAATGGCGCGGTGTCGGCCGCCAACATCACCCTGGCGGCGGATGGGCTCGATCTCGCCAGCCCGATCAGCGCCAGCATCGTGGAGCTGGACAGCGGCGGCAGCCTCAGCCAGTCCAGCGCGCTGTATGCCGGCACACTCACCGGCAGCGTGACCGGCGATGCCATTCTGAACAACAGCCTCAACAGCATCACCACCTTGGCGGATTTCACCGCCGGCGGCACGCTGAACCTGGCCGACAGCAGTGGCGCTGACCCAGACCGGCACCGCGACGGGCGCGGATGTGACCCTGACCGCCGCCGGGCTGACCCTGAATGGCAATGTCACCGCCACCGACAGCACAACCGGCACGCTGGACCTGACCAGCACGGGCAGCCTCAGCCAGTCCGGCACGCTCTCCGGGCAGGGCGTCAGCCTCACCGGCACCAGCCTCACGCTGGACGGGCTGGTCGAGGCCAGCACCCTCAGCCTCTCCGGCGGCAATGGCATCAGCCAGGCCAGCACCGGCGCGCTGGACGTGACCACCCTCACCGGCGCGGGCAGCGTCAGCGGCGCCATCCTGCTCGGCGGCACGGCCAATGAGATCGGCACGCTCACCGCGCTCGCCGCCAGCCAGAACATCCTGCTCGACAATGCCGGCACGCTGGACATTACCGGCAATGTCACCGCCGGAACCAATGTGACGCTGCAAGGCGCCGGGTTCACCGAAAGCAATGCGGGCGCCATCGGCGCGCAGACGCTAACCACCGGCACGGGCAGCCTCACCGGCGGGCTGGCGCTGGGCGGGGCCAATAGCATTAACACGCTGGGCACACTGGCGGCGGGCGGCGATTTGCTGCTGGCGGACGATACCTCCCTCGCCATCGCCGGGCTGGTGTCCACCCAGGGCACGCTGACGCTCACCAGCCCCGGCGCGGTGACGGAAACGCCGGACGGCACGCTGGATGTCGGCGGGCTTGGCACCGGGCGCTGGCAGCATCGGCGGCGCGCTCTCCCTGGCCAATGCCAACAGCATCGGCACGCTGGATGCGCTGGACGCGGCGGGGAATATCCTGATCGTCAACACCGGGACGATGACGCTCGGCGGGGCGGTGAGTGCGGGCAGCAGCCTGGCGCTGATCACCAACGGGCTGCTGGAGGGTACGGGCGGCAGCCTCGCCGCCGCCACCATCGCGCTGGCGCCTTATGACGACGGCGCCATCGATCTCGGCGGTAGTACCGATGCCGGGTTGCAGCTCTCGCACGCGCTCGTCAGCGCGCTGGATCCCGCCGCCATCGTCACCATCGGCGCGGCCGACGGGTTCAACGCCAGCTCCATCCTCACCGAGGGCTCGGTCTCCTTCGCCAATACGCTGCTCTCGCTGGACAGCACCGGCGGCATCACCATGGACGGCACGCTGGATACCACGCTGCTTGCCCTCAGCGCCAGCAGCTTCATCAGCCAGGCCAGCACCAGCGTGCTGGATGTCTCCACCCTCACCGGCATCGGCTATGTCAGCGGCAATATCCTGCTCGGCGGCACCAATAACAGCAT
This sequence comes from uncultured Pseudomonadota bacterium, assembly GCA_963827925.1. Taxonomy (GTDB): domain Bacteria; phylum Pseudomonadota; class Alphaproteobacteria; order Acetobacterales; family Acetobacteraceae; genus Acidocella. The sequence continues at coordinate 62,777 of CAWHDE010000001.1, read as the reverse complement.
CGCCGTGCTCAACGGCCTCGCCGCCAACGGCACCATCAATGTCCAGGACGCCGCCGCGCTCACCGTCAATGGCGCGGTGTCGGCCGCCAACATCACCCTGGCGGCGGATGGGCTCGATCTCGCCAGCCCGATCAGCGCCAGCATCGTGGAGCTGGACAGCGGCGGCAGCCTCAGCCAGTCCAGCGCGTTGTATGCCGGCACGCTCACCGGCAGCGTGACGCGGCGATGCCATTCTGAACAACAGCGCTCAACAGCATCGCCACCTTGGCGGATTTCACCGCCGGCGGCACGCTGAACCTGGCCGACAGCGGGCGCTGACCCAGACCGGCACCGCGACGGGCGCGGATGTGACCCTGACCGCCGCCGGGCTGACCCTGAATGGCAATGTCACCGCCACGGACAGCACAACCGGCACGCTGGACCTGACCAGCACGGGCAGCCTCAGCCAGTCCGGCACGCTCTCCGGGCAGGGCGTCAGCCTCACCGGCACCAGCCTCACGCTGGACGGGCTGGTCGAGGCCAGCACCCTCAGCCTCTCCGGCGGCAATGGCATCAGCCAGGCCAGCACCGGCGCGCTGGACGTGACCACCCTCACCGGCGCGAGCAGCGTCAGCGGCGCCATCCTGCTCGGCGGCACGGCCAATGAGATCGGCACGCTCACCGCGCTCGCCGCCAGCCAGAACATCCTGCTCGACAATGCCGGCACGCTGGACATTACCGGCCATGTCACCGCCGGAACCAATGTGACGCTGCAAGGCGCCGGGTTCACCGAAAGCAATGCGGGCGCCATCGGCGCGCAGACGCTAACCACCGGCACGGGCAGCCTCACCGGCGGGCTGGCGCTGGGCGGGGCCAATAGCATTAACACGCTGGGCACACTGGCGGCGGGCGGCGATTTGCTGCTGGCGGACGATACCTCCCTCGCCATCGCCGGGCTGGTGTCCACCCAGGGCACGCTGACGCTCACCAGCCCCGGCGCGGTAACGGAAACGCCGGACGGCACGCTGGATGTCGGCGGGCTTGGCACCGGGGCTGGCAGCATCGGCGGCGCGCTCTCCCTGGCCAATGCCAACAGCATCGACACGCTGGATGCGCTGGACGCGGCGGGGAATATCCTGATCGTCAACACCGGGACGATGACGCTCGGCGGGGCGGTGAGTGCGGGCAGCAGCCTGGCGCTGATCACCAACGGGCTGCTGGAAGGTACGGGCGGCAGCCTCGTCCGCCGCCACCATCGCGCTGGCGCCTTATGACGACGGCGCCATCGATCTCGGCGGTAGTTCCGATGCCGGGTTGCAGCTCTCGGCCGCGCTCGTCAGCGCGCTGGATCCCGCCGCCATCGTCACCATCGGCGCGGCCGACGGGTTCAACGCCAGCTCCATCCTCACCGAGGGCTCAGTCTCCTTCGCCAATACGCTGCTCTCGCTGGACAGCACCGGCGGCATCACCATGGACGGCACGCTGGATGCCACGCTGCTCGCCCTCAGCGCCGGCAGCTTCATCAGCCAAGCCAGCACCAGCGTGCTGGATGTCTCCACCCTCACCGGCATCGGCTATGTCAGCGGCAATATCCTGCTCGGCGGCACCAATAACAGCATCGCCGTGCTCAACGGCCTCGCCGCCAACGGCACCATCAATGTCCAGGACGCCGCCGCGCTCACCGTCAATGGCGCGGTGTCGGCGGGGAGCAGCCTCGCGCTCTCCGCCCTGGACCTGACGCTGGGGAACACGCTGACCAGCCGTGACATCAGCCTGATCGCCAACAGCATCACCGATGACGGCGGGGCGGTACAGGCCGCCGGCGGCACGGTGAGCATCGCGCCGCTCACCTCCACCCTTGGGGTCGATCTGGGCGGCAATTCCGCCGGGCTCGATCTCTCCGGCACGCTGCTCGGCGCCATCACCGCCGCCACGCTGGATATCGCAACGCAGGGCAACATCATCGCCAACGGCTCGGCGAGTGTGCCCACCCCTACCCTGTCTCTCTCCGGCAATGGCATCACATTCGCGGGCACGCTGGATGTTCCGGGCACGCTGGTGCTCTCCAGCGGCGCGGGCGTCACCTCCACCTCCGCCAACCGCCTGACAGCGGGCACGCTGCTGGCGGGCGGGGTGATCGCCGGGAATTTCGATCTCGGCCAAGGCAGCAACGACATCGGCACGCTGGGGAGCGTCTCGCTCAGCGGCGGCACCCTGACCCTGGCCGACGCCACGGCGCTGATGGTGAACGGGCCGCTCTCGGCCAGTGCCATCAACCTCGCCGGCACCAGCCTGACATTGGACGGCACGGTGGACGCCACCGCCCTCAATCTTTCCGCCAGCAACGGCGTCAGCGAAACCGGCGGCGGGCTGAACGTGACCACGCTCACCGGCAACGTGACCGGCAATGCGGCCCTGAACGGGGCCACGAACAATATCGGCACGCTGGGGAACTTCATCGATAACGGCAACCTGATTCTGGATGACGCATCGGCCCTGACGCAGGCTGGCAGCCTTTCCGCCACCAACGCGACTCTTTCCGCCGCCGGGCTGAATTTCACCGGCAACGTCACCACACCAGGCACGCTGGCGCTGGTAAGCTCCAACGGCGTGTCGCAAAGCGGCGGCAGCGTGAGTACGGGGGTGCTGACCAGCCTTGGCACCGTCAACGGCAATGTGATCATGACACAGGGCGGCAATCTGTTCCCTGATGTGCAGAACCTCGCCGCGACCGGCGTGATCGATCTGACATCCGCAGCAACCCTCGGCCAGACCGGTACACTCTCCGGCAGCGCCGTGACGCTGACGGCCCCGAGCCTTGCCCTGAATGGCACGATCAGCACACCCGGCGCGCTGCAACTGAATGGCGGCGACGCCAGCGAGGTTACGGGCGCGGTGCTGGATGCCGCTTTGCTCACCACGGGCGGCAGCTCGCTCTCCGGCAGCGCAGTGCTGAATAACGGCGCCAACAACATCGCGACCTTAAGCGATTTCACCGCAGGCGGCGGGCTGACGCTGAATGACGGCGTGGCGCTGGCGATCAGCGGACCGGTCTCGCTCGGCGGCACGCTGGCGCTGGCGGATGCCAGCAACGTCACGCAAACCGGCGGCACCATCAGCGCCGCCGCGCTGACCAGCGACGGCACGACCATCGGCGGCAGCGCCATCTTCGGGCAGTCCGGCAATGCGATCCCGGTCCTCGGCGCGTTCGCCACCAACGGTGATCTGCTGCTGAATACCGGCGGCGCCCTCAACGTTGCCGGCGATGTCACCACCGGCGGCACGCTCAGCCTGTATAGCAATGGTGCCATCAGCCAGAGCGGCGGGCTGGTCACCACGCCTTGGTTGAATGCCAGCGCCAGCGCCATTGATCTCGGTGGCACCAATATCGGGCTGCTCGGCAATGTTTCCGCGAGCGGTGACGTGAGCATCGCCAATGCGGGCGGGCTTGCCGGCACGCTCACCGCGCAGGATGCGACGCTGGGCTCCAACGGCGGCTTCATCGCCAGCGGCGATGCGCGGATCAGCAACGCCCTCTATATCACCACCGCCGGGCCGATGACGCAGACGGGCGGTACCCTGAGCGCCGCAACGGCGACAATCACCGCTCCCTCCATCACCCTCTCCGGCGCAACGGATATCAGCAACGGGCTCGGGCTGATGGCCAGCAGCGATATCGTGCACGAGGCTGGCAGCCTGAATGCAGGGACGCTCACCGGCACGGCCGGGCAGCTCGCGGAATTCGGCGCCACGACGGATATCGGCACGCTTGGCAGTTTCCTGATGGGCGGCGGCACCTTCATGCTGACCAATGACGCGCCGCTGACCCTGACCGGGCCGCTGGTGGCCAACGTGGCGAGCATCACCGCCGTAGGGGCGCTGACCCTGGAAGGCAGCGCCGATGGCGGGCTGTTCCTGAGCGGCAGCACCCTCAACAGCACCGCCACCAAACCCCGGACCGGCGTGGATTCAGTTCTCACCGTTACCGGCAACGATCCGTCGATTATACAGAGCGGCACGTTCTATATCGATTCCGGGCCGAACGAGGCGGCGTATCTCGGCAATGCCAGCCCGCTCGCGGGTCTGTTCATAAATCTTGCCAATAGCGGCACCATCGCCCTGGCGGCGGCGCCCGGTATCCTGAGCGCGCCGAATACGGATCTGGTGCTGGCCGCGGGCGCCGCGGGGCTGATCACCGGCAATGTGGATGTGCTGCATCTGGAAGTGCTGAGCGCGCGATCCGTCGAGATGACCGGCTTTATCGCCAACATCACCGGCCCCACGGCGGCGGGCAATGGCTCCGCTTTTCCGTTCCCGCAGCCCGGCTACCGGTTCAATGCCTGCCCGATCGGCTCGGTGAATTGCACCATCTTGCCGATCGAGGGATTGCCGCAGGCCAATCCGCTGGAGAATTTCGACATCTCGCCGCGCAAGCGCAGGGATCTGGACAAGAACGTAACGCTGCCCGGCGTGGCCGCGCGCGATTTTTAAGGGGCAGGCCATGAGGATCATACGCTGGACCCACGCGCCTGCCGGTTTGGCGCTGCTGCTGGCCTTAGGGCTGGGCAGCTGCGCCAAGCCACCCGCCAGCGCTTATGACCAGGCGCAGTCCAGCAGCACGGGCGCGGGCCTGCCGGTGGGCCAGAACAGCGCCGGGGAAAGCTGCACGCTGCAACGCCTCGGCGGCCATGCGGATATCTATTGCGGCAGCTGGGGCCAGCCGAGCGCCCATGTGCAGGAGGGCGGTGCCGCCACCGAGGCGGAGCTGGCGACACTGGCCACCAGCAGCCCCTGGCGCGCCGGGCTGGATGCCGCCTATGCCTGCGACGCGCCGCAACCAGCGCGGATTCTGGACGGCGTACCCGCTGAAATCCTGCCCTGCACCCAGCGCTTCGGCGGCTGGCCCTATATCGCGCTGGCGGCGGAGATTGGCGGCAATGTCTATTATGCCGATGGCGTGCAGCCCGCCCTGCCGGCGATGCAGCGTGCCATCGGCGTGCTTAGCGGCAGGGTGCCGGCGGATGCCGCCGGGCAGGCCGCAGTGGCGGAGTCCGACCAGTTGCTCGCCCAGCGGCTGGCGGCGCATGCCTTCAGCTCCGGCGATGTCGGCCAGTATGACGCGCTGATGGCCCTGGGCGCCAAGGCCAACCAGGCGGAAGATTTCCCGACGGCGGTGATCGCCTACCGTGCCGCCCTGGCCCTGCAGCAGAAGAAGCTGGGGGCGGACAATCCGGGCACCGTGGTGCCGCTGCTGGCGCTGGGGCTCAATCTCTCCGACCAGGGGCTGTATCCGGAAGCGCAGAGCCAGTTCTCCGCCGCCGCCAAGCTGGCGCCGCGCGCCAGCGACCCGACCGCCCCGGCCACCATGCTCTATGACCAGGCGCTGGACAGGCTGAACCAGAGGCAGGCAAACCAGGCGCTGCCGCTGCTCCGGCAATCCCGCCAGCTTTACGCGGCGCTGGTGCCAACGGAATTGCTGCAGGCACAGCCCCAGGCAACCCAGAACAGCGCGCTGTTCTCGATCAGCGCACCTGCGGGCACCGATGCGCTGATGGCCGCGCAGGTGACGCTGAACAGCCCGGTGACCCAGGCGGCGTTGCTGGGCGTGATCGAGACCTGGCGCTACCAGGCGCTGGCGCTGGACGAGCTGGGCAACAAGCAGGGCAGCGACGCGGCAATTGCCAATGCCAGGCGGATCGCCTCCGCCAACGGGCTGCAACCCCCGTCTCTGGATGCGCGCCTGGACCGCACCCGCGCGGCACTGGCCGCCGCCAATGACCAGCCGCTGACGGCGGCACAGGATCTCGCCAGCGCCACGGCCAGCTTCAACGTCGCCTTGCCGGGCACCCGCCCCGTGGCCGAGACCGCTCTGCTGCGGGGTGCGGCGCTGGCGCAGGGCGGTGACGAGCGGAGCGCGCTTGCCGCCTGCCGCAGCGGCATGGCGCTGCTGCGCACGCTGCGGCTGGGCAGCACGTCATCGCTGATCGGGCCTTGCCTCGATGTTTATGCCAGCGCCGCGCAAGCCGACCCGGCCCATGCGGGAGCGCTGTATGACGAGATGTTCGAGGCCGCGGAGCTGACCCAGGGCAGCGTGACGGCGCAGGAAATCGCCCAGGCGGCGGCACGGTTATCCTCCAGCTCGGCAGACCCGAAGGTGGCGGCCGCCATCCGCGCCCAGCAGGATGCACAGCGCAAACTTGAGAATTTGTACCAGCAACGCGACCAGGCGGGGCATGTGGCCAATAACAGCGCCACTCTCGCCGCTTTGGACAAGCAGATCGCCGCCGCGAACGCCTCACTGCAACAGGCAGGGCTGGCCGAGCAGGCGGCGGCACCTAATTTCGGCCAGCTCGTGCAGCAGGTTGTACCCGCCGCCGATGTGCTGAAGCTGCTACGGCCGGATGAAGCCTTCCTCGGCATCACCACCACGCCCACCCATAGCTGGCTGTTCTTCCTGCATGGGGGGAAGGTGGAGGTGGCGCGCTCCGATGTGAACGAAGCCGGAATGGCCGGGCTGGTTAGCGCGGTGCGCGCCAGCATCGAGCCCGGGGCCAGCGGCCTGCCGGTGTTCGACATGGCGGATGCGGCGAAGATTTATGCTGCGACGCTGGGGCCATTCTCTCAGCCGATGCGGGGGGTGAAGAATCTCGTCGTCGCACCTTCCGGTGCGCTGCTGGCCCTGCCGTTCTCGCTGTTGCCCACCGGCCCGGCCAGTGCCGATAACCTCGCCAACGCGCCCTGGCTGATCCGCAAGACCACTTTGGCCTATGTGCCGGCGGCGGCGAATTTCGTTTCGCTGCGGCGGGCGGCGGGCACGTCGGCGGCGAAGCAGCCCTGGTTCGGCTTCGGTGATTTCCAACCCGTAACGCTAACCCAGGCGCAGGCGACCTATAACGCCGCCACCTGCCCTGAAAGTGCCGCCGAATTCGCCGGGCTGCCGCAACTGCCCTACGCGAAGCTGGAATTGCAGGCAGCAGCGGCGATCTTCGGCGCCGGGCCGCAGGATGAGCTGCTGGGCGCGGACTTCACCGTGCCGGACGTGCAGAAGGCGGATTTGAAGAATTACCGCATCCTGCATTTCGCCACCCATGCGCTGCTGCCCACCGACCTGCCCTGCCAGCCCGAACCCGCCATCGTCACCTCCGCGCCCGCCGGTGCAACTTCCGCGAACGATGCGCTGCTCACCACCAGCGATGTGACCGGGCTGAAGCTGGATGCCGACCTCGTTCTGCTCTCCGCCTGCAATACCGGCGGCGGCGAGGCAGGCGGCGAGGCGCTCTCCGGCCTCGCGCGCAGCTTCTTCTATGCCGGGGCGCGCGCGCTGATGGTGACGCAATGGTCGGTGAACGACCAGGTTTCCGCTTATCTGGTGGCGGACACGCTCTCGCGCCTGCATGCGGGCAGCGCCGGAGGGGCGGCGGGCAGTTTGCGGGCGGCGCAGATTGCGCTGATCGGCGGGGCGGGGCACGGCTTCCCGGCGCAGATCGCGGATCCGTTCTACTGGGCGGCCTTCACCGTCATCGGCGATGGCGGGGCCGAGGGTCTTTCCGGCAACGCCAACCCAAGTCTATAAACACATCATGACCGAAATGTTGGGCAAGTACGAACTCCGCCATGTGCTCGGCAAAGGCGCCATGGGCACCGTGTATGAAGGGTATGACCCCATCATCGCCCGGCGCGTGGCGATTAAAACCGTCAAGCTGCCGGACCCGGACGATGCCGAAGCGCAGGAGGAGCTGGCCCGCTTCAAGCGCGAGGCGCAGGCGGCCGGGCGGCTCAGCCACCCTAACATCGTCGGCGTGTTCGATTATGGCGAGACGCCGGAGCTTGCCTACATCGTCATGGAGTTCGTGGACGGTACGACTCTGAAACATGTTCTGGACAAGGGCGAGCGTTTCGAGATCTCCGAGATCGTGCGGATCATGGACTCGCTGATGACCGGGCTGCAATTCAGCCACGGGCGCGGCGTGGTGCACCGGGACATCAAGCCCGCCAACATCATGATGACCAAGGCGGGCGAGGTGAAGATCGCCGATTTCGGCATCGCCCGCATCGAGAGCAGCTCGATGACCCAGGCCGGGACCATGCTGGGCACGCCGTCCTATATGTCGCCCGAGCAGTTCATGGGCCAGACGGTGGATGCGCGCACCGATCTCTATTCCTCCGGCGTGATGCTCTACCAGCTTCTCACGGGCGAAAAACCTTTCGATGGCGGGCTGACCGCGATCATGCATAAGGTGCTGCATACCGAGCCGCCGCCGCCTTCCGCATTGTCAGTGACCGTGACACCGGCTTTGGACACGGTGGTGAAGACGGCGATGGCCAAGCGGCCGGAAGACCGTTTTTCCTCCGCCTCTGATTTCGCCCTGGCGTTGCGTGAGGCTTACGAGGCCAAGCCCGCGCCTGCGGAAAATTTCAGCATGGGCCTGGAAGATTTCGCCGATGGCGAGGCGACGATGGTGGCGCCGCGCCGCCCCGTGGCGGCCGCACCCGTGGCGCCGCCGCCTCCGGCACCAGCTCCGGCTGCCGCGCCAGCTTCTAAGAAAGGGCTCAGCCCCGCGCTGCTCGGCGGGGGGGCCATCGTGCTCCTCGCTGTTCTGGGCGGCGGCGGGTATGCGCTGTTCGGCGGGCACAAAGCCCCGGCCCCACAGGCCGCCAGCACCACCCCCGCACCAGCACAGCCCGCGCCGCCGCCGATGACCCCGGCCCAGCGTGAGGCCGCCTTTACCTCGACGCTCAGCACCCTGCCCTGCACGCTGCTGAGCGCCAACGACCAGGGCGCTGCCCCTGTGCTCACCGGCATCGCCGGGGCGGGCGCACCGCAGGCGGCGCTGACAGCGGCGATACAATCCCTGCCGAATGCTGGGACGGTTCAAAATCAGATCCAGACCATCGACGGGCCGTATTGCGCGGCTTTGGATTCGGTGCGGCCTTATCATCCGCTCTTCGCCACCCCTGGCAGCACGCTCGGCTTGGCGCTCGCGGGCGGCAAAACCGTGCTGCATGATGGCGATCTGATCACCATCGCCCAGACCATGCCCGGCTTCAGCGGCTATCTGGAGACGGATTATTTCTCCAATGACGGCACGGTGCTGCATCTCTACCCCACCACCACCGATGCGGCGCAGAAATTTTCCGCAGGTGGCAGCAAGACACTGGGCGACCCGGCGCATGGCGGGGCAAGCTGGCAGGTGAGCGCGCCTTACGGCACCGATATGATCATCACCATCGCCTCCTCCGTGCGGCTCTTTCCAAAACTGCGGCCGCAGGATGAAAATGCCAGCGATTATCTGCCAGCTTTGCGGCAGGCGTTGCAGAATGCGGCGTCCAGCGGGGCGACGATTTCTGTCGCCGCGCTGCCGGTAGTGACGCTGCCGAAGGGTGGGAATTAAGCGTCCAAGTTTTTCTGGCGAATTTTGGTGGTTGTGTCTCGATTAGGCGATTAACCCTCTTCACCGCGTCCCTTTTAGGGGCGGCTTTGGGTGGTAAGCGGACTGCCGGCTTAGGAGCGGACTACTGCATAAAGCGGACGGCTATGCGACGTAATATCAATCAATCCAAAGCGAAAGATCTGCTTTGAAGCCACTCTTAGTCGCGTAAGAGTGCGCTATTGAAATTCCAACAGACGTCAACTGTAAGGATTTAATTGGAGTTTTCTCCCACACCTCGAACGCATCTCCAATCCTCGGCACATGCTGTGTGAAGGAGCTGATTATCTCGTCTTTTGACATTAAGTTGCTTTGCAAAAAATTCCAGGCAGCATCGCGCGTTGCGGTGTCTACGCCTTGCTGTGCCGCGACATTCTCCCAGACGGTTTTGTTTGTTGCATTCACCTGAATTTTTGTTTGATCGTGGAGTGACGTTACTACCAGCTTTGGATCACTTAGATCTAGACCCGGCACCCGGGCCTTAAATTCAGCTGGCGTCGAACCTTTGACAAGAAATCCTGCGTACCTTTCAACCAGAAGATCTCTGAATTGGCTGTGAAGAACCCCGATATTGACACATCTTTGTGCTTCCAAATATGAATATGACGAATTAGATCTAGTGATATCGTCGATATATGGGTTAATATTTTCGTTTAAATAAGCGCAAAAAAGCGGAATATTAGTTAAAGAATTATTCACGGTTTTCAAAAATATGAAGCAAAAGGCAAGCTCAGCAAATTCATTTACAGTAAGGGTTGCTGCCACTTCCACAGCCTGATTGAGCGTCAGCGTCAATCTGTTTCTCTGCGTTGACTTAGAACGTTCTACAATCAGGTCAGAAAGCGTTGTTGCAATGTCCTCCTCACCCGATCGTGCAAAGGCATGCTGTGCCTTGCCTAAAAGGTATTGGAAATCAGGGTCCTTGAATGCTTCAACATTCGCCTTCGAGTTGACATCAAAGCGATCTATAATACGCTGCTCAAAATCAGCGAGCCTCGCCTCGACGATCTCCCGAGCAATCGCAGCATAGGTAGGTACCTGCGCCGCGACCGTCGCGATAATCTCCCTCATCTGTTCCAGGGAGAGACCTTGGTTAACAGTGGTATCGCCAGCACTTTGAATAGCTGTTCCACCCTCGCCAACTCGCTGGTCTTGCTTCATTTGATTGTAGTATCCCGACCGGACTGGATAGCGCTGGAGTTGTTGCCTACCTTTTGGCGCAGAGAGCGTTTTTTGGAGGTCTGCGTCATTCCGAAAAAAATTGTTAGCAGAACTCCGAGAATACCCAAGCCGATCCCAACGTCATTTCCAGATATTTGCATGGCGCCCGCCTTTCGATTGTAGGCAAGTAGTACCCTGATACTACGACCATTTACCTCCTTATCGACATAACAAACGCACGTAAATTGCAATATTCAAGGGCGCGCTATGTTGGCATGCCTATCCGAGGAGGCGCAGAACCACTGCAAGCCGACGAATGACTGGTCTGGGTTTCTCCGTGCCGCTTTCTCGTGGCCGGGTAGGGTCGAAAGAAGACTCGCTTCACCAAACATATGATTGCCACTTCACCCACACGCAAACCCGCCCTGGCGGTAACACAAACACAGCCGCGTCCGCCCTGACGTGAGCATCGCCTGTTTCGGCGGGCAGGCGGGCATGGATAGCGGCACGGGCGGCAAGGGCTGCTGGCCAGGGGGGTGAGCCAGAAATCCGGCATATTGGCGATGAAGCCCTGGCGGAGTTGGTCAATCTCCGCCTCCGTCTTGCCGATGGCGGCGGCGTTGAAGAAGCGTGGGTCGCGCGTGAAGATCAAGTAGGCCTGCGTCTCGTTCAGCATCAGCTCGGTCAGGCTGGTATCGTACCCCTGGCGGCCGAGGAAACCGGTAAAGGCAGCGCGGTCAGCATCCGTCAGGCTGTACCAGAAGCTCTCCGTGTAATGGCGATAGGCGGGAACTGTGTAGAACGCGCCATGGGAAATCTCATGCCGCAGAATCACCGCGCGCATGTCCGGCGAGACGGGATCGCCCGCCCCCGGCAGGGTGATGATGGCGCCATTGGCCCCGGGCGCCAGCCAGCCAAGCTGGTTCAGCAGGCGCTTCAGCCATAATTCCTGAGGATTGAGCGCGATGTTTTCGGACGCGGCCAGGGCGAAGAAACGCGCGAGGTCGGACGCCTGATAATCATGGCCGTAATAATAGCTCGCCACCGTGTCGCCGCTGGCGGTGATGGCGGCATTCAGCGCGGCATCGTCCAGCAAGCGGTTATGCGGCACATTCGCCTTCTCGACAAAGGCGGCCACGCGGTCGAGCGTCATCCCCTGGGCGAGCAGAGAGGGAAAATCGATGACGACGACGCTTTTATCCGGCGCCAGATAGGTGAGGATGGTGTCGCAGGGCTGGGTGTTGTCGATCTCCGCTTCCGTCGCGGTGCCGATCGCGAGCTTGGGCGTGCGGTGCATCCACCAGAAAGCGCCAAAGCCCGCCCCGGCGGCCAAGGCGGCAGCGCCGCCGAGCCCGGCATAGAGCAGGGAACGGCGGCCCACAGGCGCCGCCGGAGCGACGCCCCGGATAACGATCGTATCGTCGCTATTCCCCGGGTGAGCCACCATGGCGGCCTGTTACTGACCGATATTGATGATCTCGACGCGCCGGTTGCGGCGGTCCGGCGTGTTGGGCGGCGTCTGCACCGCGAGGTCGGCTTCGCCAACGCCGCTGGCCTGCAGCCGGGAATCGGCGACGCTGAATTTTGTTTCGAGATAGGACTTCACCGCATCCGCGCGCTGCTCGGAGAGCGACTGGTTCTGGTCCGCGTTGCCGGTGGTGTCGGTATGGCCGACGATCTTGAAATTATACGCGGCGAGCTGCTGGCTGGTCAGCGCCTTGCCGAGCTGATCGAGCGTCGCCTTGGCGCTGCGGGGTGAGAGTCTGCGGAGCCGGAGGCGAAATCCACGATCAGATTGGCCGAGGGCGCGGTGGGCATCGCTTGCGGGTGCGGCGGCGGGGCGCTCATCGCCGGCATGCTGGCCGGGGTGGCGGGCATGGCCGGGGTCGGGCGCCTCACCTGGGGTGATCGGCTTGATGCCGCGCGTGGTGTCGCTGAGCGAGCCGCTGGGCTTGAGCTGGTTGATGAGCTGCTGCGCCGACGGGTTGCTCTGCGCCAGGGCCGGGGCGGAGAGCGCGGCGGCAAGCAGAACGCCGGACAGGGCGGAATAGATGGTCGTATTTCTTCATGGTCTGAACCTCTTGGAACTGTTACGATCCTAGCTCATAATCGCCGGCCTGGCGAGTGTTGCGGGATATGGCATAGGCTGACGATAAGAACGCTTCGTTAATTCAGCGATGAGACGCAGAGCTTTTCAACCGTTTCGGCACTGAACATGGTTTCGTCCGCATAAGCGCGGCCACGGATGGTGGCGGTGGAGGAGGGTAGCCAGCTCGTCCAGCCCAGGCGCGGCGCGTCCGCCTGCCCGCCGCCCAAGCTGAGGGTGGGAATTTGCGGCGCATCCAGCACCAGATTGATCGCGAAATCCGCCTCCCAGCCGACATAGGCGCGGATGAGCGAGACGAGTGCTGGCAGGCGTTTCTTGTCCGGCAGCAGCGCCTCGAATTCGCTGCGCGAAAGCGGGCCGATGCGGACGATGAAGCGCGCCTGCTGGTCCCAGGCGCGGGTGCCGATGGCGGCATTCACCCCCAGCTCGCAGAACGCCCCCGGCACGCGCCCGCGCGGCAGGCGGCTTTGCTGGTCCGGGGCGATGGGCAGCCACGCGCCCGCGAATTCCCGCACCTCCACCGGGCGGCCGAGATAATCCGACACCATGCTGGCGAGGCGGCTGGAAGAGCGCGGATGCGCGGCGAAAAACCCGGCATAATGGCGCAGCGCATCCGCCCCCACGGCGAGGCGGTCGATCCAGATGCGGCGTGCCATAGCCGGTGAAGGCCAGAAGCCCGGCGCCGATTGGTTCTTCCGCCCCCGCCTGCGCCGCCTGCTCGGCCGAGCGGGGCAGCCGGTATTTGGTGCCCGCCTGGGCGAAGGCGGTGATGAGGCGCTGCGCCAGAAGATCGAAAAAATCCAGCACGGCGCGGGATTTTTGCCGGTAGGCCTGGGCCAGAAGCTCCGTGTACCAGCGCGGCATCTCGGCCGAGGGGCCGGTGAGGCCGATCAGCGTGCTCACCAGCCGGGCGCGCTTGCCGGGCAGGCGGCTGCGCCTCCAGTACTTCCGGCGCGGGCTGGGCGAGGTTGGGCGGGGCCACGAAGCCGATGTGCATCATCCTTCCGCCGGCCAGCGGCGGCCAGGCGCAGCAGCCGCACCGCCGCGTCAAACCGGAAGAGTTGCGGCTGGGTTGCTCAGGCGCTCGAGGGGGGATTTCGACCGCCATGGCTTACAGCAGCACCCGCGCCCCGGCGCGGGGCGGAAAGCGCAGCTCCGGCTCCGGCTTGCCGCGCAACCGCACTGAGGTGCGGACGAAGGAATTGATGCTGGCATGCAGCGCCAGAAACCGCGCCAGCACCGCCGCCAGCAGATAAAGCCCCGACCCCTGGAAGGCGCGCTGGTCGAACTCCAGCTCCACATCCAGCCCCCGGCAGAAAGCACCGAGCCTCGCCCCGGGCACGCGCGCCGTGCCGGGCCGGGCGGTGACGGAGAGCATCGCCTCCACCGCCGCGCGGGTATCGGCCGTGTCGCGCAGGTCATAGAGGCGCAGAATTTCCTTCAGCGCCGCCGCACCCTCCGCCCCGCCGGTGACGGAGAGATGCCCGAGCGAGAGATGCGAGATCAGCCGCCAAGCGCCGCGCGCCCGGCGCTCCGGCCGCAGCGTGGGGGTGGGCGGGGTGACGCAGCCGATGCTGGCGATGCCGGTATGGGGCTGCAACGCCTTCAAGGCCGGACGCCCACCGCCGAAAGGCAGCTCGGAGGGCAGGTCGCGGTTGAGGCACAGAGCCTCCACGGAGAGCACGCTGTCCAGCTTCGCCTCCGGGTCGAACCCGGTATCGAACAGGGAGACGAAACAATCCGTGCCGCCGAGATTGGCGCGGGCCGTCGCGGCGCGTGACGAGATAGGAGCCGCCCTGCGTGGCGGCTGGCGCGTCCGTCCGGCTCAGCCGGTAGAAGGGGTGGAACGGGCTTGTCGTGCTGTCCTGCCGCACCTCGGTGGCTTTGGTGACACTCCAGACTTCCATGACGCTGGAACGCCGCGCATCCGGCAGCACGCGATATTCCGTGGTGGTATGGTCGAGATTCACCGGCTCGCAACGCTGCGAGAACAAATTGACGATCGGCGTGCAGCCCAGCGCGAACATGTCCGCATCCACCGTGCGCTCAAGCTCGGAGGAGGTGCGGTTGAGATAGAGGAAAATCTCCAGCCGGTTGCTCTCCTGCACCAAGGTCTTGGCGCCGAGCCCGGCAATGTCCAGGAACATGAATTTCTGCGGGAAGGCGAAATATTCGCTGAGCAGGCGGAAACCCTCGAAGCTGCGCGCGGGCCAGGGCAGCAGCGCTTCCTCCGGCGCGAAGCCGACCTCCTGGATCGCGGTTTTGGGCAGCAGCACCGGGGCGGTGTCGTTCGGCGTGTCGGCCAGCGCCACGCCCATCGTATGCGCGGCCATCAGCTCGTAAAGCTGCAAGGAGGCAGCGGGCCCGCCGCGCAGGAAGAGGCGCAGCCTGTCCATGCCGAGCTGGCTGAATTTCACCTCCGGGTTCAGCGTGGTGAACACCAGCCGCAGCACCGCCACGGCGCCGCCCGCCAGCGGGTTGGCGGGGGCGGTGAAGGGCAGCCCCGTGAGGCGCGCTGATTCCAGCTTCACCGGCCAGAGATTCAAATGGCTGGTGGTGCGGTAGCGGCAGCTTTGGCCGCGCACGGATTCCGTCTCCAGCTCGAAGCCCGGCGGAATATCCACCTGCGCCGCCAGATCAGGCTTGGCGCTGAGCTGGGCGATGGCGCAGGAGGGAAACGGGGCCAGATAATGCGGGTAGAGAATATCCAGCAGCGTGTCGGTGAGTTCAGGGAACTCATCATCCAGCCTGGCCTGGGCGCGGGCGGAGAGAAACGCCACGCCATCCAGCAGCCGCGCCACATGCGGGTCGTCCACCGTGTCCGGGCTCAGGCGCAGCCGGCCGGCGATCTTGGGGTGGGCCTGCGCGAACTCCGCCGCGAGATGGCGGATGGCGGTGAGCTCCTGGTTGAAATAGGGCAGCAGGGAATCAGCCAATCTCGCCTCCGGCAACCGCGATGTCGGTGGTGGCGGCGTTCACCAATGTCTCGAAGCTGATCGGCTCGGGCGCCGGGTCCGCGTGCAAAAGCGCGTCGATACGGAAATGCAGCGTGGTGCTGGTTTCCTCCTTCGCGGGCACCAAAGTCACCGCCACCTGCACCAGACGCGGCTCGAACTGGCGGATGCTGCGTTCGATCTCCCGGCGCAGCTTCTCGCGCGCGCCATCCTCCTGCATCGCGCCCGCGGTGAAATCCGGCAGGCCGAAGGTGAAGCTGGAATTGGCAAGTTCCGTGTACGGCGCGGGCACGGAGGCGAGGCGGCGGCGGCCGTTCAGCAGCGCCTCCAAATCCCGCCGCACGGCGCGGCGCAGAACGGTCAGCGCCTCGGTGGCGGAGAGCGGGCGGTCGCGCTCCATCTCCGGTGCGTCGTCCAGCAGGCGGTCAAGCACGGAGAGCTTCACCCGCGCGCCGGAATCGCGCATCCGGTCGATGAAGATGTTGGCGTTGGCGCCGCGGCTTAGGGTGTCGTCGCTCATTCGGCCTGCTGGAAGCTCACATCGTCGAGCTGCATGATGGAGAGATCATCCTCCCCTACCAGAAACACGCGCTGGCCGATGCCGCGCACCGGGCCCTCGCCGTCGCTCCAGGACGTCGCGCGGCCCAGGCGGTGCGCCTCATCCGGCTCGCCCTCGGCGAAATAGGTGGCGGGGATATAGACATCGCCATCCGGCCCGGCGGTGACACTCATCGAGCAGCGGCGCCAGGCGAGGTCACGCGGGCGCTTGGGCGGGTGGAATTCCATGCTCTCGATGCGCGAGACCGGGAATCCAGAAATATTTGCCGGTGGTGGTCAGCGTTTCGATATAGCCGGGCAGCAGGTCGTCAGCATCCCTGAAATCATCGAAGGGCTGGCCGTTGGCGGTGCCGGAGACGCGCGGGCGAAGCTCCTCAGCCTCCGCCGCCGCGCGGGCAGCCCCGGCGAGATCCCCCGCGCGCAGCGCCACCAGGGCGGCGAGCGAGGCCTGGCCGCTCGGCTCCAACTCGCCCAGCACCTCCGGCACGCGGCCATCGCGGTAGAGCTGGCGCCGCGCGGTCTCGGCCCGCAGGAGCTGGCGGAATTCAGAAACAACCAGGGCGGCGGAGGGATCGAGCTGCCCCGCCGCGTCCAGGATCACATCCGCGCGTTCCAGATTGCCGGAGAAGAGCAGCAGCTCGGCCAGCAGCACACGGCGGCCGAGATCCGTGGGGGTTGCCTTCACCTCCGCGGTGGCGGCGGCGAGGGCATCGGCCAGACGGCCGGAGCGGAAAAAATCAGCGGCCTGGAGATCGGTCTCTACCATGTGAATGCGTCCATTTCAGGAAAAACGGGTTGCGGGGGTCATTGTTGGCCGGGCGCGGCCAGCTCGGTCATCAGCCGGAAGGAGACGGCGACATCGTCCAGCTGAAAATGCGGCTGCAAATGGATGGCGCAGGAAAACACGCCGGGTTTGCCGGGCACTTCCTCAACCAGCACGCTGGCATCGCGCAGCGGGTAGCGCGCCATCGTCTCAGGGCCCGGCGGAGGTATTGGCGTTGGTGTAGCGCATCAGCCAGTCATACAGGCGGCGCTGCACCTCAGGCGCGGTTTTGAAGGCGCCGGTCATGTCGCGGCCCATGATCTTCACATAATGGGCGAAGCGGGAGACGCAGATGACGCTGTTGAACTGCGCCGAGAGCCTGGCATTGGCGGCGGCGGAGGCAGCGTTGGGGCCGGCATAATTGGTGGTTGGCGTTTGCAGGCTGCGCGCCGCGCCGATCAGCGCCTCCCCGCCATAAGGCAGGGCGCAGATGGGCAGCAGCCCGGCGGCGACCAAGGTACGCTCCTGCCTGTCGGTCAGCATCACATCCGGCGCGGGGCGGCCGAAGCCATCGGCCGGGTCGGTGGAGAACCAGGGCTCGGGCAGATCCTCGATAATGCCGCCGCCCAGCCGGTCGATGTCGTAGCCACGGATATCGGCGGGCCAGGAAAAGGTCTCAAACGCGCGGATGACGCAAGCGGCGACCAGATAGCCCGCAGTGCTGCTCACCCGGCCAGTGCCGTTTTCCAAACGCTCCTGATAGCGGAAGCCGCGATGGCGGGCGATATTTTCCTCCCAGGGCAGGCGCATGAGCAGGCGCGGCAGCGTGACGGCCAGGAAGCGGGAATCATCCAGGGAGCCAAGGCGCTTCCAGCGCTGATATTCCGCCGCCGCCATGGTGGAGGCGGGATCGGCGACACCGCTCAGCTCCGAGAATTCATCCACCCCGAACAGAGCCGGCGATGCGCCGATGACCAAAGGCGCGAAGGCTGCGGCGGCCACGGCGGCCAGGGAGGAGAGCGCGGTGACATCATCGGTGATCGCACCGGGGCCGGGGCGGTGGCGCACCTCGTAATCCGCCACCAGCAGCCCGTAGGGCTCGCCACCCGCGATGCCGAATTCATCCTCATAGATGCGGCGGAAGAGCTGGCTCTGGTCGAACTCGGCGGCGCGTTCCAGGTCGCGGCAGATTTCCGCCCAGGAGACGGTGAGCACCCGCATTTTCACCCGGCCGGAGAGCGATAGGCGAGACGCAAGCCAAGCCAGCCCGCGCCAGCTTCCCTCCAGCCGGCGCAGGCGGGGATGGTGCAGAATTTCATCGAGCTGGCGGGCGATCAGCGCATCCAGCCGGGCGATGTCGCGGTCCAGCCGCGCGGCCAGGGCGGCACGGTCGTGCACCAGCACGCTGGCATCGGCACCGAACCAGCTGGTGAGGGTGGAACTTTGCCCGGCGAGCATCTCGGCCAGGCGCGTGGCGGCCTCAGCATGGGCAGCGCCGAAGAATTTTCCGTCCAGCACCGCCTCCCGCAAAGGCGGCAGGGATGGCGCTGGTTCGGGTTCAGGCTCGGGGTCCGGTGCAGGCATTTCCGCCTGCGGCTCAGCCTCGGCGGGTGGCGGCGGTTCGGGCGCGGCGGAGGGCGGGAGGACCCGGCTGGCCGGTCTCCTGACGATCGTCGCGTCCGGGTCTTCCTCGTCTCCAGCCATAAAGCCTCCTCATCCGCCGCGTCTCATGAATTGAGTGGGCAATTCACGCCTGAGATCAAACCAGGAGGTTAGATCTCAGGCGATCGCACGCGCGTTTTGGCGCGGCGGACGTGAAGATCAGGCCTTTTGCGGAATGCGGGCGACCATGCGCATGCTGGTCGTCAGCTCTTCCATCTGCAGCCAGGGGCGCAGATAGGCCACGGCGTTATAGGAGCCGGGCTTGCCGGGAATCTCCTTCACCTCGATCTTGGCTTCGCGCAGAGGATATTTCGCCTTCGTATCCGGCCCGGCATCCGGGTTGTCGGAGACATAGTTGGTGATCCAGCGGTTCAGCCAGCGCTCGCACTCAGTGGCTTCCATGAAGCTGCCGATTTTGTCGCGCGCCATCACCTTCAGGAAGTGGGCGAAACGGCCCGAGGCCATGATGTAGGGCAGGCGCGCGGAGATTGCGGCATTCGCGGTCGCATCCGGGCGGTCGTATTTCTTCGGCTTCTGCACAGTCTGGCCGCCGAAGAACACCGCGTAATCGGTATTCTTGTAGTGGCAGAGCGGCAGGAAGCCGAGATTGGACAGCTCGAACTCGCGCCGGTCGGTGATGCCGACTTCGGTGGGGCATTTGCCGTCCATGTCGCCATCGTCGGACTGGAAGATATGGGTCGGCAGGTTTTCCACCTTGCCGCCGCCCTCGGCGCCGCGAATAGCGACGCAGAAGCCGGATTCGGCGAAGCAGTTGGTCATCCGCACGCCCATCGTGTAGGCGGCGTTCATCCAGCAATATTCTTTATGATTCAGCGCCTGGGCGGCGCCGGTGGCATCATACGGCGCTTCCTCGTAAGCGAACTCTTCCACCGGCTTGGTGGCGGCACCGTACGGCACGCGCGCCAGCACGCGGGGCATCACCAGGGAGACGAAACGCGCATCCTCCGTGTCACGGAAACCGCGCCACTTGGTGTATTCCGCCGTGTCGAAAATCTTCGCGAGGTCGCGCGGCTTGGTCAGCTCCGTCCAGTCATCGAAGCCGAACATGCCCGCACCGGCGGCGGAGATGAACGGCGCGAAGGAGGCGGCGGCGACGTTGGAGACCAGGCGGAGCGATTCGATATCGTCCGGATGGTTCGTCCATTCATAATCGCCGATCAGCGTGCCATAGGGCTCGCCGCCCGGCGTGCCGAACTCGTTTTCATAGATCTTCTTGAAGAGCTGGCTCTGGTCGAACTCAACCGCCTTGGTCAAATCGCGGTTCAGCTCGCGCTTGGTCATGTTCAGCACCCGGATCTTCAGGCTGGTGCCGGTCTCCGAGTTCATCACCAGATGGTTCAGGCCGCGCCAGCTGCCCTCCAGCTTTGTGAATTTTTCATTATGCACGACGGCGTTGAGCTGCTTCGACAGTTTCTGGTCGATGGCAGCGATCGCCTTGTCGATCGTGCGGGTCAGGTTCTTGTCGAACGTGACGGTGCCGGACAAAGCCTGCTCGATCAGGTTCTTGACGAGATCCTGCGCGCGGTCCGGCTCGGTCTGCTTGGTGGCGGTAACGACCTGATCGAGAAAGCTAACGCCTTCGCTGGTGGCGCCGGGTGCGCCCTGCGGGCTGGTTTGGGTCTCGGACATGGATCAGCCCTCCTTCTTCTCAAGGCCAAGCTGGCCGGACAATTCCTTCAGCTCCGCATCGCTCTGCAGCACCTTTTCCAGCAGCGCCTCCAACTCGTCGGAACGGTCGGCCTTGCTCAGCAGGTCGCGCAGCTTGTTGCGGGTTTCCAGCAGCGATTTCAGCGCCGGAACCTGCTCGACCACGCGGGCGGGGTCGAAATCGTCCATGGAGTTGAATTTCAGGTTCACGGCCATTTCGCTGCCGTCATCGGCCAGCGTGTTCTCGACCTTGATGTTCAGGCCCGGATTCATGCGGGCCATGATGTCGTTGAAATTATCACGGTCGATCTGCACGAATTTGCGCTCGGCCATCGGCCGCAGCGGCTGGGTGGGGTCGCCCGAGAAATCGCCCAGCACGCCCACCACGAAGGGCAGCTCACGCTGGATCTCGGCGCCGTCGGTTTCGACGTCGTAAGTGATGTGAACACGCGGTTTGCGGACCCGGTTCAGTTTGCTGTGTACGCTGCCACTCATGTCTTAGATCTCCCCGAAAAGCTTACGGTCCATCACAATACGGAACGGTCGACGACGGCTTTGATCCGGATCGCCTGTGGCCGCGCTGGATGATGAACGCAAATGAACAACTAATCCCCGGTTTTCAGGCCGAGGCTGTTAAGAATATTGTTACGCACCTGATCGTCCCGCACCAGCTCGGCAATTAGCTCCGGCCATGTGAGCCGGCCGCGGCGGATCGCCTCGTCGATCGTATAGGCAAGGGGCGATTGCGGCTCTGTCCGGCGGAAATACTCGGCTATTTCCGCTAAGGTTGCAAGAGCATCCTCGCGGCTGGCAAGGCGGCGCGGCTTGCCCGGCCCGGCTTGCGCCGCGTCTTCGGCCGGCGCGGCCCCGCTAACATCCCCAGCCTCTTCCTCCGGCGGCGGTGCTACGCTTTCCGGCGGCGCGTAACGGCCGACAAATTCCCCGATCTGCGCCAGCGCCTCGGTGATACGCCCTGTCGGCGGTGCATCACGGCCCGCGGCATTGTCAAAAATCTGACCCATCGCGCTCCAGGCGGTGCGCGCGGCGTTCAGATCACGCCGCAAGGCCACGTAAGCGCCCGGCGAGGCGGCACGCGCCGCGGCGCGCATCGTATCATAAGGCACCACGCCCGCTTTTATCCTGGAACTCGACGCGCTTGGCATCGGCAATCGTCTCCAGCTCAGCGGATTGCTGGTACTGGAAGAACATCACCGTCTCGCCGTTCCCGTCCTTGAACAAGGGCAGCTTCTGCAAGGGCTGGCTCAGCGTGCCATCCCCGCCCTCGCCATTCAAACCCGTTACCGGGGCGACACGGGTTTCCATCCCGTCCTCATCGGGCATCGGGTAGAGCTGCTCCCAGTAACGCTCCGCGAGGCCGCCCAGCAGGCTGGCACCGAAGGCAAGACCCGCCAGCCCGTCGCTGCGCACCAGCGCCTCCGTCAGCCAGGCGGCTGCCTCAAGATCCTTGGCATGCTGGCTAAGGATTTCCACAGCCAGGGTGCGGACATTGCGCCAGCCCTCGGGCGAGGCAACCTCACCCGGGTTGGCATCGGCGGCACGCTCCGCCGCGCGCGCGTCGGCCCGCGCGTCACGTAGCCTGAAATACAGAGAGGTGGGTGAGAAATCGCTGCGGACATCATTGCCAGCCGGCAACTCATCACTGATTGGCGCCAGCAAGCCCTCGAGGTCCAAGCCTTCAACAGCCACGCTTTATGTCCTTCCCCACAGCCATTCTGATATCAAAATAAATTTAGTCGTTCGTTGCGTGTCGGTTAACTTATGCAAACCATTACTTAAACCATCCGAAAACACCCGGAAACGCGCCCGCAAACCGACAATGTTACCCCCGTATTAGCTGGACATTACCGGCAACTCAAGCTAACGAAATGCGCCAAAATCAGCGCGCCTGCCAAACGCGCAAGTTTACTGTTCTGGAGGTGTCCGATAGCGGTACTTACTCTCCAGTAGATACCTTGTCTGATACGAGCCGTTCTTAAAGGGGGGAAAGCCTTGGTCTCAATTGACCTCAGGTCGTTAATCGGTCGCCTGGATGAGCATTGCCGCCGCGCGCTGGAAGCCGCCGCGGGACTAACAATGTCCCGAACACATTACAATGTCGAAATCGAACATTGGCTGATCAAGCTGGCGGAAGGCACCGATACGGATTTCGCCGCCATCTTCCGCCAGTACGATATTGACCATGGCCGTTTCCTGGCGGACCTCAACAAGGCGCTGGACAAGCTGAAGACCGGCAACTCCCGCGCCCCCGGCCTGGCGCCGGATGTGGTGGATACGGCGAAGCAGGCCTGGCTGTTCGCGTCCATCGAGCAAGGCTTGGCGCGGGTGCGCTCCGGCCATGTGCTGCTGGCGCTGCTGGCGGATGAAACGCTGGCGCGGCGCGCGCGCGAGGCCTCGAGCCAGTTGCTGAAGATCCAGCCCGATGTGCTGAAGCGCGACCTCGCGACCATCACCGCCGGCAGCACCGAGGCCAGCACGCCGATGGCGGCCGATGGCGCAGCCCCCGCCACGGACGCGAATGGCGTGCCCCGCCCGGCGGGTAACGGCGCGCTTGACCTTTATACTTACGACCTCACCGCCCGCGCGCGGGACGGCAAGATCGACCCGATTCTCGGCCGTGATTTCGAAATCCGCCAGGCGATCGATATTCTCACGCGCCGCCGCCAGAACAACCCGATCCTCACCGGCGAGGCAGGTGTGGGCAAGACCGCCGTGGTCGAAGGTCTGGCGCTGAAGATCGCCGCCGGGGAAGTGCCGGACGCGATGAAGGATGTAACGCTGCGCACGCTCGACCTCGCGCTGCTGCAGGCCGGTGCGGGCATGAAGGGCGAGTTCGAGCAGCGCCTTAAATCCGTCATCGAAGAGGTGAAGGCGAGCCCGAAACCGATCATCCTGTTCATCGACGAGGCGCATACGCTGATCGGCGCGGGGGGGCAGGCCGGGCAGAATGATGCCGCGAATCTGCTGAAGCCCGCTTTGGCGCGCGGCGAGCTGCGCACCGTCGCCGCCACCACCTGGGCGGAGTACAAGAAATATTTCGAGAAGGATGCGGCGCTGACGCGGCGCTTCCAGGTGGTGAAGGTGGAGGAGCCTTCCGAGCCGATGGCCATCGCGATGATTCGCGGCCTCACCGCCACGCTGGAGAAGCACCACAAAACGCGCATTCTGGATGAGGCGATCTCCGAAGCCGTGCGGCTTTCCGCCCGTTTCATCCCCAGCCGCCAATTGCCGGACAAGGCGATCAGCCTGATCGACACGGCCTGCGCCCGCGTGGCGATGAGCCAGGCGGCGGTGCCAGCGCCCATCGAGGACAAGCAGCGCCGGATCGAGCTGATCCACACCGAGCGGGATATTCTCGAACGCGAGATGGCGGCGGGTGGCGAGCATGAGGCACGCCTTACCGAATTGAACGAAGAAGAAGATAGACTGCAGGAAGAGCTGACGGCGCTGGAGACACGCTTCGCCGAAGAGAAGAAGCTGGCCACCGAGATCGGCGCCGTGCGCGCCAAGATCGAGGACAAGGAGAACGGCGAGGACAAAGCCGCGCTGAAGGGCCAGCTCAACGGGCTTCATGAAGATTTGAGGACATTGCAGGGCGAAACGCCGCTGATTTTCCCCGTTGTGGATGGGCAGGCCGTGGCGGAGATTGTGGAAAGCTGGACCGGCATTCCCGCCGGGCGCATGCAGTCCGACGAGATCAACACCGTTCTGAACCTGAAAGAGACGATGGAGGAACGCGTCGTCGGCCAGCCGCACGCGATGGAGGCGGTGGCCCAGGCGATCCGCACCAGCCGCGCCAAACTCACCGACCCGCGCAAGCCGATCGGCGTGTTCATGATGGTCGGCACGTCCGGCACCGGCAAGACCGAAACCGCGCTGACGCTTGCCAATTTGCTTTATGGCGGCGAGCAAAATCTCACCACCATCAACATGACCGAGTTCAAGGAAGAGCATAAGGTCTCGCTGCTGATGGGCTCCCCACCCGGTTATGTCGGCTATGGCGAAGGCGGTATCCTCACCGAGGCCGTGCGCCGGCGCCCCTATTCCGTCATCCTGCTGGATGAGATGGAGAAGGCGCATCCCGGCGTGCAGGATGTGTTCTTCCAGGTGTTCGACAAGGGCAACATGAAGGACGGCGAAGGCCGCGATATCGACTTCAAGAACACCGTCATCATCATGACCTCCAATGCCGGCACGGATCTGATCGACAAGCTGTTCGCCGACCCGGAGACCGCGCCAGACGCCGCTGGCCTCGCGGAAGCGTTGCGGCCGGAGCTGATGAAATATTTCAAACCCGCCTTCCTTGGCCGCGTGACGCTGGTGCCCTATTTCCCGCTCTCGGATGACGTGATCCGCCAGATCGTGCGGCTGCAGCTGAACAAAATATCAAAACGCGTGAAGGAGGCCTACAAGGCCGGCTTCACCTATGCGCCGGAGCTGGTGGAAACCATCGCCGCGCGTTGCAAGGAATCCTCATCGGGTGCGCGCAATGTGGAGAATATCCTCTCGCGCAGCCTGTTGCCGGAACTCTCCGCCGAGGTTCTGGCCCGCATGGCCGCGGGCGAGGGAATTTCAGACATATCGGTTGGTATCGGGCCGGAAGGATCATTCTCCTACCAGCTCAATTGACGGTTTTTTAGTTTCTCTAAAAGGAGCGTGACTATGGCGATCTATATCAAATACACCAACCCGGCCGTGAATGGCGACGTGACCACCACGGGCTTCGAGAAGCAATTCGAAGTCTTCAGCTTCCAATGGGGTGTCGGCCGCGGCATCGGCTCACCGACTGGCTCTTCCGGCAACCGCGAAGCCAGCACGCCGAGCATCTCCGAGGTCACCGTTTCCAAGAGCCTCGACAATGCCAGCGGCGGGCTGTTGAAGGAAGCGCTGAGCAGCGGCGGCAAGGCCACGCTGGTCATCTCCTTCGTGCGCACCGATGGCGCGGGGGCCGACGGCTTCCTGGAAGTCACCCTGACGGACACGATGATCAGCGGCTACAGCATCTCCAGCGGTGGCGACAAGCCGAGCGAGAACATCTCCTTCAACTTCGTCAAGATCGAGGTCAAGTTCACCCCGATGAACACAGATGGCACCAAGGGCTCGCCCTTCCCGGTCACCTACGATCTGGGCGCGCAGAAGCTGTCCTGAATGATCAAAGCTGGCGAGCAAGGCTCGCTCGCCAGCTTTTTTTGACTGTGTCCGCCCAGCGCGCACGAATTGAGCAAGAAATGCGGCGGGTATCATTCAGATCATGATTTCTTGATTAATCTAACATGGCCGAGCCAAAAAAATGACAAATGTACCTTACATAACGGTCAATGACACCGCGATGGCCGCGAAATCAATTTATAAAAATCTCGATGTTCAGGATGAGAGATTCGTCCTCACCGGCGGCTTCTTCGATCCGAAAAACGACGACCGCCTTGGCTTTGCCAAGGATGGCGATGCCGGCGGAGCCTCGACCGGACTATATAAATTCAAATACCACGCGAACATGTACATTATCAGCATCAGGGGCAGCAAAGGGAAAAAGGACTGGGTGGACGATGATGTGTCCATCGGCGCGGGCAACATGCCCGACAGGGCCAGCGATTGCGTAAAGTACGTGAATGGCCTGAAGCAGATCTACAAGGACAGCTTCCTGCTCCTGGTCGGTCACTCCCTTGGAGGGTATCTTGCTCAAGTTGTCGGGGTTAAATGCGACCTTCCGTTCGTTACATATAACGCTCCTCCGGCGCTCGGCACCTTCTCTGGCAAGATCGCGGGGGGAACTGCCGCGCACAAATTCCGGCAAGGCCTGAATTTCCGGGTCAATTGGGACCCTGTCAGTAAAGCCCCCGGCTCACATATCGGCCCGGTTGTAAAATTGCCGCATGTGGGATTCAACGTCCTCAACGCCCACACAAATGGTGCCATCGAAAAATCCATGGCCCAGGCGAAATTCAAAGACATGGCCGCAATGGCTTTCATAACAGCCTCGAACAGGGCTTGATTTAGCGCCCTCCGGATTGGCTGAACATCATCGTGTGCCAAGCCGGCATTTAAGTCTCCTGCTAAACCTCCACCACCACCGCCGTCACATTGTCGGTCACGCGGTGCGCCAGTGCCGCGGCGATGAGCAGCTCCGTGGGCGGTACGCCATTCGGCGCGCCGAGCAGGCTGTGGATTTCCTGCATCGCTCAGTGTTTTCGTCAAACCGTCGCTGCATAGCAGGAAACGGTCTCCGGGCTGCACCTGGCCGATCACCTTGTCCAGCTCCAACACCTCGTCATCGGCGCCGACGGCGCGGGTGATGACATTGGCGTGCGGGTGCTTCTCGGCATCCTCAGCGCGCAGGCTGCCGGCATCCACCAGCTCCTGCACCAGGCTGTGGTCGCGGCGTAATCTGCTGCAACACACCATGGCGCAGCAGATAAGCAGCGCGAATCTCCCGCCCAAAGGCAGGCGAAATGCGTATCGCGGATCATCAGCCCGACAAAGGTGGAGGCGATCATGGTATTGCCGCCGCGCCGCGCCGCTTCCTCGCGCAACGCCGCATGCACCTGCGAAACCGTGACCCGGATGCCCGAGAGCATTTCCCCGGCGCTGAGATGCGGCAGGCAGGCGGGAGAGCGCGTCCACAATCATGCCCGAGGCGACCTCGCCGGAGGCATGGCCACCCGCGCCATCCGCCACCACCCAAAGCCCGAGATCCGGCCGGGCCAGCATATTATCCTCGTTATGTTTGCGCACCGCGCCGACATCCGTCAGCGCCCAGGAATGTGGCATCAACATGTTTCCTTCGCCGCCTGATTGTCGCGCAGCATCGCTCCGGCATGGGTCACGGGCAGGAGAGCCGGGAGTCCGAGACGCTGCGGATGGACCAGCGGGCTGCCCTCCGTCCACCATCCCGGTGCTGGCAAGGGCGCTGGCGCCACGCGGCGGCCTGCAAGGCGGTGGCGATGGAATCATGCGGCTTGTCTTCTACCACGCCCGCCAGCCCTTCCGCCTCCGCTAAGGCCAGCCAGTTGCCGCCGCCAGCAAGCGCCGCAAGATCATCCGCCACGGCGCAGAGCATGAAGGGGTAATGCCGCCCGGCCTTGTCCATGCTCGGCAGCCAAACGCCCAACATCGCCCTCGCCCCGCAGGCGCCGGGCGGTAGCAGAAAGCGCCAGATGGGCGCGGTCATCCAGGCCTGCTCCCAATCCGGCCCCAGTGCAGTGCGGGAGGCGGTGAGGCACTCCCGGCACCAGAGATCCAGCGGCGCCACCACATCCTCCGGCAGACCGGCGCGCAGGAAATCCCCCCGTGCCGGCAATTTGCCAAAAAACCCTGTCAGAGCGGGCTGGAAAATACTCATCCCTGCAGGCTGGGGCAGCGGAAATCCGCCAGCATGCCCGGCGCGAACGGGTTGAGCACGGAGTTGGCGCCGATGCTGTAGCTGACACTATGTCCGCCGACATTGAAGGTGAGCGTATATTGGTCGGACGATCCGGCCTCCGCCAGCGTGCCTTGCGAGAAGAGATGGAACAAAGCCCAGGGACCGGAAGCATCGATCTCGGCCGGGTTGCCACCGCTGGTGGGGGTGATGATCAGCCGGGCGGTCTGCATGCCGTCAGCGCCGGGCCAGGAGATCATTGTCGGCACTTGCGGGCCATGGGCGTAGGAGACGTTCAACGCCCCCAGCTGCAACACGACCTGCGCCG
The DNA here is from genome assembly GCA_963827925.1 of uncultured Pseudomonadota bacterium. GTDB lineage: Bacteria > Pseudomonadota > Alphaproteobacteria > Acetobacterales > Acetobacteraceae > Acidocella. The sequence continues at coordinate 34,794 of CAWHDE010000001.1, read as the reverse complement.
CCCCCGCATCCAACGCGGTGGGGGTAAGGCTGAACTGCACGCTGGGCGCGGCGCCATTGGCAAAGAAGAGCTGCTTGATCGTCTCCGCGCGCTGGAATTCCGCCAGTGCGCCCTGGCTGATCGGCGGGGTGACGCCGTTCACCGCCTGCACCCGCCAGGTGGCGCTCGACATATCAACGAAAGGCTGCACCTGCTGGGTAAAGAACCCGTCCAGAAGCCCATTGGGGGCGAAGAGATGGGTGAAATCCCCCAGCGGAATATCAGTGCTGGAGGCGGGCACGAACGGGTAACGCCCAGCCACCGCCTGCTGGCAAAGCTGGGCAGGGCCGGACGCACCATTAAACGCCGCCGCCGCCGCCTTGGCGGCACTTCCGCCGCGCAGCCCGTTGGAATTGACCACCACCGCCTGCAGCCAGCGCGAGACGGGTTGCGGGTCTGTCGCCGCTTCGCCTTGCAGCAAGGAGGCTGGGTCTCCACCAGCCGCGGGCGCGGCGGGGGCACCACTGCCCGGCACGCTGGCCGCCAGAGTGGCCAATTGCTGCTGCAGCCCGTTCATCAGGTTCAACGTCAGGCTCATCGGCGCGCCGGGGCCGTTGCCGACATAATTGATCAGCGGCGCGTAATAGGTATCCACCTCAGAGCCCAGCGGCGCACCGCCATTGCTGGCGTTGGCGGCCCCCATCAGCCCTTGCAGGGCGGCAGCCTCCGCGCTCACCGCCGTTGCACCCGGAATGGGCGATTTGCTGGCGGCGGCGGGCGGGATGGCACCTTTGGAGAGCTGCAACTGCGTGGTGATGCTGGCGAGCAAACGCTGCATCGGCGATTGCGGCGAGCCGAGGATGTAGAGATTCTGCACCGCCTGGCTGATATTGGTGGCGGGCTTGAGGTTCAGATCCCCCAGCATGGCGTTCCACTGGGCCTCGTAATCAGCCTCGTAGAGCTTGATGACATTCTGCTCCAGATTTTGCATGTCCGGGCTTGAGGGATCGACCTGCTGGCCCGGCCCGAGCACCCAGCTTTCATCCGCCACATCCTTGGCCGCATGGGTGAGGGCGGGCAGCAACACGAGCTGGAAGCCCTTCACCGTATAGAAGCCGGGAATACCCTCCGTCAGCGGTTTGCCGGAGGCGCGAGTGAAGAGCGGCACGCCCGCCGCGCCCATCTCATTTGCCGGAATCCAGGCGGGTATCGCGGCGGCGGCGGCTGAATCGCGGATGCGGGAATAAACCCGGTCCGCCACTGAGACGCGGCTGAAGGTGGCGCGCGCGGCTTCCACCAGCGCGCCGTCCAGCGGCACTTGCGGCAGCGGCGCGTTCAGCATGGCGCACCAGATGCTGCATCAAATCATCGCGCACCGGCTGTGCGGCAAGGCCGGGGTAAAGCCGCTGCCAGTCCAGATTCATCCAGGCTTCGACAAGGGTTTTGTCCATCGGCCCCTGGCCGCCGAGCATCAGATAGACGCGCGTGGCCTGGTAGAGATATTCCGGCCGGTCGAACCCGCCGCGCATCTCCGCCTCAAGCTGCAAGATCAGCCTCGGCAGGAACACGTTATCCAGAGCGTTGATGTAGAGCGTGTTGGCGCCGGAAGCGAGTTTCGGCTCCTGATTCAGCCCCAGCCCCATGGCGCCGTAGCTGGCATTATCGCCTGGGCCGAAGGGCATGGCCCGCGCCGCGTCCAGCAGCGGCAGCACGGCGGGCAGGTTGGAGATCCTGCACCGGGTCCAGCGGCAAGCCCTTGGCGGCATCTGCATAATTGGCCACAGCCGCGTTGCTGGCGGTAATCGCTGCGGCGTTGTGCGCAGCGGCTGAGCAGCAGCCCGCCCATGAAGAGCAGGAACACGACGGCGACCGCCGCATAGCCAACGGATTGCAACAGAACACGACGGCGGCGCTGCGCCGGGTTCTGCCCGGCCAGCATGGCCTCGCCGAAGATCACATCCTTCAACAGGCGCGAGAGGAAATAGCTGCGCCCGGAGGCGGCGCGCAGAGAGGGCGCACGGCGCTGGTCGATGCCAAAAGCGCGGGAGAGCGCACCGGTGAGCCGGTCGATCGGCGTGCCTTCCTGCGTGCCGGAGGTGAAATACACGCCGCGCAGATAGGGGGCGGGGTCCAGCGTCGAGCCGCCAAACGCCTCGGCCAGGAACTCGTTCAGCGGCGCTTCCAGGCTCGCCACCTGGGCGGGGAAACCCGCGATCAGCGAGCGGCGGTCCGGGCTACGTTCGCGCTCAAGCAAATCGATCAGCCGCTCATCCAGCCGCAGCACCAGCTGCTTGAACTCGGCATCGAATTTCGACACCGGGTTGGCATCCTGCGCCGGGAAGGTGGTGCCCCAGACCTGCCCGCGTTTTTCCTCGTCCAGATCGTCGAAAAACTCCGTGAACCCGGCGAGCAGATCCGCCTTGGTCAGCAGCGCATAGACCGGCAGCTTGAGGTCCAGACGCGCGGTGAGTTCCTTGATGCGCTTGCGGATAGCGCGGGCATGGGCCAGGCGCTCCTCACGCGGGGCGGCGGCGATGTCCGCCAGAGAGATGGCGACGACCACACCGTTCAGCGCCTGGCGCTGGCGGGTGCGTTTCAGCAGGTCCAGAAAACCTTCCCAGCCCGCCTTGTCGGTGGACGCATCGGAATCCTGGGTGGTGTAGCGCCCGGCCGTGTCGATCAGCACCGCCTGCTCGGTGAACCACCAATCGCACAAGCGCGTGCCGCCCACGCCCGCCACGGCGCCCTGCCCCAGCTCCGCCGCCAGCGGGAATTTCAGCCCGGCATTCAGCAGCGCCGTGGTCTTGCCAGCACCCGGCGGGCCGATGATCACGTACCAGGGCTGCTCATAGAGATAGCCGCTCGAGCCGCTGGCCTTGCGCAGCAGGGAGAGCGAGTTTTTCAGCTTCTCGCTCAGCGCCGCCAGCTCTTCCGCCGCCGCTTTGTCCTGCGTGGCGGCACCGGCATCGGCCACGCCCGCCGCCAGGGCGGCGTCGCGCTTTTTCTGCCGCCTGTCGAGCCAAAGATTGGCGCCGAGCCAGACGAGCAAAATGACGAGGATGATGACAAGCCGGACGATAAGCCCGCCCAGCGCCGGGATGAAAGGCGCGAAGAACCACACCAGCGCCGCCAGCACGGCGGCGGCGATGAAGCTCAGAAACCAGCGCGAGACAAAAAAACCGAGGATCTTTTTCATTACAGGCTCAGTTTCCAGCAGGGTGGTTCAGCACGATTTCGATGCGGCGGTTCTGCGCCCGCCCGGCGGCGGTGGCATTATCCGCCACCGGGTTGGCGGCGCCCATGCCTTTTGCCGTGATCCGGCTTTGATCGCCGATCGTCTGGTCCAGGATCGCCGCCGCCGCCTGGGCGCGCGACTGCGAAAGCTCGAAATTGGACGGGAATTGCAGCGTATGGATGGGCTGGTTGTCGGTATAGCCCGTCACCACCACAGTGCCGGTTTCCTTCGCCAACGCCGTGCCGATTTTTTGCAGCAGCGGCACGTCGGCATCTTCCACCGTGGCGCTGCCGGAGCCGAACAGGCCCTGGTTGTTGATGCGCACGATCGGCTGGTGCGTGGTACCCAGCACGCTCACCTTGCCCGCCGCGATCTCGGGCGACAGGAAGCCGGAAAGACGGTCCAGAATGGTCGGGCCAGCAGGCGCAGGCTCGGCCGGGGCCACCACCGGCTGGGCGCGCACGATCTGCGGCATATTGGCGAGCGGTGCCGTGACCTGCGCCTGAAACGCAGCGTCCGATTTTCCGTTCAGCGAGAACAGGCAGGCCGCATAAACCAGCCCCAGCACGCCGAGCGCCACAATGCCCACCACCCAGACCGGCACACCAAAGCGCCGCGGCTTGTAAGGAGCGGCCACACCTTGCCAATGCGGCGAGAGGGCTGGGTCTCCGGGCGGTATCTGGCGGCGCATGACGGCGTAGGTTTCCTCCCGCAGCTTGTCGATCTCCGCCGGGCCGCGCGGGGAGAGCCGGTAGCGGCCCATGTAGCCAAGCGACAGGCAGAAATACATCAGCTCCAGAACCGGCAGGAAATTTCCTGGGTTTTGGCGAATCTGCGCCAGCACGTCGAAGAAGCGCTCGCCCGAGCGCACCTCCTGATGGAAGGTGGAGACCAGCGAGCGCTGCGCCCAGGCGCCCTGGCTGCCCCAGGGGGTCGCCAGCACCACGTCATCCAGGCTGGCGCAGAGGGCGTAATGGGCCGGGCGGAGCTGCTCCATCGGGATGTTGCGGGAGCGGGCTGTTTCCTCGAACCGGCGGATCTCCCGCACCGCGCGCTCGCGCAGATCACCTGAATCCGGCGCGTTCAGCGTGTTGCGCAAGCGGGCCAGCAATTGCAGCAGCGGCCCGGCGGCGCTCACCAGCGGCGAGCCGCCCATGCCGATCACCTCTGGCGCATCGGCGGGCAGGCTGGCGGCAGCGGCGCTGTACCCGGCAGGCGCCGGGCTGGGCTGAGACGGCCCAAAGCCGCTGTCAAACGGCGAGGGCGAGGCGGATGGCGGCGGCGCGGCAGGGCGCTTGCCGCCCGGTATCGGCCGGATAACGGTGCGGTCTAAATCGTCCGGTTCGGAGAACGGATTGTCGCTCATCGTCTATCTCCCTCGTCGCTATCCGCGATCAACCCTTTGATCGCCCAAAGCTCCATGCGCAAGCCCGGAAATTCACCGGAAACATGGATCGCGAAGCCGCCCGATGTCTGCATCTGTTGCCAATGCGGGCTGTTGCGGTCCAGCTCGAAATAGGTGGCCCCCGCATAGAACGGGATCTGCCTTGGCGCCACCGGCATGGGCCGCACGGCGATGCCGGGCAGCGCCACATTCACCAGCTCGCGGATATGCTCCACGGCGCCGATCTTCACCTGCGCGGGGAAAAGCCTGCGCATGGTTTCCGTCGGCACATCGGCCTGCACGCTGAGCACGAAATTCGAGGCGCGCAGAACGTTGCGGTCGGAGATCGGGCCGACATGCACGCCATGGCGGCGCTCCTGCAACGCAATCGCCGTCGCGTTTGTCTCGATCACGGAAGAGAGCGAGCGGCGCAGATCCGCGATCACCGGCGCGAAGCTGCGTTGCAGATCCTCATGCCGGTAGCCGGGATAGGGGCTGGGGCGGCGCTGCGAGTCGGTGAAGGTCGCCAGCTCCGCCGCCATCTGCACATAGGCGGCATAGAGCGTCTCGGGATGGATGTTCGCGGCATCGGCCCAATGCTGGAGCAGAGCCTGCCAGCGGTTGATGGCCTGGAGCAGCATGAAATCCGCCACTTCCGCCACGCCGCGCGCGCCGGGCGCGTTCACGCGGGCCGCCAGCGCCTCGCCGCGCTGGTTGATCATGCCCGCGAACTCGGTGATCAGCCCGGCCAAAGCGGGCACCGCATGGCAGAGCAGAGCAGGCGGCAGCCAGTTATCGTCCAAGGTCACGCGCTTGTCGGACGAGATTTCCATGATCCGCGCGAGCGGAATGCAGAGATAGCCGGCGCGGTCATCGGTATCGAGCAGGTAACGCAGCTTCAGCCTGCCGATCAGCAGCTCGGCGGCCTGCGGGGAGGCGGAATGGGTGTCATACGCCTCGAAGGCTTGCGCCTTATAGCGGCCCTCGGCGCTGCCATCGGCGGCGGCGATCTCCACCGCCCCCGCCTGCTGCACCGGCAAAGCAAGATGAATAAGCACGCCGCGCGTATTCTCCGGCACCTCGAACGGCGCGGGATGTTCCGTCTCGCCGGGCAAGGCGAACGGCGTTCCATCCTCGAACACGCCTGACGCCGAAGAGACGGCAAAGCGCCCGGTGCCGAGCAGATCGCGGTCGAGCGTCATCTGCGTAAGGCCCCAGCCATGGGTGCGCAAAGCCGCGACGCGCCCGCGCACATAGGTTTCAAGCCAGCGGTCCTGCTGCTGGAAATGCTGGGAACGGAGGAACATGCCCTCCTGCCAGATGACGCGGTTGGTCCAGCTCACCGAAACGCTCGCATATAGTTCAAATCCCCCAAGCTCCCCTGTCCCGGCAGCTCCGGGGCATTATTACGGCTTCCGCATCAACCGCCAAGGGTCGCTGTCAGCCCTTTTATATGTAGTGTCAGCACGGTTGGGCCATGGGCGGCAACCGGCGCGGTCAATTTCCAGGTCGAATGGTTAATATCACGGAACAAAACCGCGATACCGGCATTGGTGGCGCCGGGTGTGAGATTGATCGTCTCGCTCAGCTTCTGGCCGGGCGAGAGAATATATTGGGTGGAGGCACCCAGCTCATCCGTACCCAGCGCCGTGCTTTCATTGCCGGTGAGGGTATACACATCGGCGGCCTGGAATTTGCCCGTCGAGGCCAGCTGATAAACCCGCACCGCCACCGCTGTGCCCTGCCCTGACGGGTCAGGATTTTGATCTGCGCTGCCGGCGATGTTCAGCGTCAGCACCGGCGGCGGAGGCGGAGCGGAGCCGCAGCCAGCCAACGCGAGAGCCACGGCAACGGCGGCGAATTTCTTCATGACGGCTCCCCAACGCTGATTTCACGGGCACTGATTTCACGCAAAGCGGTCTCATAGGCCCGGGCGAAGGATTTGCCAAACACGCTGTCGAAATCATCTGCCAGCGCGCGGGTGATGGTTTCGTGAAGTTTTTCGTAGGCGTCGAAGGCGCGGGCTTTCTTCTGCGCGGGCAGCAGCGTCATGCCGCCGCCCTCTGCCTCGGCGCGCAGCCGCGCGGGGTCCAGCTGCGCCAGCAGGGCGCGCACGGCATCCTGCATCGCCGCCATGGTGGCCAGCTCATGCAGCCGCATGTCGCGCAGCGCATCGCTCACCGCCGCGTCGGGGCCCATATCCACCCGCCGCCCGAGGCCGAGCAAAGCGGTCAGCGCGTCATCGTCATCGGCGGAGAATTTCAGCGGGTTGTTGCCGCGGGCGCGGATCATTGTCTGCTCGATGCGGAACTCGCCCTTGATGGTGGCGCGCGCGATGAGCGCCTGGCGGATGCCGGAGACGAGCGCGCGGAAGGTAGCGCCCAGCGCCTGCATCAGCGCCTCAGGATTGGCGGGAGCCGTACCCTCCAGCCCCGCGCCTTTCAGGAAGGCCGCCAGCAGCGCATCACCACCGGGAGCGCCACCGGGGGCGGCTTGCGGTGCGGGTGGCGCAACGGGGGCGGGTGCCGCCGCGCGCGGCGGTTCCGGCGGTGGAGCGGCGGGCTTGAAATCCACCGCTTCCGCGAAGGGATTCGCCGCTTCCGGCACGGGCCGTGGCGGCAAAGGCGCTGGCTGGCTAAAGGGCGCCGGTTCATCGAAAGGCGAAGGCTGGGCAATTGGCGGCGCGGCAGGCGCGGCCCACGGGTCCTCGGCAGGCAGCGAAGAGGCGGGCGGTAAAGGCGGCGGCGACGGCGGTGCGAAGCCCCGTGCCGGCGTGGCCGGCGCGGCGGGCAAGGACAGATCCCAATCATCCTCCTCCGGCAAAACCTGCCGTGCCGCAGGAGCACGGAACGCATCACTAAAAGAAGGGCTGTGATCAGGCTGGGTCGGCGCGCCGAGGAAATCTCCATCCGGTCCGGACAGCGGATCAAAATGATCCGGCATCGTGACAGAGGCCGGGCGCGCCGGGCCACCGAACAGCGGGTCATTGGCACCGAACGCGGCGCTGGTGAAATTGTCAGCGGGCGGGGGCGCGGGCGCGAACACATCGCCGCCGAACGGATCGTCGAAGGGCGAAGAACTCCGGCCAAAGCCGGACGCGGCGGCGCCAAAGCCCTGCACATCGGCAATCCGCGTCTCGATCTCATAGGCGCCGAAGCGGATTCTATCGCCATCGCGCAGGTCGCGGATCTGGCCATTGCCGATCGGCTCGGCATCGCGGTTGAGATAGGTGCCGTTAGTGCTGATATCGGCAATCGCCCAGCCGCCGTTGCGGAAGGCGATGACGCAGTGGCGCTTGGAGAGCAGCCGCTCCGGGTCCGGCATGATCCAGTCATTATCCGGCCCGCGGCCGATCCGGAATTCGCCGCCGGATATCTGCCGCGTCTCGGGCGGCACCGCGTCCGGACAGCGCAATACGGTGAGTGTTAGCGTCATGCGGCCTCCGCGGGCAGGCGGCCTGGGCCGCCAGCGGCAATATCCTGGGCCGATTGCAGGAACATGGCAAGGCGCTGCGGCTGCCGGGCGGCGTCCGTGCGCACTGAGGCAAGGGCAACGGCCCCGGCAACGGCAACACCTGTTAGGTGCGATGGCGGCGGCACGGCGGGCGCATCCGGCGGCGCCAGGGAGTCGCCGCTCCAGAACGCACCGACACCCACCCAGGCCTCCGGGCTCTGGAATCCGGTGCGCTTGGCTTCATCCATGGCGGCGCGGGCAATCTCCATGCTCTGCTGGCGCACCCAAGTCTCCGCCAGCTCCCGCACCTTGCGGTCGGTTTCGGTCAGGTCCGGCGGCGCGGTATGGGCGGCGCACATGCAGGCCCACCACACGGCCTCGCGCTTGGGCAGCGCATGCGCCAGAATCCGCGTGGCCTCGATGCCGAATCCGGCCTGGGCCAAGGCCGTCACCACGGCGTCTATGGTCTCCAGCCCCGCAATCCGCTCCAAAGCTGCCTCCTGCAAGGCGGAGCGTTGCAGCACCACTGGCAGGGAGGCGCCGGAGAGTTTGTTTTGCGTCATCGCGCTCATGCTGTTTCTCCTCCCTTCCCTTACGAGTTAATCATGGTCATGCCGCCGGACAGCTCCAGCATACCGTCGGCGGATACCTGTACGATCGCGCCGCTGATCGCGGTCTGTGTCTGGCCGGTGAGATTGATCTGCATGCCCTGCAACGTCACCGCGGAGGCATTGAGGGTCACGGAGCTGCCGCCGACCGTGAGGGTGATGCTGGAGCTGTTGATCACGATCGAATTTTCTCCCACCTTCAGCGTGATGGATTGCCCGGCGCTGTGGCTGATCGTTCCGATGTCACCGCCAGCGATTCATTGCCTTCGCTCACCGTGGTGGAGAGATTTCCCTCCGACACCGTGGTGGAGAGATTGCCCTCCGACACGGTGAGAGAGGCATTGCCTTGCGACACCGTGGTCGCGTAGTCGCCCGTCACCGTATCGGTCTTCTTGCCGCTGATCGTGACCGCCTCATCAGCTGTAACGGTAACGTTACGGTTATTCTCGACCTCAATGTTCAGGTCTTTTTCCGCGTGCAGATAAACGGCTTCGCTGCCCTTGGTGTCGTCTATGGAGAATTCGCTGAAATTGCTGGTGCCGCCCTGCATGGTCGAGCGCGTGCGCAAGCCGCTCTTGTTCTTATCGGCAGAGGCGAAAACCGGCGCGTTATTGCCATTGAACAGGCAGCCCACCACCACCGGGCGGTTCACATCGCCTTCCAGAAACGCGACCACCACCTCCATGCCGATGCGCGGAATATATTGCGTGCCCCAGGCATTGCCGGACCAGGACTGTATCACCCGCACCCAGAGCGTTGTGTCGGTGGTGATGTCGCCCGCATGGTCGAAGGGGAAGCGCACCTGGATGCGGCCGAGATCGTCCGTATAGATCTCCTCGCCGCTCGGGCCGATGACGATGGCGCTGTACATGCCCGCCATCACCGGCGGCAGAAAGGCTGGTTCCTCCTGATAGGTGGTTGCCGACGGAAAGGCGACCAGGCTCGCCGCGATGGAAGCGCGCTGCCCGCTCCCGGCCTTGTTATCGGTGATATGGTAGGACACGGACTGGATGACATATTCCGTGCTGGCGCCGGTCGTGGGGTCATTCACCAGCGTGAATTTGCCGCCCGCGAACAGATCCGGCACCTGGCCGGAGCCCGTATAAAGCTGCGCCGCTGCTTCCGCCGCCAGCATATGAGTTTTCGCCAGCGTATTGGCATCGCTGGTAACGCCGCGCACGGCGGGCCACGCATAAGAGGTGCGCTGCGAGGCGGCGGAGGCTTGCAGCACCGTCGCTTCCGTGCCCGAGACAGAACCGGGCTGCAACTGATCCGTAACGGGATTGTAATCATCGATCCGCACATCGCCGATGGCCGTGCGGTCCGTGCGGTGCCAGCTATTCAGCACCCCGAAACCGGCATTGGTTTCATCCAGATAAATCTGCGGCTGGCCGATATCGACAAAGGCGGTGTTGGCGTCCGCCAGCACCATCGTATGAGCGCTATCCGTGTGGGTAAAGAAATAGAAAATACCGGCATCTTCCATCAGGCGCTGGATGAAATGCAGATAGGATTCGTTGAACTGCACCACATAATCGCGGGCGGTATAGGTGCCGGTGGTCTTGTCACTGAAGGTGACGCTGAATTGGCCAAGAACGTATTTGACGATGTCCATCACGGATTGCTGCTGGTAGAAGCGGCAATCCTTGGTCTGGCCGAGGAACCAGAGCTTGGGCACCACGCTGATCTCATAGGCCCAGAGATCAGTCGATTGCGAGGGGAGCTGCCTGACGGCACAGACAATGCCGCTGATATAGCGCATGCCATCGCCGCCATCCGGCGCGGCGACCTCTACCGTAACGGCGTTGTCGAGCAGGCTGTTTGGGTCGAGCAGTGCGCTACCGGAATGAAGCTGGACATTATACTGGAACGGCCGGCTTAACCGTTCCGATCCATTAATGGCGGCGATACCGAAGCTCGTGTCCGGCAACGGCGTCGTGATTGTCAGTAAATCCAGATCGCCACTCATGGCCTACCCATCCACCCGTACATTTCGCCGAAGTGGCACTAACATGTCTTAACTGGCATGGCCACGCAAGCAAACCACGGCCAAGCCAGCGCATATGGCGGCCGCCGTGGTTATTTACGCTGCCATGCCCTCAGGCCGGGCCTAGCTGTGCGCGAAACGAGCGAGCTGCGCCATGGCCTGAGAGAGCAGGCTGGCAACGGCCTGGTTCTGCGCCGCCGCCTGCGCGGCCGGGCCACTGCCCTCCACGGGCGCGCTGGCCGTCAGGCTCACCTGTGCCAAGGGCAGGGCAAAGCCGGCGACCGCCCCGGACGATTTGATGATCAGCAGCGACATTTGCGCGCGCGCCACGTTGGCGGGCAAGTCCACCAGCAGCTGCGTCAGCTCACCCTCCAAGATCAGCCCAGGCGTCAGCCTGGTGCCGGGCGTCACCACGGCGGAGAACATTCCACTGGCTTGCGCCCAGATGACGAGGCTTTGTGTAAGCGCATCCGCCGGGGGCACGGCCCAGAGATTATAATAATCCACGGTCAGGCTGCCATCTTTCGTCAGGCTTTGCAGCCCCCGCGCTTCCAGCCCGGGTGCTGGGGTTATGGCGCGCACCAGCAGCACCGGCCCCGCGCCAGCTTCAGCGGCGGCGCCCGGCGGGGGCGGCTGCAACGGCCAGACCGTTCGCGGAACGTATTTCTGCGCCGGAAGCAGCGAACCGCAAGCCGCGAGGCTAAGAGGCGCGGCGAGGAGAAGACGGCGGTGCGGCATTTACTTGCTCCCTTCCGGCGGTGGCGGTGGCGAACCCAGGATCACCTGGCCAGGATTGGCAGAGAGGCTGGATGACAGGTCGCGCAGATTATCCGTGGCGGCTTTCATGGATTGCAGGATGGGCAGAAGCTGCGCCTGCAAATCGGCCGTGGTCTCACTGGCCTGGTTGATGGCCGCCTGCGAGGCGGTGACGAGCGCGGGCAACTGGGCGCTGACCTTGGCAAGCTGTGCGGTCGTCTGGTTGAGCTGGGCGAGAATCTGCTGCGTCTGCTGCCCGCCCGCCAGATTGCGGATGCTGGCGGCGGTGCCGGGCAGGTCGCTCTGTTGCAGAATCTGATTGAGATTGCCCAGCAGCGTCTGCGCGTTGGCAACGGCCTTGCGGGCATCACCGGCGGACATCTCCTGGTTCAGCGTGGCAAGAAGCTGGCTGAGATTGTCGCTCATCTTCGCGATATCGACCTGGCCGAGCGAGCCGATGAATGTTTCCGCCGCATCCTGCAGCTGGGTCAGCGTACTTGGAATGGACGGAATGACAGGATTATTCGGCGTCCAGGGCGGAGGTGTGACCGGATGCGTCTCGGGATTGACGAAGCTGAGATCTATATAAGAGAGCCCGGTGATGCCCTGCGGCTTGATCTGCGCGCGCAGCCCGGCGCTGACGGCTTGGCTTATGCTCACACCCCGGCCCGCCCTGGCAATATCCAGCCTGAAGCGCACCACCACCTGCCGATATTGGGCCACATGCGCCGCAACGGCCGCGTTCGGCGCATATTCCGCCGAAGCCAGCCCCAACTCCGTCACTGAACCAAGCTGCACCCCCCGGTATTTGACCGCGGTGCCGATATCCAGCCCCTGCACGGACTCGCTGAAATAGGTCTCATAAATCGTGCCGCCCTGAAACAGCCCGCCTGAGAGAAAAAGGAGCAGTGCCACCAGGCAGGCGATGCCCGCCAGCACGAAGGCCCCAACCCGAAAGCTCGCGGAATTCAGCTCCATCACAGCGTCTCCCGGTGAAAAAAGGCCCGTACCATGGGCTCGGTTGATTCTGCTTCAAATTTTGCGGGCGGCCCAACGCGATCAGCCCTTGCGCCGTGGCATCCAGCATGGCGCAGCGGTCGGCAATGGCCATGATCGAGGCCAGCTCATGCGTCACCACCACGCAGGTGGTGCCCAGCGTATCGCGCAGGCTGAGGATCAATCTATCCAGCCCGGCGGAGGTGACAGGGTCCAGCCCGGCGGAGGGTTCGTCCAGCATCAAAATCGGCGGGTCCAGCGCCAAAGCGCGGGCGATGGCGGCGCGCTTGATCATGCCGCCTGAAAGCTCAGAGGGCAGGCGAAGGGCGGCATCCCCCAACCCGACGAGCCCCAGCTTCAGCCGCGCGATCTCCGCGCAGGCGGCGGCCGGAATATCCGTGAACACGGAGAGCGGGAGGGAAACATTCTCCAGCAGGTTCATCGAGCCGAACAACGCGCCGGACTGGAACATCACGCCGATCTGCCGCCGCACCGCCTGTGCCTCCCGGTTCACGCTGTGGCCCGCCACGGTGATGTCGCCCTGCCGTTGGCGGCAGCAGGCCGATCATCTGTTTCAGCAAGGTGGATTTGCCGCAGCCCGAACCGCCGAGAATGACGAAAACTTCCCCCACCTCGATGTCGAAACTGACATTGCGGAAGATGGTGCGCGTGCCAAAGACCTGTGTGGCGCCCAGAACCTAAATCACCGCGCTCATAGATTGAGCCTGTAGAGAATGACGGCGAAAATACCGTCCAGCACCACGGTGGCGACAATGCCGCCCACCACAGCCGCCGTGGCCGCCTGCCCCACCGCGCGCGGCCCGCCGCTGGCGGTAAGCCCCGCCCGGCAGCCGATAAGCGCCACAGCCGCCGCGAACACGACGCCCTTGGCCAGGCCCAGCAAAAAATCCCCCGGCGCGGAGGCGATGGCGATGTGCGATTTAATGGCCGCGATCGGATAGCCGAACGCCATCAACACCGAGGCCATGCCCACCAGCCCGGCGGCATCCATGACGACGGTGAGGGCGGGCATGACCAGCATCGCGGCGGCGATGCGCGGCAGAACCAGCATGACGGACGGGTTGATGCCCATGGTTACCAGCGCGGAAATCTCGTCATTCACCCGCATGGTGCCCAGCTCCGCCGCATAGGCCGAGCCGGTGCGCCCGGCCAGGATCACCGCCACCAGAAGCGGCCCCAGCTCGCGGCAGAGGGCGATGGTGACGAGATCCGCGACATAGAGATCCGCCCCGAACTGGCGCATCGGCACCGCCGACTGAAAGGCCAGGATCATGCCTATGAGGTAGCCTAGCGCCAGCACCAGCAGCACTGCCTGCAGCCCGGCGCGCTCCGCGATGGCGCCGAAATCTGACCGGCGGAGCAGGCGCAGATTGGCGGGCAGCGCGATGAACGCCAGCAGCGCCTCACCGAAAAAGGCGATCCTGGTGCGCCAGCCCTTCCAGAGGCCCGCCAGAACAGGCGCGCTCTTGCGCTTCGCGGGCGGCCCTTCCGCCGGGCGCGGCACGGCGCGCAGCTGTGTAAGCAGCGCTTGGGCGGGCGCATCCGCGCCGGTAATTTCCACATCCCCGCCATGGCGGCGTTCCATCGCCAGGATCAGCGCCGCGCCGGAACTGTCCAGACGCCGCACTTCGGAGAGATCTATGGTCAGCCCCGCCCCTGCCGCCGCCGCGCTGGCGCGCATGGCCCGCCCCCAAAGGGAACCCAGCTCAAGCGCTGTCAGCGATCCTTGCATGACAATGCGCCCAGAGGAGACATTGAGGTCAGAGGACATGTTGGAACGAAGCTTGCCGTATATTTCGGTCCGTGGCCAGAACGGGTTGCAGGGCAGGTTTACGCGGCCAGCACCAATGTCACCTCATCAAAACATTTAGCTTTCGGATGGCAGATGGAAAGGATCAGCACCAGATTGAAAAGAACGACAATCTTACCTTAACCAAAACCTTGTATGACAGGAGACCATGGCCAGATAAGCCAATGAAAACGTTAACAAGACCATGGCCATGCGACTTTCAATGGTCTAACGCAAATATTTCAAAACCTGCAAGGCTATGACAAACCATTCGATTCCGGAAAAGAAACCGCTCATGCGCGAGCAAATTCTGGATGTGGCATGCACCCTGTTGAATGCGCGCGGCATGAACAAGGTAACAACCGGAATGGTTGCCGAAAGTGCCGGACTCGACGAAGGCGATCTTTATTATTATTTCCGCACGAAGGAAGAGCTTTGTCTGGCGCTGCTCGCGCGGCTGGAGGAAGAGGCGCTTCGCCTGTTCAGCACCCATATATCGCGCGGTCCCGCTCTGCCGCCCTACGCCGCCATGCTGCGAAACTGGTTGCTGCTGAGCTGGTCTTACCGTTTTCTGTTCCGCGACATCGGCGCGTTTAGCACCTTCTCACCGGCCATGCGCCGGCGGCTGCGGCAATTGAGCCTCAGATTGCGAACGGAGATGGAGCGCGTTCTGGAGGAGCTGCGTATCCTGGGGCTGATGACCCTGGAGGACGCCGCACGCGAGCGCTTCCTCGCCAATCTCTGGATCGTCGGCAGCTACTGGATGGTTTACCTGGCACTGCATCAAGGGTTGCGGACGATCAGGCCGGAGCATCTGGCCTGGGGGCTGGCGCAGATGCACAGCCTGTATGAACCCCATCTAACCCCGGCGGCGCACGCCCAGCTTGCGATGTTGCCGAAAGAGGAAACGCCGTTTTCTCCAGCATAATTCCGTTGGGGAAGCTGTCCGCCCCCTGCCTCTTGCAAAGAGTTTCCCGGCCAGCCTGAAATTGCGCAAAAACGCCGCATGAAAAGAAAAATTAGGCATGTAAGATTACTGTTTGTGCTGTTTCAGATTATTTTTTAATCTTCACCGCCTGACGCACGCATTTTCTCCATTTTTCTGCTTGAATATCGATTGTCCGTAAAATAAAAAAATTTACCTTACAGGAAAATTTTTCAAGCCGACCTATACCCCTATGGAGAACAAGTCCGATGTCGGAGTTGCGCAAGGATAGTCTGTCTTCTTTCGAGGCTTTGGGGCAGTCGGTCGCCAATGTCTCGCCAACCTTAACGCCAGCCATTGCCGTCGCGGTGGTGGCGGGCATGGCCGGCACGGCCTCATGGCTTGTCTATGTGCTGGCGACCATCGCACTCGTCATCATCGGTGTGAATATAAGCAAGCTCGCCTCCAAGATTTCCGCGGCGGGGTCGTTCTTCATCTATGTGTCCAGAGGGCTTGGTCCCTCCTGGGGTATTCTCTCCGGCTGGGCGATGCTCGCCGCCTATCTCTTCACCGCCATGGCGCTGACCGCCGCCACCGGCCTGTTCCTTCAGGATATACTCTCGGCCTTTGGCATGCCCGCCCTGCCGCGGGCCTTGCTGTTTGGCATCATCTCCATCGCCGTCTGGATGCTCGCCGTGCGTGACATCCGGCTCTCCTCGCGCGTCGGCCTCACCATCGAGGCCATCTCGATGTCGATCATCCTGCTTGTCTGCTTCATCTCCTGGCAGGCGCATGGCTTTGCCCTGGATGTGAAACAAGACACACTGGCCGGCGCCTCCTTCGCTTCCGTCGCCCAGGCCATCGTGTTCGGCATCTTCTCTTACGTTGGCTTCGAGAGTGCCGCGACGCTGGGCAAGGAAACGCGCAATCCGCACCGCGTGATTCCGCGCACCGTGATCCTCACCCCGATCATCGCGGGGATCTTCTTCATCGTCACGACCTATATCGTCACCCAGGGTTTCGGTGACGATGCCACCAAGCTCGGCGCCAGCACCGGGCCGATGAACGATCTCGTCTCCGGCAAAAGCGCTGTGCTGACCTTGGTGATTTATCTCGGCGCGGCGATCAGCTGCTTCGCCTGCGCGCTCGCTTCCATCAACGCCTTCAGCCGCATGCTGTTCTCTTTGGGGCGCTATCAGCTCATGCATCACAGTGTCGGGCTGGTGCATAGCAACCACAAGACGCCGCATGTCGCCGTGACGATCGGCTGCGTGCTGAATTTCGTGGTCTGCGCCATTTTCAGCTTCCATGCCTATACCGACCTGCTCGGCTATTTCGGCACCATCGCGAGCTTCGGCTTTATTCTGGTCTATATGGCCTGCTCCGTCGCCGCCCCCGTGCTGCTCAAGAAACTCGGCGGTGCCACGGCTGGGGATTATATCATGGGTGCGCTGGGAACGGTGCTGATGATCCTGTCGCTCATCGGCAGCGTCTATCCCGTGCCGTCAGCGCCTTACAACTACTTCCCCTACGGCTTCGCGCTCTACATGCTGGTGGGGCTGGCTTGGTTCGTCATGCTCAAATACCGCATGCCGCAGACATTGCTGGGGCTGGAGCATGACATGGAAACCGGAGATTTCGGACTCCAGGAAAGGCCAACTTCACCTCGGCCTGAATTGACTGGACGATCCGGCTCGATTGACAGGATCATCCGCATTGACTGGGGATTGACTGGCTCAGCCGCCGGTCAGCTTCGCGGCCTGGCTGGCGATCTCGGTGATGGCGTCCCAGTCCTTGGCTTCGATGGCGGCGCGCTTCACCATCCATGACCCGCCGACGCAGATGACGTTGGGCAGCTTCAGGTAACGCGGCGCGATCTCGGGCGTGATGCCGCCGGTGGGGCAGAAGGTGAGTTGCGGCAGCGGCGAGGCGATGGAGGCCAGGAATGCCGCCCCGCCCGACGCCTCGGCCGGGAAGAATTTCGAGAAACGGTAGCCGCGCTCGATCAGCGCCATCGCCTCCGAGGCGGTGGCGATGCCGGGCAGCGGGGCGAGGCCGGCATCCTCCGCCGCGTCCAGCAATTTCGGCGTGGCGCCCGGGGAGACGGCGAATTTCGCCCCCGCCTTGGCCGCCTGCTTGTATTGTTTGGGCGTCAGCACCGTGCCGACACCGGGCACCGCCCCTTCCACCTCGGCTGCCACGGCGCGGATCGCCTCCAGCGCCACCGGCGTGCGCAGCGTGATCTCGATCGCCTTCAGCCCGCCTTTCACCAAGGCCCGGGCCAGCGGCACCGCCTCTTCCACGCTTTCCACGATCACCACCGGGATCACCGGGGCGAGACGCATGATGGAGTCGAGACCGTCCTGGATCATGTCAGTTCCTCCTGGAAAGCGAAGATGCTCGCACCGAGATCGGCCCGGCTGACGAGATGGCGGAAGGGGGCGAACAGCTCCCGCCCGGTGCCATGATGGCTGGGGTCGAGGTCGGCCAGCGCCAATGGCCGGGCGGCCCATTCGGCCTGCGGCACCAGGGCCTCCAGCGTGCCCTTGGTGGCGTCCACCCGCAGGATGTCACCGTCTTGCAGCCGGGCCAGCGGGCCGTCGGCCAGCGCCTCGGGCGTGACGTGAATGGCCGAAAGCACCTTGCCGGAGGCGCCGGAGAGGCGGCCATCGGTCACCAAAGCCACCTTAAAACCCTTATCCTGCAACACGCCCAAAGGCGGCATCAGCTTGTGCAGCTCCGGCATGCCATTGGCCTTGGGGCCCTGGAAGCGCAGCACCACCACGACATCCTGGTTCAGCGCGCCCGCCTTGAAGGCCGCCTGCACGTCCTCCTGGGCATGGAACACGCGGGCTGGCGCCTCGATGACATGGCGCTCCGGCGCCACGGCGGAGGTTTTGACCACCCCCTGGCCGAGATTGCCCTTGAGCACCGCCAGACCGCCCGTGGCCTGGAAAGGATTGGCGGCGGGGCGCAGCACTTTCTCGTCCCCGCTGGCTGCGGGCGGCTCGCGCCAGGCGAGTTCACCGTTCTCAAGGTAGGGCTCCTTGACGTAGGCGGAGAGCCCCTGCCCCATCACGGTGTTCACATCCTCATGCAGCAGCCCGGCCTCCAGCAGCTCGCGGATCAAAAACCCGGTGCCTCCAGCAGCGTGGAAGTGATTCACATCGGCCTGGCCATTGGGGTAGATGCGGCAAAGCAGCGGGGTGACGGCGGCGAGGTCCGCCAGATCTTCCCAGGTGAGGGCGATGCCCGCGGCGGCGGCCATGGGCAGCAAATGGATGGTGTGGTTGGTGGAGCCGCCGGTGGCGTGCAGCGCCACGATGGCGTTCACGAAGCTGCGCTCATCGATCATCCGGCCGACGGGATTGTACTCATTGCCGAGCGCGGTGAGCGCCATGATCCGCTGCACGGCGAAGCGGGTCAGCGCATCGCGCAATGGCGTGCCGGGATTGATGAAGGCGCTGCCTGGGACGTGCAGCCCCATGATCTCGACCAGCATCTGATTGGTGTTGGCGGTGCCGTAGAAGGTGCAGGTGCCGGGCGCGTGGTAGGCCTCGCCCTCGGCCTTCAGCAGCTCGGCGCGGTTGACTTTGCCCTCCGCGTAGAGCTGGCGGATCTTGGCCTTTTCGGAATTCGGCAGGCCGGAGGGCATCGGCCCCGCCGGGATCAGCATTGCGGGCAGATGCCCGAACGTTAGCGCGCCGATGACGAGACCGGGCACGATCTTGTCGCAAATGCCGAGGAAACAAGCGGCATCGAAGGTGTTGTGAGAGAGCGCGACGCCGGTGGCCAGGGCGATGACGTCGCGCGAGAACAGCGACAGCTCCATGCCCGCCTCGCCTTGGGTCACACCGTCGCACATCGCCGGCACGCCGCCCGCCACCATCGCCACACCGCCCGCCGCGCGCGCGGCCTCGCGGATCAGCTCCGGGTAGGTCTCGTAGGGCCGGTGGGCGGAGAGCATGTCGTTATACGCGGTGACGATGCCCAGGCTGGCGCCCGTGCCGTCGCGCAGAACGGATTTATCCGCCACACCGCAGCCCGCGAACCCGTGTGCCTGGTTGGCGCAGCCCAAGGCCTGGCGCTTCGGCTTGTTGCTCGCCGCCGCCGAAACGCGCTGCAAATACACATCGCGGCGCAAACGGCTCCGCTCGATAATCCGCGACGTAACCTCGGCTATAACAGGGTGAACCATCTCAGGGACTCCAATCAATCCTTGTGTCAGGCCGCCAGATGCAATGTGCTGAGCACCTCATTGACGAGTTCACCCGCCGGTGCGCCGGTATCGAGGGTGATCGCAGGTTCATCCGCGGCAGGTTCTTCGAGCGTTGCGAACTGGCTGTCGAGCAGGCTCGCCGGCATGTAGTGGCCTTGCCGCGCGGCAAGGCGCTGCTCGATCAAGGAGGCTCCCCCGCGCAGATAGACAAAGCGCACATCCGCGGCGCCTGCCGCGATGATCTCGCGGTAGCGCCGGCGCAGGGCCGAACAGGCGACGATGCCAGCCTTGCCCGCCGCGCGCCAATCGCTGATCGTACGCGCGATTTCATGCAGCCAAGGCTCGCGGTCCGCGTCGTTCAGCGGAATGGCTTGGCGCATTTTCTCGACATTGCTGGCCGGGTGCAGCGCATCGCCTTCCGCGAACTCCCAGCCCAGCCGCCCCGCCAGGAGCGCCGCGACTGTAGATTTGCCACAGCCGGAGACACCCATGACGATGATGAAGCGGATGGCGCTCATTCCGGAGACGGGATCGGTTCGATCCGCCCCAGCACGACGACATAGAAGAAGATACCAACCAGCAGCACGATGCCCGCGACAAGGAACGCGGCCTCGAAATTATTGGTGGCGCCGACGATGAAGCCGGTGGCGATCGGCGCGATGACGCCCATCATGTTGTTGAGGAAGTTCATGATGCCGCCGATTGTGCCGGTGCCGCCTTTTGGTGCGATCAGAGACGGGATCGACCAGCCGATGGGGGCGGAAGCCGCCAGACCGGACAGGGCAATGGAGATCCAGAAGATCGCCCAATGCGGGTCGGTGGTGCGGGTGGCGCCGAACACGGCTAGGCCGAACAGCATGCCGATCACCAGCACCGCTTTGCGCACCTTGGTCTCGTCCCACCCGGCGGAGACCAGACGATCCACCAGCAGGCCGCCGAACAGAATGTCCGACACCGTGGCGCAGGCCCAGGGAATGGCGGCAAAGCCGGCAGATTTGATGATGCTCATATGCATGGTCTGCACCAGATAGCCGGGCAGCCAGGTGAGGAAGAGATAGAAGCTGTAGCCATAAGCCGCGAAGCCGAGGCTCAGGCCCCAGACCTTACGCTGCTTGAGCAGGTAGGCCAGCATCGAGCCCGCGCCGGCGGCAGACTCGCCCTCCGGCGTGGCGCCGCCCTGGATGATATAGGCATGCTCCTCCGGTGCGAGCTTCTTGTCCGCGGAGGGGTCGCGGTAGAGCCAGTAGAAGGCCAGGAAATAGGCAAGGCTTAGGATCGCCGTGATGCCGAAGCCCCAGCGCCAGCCGAAACCGACGGTGACGAAGGCGACCAGCGGCACGCCAATGACGTTGGAGAATTTCGCCGCTGCGTCGAACAGCGAGGTGGCGACCGAACGCTCCTTGCGCGGGAACCAATAGCCTGTGGCCTTGGAGTTGGCGGGAAAGCCCGGCGCCTCGGCAACGCCGAGCAGCATGCGGGCCACGAAAATGCCGCCAAAACCGCTGGTGAGCGCCACGGCACCTGAGGCCAGCGCCCAGAGGAACGCGCCCCAGCGGCCGATACGGGTGACGCCGAAACGGTCGAGAATCAGTCCGGCGGGGATTTGCAGCAGCGCGTAGGACCAGAAGAAGGCGCTGAACAGCAGCCCCATATCGGCGGTGGTAAGGTGGAACTCAGCCTTGAGCTGCGGTGCCGCGACCGAGAGATTAATCCGGTCGATATAATTGATGAGTACGCCCGCACCGAGCAGCCCGCCGATCATCCAGCGGCGCCGGGGGATACGCGTGGACAGACTGGCCATGCTTCCTCCAAATACGCTTGTTTGGGACGGGCTGTTAGCGCTACCATTACGGGCTGTAAAGCAGAAACTGAGGAAACGACAGGAATGGCCGACCGAAAACCGCGCGCAACCGCCACCGGGCGCGTGACAATGCAAGACGTGGCGGTGGAGGCCGGAACCAGTATGATCAGCGTTTCGCGCGCCTTTCGCGGCGCTGGCTCGGTCAGCCCCGCGCTGCGGGCACGGATTGAGGACGCCGCCGCGCGGCTGGGCTATGTGCCCGACCGGGCCGCGAGCGCTCTGGCCTCATCGCGCTCCATGAATGTCGCGGTGGTGATCCCCTCGATCACCAATACGGTGTTTGTCGAGATGCTGGCGGGGATTGACGAGGTGCTCTCCCCCCACGGCTATCAGATGATCACCGCCACGACGGGCTATTCACCCGCCGAGGAGCTGCGCTTGTTGCGCGGGCTGCTGGCCTTCCGGCCGGATGGGGTGTTGCTGACCGGCACCGACCATCTGCCGGAGACGCTGAGGCTGCTGGAAACCCCCGCTTTGCCCGCCGTGCATATGATGGAATTGAATAACCGGGCGGGCAGTTATTCGGTCGGCTTCTCACAGGAAGAGGGCGGGGCGGCGATTGCGCGGCATTTCATCGAGCGTGGCTATCGGCGGATGGGCTTTGTGGCCGTGCAGCTCGACCCGCGCACGCTGGCGCGAGGGGCGGGATTCCGGAAGGCGCTGGAGGCGGCCGGGCTTGGGGCGCCGCGGGAGCTGCTTGTGCCGGACCGCTCGTCCATCCCGCTCGGCGCCGACTTGCTCGACCGGATGCTGGAGGAGCATCCCGACACGGAGGCGCTGTTCTTCTGCAATGACGATCTGGCGCAGGGCGCGCTGTTCCACTGCCAGCGGCGCGGCATCCCGGTGCCGGAGCGGCTGGCCATCGCGGGGTTCAACGATCTGCCCGCCTCGGCCTGGACCATGCCCACACTCAGCACCGTGGCCACCCCGCGCTATCAGGTCGGGCGTGAATCCGCCGCTATGCTGCTGGATCTCATGTCCGGCCGAGTGCCAGCCAGCGCCCGGCTTGATCTTGGGTTCACCCTGCATGTCCGGGAGACCAGCTAGGCGGGCGGCAGCGCCAGAATCACGCGGCCATCTTCCACCCATACCTCATAGGTGGCGGTGGCCCCTTCATCCGGCGGTTCGGCTTCGCCGGTCTGCAGCGAGATAATCCAGCCATGGAGAGGGCAAATGACGGATGTACCCTGCACAACGCCCTGGCTGAGCTCGCCCTGAGCGTGCGGACATTCATCCTGCAAGGCAAAGAGCTCGTCGTCCGATGTCCGGAATATGCCGATGGCGCCTTGCGCTGTTTTCACGCACAGCGCGCCGGGACGGGGAATATCCTCCAGCGCGCCGGCATCGAAGCGGACTGCATCTTTCATGGTCGTATCCAATACACAGGTTCCGCCGTAGGCGGCGGTACGCGCGGAGACTAGCCTGTGT
Organism: uncultured Pseudomonadota bacterium; assembly: GCA_963827925.1. GTDB lineage: Bacteria > Pseudomonadota > Alphaproteobacteria > Acetobacterales > Acetobacteraceae > Acidocella. The sequence continues at coordinate 12,153 of CAWHDE010000001.1, read as the reverse complement.
TGCGCCTCAGTCCCAGGGTTTGTCACGCTGCCAGACCGTGATGTCCTTGACCTGCATGACCACGGGTGATTTGAGCCCGGAGATCGGCCAGCCGCTGCCCAGCGCGAGATCCGCCAATATATACATTGGCTGGCGGTACTCCGGCGGTGTCGGGGTGGACCAGAATTCATGCCGGTTTAGATAGAAGCTGGTGGTTTGCGGGGTGATCAGCACACCGAACTGATTGAAGGCGGAAGAGAGCTGCTTATCCGGTATTTCCGGCTTGGTGCTGCGCAGGAGTTGATTTTTTCCATTCACCCAGACGTGTTCGGTTGCATGAAAATATTTTGGGAAGCCACCGTAATATTCGATGACATCGATCTCCGACGCGGACCTGCGCTTATCCGAGCCGATTAGCCAGAAGGCAGGCCAAGTCCCCATGCCATCCGGCAGCTTGGCTGTCATTTCGAAATAGCCGTATGTCTGCGTAAAGCCGGCATTCGGGTTGTTATCCGCCCAGGCTGAGCTGATAAGCCCGGAGCGCCATTTTCCGTTTGCCCCCTTGCTGGCGATAATCTCCAAACCGTCAGGCGTTGACTTGAACACCGCCGGGTTTGGATCGGAAAAGGCGGCATCGCCGAAATCTCCATGCCAGGGCGTATGGGTGGTCCAGCGCGCACCAGGACCATGCGCGTTCAGGCTGAGTCTGGAAAAATCATCGGAGAAGGTGACGTGATAGCCTGAAAGATCCAGCACGGCAGCGGCGGGCTGGCTTTGTGCCGCGGCAAATATGGGTGTTGCGGCAAACGCCAGAGCGGCCCCCGCACAGAGCACAAACCGCGCCATGCCGGACGGAATGTTCAAAATGTTCATCTCGGGCGCCTTTTCATTGGATGTTGACCATGAAATACCTCTAGCGTTGCCCCGGCACATGCTGGCTCAACGCTACGCGGCCGCGCGCGCGTGACGAAGGAAGCGCCATGGGGTCAGCCTGGCCGCCAAGAAGATGCAGGAGCCCCGCCCAATTCCCCCTCAGCCGCCCCCAGCGATCGACATAAGGTTCGGGCCGGAAAACCTTCACGTGATTGGCGATGAGATTCCGTGATATGAGCGTCAACGCCTTCTGTGGGGTCATGGTGCCCTTGCGGACAAGATAAACGGGATTGATGATCTGCGAAAACCCTAAATCAACGCCTTGGCCGCGTCCCTTTTTCACACCGCGATGCACACCGGCGAAGGCATTGGTCCTGAGGACCTTGCCAACGCTTAAGAGCTGACCCGCGAAATCCATATCCTCCTGCCAGGCGTAGCGTGGCAGATTTTCATCAAATCTCTTTGTTCCAATCGCCTTAGAGCGGAAAGCCATGTTGCAGCCATAGGCGCAGAGAGAATCCTCATTCACCAAACGCGGTTTTGGATTCGTCTCGTAAACGGTAAGGATATCAAGAGCCTCCTGATAAGACAGGCCATGACCGTTGATGCCATCAGCCAGAACATGCCCCGTTGCCCCTGCTATATAAGGCTGAGACCAAAAAAATCCTGAAATCTTCTGCACGGAGTCCTGAGCCGGAAGAAAATCATCATCGTAAAACACAACAACGTCGCATTGCGCCTGTATGTGATCAAGCCCGCGATTGCGCTGCGCGGGCAAGCCGGGCGACCCCGTAACGACTGTTACACCGTATGGCAGATCCGCCGGCAGGTCGGCTGCCTCCGCCACCGACAGAACGATGGCCTCAGGTGCCTTGGTCTGCCGCGCAAGCGCATGCAGCAGCTGACCGATTTCTTCAGCTCGCCCCACCGATGCTACAACGACAGAAACACGCACATCAGCTCCACTCATGCTTCACGATCTTTTCTAAATTTTCCAGGAATATCATCGGTTAGCTCGTGCCGGAATAAGCATATCGCAAACGCTCCTCGACGGATCGAACGACGCTCCCGCCCCCCAGGGCCAACTCGTCCAGCTGGTCACGCATCGCCTCTGCAAAGACGGCACGGCTGAACCGCTCCGCCCAGATGCGGCAATTTCGTGGATCGAACCGCAGTGACTTCGAACCGGATGATGGCCGCGCAAACCGCTGCCGATGTCTGCTCGGCAAAGAACACGCCCGTGCCCGGCATGCCCAGCGGGTTGCCTGCCGGAAGCACCGTCTCCAGAGACCCACCCGCGCCGTAGGCGATCACCGGCGTACCGCAGGCCTGCGCCTCGACGGGCAGGATCCCGAAATCCTCTTCCGCGGCAAACACGAAACCGCGCGCGCGTTGCAGATGGTCCCGCAGCACGGAATCCTCTTGATACCCCAGAAATGTAATGTTCTTAGTTCCCATAGCACGAAGCTTTGCCATGTCGGGACCATCGCCAATCACGACCAGGCGCCGCTCAGGCATCCGCGCGAACGCCTCGACGATAATATCGATCCGCTTATAGGGAACCATGCGCGAGGCGGTGAGGTAAAAATCCTCCTTCTCCAGCCGCAGTGGAAATGCCTCCACGTCTACCGGCGGATGCACAATGACCGCGTCGCGCCGGTAGGTCTTGCGGATCCGCTTCGCGATATAAGCGGAGTTGGCAATGAACACATCAACCCCCGCGGCGGTGCGCGTATCCCAGAGGCGAATATAATGCAGCATGAGCCGTGCCAGGAGGCTTTTTGTGCCTTTTGTGAGACGGGTTTCGCGCAGATATTGATGCTGCAAATCCCAAGCATAGCGCATCGGCGAGTGGCAATAGCAGACATGGACTTGCGCGGGCCCGGTTAGCACCCCCTTGGCGACGGCATGGCTGCTGGAAATGACCAAGTCATAGCCTGAAAGATCGAACTGCTCGATGGCCAGCGGCATGAACGGCAGATAGGATCTGTAGCGCCTGGCGGCAAAAGGCAGGTGCTGGATGAAGCTCGTTTGAGCCTGTTTGCCCTGCAATTTCAACCTGTCTTCGCCGGAAAGGAAGTCAACGACCGCGAACAGATCGGCACCGGGGAACAGGGCCAGCAGTTCGGCCACAACCTTCTCAGAGCCTCCGAACGTTACCAGCCATTCGTGAATGATCGCGACCCGCTGCTCAGCCATCTGTCACAATCCTTGACGACGAACCCAGACGAGAACTCATGGCAAACCAAGCACCAACTGCGCAATTGCCCTTTTGTACATCATCATAAGGGAACAAAACCGTACTAAATTTGACCCGCTTATCCGAATTGCGAGGTTTTCCCGGCATGGGGTAGCGCGCTATGGCATTATATGTGCCGCTTTAATCTATGCGGCCGATACCGGCGACAGGGGGATTTTCACCATGACCGACGAAGAAATCCTAGAACGCCTGACAGACATCTTCCGTTTTGTCTTCGATTACGACGGAGGGATTCTGACGCCGAAAATGACGGCTGACGACATTGAGGCGTGGGATTCCATGTCGAACATCACGCTCGCCATCGAGATAGAGAAGCGTTTTAAGATCAAGATAAAGATGGCGGAGATGGAGAGGCTGAAGAACGTCAAGGATCTGGCCGCGCTTGTGAAGTCCAGCCTTTCCCTTTCTACGCCCTGACGCAGGCGAATTGCGCCATGCTATTCAATTCTTACAGTTTTATTTTTTTATTCCTTCCGTTGTCGCTTGCCGGCTTCTATAGTGTCGGCCGGTTTGGCCGAGGCTATGGCGCAACTTGGCTGGCGCTTACCTCACTCGCCTTCTACGGCATCTGGAACCCCAGATTCGTTTTGCTTTTGCTTGCCTCCGTTGCCTTCAATTTTGGCGTCGGTGTGCTCCTCCATGCCAGCCGAGAACGCCCCTTGCGCCAGAGGGCATGGCTTGTTTTCGGCATCGCCGTAGACCTTGGTGTTCTCATTTATTATAAATATCTGGTCGCCCTTATCGGTTTCGCCGCTGGTTTAGGCATGACTGGCCTGCACGCGCCTTCCATCCTGCTGCCGCTCGGCATCTCCTTCTTCACCTTCACGCAGATCGGCTATCTGATCGACGTTCAGCAAGGTGTCGTCCAAGACCGCAGCCCGCTTAACTATATCCTCTTCGTTACCTTCTTTCCGCACCTCATCGCCGGGCCGATCCTGCATAACCGCGAGGTCATGCCGCAATTCGCGCAAGCGCAAACCTATCACTTCTCGATTGAAAACCTCACCGTCGGGTCTGTCATCTTCACCATCGGCCTGGCTAAGAAATGCCTGCTTGCAGACCCTATCGCGGGCCAGGTTGCCGCTGGGTTCGCGGCACCTGGTCATCTCACCCTGCCCGGCGCGTGGCTGCTGATGCTGACCTACGCGGTTCAGCTCTATTTCGACTTCTCAGGCTATACGGATATGGCGATCGGTATCGCCCGCATGTTCAACGTGCGTTTTCCGGTCAATTTCAACTCGCCTTACAAAGCGTCTTGCATCATCGATTTCTGGCAGCGCTGGCATATGACGCTGACCCGCCTTCTGACCCTCTATTTGTTCAACCCGATGGCACTGGCGATCGCCCGGCGGCGGGCGGCGCGTGGCTTGCCGATTGATCGCAAGGCGCAAACCAGACCCGCGGCGTTTTTGATGATGATTGCCCTCCCGCTTCTCATCACCATGGGACTCGCCGGAATCTGGCATGGCGCGGGATTGAAATTCCTGATCTTCGGCCTTCTGCACGGCGTTTATCTCATGGTGAACCATGCTTGGCGGATTGTACGGCCAGCCTTGAAAGCCAAGCCTGGAAAGCTCGAACGTCTCGGCAATTGGTGCCTGACACTTGCAGCGATATTGGTGGCTTTGGTGTTTTTCCGTGCGCCGACAATGGCGGAGGCGCTTACGACGCTCGGCGCCATGGCGGGCGCACACGGTCTGGGCAGCATCGCCGTACCAACGGGTCTTCTTGGTGGGGCTGGGTCGCTCAGCATGATCTTCGCGCAGCACGGCGCCGCAGCGGCGACAGCCGGGTTAAAATCCATCGAAGCGGCCGTGCATAACGGCGAGGTCGCCATTCTCTGGCTCATTGTCCTGGTTATGCCCAATAGCCAACAAATTCTGTACCGTTATGAACCCGTCCTCGGACGCGTGACGCCGAGCCGTTTGAAGAGTCTGACATGGCGGCCCACTGCCGCCTGGGCTGGGGCAATCGGTATTGCGGGCGCGTTTGCGGTTATGGCCATCGCGGGAACGACTGATTTTGTCTACTTCGAGTTTTAACCATGTGAAATGAAATCGATGCTGCAAGACGAAATGTGATGGAGACCCTGATGCGGATGACGCGTGCGAACAGAAAAAATGCTCCCGTGCGGGAACTGTCGTTCGCGGGTTTCATCCTCGTGGCGGGTGTGGTGTTTCTCGTCACCTGGGGTGCGGTTTGGATCTATATCGCCGCCTTCCCAATGGCCTATGAGGACCGTGATTATCCGCTTGCCATTGCCAAGGAACGGCTCATCGCGCAATGCCGGCCAAACGAGGTGGCGGTGTTCGGAGACAGCAAGGTGGTGGCCGGCGTCCTGCCCACCGCCATGCATGTACCGGTGGAGAATCTTGCTTTTCCCGCCGCTACGCCGATCGAGACCTATTTTCTTGTCTCGCACCTACTACGCTGCCCCGAGACACCACGCCTCGTCGTTATCGCGCATTCGGCCTCCATGTATCCAGAGGACAAGTTTTTCTGGTCCTTGATCGTCGGCTCGGGTCTGCTGAACACCGTCGAGATACGCAGTGTCGAAGCCAATGCCAGCGCACTCGGTGATGACGAGCTTGAACACGCCGAACGTCCCAGTTCTGTGCCTTTTGCCCTCTTGCCCGAGCTTTACCCGATGCACTTTCCGCCGCTCTATTTTGGCAACCTGATGGGCGGCTACGTGGCGGCACGATGGAGATACAATGTGCGCGCCTTGCACGAGGCCATGGCGTCTTCCGGTCGCTCTTCATTCGGTACAGCCGATCGATCCGACGGTATTTCCGATGAGGCGAAGATGGCTGACTGGCACGTCTCGCCGCTGATCAATTTGTACCTGAACCGTACGCTCGCCCTGCTTGCTGCGCGCCATGTGCCGGTGTTGATCATGACCCTGCCGGTCAATGATGCGACCTGTAAACATCTGCCGCCAGCACTTCAGCAGAGGTTTTCGGCCTATCTGACCGAGATTGCCCAGGCCAACCCGAACGTGGAGTTGGCCGATGCGACAATCCCCTGCTGGCCAGACCAGTTTTACGGCGACGATATGCATTTCAACCTGTCTGGAACCCTTGCCTATAGCCGGAAGCTGCAAAGCGTTCTGGCGACGCTCCTGCAAAACGATGAGGAAGCATCCAAGCCCCATGACCAGGCGGTGATGGCGGCTTTGGTGGAGGCACGGGTGCAGGCGCCAAACGGGGCGGGACGTGATGGAGAACCTGATGCGGTCAATGCACGTGAATAATGAGAATGGCGCCGTACGGGAGCTGTCGTTCGCGGGTTTCATCCTCGTGGCGGGTCTGGCGTTCCTTGTCACCTGGGGCGCAGTGTGGATCTATATCGTCGCCTTCCCGATGGCCTATCAAGGCCGGGCTTATCCGGTTGCCCTCGCCAAGAACCAACTGATTGCGCAGTGCCGGCCCAATCAGGTTGTCATATTTGGGGACAGCCGCGCAGTGGCTGGCGTGCTGCCCACCGCCATGAAAATGCCGGTGGAGAATCTGGCGTTCCCCGGCGCCAGCCCGGTCGAGACCTATTTTCTTGTCCAGCGCGTGTTACGCTGCCCGGAACCGCCGCGCCTCGTTATCATCGTGCATTCGGCCTCGATGTATCCAGAGGATAAGTATTTCTGGTCATTATTCGCCAGCTCGGGTCTGCTAAGCACCGCCGATATCCGCGCCGTCGAGGCCAATGCCCGTGCGCTGGGCGATGATGAGCTTCAGCATGCGGAACGCCCCAGCGCGGTGCCGTTTGCGCTTCTGCCTACGCTTTATGCGGTGCACTTTCCGCCTCTCTATTTTGGCGCTCTGGCCGGTGGCTATGTTGCGGCACGGTGGCGCTACAACGAGCGCGCCTTGCACGAGGCCATAGCGTCTTCCGGCATGTCTCCCTTCGGCACCGCCGATGGATCCGACGCTGTTTCCGATGAAGCCAAGATGACTGACTGGCATGTGTCTCCGCTGGTCAATATGTACCTGAGCCGCACGCTCACCTTACTTGCCGCGCACCATGTGCCGGTGGTGATCATGACCATGCCGATCAACGCCTCGACCTGCGAACAGCTGCCGCCGGTGGTTCAGCCGCGGTTTTCAGCCTACCTGACCAAAATCGCACAAGCCAATCCGAACGTGGAACTGGTCGATTCGACAATCCCGTGCTGGCCGGATCAGTTTTACGGCGATGCCTGGCATTTCAACCTGTCCGGTACCCTCGCCTATAGCCGGAAGCTGCAAAGCGTTCTGGCGACGCTCCTGCGCGATAATGAGGAAATATCCAAGCCCCATGACCAGGCGGTGATGACGGCCTGGGTGGAGGCAAGGGTGCAGGCGCCAACCGGAGCGGAATCCCCCGATGAATGATTTTGATCCACCAGACCCGGCGAATGGCATGGTGCCGGTTGTTTTCGGCGGGTGCTTCGGCTGGTTTCATCCCGCGCCATCCGGCTGGGCCAGCAGCACCGCCGCCCTGCTCTGCCCCGGTGCCAGCGACGATTTCAGCAATGGCTACCGGCCCTTCCGGTTGCTGGCGGACCGCCTGGCCGGAGCCGGTTACCCTGCGCTGCGCTTCGACTATCCGGGCACCGGCGATTCCGCGGATCCCAGCCACTCAAATCTCTGGGAGGCGTGGCAGGAAAGCATCGCCTTGGCGGCGCAATGGCTGCGTGCCCAGACGGGCGCCGAGCGTCTGCTCCTCATCGGCCTGCGCATCGGCGGCACGCTCGCTTCCATGGCGGCGGCACAGCGCGGCGATGTTGCCGGGCTCGCGCTCATCGAGCCATGCCTGACGGGCCGATCCTACGTGTCGCAGCTTGTTACCGAGGCCCGGCTGCGCGGCACACAACAGCCCGGCGGCGGTATCGAGGTTGGTGAGCTGGTTTTCACGCCTGAATGTCTGGGGCAGATGCGCGCCGCCGACCTCGCGCGTCTTGCTTTGCCTGCAGAGGTTCCCGTGGTGATCTTTTCCCGCGCGCCGGAGGAAAAGATTGCCGCCCGCCTGGCATCCTGGAAAGAGCGCAACAGCAGTTTCACGGCCAATAACCTCGGCGGCTTGGATGCCATGCTGCGGCCCAGCCATCATGGCGGAGAGCCGGAACTTGAGGCTGCAGCGCTGCTTGATTGGCTGCGCCGCGAAATACCGCCATACGCATTACCCCCCCGCGCTGTACCAGCTCCGCCCGAACCTGAAGCACTCATTCTGCCTGGATGCATGGAAACTTTGCTCCGCTTCGGCACCGCCTGGCATCTCAGGGGCACGTTATGCCGTTCAAGGCTGAACCGCTTTCCCGGCTTTGCCGTGCTCATCTGCAATGCCGGCGGCAATCCGCGTCACGGCTTCGCCCGGTTTGGTGTGGAATGCGCGCGCGCGCTTGCGCAGGTGGGGATTTCATCACTGCGGTTTGACTTCGCGGGGCTCGGCGACAGCATCCATTATAACGGCGGCGCTGATCTCCAGACCGATATTTTCACCGAGAACCGCACAGGCGATGTCTGTGATGCCTTGGACGCGCTTCAAGCTCTTGGCTTCCATCGCTTTGCGCTGCATGGTCTCTGCTCCGGCGCCTACCATGCGGTGCATAGTGCCTGTGCCGACCCGCGCATCACCGAGCTGCTCGCCGTCAACCTGCCATGGTTCTCGCTACGGCATGAGCGGCCAGGGCCGGATAGTGTGGCGCAAAGCTGCGTGAACACGCTGGTCTCCCGCAATGCTGCGTCCCTGTTCCTCTTTGGCGAAAACGATGCGGGGCTGAAGCAGTTCGAGCGGCATTTCGGCGTGGGAGGAAACCTGCTGCCGGCTTCAGCCTCCATCCACCTCTGCGTCATTCCCGGCCTCGATCATGAACTCACCGTGGGCTGGATGCGGCAAGCCGTTACGGCGGAGATTATTCGTTTTCTTCAGAGCCACCAAGCGGAAACCTGTTCCCTGAATGCCGAAGGAGGGCATCGAAATGGCCATACGTGACACGATTTTGGAAATGATGACGACCATCGCCCAGCAGCAGAAAAAACCCCTCGCCCCGCTGCAAGATGATCTGGAATTGCTCGGCAGCGGGCTCGACTCCCTCTGCATCGCCATTCTGGTGGCGGAGCTCGACGATGAATACGGGGTCGACCCGCTCTCATCGGCGGATGAACATAGCCTGCCGGTGACCGTCGGCGATTTCATCAGGCTCTACGAAAATGCAGTACAATAACCGAAAGACGCTGGAGGAGCTGATGAAGGCGCGGGCCGGGCCGGTGGAGCGCTGCATCGCCGACGCCAGGCAGCGTTTTCCCCTCTCCACGCTCGATGCGGCAAACAGGCTGCGCGGCGGCGCGGCGGTATTTTCCGGCCGTAACGTTCTTATACGCACGCGCGGGCAGCTCGCCGCTGTGCTGGCGGCCCTTGCGCTCGACGGCATTGCGCGACGCCTGCTGCTGTGTCCGCCTGATGTCCCGGACGGGCAAATCCCGCATCTTATGCAGAACGGCGAGGCCGAACTCACGGTCACCGATGCCGATATCGACATGGAAACCGCCGTGCCACCCCGGCACGGCTTGGCCGCGCCGCCGCGCTTTGACACGGAATGGGTGCTGTTTACCTCCGGTACGTCCGGTGTGCCTAAGCTCGTGCTGCACAGCCTTGCCAGCCTCACCGCGCCACTGCGCGATGGCCTTGTGGTGGAAAACGCAGTGTGGAGCACGTTCTATGACATTCGCCGCTATGGCGGCCTGACGATCCTGCTGCGGGCGCTGACCGGCGGCGGCTCTATGGTGCTCTCCGAGGCTGACGAACCAGTTGCCGCGTTCCTCGCGCGCCTCGGTGATGCCGGGGCCACGCATGTATCCGGCACACCATCGCATTGGCGGCGCGCGCTGATGAGCGGTGCCGCGGCCAGGATGGCGCCCGCCTATGTGCGGCTCTCCGGCGAAATGGCGGGGCAGGATATTCTCGACCGTCTCGGCGCGGCCTATCCCCAAGCCAGGATCGGGCACGCCTTCGCCTCGACGGAAGCTGGTGTCGCCTTCAGCGTCAATGACGCGCGGGCCGGTTTTCCCGCCACTGTGCTGGACGCGGAACCTCCCTACCCCACTGTGCGGATTGAAGACGGCACGCTGCGGGTGCGCTCAAACGCCACGGCATTGCGTTATCTCGGTCAGCCCTCTCGCACGCTTGCCGATGCCGACGGATTTGTCGACACGGGCGACGTGGTGGAACGTCATGAGGATCGCTATGTTTTCGTTGGCCGGCGCGAAGGCGTGGTCAATGTCGGCGGCCTGAAAGTTCACCCTGAGGAGGTCGAGGCCATGATCAACCGGCATCCAGGTGTCGCGATGTCCCGCGTCTGGGGCCGCCCCAGCCCAATCACCGGGACATTGATCGCCGCGGATATTGTCCTTGCCTCGCGCCCGGACGGGCAGGCTTCCGACTTCCCCAGCATCCGCGCTGAGATCATGGCCACATGCCGGGCCACGCTCGCCCCGCACAAAGTGCCGGTGCGGTTGACCGAGGTAACGGAAATTCCTGTGATGACATCTGGAAAGATCGAGCGGCACCATGCGTAATATCGTCGTCACCGGGAGCAGCCGCGGCATCGGCCTTGGCATTGCCCGCAAGCTCTCCAGCTCCGGCTTTCATGTCATCGCCGTCGCGCGGAGTTCCGGTGCGGCGCTTGAGGCCGCGATCGCCGAGGCGGAGGCCAGGGGCACGGGGCGGATCAGCTTCTTTTGTCAGGATCTTGCCGAAATCGACGCGCTGCCTGAAACCGCGCGGGCGCTACGCAAGCAATTCGGCCCTATCTACGGAACGGTCAATAATGCCGGGCTTGGTACAAGCGGCCTGCTTTGCAATATGCGCGAGGTAGACATTGAACGTCTCACCCGCCTGAACATCGTCTCGCCTTTGGTGCTCACAAAGCATCTTCTGCGATCGATGCTGGTGGCACGCAGCGGGCGTGTCATCAACATCGCCTCCATCGTCGCCATCACCGGATATCAGGGCATCTCTGCCTACAGCGCCACCAAGGCGGCCATGCTTGGTTTCACGCGATCGCTCGCGCGCGAGGTCGGGTCGCTCGGCATCACGGTCAACGCTGTTTTGCCAGGCTTCGTCGATACAGAAATGACACTCGATATGGACGAGGCAGCGCGCCGTAAGGTTGCCCATCGCAGCGCGCTTGGCCGCCTGACGGCGGTGGAGGATATTGCCAACACCGTTGATTACCTTGCCAGCGATCAGGCGCAGGGCATCACCGGAAGTCTCATGGTGGTTGACGCGGGATCGACGGCGTAAGCCGCCGCTCTGGCATTGGTCAAAACGCATCAAGATAAACTTGCCTATTTGGGTGAGGCGTGACGAGTAATTGCTCCCTTTGTTCAAGTTGTTTTACGAAACAAAACCGGTTCATTCTGCTTCATAGCAGAGGCCGACGATATCCTGTTTGCACAAGATAACGAGAGCGACACGCAGAAATTTGTCCTCACAACCGCAAGGAACTTCGCGCATGTTGCCAGAAACTGCGGCGGTACATGCCGGCTATGAGATGGATCCGGTAACACGGGCGCTCGCCGTACCAATCTATCAGACCGTATCTTATGGATTTGAAAGCGCGGAGCACGCCGCGGCATTGTTCAATCTGGAAGTCGAGGGCCACAGATACGGGCGCATCAGCAACCCAACCACCAGCGTTCTTGAACGCCGCGTGGCCACGCTTGAAGGTGGTCTGGATGCTGTGTGCGTCGGCTCCGGGCAGGCGGCGATGTATTTCGCCGTCATGAACCTTCTCGAACCAGGGCGCAATATTGTCTCCGTACCGCAGCTCTACGGCACCACGCATACATTGTTCGCGCACATACTTCCCAATCTCGGGATCAAGGCGCACTTCGCTGAAAACGGCTCTCCCGGCGCCGTTGCCGCACAGATCGATTCCAACACACGCGCGATTTATTGCGAAAGCGTCGGTAACCCTGCAGGCAACATCGCCGATATCAGCGCGCTGGCTGAGATCGCCCATCTCAGTCATATCCCGCTGATCGTTGACAATACCGTCGCTACAC